>CAJUPT010000021.1:44609-47746 GCA_910588405.1 uncultured Lachnospiraceae bacterium | reverse complement strand
AATCGATGTTCTCTTTTATCTTCCGCAAAAGATGATTTGCAGGAATGATTGCATCGTAAATCCCCTGATAAGGCGATAATGGTAGTTTCAACTGTGAATGTTCTTTCAGCATTTGGTGTCCTCTTTCCCTATACTTCTATTATAATGCCAACACGGAAAAAAGCCCAATTCTTTTTTCAAAGAATCAGACTTTTTCAGTGCCCTCTATTTTATAGGATTTTCGGCCAAAGTATTCATTATTCCCACTCGATTTCGTAATGGTGTTTTCTTGAACTTACATTGCCGGAAAACCCTACTATGTCCCTTATTTTACTATTTTATACTTTCTGTACTTTCAGCACAATCTGTTATTAGTGTCACCATAAGGTCATCATTTTTGGCGAAATCGGTTCAGGGCATCGGCAAGCTGCTGATCTTTGTCCGGATAAAGGTGTGAGTAGGTATCCAGGGTAGTTTTTACGGATTCATGTCCCAGGCGATCTGCTATCTCGAGAGGAGAAAACCCCATTTCAATCAGCATACTGGCGTGGGAGTGCCGGAGGTCGTGGACTCTTATGCGTGGGAGTCCGGCCTTATCCGCTGCCATCTTTATTTCCCTATCCAGGGTGGATTTTGTGAAGAAAAATATCCGATCCCCCGGTTCGATTCCGAAAAGTTTAGCAATATAAGCCTGTATATCGTCATACAGGAAATCTGGTATGGATATGCTTCGTCTGGATTTTGGAGTTTTCGGTTCCAGAAACAGTTCCTTGCCATTTACCGTTGCATAGTTTTTGTTGATGTTTATCCTTTTTGTGGGAAGAATATCTGCGGGGGTTAGGGCCAGCAGCTCCCCGGATCGCATTCCGGTGTAAAATAGCACATCAAAGGCCAGTTTTACAGAGGATTTCTGTATGGCGCTGGAAAACCGTTCATATTGTTCCTGAGTCCAGATGTTCATTTCCTCAGCGTTGCTCCGGCCCATGCTGCCTGCCGCTTTGCATGGATTTTGGGAGAGCTGATAATGGGACACGGCATAATTCATAATGGCCGACAGCTGGTTATTGACTGTTTTTAGATACGTCTGTGAAAATGGTTTTCCATTTTCGTCTCGATATGAGATCAGTTCATTCTGCCATTTCCGTATTTTAATCGTATCAATGTCGCACACACGAAGTTTGCCGAAGTAGGGGATCAGCTTGCCGTTTATAATAAATTGCTTATTTTCCATTGTGGTAGGTTTCAGCCGGTGTGACATATCTTTTATGTAGTTTTCCACAAGGGAGGAAAAGAGAATATCGCTGGTTCTGTTCTGATGATCCAGATAGAGGCGTTCATACTCTTTGGCCTCCCGCTGTGTTTTAAAACCACGCTTGCATATTTGCTTTTTGGTGCCGGTCCAGTCAGTTACATAGAATTTGGCTCTCCATAGGGTGGTTTTTCCATCTTTTAGGGTGTATTTGTAGGCTGGCAAGGTGTTGTCCCTTCTTTAGTGTTGTCCCTTCTTTTAATTTGAAGATTGTAATTTGCTGAATATGATGATATAATTAAACTAATATTTTGAAATAAGGATGTATAAAACTGCCTGATGCTAGTAACACCTGGCAGTTTTGTATTACTATTGAAATCCACATCTGTTATGAATGATATAAGCTAGTTAACTATCAATTACAGCATTAATTACGGAATTTTTATTCCACCCAACCACGATATCAGCATTATTGGAGACTTTTGATGGGATACGTTGTTGATCCCATGGTTTTACGCCAATGATGTATTTTCCATAATTAACGGATGTGTCTATTTCAAAATCAATCCATTCACTATAGGCAACATACATGCCGGAGAGAACCAGTATTTTTGAAGCAGGACGAATTTGTTCTTTCAACATATCTTTGAGCTTGTTTTTTCCTATAGTGGTATTGGGATCAATCAATGGATCGTGTTCTGGAACGGAATAATTTTTCCAAACTAATTTTCCTTCATTTTGTGCTTCATTTAGCCATCGTACAATCTGCTTATAACTGTCAGAATATCGCCAGGCATGGCTTATAAAAATATTGTAAATTGCCATTAATGATTTCCTTTCTTTTATGGAGGCCTTTATGAAAAAAAAGCTTTTTCGGAAAAAACCTGTTGTTGTCAGTGCATATCAAACAGATGTGGAATTAATAATACACACTATGGAAGGAGATATGAAAGCTTCTCCTGGTGATTGGATTATAACAGGTGTAAATGGGGAGAAATATCCTTGTAAACCTGATATATTTCAAAAAACTTATGAAATAATTCAAGGAGAATTTGACTCATGAGAAGGCTCTTTGGTAGAGAAGTTTAATGCCTTCCATTGATTGTTTTCGGATGAGATTATGCTTTCAACGTTTTTAATAAAAATATTATCAATAGTTTCATCGTTTTTATTATATGGAAAAGATTGAGTAAGATATAAGTATTTTTGGTGCTGTAAAAGCTCGCATGTTGAACGATATTGTATCCAATTTTCATGAAACTTGTATAATTTCGTTATTGCCTCTATAATTGCAATAGTAGCACCGAAAAGTCCTATTATAATCTGTAAAAAAATACAACTAGAGGTATAGCCAGATAACAATGGAATTAATGCTGCAAGTATGATTTCAGCTATTTGGTATCGTTTATAATATTTTTGTGCTGTGGTTGATTTTTTATCATACCAATTAATTTGGTCATCGACTCGTTCAATTAAGTATTGGTTAATATCCATATTTTTTCCTTTGTGTATTATATAAAGAGAATAGGTAATTCAATATAATTATATTTTTAGTTATTATCTAAGAAAACTCCCCTTTTAATCAATCCCAGTTGATAGTTCTATATGGTTTTATATTCCATATTCAGACATTAACTGTTGCTGGAATTTTACATCTTTTGCTGAACGTTCTAAATCATCATAACGCTTTTGCTGGAGTAAAAGAGTATTTAACTTGTTAATCCGATCTATTCCACGTTGTTCCGCTTCGAGCATCCCCTGGTTATAATCTAGGGTGGCCTTTAACCACGCTTCATATTCCAGCCGTTTCTGCTGATCCTGGCTGATAACCTGCAACTGTTCATAAGCACTTCCGATATATGCATTTTTTTCTGTCAACATGTCAAAACCCTTTTTTTGTCTGGAACTG
>CAJUPT010000021.1:0-44509 GCA_910588405.1 uncultured Lachnospiraceae bacterium | reverse complement strand
GCATTTTTTTCTGTCAACATGTCAAAACCCTTTTTTTGTCTGGAACTGATTGTAATGTTGCTTAGCTTGTTCTTCTGATAAATCAAAATGCTGTTGAAGTCTGATTAAAATTCGAGCCTCTGAAAGGCCGTCTTCCAATCCATCGGATATAGTTGCATATATGCCTCGCTGAATGCCACGCTGTTCGCCTTTCAGTTCGCCACGCTGCTCGGCTTCCAGCATTCCTTGGTTATAGTCCAGAGTGGCCTTTAACCGTGCTTCATATTCCAGCCGTTTTTGCTGATCCTGGCTGATTACCTGCAGCTGTTCATAAGCACTTTCAATATACGCATTTTTTTCTGCCAGCATATCAAAATCCTCCTTCCGTTCGGAATTGATAAATTTCCCCCATAATTCCAGGGCGCTGCAATCCTTCCGCAGTTCTTTTGGAAGCTTTGGAAGCTCCAACACATGGAATTCCATTTTGTCGGTATAAAGTATATGCCGGGTGTCTTTCTTAATTAATTCCAGTTAATAGCTTCATGCGAAATTGTATCGCCATTTTCGATTTCTTTTTGTGCTTTTTCTAATTCTGCTTTCTCTGCAGGCGTTAGTTTGGTGAAATCAGGATCCCAAGCGAGAACCAGCCTTTTTACAAATTCAAGGGCGAAATACTGTTCGTTTTCCGGAAGGATTTCCATTAAATCAATTAATTCATTTGTTACAGCACTCATGGTTTTCTCCTTTCTCTATAAGAATTTATTTGTAAATATCGCCTCTGGAATCTACATTAATAATATACAAAATTTCGAGAGAACCGTTCGGCAAATAATTAAAAATGATTCGATATTTTCCAACTCTCAAACGTTTACGTCCATCAGTATAACCTTGGAGAAGTTTTATATCCCCTTTAGGAGGTTGTTCTGTTAGACCTTCGATACCGATTTTAATACGTTGCTTTGTAGGACGATCTAAAGAGTTGATATATTTGACAGCTTTTTTGCTATATTCTATTTGCATTTGAGTCCTTTAAATATAGTCTAATATGGGTTTACAGTCACTTCCGTTTCATCCTCCGGTACCACTCGAAGGACACTATTTTCCCAGGTTGTCGGTTCCAGTCTTTCTCAATGAAGAATCCGCTGCAACAGAGTCCTCATAGCATTCCAAATAACCCTCCATTTTTGCTTTGAATTCAATTTGTTTTTTTTCGGGCAGACGATGAATGAGAGTTAACCATTCAACATCTTCTGGATCTGGTGTACGTAAGATGTTTGATGTTTCTCCAAGCAATAAATAATTATAGGAGACATCTAAAAACTCACAAATTTGAGGAATGAATTTGGCAGGGGGATCAGTATTTCTTTTTTTCCATGTGGATATTTGCCCAGTCCCTACATTTAAAACTGATGCTAAATCGACGGATTTCTTCCCTTTTTCCTCCAAAATCATGAACATTCTTTCGGATATTGTCATAGAATTACCTTTTTAAGCTAACAAATGTTAAATTTAATATTGACAAGCTAACAAATGTTAGTTATTATAAAAGCATACAACAACAAGTTACACCAACACTAACCACCGGCGGCAACCGGGGAAAGGAAAGTGATATTATTTATTAATTTCTGGATTGTCTGTCCTTCCCATAAGGTAATCAATGGAGCATTCTAAATGGTCGGCTATTTTGACTAACATTTCTCCATTGGGGACGCTACCAGATTTCCACTTTGTGATTATGCCGGAGGATATACCAAGTTCTTTTGCTAATGGATTAGGCTTAGTGCCTTTTTTTAGGCAAAGTTCATAAAAACGTTCCCAAAACACGCCATTACCTCCGAAGCGTTTGTTAAAAATACCAAAAATCTCATAATAGTGAGAAAATACTTGAAATCTCAATAAAGTGAGATTATACTAAAAGCATACAACAACAGGTTACACTAACATCAACTACCGGCGGCAACCGGGGAAAGGAGCAAAATATGATTCATGCATATAATGATGAGCTTATTGTACTTTTGCGCATTCGGATAGACAGAATACGCAGCCTTATACAGAGTATTACCCCTGGCACTCCATTTACGGATGATATTAGGAGTCGTCTCTCAGCTGTTCTATCTCAGTTAGAAGCGCAGTATTATTCGCTTCTATCATAGCAGCAACGGCCTTGATAATGGCCTCGGCAGAAGCTTCATTCCATTCATCAGAACCGAGTGTTCCATTGGAACTAATTTTTTCAAGGATTTTATGATGTTCTTGATAGTAAGTAGTAGAGCCGACCATTTCAAGATATTCAGTCCAAGAGAGATCTTTGTTATTTGGATTTAACATTATAATATCCTCCGTCTTTTTATTTGTTAATTTCCGGGTTATCAGTCCTACCAAGCAGATAATCCACAGAGCAGTCAAGGTAGTCGGCGATTTTGGCAAAGTTTTGGGTTAAGATATCATTTCCTTTTGCCATTTTTGAAATAGTATTTATACCTAATTCGCAAGATGAAAGCATTTCCCCTAACGGTTTTCCTTGTTGTTTGGCTCTGGACTTTATTCTTTTGGCAATATTTTGTGAATTATACATAAAAAACACCGTAATATTTTGTGGAAATACACAAAATTCACCTAAAAGGGTTGAAAATATTGATATTCACCTAATTAGGTGATAATATATCATCATAACAAGTTGCAAGTAATCATTAAAACAATAATTTCCTAATTCAAAACACTGGAAATTATTCACACATCTTCATTCTAACACATTATTGCAAATAATTAAAGTAAAAAATACGGAAGGAGTGAGTTAATGAAACGGGAAAAACGTGAGTTATCACCATGGGGGAAGCAGTGTAAGGTTCAGATGCTTGTGCTGGGTAAGACTTTGGAGGATTTGAGTCAGGAAACCCAGCTGTCAAGAACCTACATTTCTTCCATTATTAACGGCAGGACAATCGTACCGGCTAAAACGATGAAGGCGATCAGCGACGCATTGGAGGTGGACATGAGGCTGGTGCAGTAAACTTTGAATATGGTTTGTTCCTACTAATCGGGGTGTCAAACCTCGCAACATATTATAAAGGATGGAGGTATGAAAGTGAATTTAAAAAATTTACGTTGTGAAAGAGGCCTTTCCCAAGCGGCATTGGCCAAAAAAGCGCAGGTAGCGCAGTCCAGTATTTGCTATCTGGAATCGGGACAGAAGAACCCGAGTGTCCGAATGGCAATAAAGCTTGCGAAAGCGTTGGAGGTGGATTTAACCACGCTGATCGAGTCGTAGGCTCATCCACAAATACAGTATAGAGGATGGAGGTGAAAGGATAAATGGGAAGGCGTCCTACAAAAGCCGCGGATAATCCGTTCTGCAAAGCAAGGATAGAGGCCGCACAGTACAACGAAAAGCTTTATTCAAAAGAGTGGGCGGGAGAATACCTTGGTGTGTCAGCTTCGTCGCTTTCTGATTATGAGCTGGGATACACGAAGATCATACCGCCGGAAGTGGTAATCAAAATGGCTTCTCTGTATAACGCTCCGGAACTGGAGAATTATTACTGCACCGAGTTATGCCCGCTGGGGTGTAATATGCAGAAAGTGTCAGTCGAGGATCTGGATCGCATTTCGGTCAGGGCAATATCAGCGTTCAGGAAGCTGGCGAAAAACAGGGAACTTTTTCTGGATATTGTAGAAGACGGGGTGATCTCCGAGGATGAAATGGGGGATCTGAAAAGGATACTTTCATATCTGGATGAGTTGGAGAGGCTTACCCAGGATTTGAAAGTCTGGGTAAGAAAAAATTTATAAGACGAGGGGAGGAATTGTATGGAGTCTTTAGATAAAGCGCCTGGTGTTTTGCGGAAAGCGCCACAACCGTATGTTACGCAGGAAGATGTGTCGAAGCTTCTTGGGTGTAGTAGGAACTCGGCATATGAAACCATTCGTGACGTGAATAAATGGGCTGTGAAAAATGGGTACTTTCCAATGAAGGCAGGAAAAGCGAATAAATATTTTTTCGCAAATATATATGGTATCCCCCTCGAGGATGTGGATAGGGTCATCGGCAGCAAATAGAAAAGAGGTGGAGGCCGTGAGTTTTATGGATTTTGAGATGGCAAAAGAATGTATGGAGGAGCATAAAAAGGCGTTTGGAAGCTGGGCGGAAGGGAGTATCGCAAAAGTTTGGCGGGATGAGGCAGATATCCTGTGTGTGGAATATGACAGCGGCCGCTGGTGGCATTACCACGAAACGGATTCGGGAAGCATTGAATGGTGGTAAAAAATTTTTGGAAGGAGATTGGATGAAACGGAGAACAATATATTGGACATGCCCCAAATGTGGAGCGAATCTTGATTCGAACGAAACCTGCGACTGTGAGGAAGTCGCAAGGCAGGAACGGCAGAAGGCTGAGAGGCTTCTGAAGGTGGAGGAAGGGACAAACCAGCTGACATTTAACTGGGAGCCGGAAAGTTTGGGGGTGTGAGATGAGGAAAAGGAAAGGGCCGGGCCGGTGGAGGAGCCTGGCGGAACTGGGGCTGACACTGGCCGTTACATACACCGTGGGTAAATGCGCTGTATATGCGGCATATCTGGAAAGGGGGTATGAGGCCATGGGTGGGGAGTATCTTCTGAACCTGCTGACCTGTGTGGCGGCGTATAAAGTGATTCACCATATTTTTGATGTTTTGGAGGCTGAACGGCGTGAATACAAACGGAGTAAGGAAAGAGGAAATAGATCGGCGGCTGGGATTCAGGATAACCGATAGCCGGTTTGAGAAGGCCGTGGAATACGCACTGAAGAAGCAGATCCGTATCGGTGAGCGTGAAGGGCATATTCAGGTTTTGCGCCGTTGGTATTTTATAGAACTGGTCGTGGAATATGTCAGGAACGCTGCGTTATCTGAATTGACTATGGATTTGTGCAGGATTGTCTACAATATGGAAAATGAGTGCCCGGTAATAAACCATGGCACCCACACACGCACCCATATTGTAACATCTCCTGCTTTATAAATCAACACAAAAATATGATATGGGAGGAAAAAATCTATGTATGAACTATCCATTTCAAAACGGTATCCGGTAGATAAGTACAATTTACTGGGCAACACAGATGTGATTGTCCAGGTGCCGGATATCATGTCACCTGTTATTCAGGAGGTGAAACTGGAAACCAATCCCAGCAAAAGCGAAGTTTATATCCAGCAAAAGGCGAAAAATGGCTGGACGGATAAAAAGACGGGAGAATTCCACCCTGCGACACCAGAGCTGTATGCTATTGCTAAAAATGGCTTAAATAAGCTGGCAAATGGCGCTGGAATTAAAACGGCTTCGAGTGAACATGTTATTCCCAGCACTTGCCAGAAATGTGTGGCTGTTAACCAGAATGTAGGAAAAATCGTGCAATGTGGTATGTGTGGGAACCGTGATGTGGCGTTTCGTGTGACTATCTTGGTTCCGCAGCTTACTGGTGAAATTCTGATAGTGCAAGATACCCATGAAATCATCGTAAACAATGTGATTCCGGGAATGACTGATCGGCAGCGGGCTGAGTTCATGAAACATCTGCCCCAGATATGCGAGGCCAAAGCTTTAAATGGGGCTATCCGGACAGCGTTACATATTAAGGGGACATATACGCTGGAGGAATTGAAGAAGCCTTTCGTTGTGGCTTATCTGGTGCCAAACATGAACCATGATGAAGTGAAAAAAGCGGCGATCAGCAGCATGTTCCATTCTTCGCAGAGGCTGTTTGGAAGCGCTCCCAGCATCCAGCAGATTGAAAGCAGGGTTCCGGACAACCATATGGCCGCCATAGAGGCCACTGACGGAGAGGATTTTGACCAGTATATTGATGGCACTTATCTTGTCGATGGGGAGGGCACGCGTCAAGAACCACCAGCGCAGCGGGATCCAGCATATGGGGACAATGAAATACGCGCGAATGATTTTTATTGTGATAAATGCGGGGAGCCAGTAGCGCAGAATGTCTGGGATTATTCCGTAGACAAGTTTGGCAGGCCGCTCTGTTATAAATGCCAGAAGATAGTAAGGGAGCAGATGAGAGGGGGTGCGGCGAGATGAAGCTGATCAGAATTACCACAGACAATATAATTTCAACACATGACTTCCCGGAAGGGAATTATGCGGAACAAAATAAAGTATTGCGGGATTTGATTGGAAACAATTGCCGCATTTATGAACATGTTATGCCTGAGAGGCTTTACACGGAATTGAATATGGCGGGTCATCCTACCAAAGTACCGGGCCAGTGTGTGAGTATGCTGATTGATGAGGAAGGCAGATTAAAGGAGAACGAGCCGAATTTGGTAGGCAGTTATCTTTATATGACTGATCGGCATGGATGCCCGATTATGGGAAATATTCTTTTTGTCGGGGAAGAATGGGGCAGGGAAGCGATTGATTTCTGTGGCATTGAGGATTCTGTCTTTAAAGATTTGGAACAGCAGCTGAGCCATATGATTGGTGTAATGGAAAAGGCAAAGGAGGTGTTTGGTGTATGAAAATTAAAGTTTTGGCAACGGCCGACTGGCATCTTGGGACATTCAGGAGCCCGGTAAGGAATGGCGTAAATCTGCGGACGGAAGATACGAAGCGCTGCCTGGATGAACTGATAAAAGTGGCAAAGGAGGAGCAACCGGACTATTCGCTGATTTCCGGTGACATATTCCATGTTGGACGTCTTTTATCTGACAGGTGCTGTGATGAGATCATTACGGCAGTCCATTATATCCGGGAACTGGCAGCGGTTTCTAAAAGAGTGGTGGTCATGCGTGGGACGCCTAACCATGACGGGATCGGCCAATTCAATGTCCTCACGGAAGTGTTCAGGGATGTTCCGAATGTTCATGTTGTCACCACGCCGCAGGTTCTTATGTTTGACGATGCTGATATAGCGGTTCTTCCGGGATTTGACAGCGGGTTTTACAGGGCAAAACACCCAGGGCTTTCCAAAGAGGAAGAAAACGAGGTGTTCACGCAGGAACTTTCGGATATCGTTCTTGGCATGAAAGCGCAGTGCAGGCCGGACAGGAAGAATATTCTCATGGCGCATTATACCGTCCCTGGGTGCAACATGGAGAGCGGGCAGACGATGCTGCTGACGCAGTTTGAACCGGTTATTCCGCAGGAAACATTGTTGGCGGCGGGGTATGATCTGGTAGCTTTGGGGCATATCCACAGGCCTCAGAAGATGTTGTCGCATGACTGGTATTATGCTGGCGCTATAAATGCCTTGAATTTTAATGACGAGGGGCAGGAGCGGGGCTTTTGGATACACCAGGTACATCCGACTGGTGTCTGGCAGAGTATATTCCATAATACTCCGATCAGGGAATTTATCACTTTCAAATTCACGGATAAAGATATCACGGCAATTAATATCGGGAACATGGATGAAGTGGCATGCAATTACTGGCGGCATAACGGCGCCATAAAAGACAAGATTGTCAGGATTCAATACAGCTGCTCTATGGAGAATAACAAAGCGTTGAATAGGGCGTTGTTACAAAGGGAACTGCTCAACGACGGAGCTTTTATGGCATTGGTTCTGCCGGATGAAATTGGCGACGACAGATTCGCGAACCGGAAAAAGCTTGCCAATGCGACCGATCCGGAAGCTAACCTCATTGAATATCTCAAGGAAAAACAGGTGCCGCCGGAAAAAATTCAGGAATTGGTTCTGAAGGCCAGGCCGATCATCGCGGAGGCGGAAGCCAACATGCCGGCAGCTGCCAATACCGGAGCCTTTGAGCCGGTGGAAATTTCGGTTAGGAATTACCGTAATTATGAGAACGAAACTTTTAATTTTGAGGATATCACTTTCTGCACGATCAATGGGCAGAATGGGGCAGGGAAAAGCAGCCTGTTCATGGATGCTATTATTGACTGCCTTTATGAGCAGCCGAGGGAGGGGGTCATTAAAAATGGCACAGGGATATCTCCGTGGCTTAGGAATGATGCGTCAGTGCGTGGCGGCTCTATCATGTTTACTTTCCGCATCGGGGAGAAGAAATACAGGGTGACCAGGACAAGAGCCCGATCTGGAAAAGGTACATTGAGCATATCGTGTTTTATCAACGGCAGCTGGGAGGATTGCTCCAAAGAACGGTATAACGATACCCAGCGGGAAATTCTGAATATCGTCGGCATGGACAGCTTTACATTCAAATCCTGTGCCCTGATCATGCAGGATCAATATGGCCTCTTTTTACAGGCGAAGCCGGAGGAAAGAGTGGAAGTCCTTGGGACGCTTCTTGGCCTGGGCATCTATCAGGCCATGGAAAAGATTGCCCAGGGTAAATCAAAAGAAAATGGAGACATGAACCGTAAACTGAAACAAGAGATAGAAATCCATAACAATACGGTTTCCGGCCTTGGAAACCCGGATGAGGAACTAAACAGCTGCCAGACGGAACTTGCGGGATATGAAAATGTTTTGCAGGCGAAGATCGCGGAGCGTGATAAGAATAAGCTGCTTCTGGCAAACCGGCAGGAGGCCGCGGAAAGGCATGAAAAGCTTTTGACGGCTATTACTATGCTGAATGCGAAAAAGGACGCTACAGGCCAAAATAGAGCCGCTCAGCAGGCAATCATAGACAGCTGCTCGGTTATCCTTGGCGACCGGCAGGAGATTGAGGGGAAGGTTGCGGAGTATAACGCCCTTATGGAACGTGAAAGGAAGCTGGCCGGGGAATCAGCCCTATATTCAGCGAAGGAGCGGGAGACCGAAACCTTTTCGAGGCAGGCAGAATCGGAGCAAAAAGCCATTGACGCTTTTAAAGCGAGGGTAAAGCAGAAGGAGAACGAGCTGTCATGGACGCAGCCTACGGATCAGGATGTGGTCATCAAAGAAAACGCCGCCGAATATGAGCGGCAGAAGAAATTGCTGGATGAGGCATATGAGCAGGAACGTACATACCGGGCGGTGGAACAGAAGCTGATACAGGCAAAATACGATCTGCAGCAGGCTGGAGCGCAATATGATTCAGATGTAAAACGCCTGAAAACTGAAGAAGACGGCCTCAAAAAGAAAGCGGAGCTGCTTTCTAATGTGGAGTGTGTGGATATATCCCAGGCAAAATGCGGGTTTCTGGCGGATGCGATCTCCGCGGAACAGGCTCTTGGAGATTATCCCGGACGTTATGCAAAACTGAAGGAAGCGCATGGGCAACAGACGAAACCGCTCCGCCAGCAGATTGCCGATCTGGAAAAGCAGCTGGCAGGGATACCTTTTGACGCCGGGAAAGTGGCGGCGGCATCAAAGCAGGTTGCCGATCTGGAGCCCTATTTGGAAAAGCTTGAGGCCATTAACCAGAGGGAAGGCAAAATCGCCCTTTTAAAGGTTGATTTGAAGCATTTGCAGTCAAATATACTGGAAGCGGAAAAAAGGCTCGCAGCGGCCAAATTAAAGGCTGCTGAGACAGAGCAGGAGCGTGACCGGTATGCCGAAGCATTCAAAGAGCATGGGCAGATGCTTAGCGCAATCACAGTGCTTGAGCCATGGCTCGAAAAAGAAAAGCAGCTGCCGGTGGCGGAGGAACGGAAGGTCACAGCCATGGGCAGGGTGTTGGAACTGGACGCGGAAATAGCGGAGATCGATGTGGAGATTGCGGGGAAGCAGGCAGAGGCGGACAAAGAGGCTTTGTCAATCGGCGGTATGGAGGAGCTTACCAGCATTGTCGCAAGGATGGATGCGGAGGTGGATGCCGTCAATGCGCTGGTAAAAGAAAAGCAGATGAGGATCGGCGCCCTGCGGCAGCAGGCTGATCAGATTTCCGAACTGAAAAAGGAGATCATGGCGTTGCAGGAGAGGCAGACGGAATACGCAAAGGAAACGGCGGATTATGACATTTTGAAAGCCGCGTTCAGCCAGAACGGCGTCCCCCATCAGATTATCCGATCTGTTATCCCTCAGCTGACAGCTACTTCTAATTCCATCCTGGGGCAGATGACCGGCGGCAAGATGGGCGTGGAGTTCAGGCTGGAAAAGCTGGAGAAGAGCGGCAAGGAAAAGGCTTCCCTGGATATTTTCATTGAGGAATATGGGAAAGCCGTACTGCCTTATTTGTCCAAATCAGGCGGGGAAAAGGTGAAATCTTCCCTGTCGGTAATCCTTGCTCTTGCCGAAATCAAATCATCGTCTGCCGGGATCCAGCTGGGGATGTTGTTTATAGACGAGCCTCCTTTCCTTGATGCCGAGGGGATACAAGCTTACTGCGATGCCCTTGAAACCATCCAGCGGCGGTATACAGGGATTAAGATTATGGCGATCACCCATGACCCGATGATGAAAGCCAGGTTCCCGCAGAATCTGGATATTATAAAAACAGAAAACGGAAGCAAGGTGGTTTATTAAGGGATAACCGGAGGGGTTATCCCCCTCCGGACAAGGAGGAAGTCTGAGTGGCAGAAAAAAGATATTACTGGATTCAGCTTAGGGAAGGGTTCTTCAAGCAGAAAGAAATCAAGAAGTTAAGAAAAGTCGCGGGAGGTGATACATATACCGTCATTTATCTGAAAATGCTCCTGGCTGCGGTAAAGCAGGGAAA
This sequence comes from uncultured Lachnospiraceae bacterium, assembly GCA_910588405.1. GTDB lineage: Bacteria > Bacillota > Clostridia > Lachnospirales > Lachnospiraceae > Paralachnospira_A. The sequence goes on along the minus strand of CAJUPT010000021.1, from coordinate 33,976 downwards.
TAAACTGTATTTTGAAGGGGTGGAAGAAACCTTTCCGGAGGAACTGGCTTTGGAGCTTGATGAAGACCCGGAAAATGTAAAGATAACTTTAGCGTTTTTGGAGCGTCAGGGTTTGGTCCGGGTGATGGGGGAGGATGAATTTCTGCTTCTACAATGCGAGGAAATGGTTGGTTCTGAAAGTGAATCGGCATCCAGGGTAAGACGGTACAGGGAGAAAAAAGCGTTACAAAGTAACACGGATGTAACGCCGCTGTTACAAAGCGGTAACACAGATATAGATAAAGAGAAAGATAAAGAAAAAGATACAGAGAAAGATAAAAATATAAATATTTGCCCGGAGCCAGACTCCGGACCAGAAGAACCGCCCGTCATAACGCTCCCTCTGAATACGGGAGAAGAATATTTGATTTTTCAGCGTGATGTTGATGTATTTGCTGAACTGTATCCGGCAGTGGATGTGCTGCAAGCAATGAGGGGTATGAAAGGGTGGCTTTTGATGAATCCGACAAAACGGAAAACCAAGCGAGGCATTGGCAGGTTTATAAACTCCTGGCTAGCGAGAGAGCAGGACAAGGGAGGAAAACAGCCTGTCGGTAACAATGCCCGGGATATGACAATGGAGCAATATTTGGAATCAATCAGGGGGTGGAATGAATGACTGATAAAGAATTTGAGACTGTAGTTGTAGTGATAAAAGCGGCTTACCCACGGTTTAATGCGTTACCGGACAAATATGCCATAAAGGCATGGTACCGGATGCTGGAGGACATGGATTTTAAGGTGGTGGAAAATGCGGTGTTGGAACATATCAGCACATCGGCGTTTCCTCCCAGCATAGCGGAGATCAGGAAGCTGTGCGTAGAGCGCTACAAGAAAGCGCCATTGAGTTTTGACGGAGCATGGAACGTGGTTCTCGCTGCGATAGCGAAGCATGGGCTGAATGGTTCCCAGGAAGCGTATGGGATGATGGATCCGATTACGCTGGATGTGGTGAAGAACCTGGGATGGAGGAATCTGTGCCTGAGTGAGAACCAGGCGGCTGACAGGGCGAATTTCAGGGAGGCCTATGAGGCGAAAGTAAAGGCGCTGCAAGTCAGCAGGCAGCTCCCGGAATTTGTCGTAAAAGACAAAGCCCTTCTGCAAAAACGGCATATGCCGGCGGTTGAGGAAAAGACGGTTGTGAAGATACCGGAAAAGCCCCCGGAACGCTGGCAGGTTCCTGACTTGACGGAGGAACAGATTGAGAAACGGCTTGAAATGGTTGAAGCGGTAAGGAGGCAGGTGTTTGGCGGCGAGAAAACAGAGTGAAGTCGTACAGGGGACTGAAAAAGAGTTCCTGGACACATTCAGAGGTTTGTGCCACAGCCGGAGTGCCTGGCAGGTATGGGCGGATGTGATGGCCGCAATTGCTTGTTCGATCAGTAATGCCATTGACCGCAGCCCGGGACATTTTGAAAAGCGGGAACAAGAGTATATGGAGTGCATAAAGCGGATCGGTTCGGTTGAGGCGGCAGCCCAATTGATGGGAGTCATCGTTGTGGCTCTGGAAAACAATCCGGAACAGGACTTCCTTGGCAAAATGTATATGAATCTGGAACTGTCAAACCATTGGAAAGGGCAATTTTTCACGCCATATTCAGTCTGTAAACTGATGGCGGGGATAACTTGCAGCGAGGTTGACAGGCGGATAGAAGAACAGGGGTACATATCCGTCTGTGACCCGGCCTGCGGGGCGGGGGCGACACTGATAGCGGCGGCCAATGACATGAAATGTTCAAAGTACAATTTTCAGAACCATGTGCTTTTCGTGGGGCAGGACGTGGATCGGGTAGTTGCCCAGATGTGCTATATCCAGCTTTCACTTCTCGGCTGTGCCGGTTATATCTGTGTGGGAAATACGATCAGCAATCCGATGGTGGGTCATGTTCTGTTTCCCCAGGAAAGGGAAGGGCAGGAAATGTGGTATATGCCAATGTTCCAGTCGGATGTATGGCATTGGCGGAAAATATTCTATTCGTTGGGGGATATGGGTGGAACTGTAACTCCTGAAAAGCCGTTTGAAAAAAAGAAATTTTTTATGTTTTTCGATTTCGATAAGAAGGAGGCAGCTATTGGAGAGTAAAGGTTTTAATGAAAATGAATTGTCTGATTCAAACAAAGAGGCGTTGCGGTTTGAAACTTTGGGAGAGGCCAGAGTTGCTATTAAAACTGAAATTATGCATTTTACGAATACGCAGGAAATTTTGGACTTTGAAGCGGTGAAAGTAAGTAAGAATGATGGCGTTTATGGGATCACATGGGGACGGCTGGTTCGTGATTACCTGAAAACCGCATATTCCGGAGAGGCTACGGAAACAGAGATTGTTTCATATGGTGTCATGTATAAAGTCCTGAAACGTGGGGAAGTGACAGTCTTTTATGACAAGGATGGGAACACCCTCTTTGATGTGGTGAATGATCGGCTGGAAAAAGAGTATGATCGGCTGATGGATGACAGCACAGAGACAGGCGCAGAAACAACAGAACCTGAAACGGGTGATGAGGCTGCGGCCGGAGACGAAAAAGAGAATACTGACAAAGAAAAAGTGGAAGCTGATGACAACGTAATATTTATGGGGACAACGTCTGTGGCAGAAGCTGTTATGGGATTGCCGGCTCCTACGGAGGAAGAAATTAAAGCTACAAAAGAGGAAAAGGCTAAGTCTGCCAAGGAGAAGGCCCGGGAGAAGCTGGAGCGGGAACGGGAAAAAGCGATAGAAAAGGAGAAAGAAGAAGGAATGCCGCCTTTTGCGGAATCAGTTATCGGCTATCTTCTGAAACGCTGCAAAGAAGATGAAGGATTGTTACAGGACGTAATACAGGAACACAAGACATGGGACAAATGCCTTGAATATTTAAGGGAACAGGCGTTGAAGCTTATAAAGAATAGAGATAGAGACGTGTGGCTTTGCATTGATGATGATGTAGTCTTTGAATGGGCCGAGGATTATTATCACAAAAATGACAAAGCGGAGGAAGAAGAAAAGGCCAGAAAAGCGGCAGAGCGGGTCGAACGTAATAAAAAGGCGGCAGAGCGAAGAAAAGAATCTGGAAAAAAGAAAGGCGCAAAGAAAAAGGGAGCGGAAGGAAAAGAGGCTGGCGTTAAAACGGCCAATGGCAAAACCGCTGAAAAGCCGGCGCCGGAAGAAAAGGATAAAAAGCAGGCTGTTCCCGGCGAAAAAAAGGAAAAGTCAAAGCATGGGAAAAAGGGCTGGGAAGTTGAAGGCCAGATGGATCTGTTTTCCATGATGGAGATGTAAATGGAGGTGGTTTAGGTGGAAAAAAGAAAATTGTCGGTAATACCTAGGGAATCTGCCGATGCGGATATGCTGCAAACGGCTCACAGGCTTGGTGGGATGAGCCATATGGTTACGGCCCGGCTGATTGAGAACAATAAAATACTGCTTCTGAATTTCTTTGAGATTGAGGCCCTCAGAGAAGGAAAAACAGAAGCAGCGTTCAGGACATTTCTGTCTGACAGCGATTATATCACGCAGGACCTAAAAGTGTCAAATGTTAAATGGCTGACGGCGGCTTTTGCCGGGATGCGGGGATTTTGCCTTTGGGATCATGTATGGGATCCGAAGATAGAAAAATGGATGTGGAAAGAAAATGTGTTCATCCGGTCTGCCAAAGATATGAAAATCATTGGGGATTTTTTCCGTGATTATGCTGATTCGAAAGATGAGGGCTGGCCATGGAGTGCTATAGACCGGTTTCAGGATAAGGTGAAGGAAAAACGTCTGGATGCAAAGCATAAAAAAGAAACGGACGTAATTGATGCCGTGATGGCTCCGATCAGGCAAGTGCCGGAAAGATTTTTCGACTGGGTATGGGAGCATGGCATGAGTTTTAGCCGGTATCTGATTTATAAAGAGGAAGAAAAAGGAAAAGCAGTCTGCGAATGCACACATTGTAAGAAAATCGGCGTTGTGGATAGGAAAGAGATCCGCCTCAGAAACAATGAAAAAGGTATCTGCCCGTTCTGCGGCAGCAGGGTGACGGTTAAAGCCAGGGGAAGGATGCCGGCACAGATTTTTGACGAACGATGGTTTCTGTATGTTGATTCCATGGGCGAAGGGTTTGTTCTCCGGTATTTTAAAGCGACAAGACGTATCCGGAATGATGCTTACATAGACATGCTCATAAATAATAAAGATCGAGTTGAGCAAAGCATATTTGAGTACAGTAGGGTGATTTGTAGCTTTCCCAATGGAAAGGTTCAATGTGTGCCTTATGAATGGGGCGTGTATAAACAGCGGGGGTTGCCCCGCTGGTGCCCTGACAATGGAAATATAAACTGTTTGAACTGTATTTTATATCCTGAAAATCTTCCGCAGGCGTGGGAGCATACACCCATGAAATATTCCGCTTTGGAAGTGCTGTCGGCGAACATTCCTACAGTGTCGTTGTGCTATGAGAATGCGATGAAAAAATATTTGAAATTTCCCAAATTGGAATGGCTGTGCAAAATGGGCCTGAATAATCTGGTGAAGAACATAATAAACGATTATGGTTACAGCAACGGCGTGACAGGGAAAGTCAATTATAGCGGCGGGACCATTTATGAGATATTGGGTCTTACGAAAATAAATACCAGAATATTGCAGGCCATGGACGGAGATCATAATGCGCTGCGTTTGCTGCAAGTTTCACAGCAAATTGGATTTCAGTTTAAGCCGGAGCGGCTCAGGGAATATTATGAGACTTTCGGGTGCAATACGGAATTGTTAAAACAGGCGAACCGGAAGGTGTCCCTCCATAAGCTGGTGAAATATATCACGAAGGAAAGCGAGAGATATCCGCTCGGCAGCCAGGGAGGATGCTGGCAGTATTCATATATGAGATATACGGAGCGCGAGGATCCCCGGGTTGAACGGAAACGGAACATGGCGAAAGACTGGCTGGAATATCTCGGCTGGTGCAAAGCCTTGAAATATGATCTGGATAATATGTTCATATACATGCCGACCAACTTTAAAAAAGTGCATGACAGGACGGCGGAAGAATATCAGGCTTTGCAGGATAAGAAGGCCGCTGCGGAGAAAAAGAGACAGGAGGACATGGCCAGGAAGCATATGGAGCAGACCAGGAAAGCCATGGAAGCGCTTTTCAAAAAGAATGAGGAGATGGATGCTTTTTCGATAAAAGGATTCGGGCTGGTTTTGGTTGTTCCCAGAAACGGAGAGGAAATAAAGACGGAAGGCGCGACCCTTCATCATTGTGTCGGAGGATATGTGGAGCGGGTAGCGAAAGGTGAGACCAGTATTTATTTCATAAGAAAGGCGGAAGCGCCGGAAACACCGTATTTCACGATGGAATACCGGGATAACCATGTTACCCAGTGCAGGGGCTATAAAAACTGCGGGATGCCGCCGAAAGTAGAGGCTTTTGTGAAGGTATTTGAGAAGAAGTTGCAGGATTCCATGCGGCAGGAGAAATCGGAGAAAAAACACAGGAAGGCGGGATAATATGGAAAAACAAATGGTACGCAGCATCCGGAAAGGTTCTGTCCAGTGGAATGAGGAAGACCGTCTGCAGATCGCAATGCTTTTGATAAAGGCCGGATATGCGGTCAGGATCGGGCGCCGGGTTGTTCCGGGACAGGGTGATAAGAAGAAGGCTCAGATGGAGTATACAGTGGAGTTTTGGGAGGAAGACGATGTTTAAAGGAATCGCAAGGAAACCGGTTTCAAAAAAGAAAGTTTACCTGAAATATGGATTTGTCGCCGTGGAACAGTCGTGTCATTGTTGCCCCGGATGTGGCCATGTTTTAAACGCTGGTCCGGAGTATCAGCCGAAATACTGTGACCAATGCGGGCAGAAGATTAGTTTTAGCGGCGTTGAATGGACGGAAGATAAAGAGTTGGGGTTCGTGGGGGAGGAATGTGTATGAACCGGTCAAAGATAGAATGGTGTGACCATACATATAATCCCATCACCGGATGCCGACATAGTTGTCCATATTGTTATGCACGGAGTATAGCCACCAGGTTTGCGGGCGACGTGCGGCTGAACCTGATGGCGAAGAAAGATTATTCTGTCCAGACGGCTAGGGATGGGAGCGGAGATTTGTATATTCTTGACAGGCCGATGGTAAATGAAACGGGGCATACATTGGTATATCCTTTTGGGTTTGAACCGACGTTCCACAGGTATCGGGCAGAAGTTTTGGACAAGCTGAAAATGGGGAACAACATTTTTGTCGGAGCCATGGCGGATATGTTTGGGGAATGGGTGCCTAACGAATGGATCAGGGAAGTAATGGGCACCTGCTCCAGTCGTCCAAGACATAATTATCTTTTCCTGACAAAGAATCCGGGCCGGTATGAGCAAATGGATGGTCTTGGGGAACTGCCGGCGTATCAAAATTTTTGGTATGGCTCAACCCGTACTACACCGGATGACAGGTTTTTTGAGTCATATGCACACAATACGTTCTGGAGTATAGAGCCGATCCACGGGCCGTTCCGGATGTTGGAAAAAGATGAATTTTCCCCTGATTGGATTATCATTGGCGCGGAAACCGGGCGCAGGAAGGGAAAAGTCGTCCCTGAAAAGGAGTGGATAGAAGATATTGTAAACTGGTGCGATAAAGCCGGCATTCCGGTATTCATGAAGGACAGCCTGATTCCAATTGTTGGTGAAAGCAATATGTGCAGGGATTTTCCGGAACATCTGTTGCGTACGGAGATAAGCCCTAAGATGGAACGGAAATTGTATGCTGCCTGTGCGGAGTGTAAAGCCAGGATGAAAAAAAGCGAGATGGTTGCGCTGCTGGCAAGGTCTAAACGGGGAGAACAGCCGAAACAGTTTGGGTTTATGTGCAGGGACTGTTTCCGGGGATTCTGCATGACCCTGGGGCTGGACGTCCCGCAACTGGCGGAGCTGACACAGAGCGTCACGATTGGGGTGGAGGATGATGAAAAAGACGGGGAATCAATGGAATAAAAATGGGGAAGGGTATACGGATCTTACCGCAGGCATGGCGTTATGCAGGGTGGCTAAGGAAGAAAGGAGACAGGATATGGGAAGGAAAAGGAACTGTAGGCGAACGGTTAAAGAAAATATTATTCATGAAAAAGCTGTGAAGATGAGAAAGATGACAGATGCACAACTGGTCCATTATGTAGAGGAACAGGTGGAAAAAGCCAGAAGCGAGGGTTTTAATCAGGGGAAGGCGAAAGCCTCCCCGCCTCTCATGGATATTCAGGCTGTTATTGATGAAATCGGTGGGGTAAAGGGAATCGGAGAGACAAAATTGTGCCTGATCAAAGAAATTCTGAAAAAGAGATTGGGGGGAGCTGCGGTTGGTTAAGGAATTTACCGTGATGGGAGAGCCGAAAGGCAAAGGCCGGCCTAGGTTCAATCCCTATGCGAAGGGCTCCAGGCCTCGGACTCCAGAGGATACTTTGGTATATGAGAATCTGATTGGCTGGGAATACCGGCGGCAGTGCAAAGAGGCTTTTCCTGCGGATGCCTCCATCTGGATGAGTGTAACCGCTTATTATGCCATTCCAAAGAGCGGGAGCAGGAAACGGAAGCATCTAATGGAGGATGGGGTGATACGGCCCATGAAGAAACCGGATATTGATAATGTGGTCAAGGTGTATGCAGATGCGCTGAACGGGATCGCATATCATGATGACACGCAGATCGTGTCTCTGGTCTGTGAAAAATACTATTCCGATCAGCCCAGGGTGGAGGTCAAGATCGGCGATATGGAAGGAGGGAATCAAGATGATTGTTCAAAAATCAATACTGTCACAGAAAATCAGTAAACTGAAAAATGTGGTGCCGAAGAAGCCCACAATCTCCGCCTTGCAGGGCGTTTTAGTCAAAGAAGGGTATTTAATCGCAAATAATCTGGAAATGACCGTTAAGGCGAAATTAGAAGGTATGGAGGACGAAACATTTATTATCCCTATGAAAGCTTTTGATCTAATTGGCAATCTGCCAGACGGGGATGTGGAGGTTATTGCCGCCGCCGGCACAATCACAATCAAAGCCGAGAAGATAAAAAATACATACCAGACGATGGATCCGGATATGTTTCCCATAAATGAGATCAAAAACGAAGATAAAGCGGAGATTTCTATAAAAAGTGAGGTGTTTCTGGAATCCATGAAACATGTGTCCTATGCTATTTCGTCGCTGCCAGGTCAAAATATCATGTCAGCCTTATGCCTGCAGGCCAGAGGCGGCATACTGAATTTTGTCGGTCTTGACGGGCATGTGCTGGCATGGGACAGGGTTGAATATGACGGAGAGTTTGAACTGCTGATTCCGAAGAACACAGTCGACCGGCTTTTGAGTATTGGGCTGATCGGAGAAGTTTCCATCCGGCATAATGAGCTGGGGGCGGTATTCGCAACGGAGGACTATGAGATATCTACCCGTCTGATTGATGGGGAATATTATAAGTATCAGAACATGTTCAAAGATATGCCGTCAAATACGTCCGTGGTTAGATCAGAGCTGCTGGATGCAATGGTAAGGGCGAAAATGTGCATAGAGGAAAGGAAACCGGTTCGTTTTGAATTTACTGGTGATGTCCTGAATGTCAGCATTAATGATAATACGACGGAATATCACGAAACCGTCAATTTGCATGAATCATTGGAAGATGATTTGACTATTGGTTTTGATGTGAGGTTAGTTGTTGATACGTTAAAGGCGTTCGATTGTGAGGTAGTGAGACTTCATTTGGCCAGTCCGAAAATGCCTATGATAGTGGAGGCTGAGGACAGCATGTTAAAAGCGATCATTCTTCCAGTGATGATAGGATAATGTTGCATATTATAATGGTTTATAAGAAACGGATGGGACCAGAGGATGATCGGGATTAGAGATATCATAATTAAGTTTATCATTAGCTATTATAAGAAAAATAAGTTTTATCCAAGCTATGATGAGATTGCGAATGGCATTGGCAGAGCAAAGTCGACCATATACACTCATATGAAGAAATTGGAGGCCAAAGGAATTATTGTCCGGAAGTTCGATTATTCATCACAGTATAGATTGATAAATATGGATTTTATTTGCAGGCACGGAGTTATGGAGTCATGTAGCACCAACAGAAGGGTGTCCGAAAATGAGAATTGTAATAAATATCAGTGATTGGGAGCCAGACAGGAAAAAAGAGATTGTAAATTCGATAAAAGGATTTGTGAAGGCCTTGGCGAAAAGAATAGGGTTTCATGTAGAGTTCGAATCCCATAAGCTAAATTGAGCTATGAGGGAAAACCCCTTGTTATTCTCAGGTGTGTTCACGGAAAGAGAAATTTTGCGGATAAATTTTGAACCTAATATTCAGATGACTTTAGATGATTTTGGAGGTGCGATATGAAAAAATGTCCGAAATGTGGCAGAAGTTTTGAGAGACTTCTGGCTTTATCCAGAACGGATAATAAAACAGCGATTTGTGATGAATGTGGGATTAAGGAGGCGTTAAATAGTTTGCCGCATGGGAGATTGACACCCCAGGAGCGCACACGGATTGCGGTGGCTGCGACGGGAAATAAGTGGGCGATGGAAAATTTCGAGGCTACGCATAATTGAGAGGAGTTATTTATGAATGCGGAGGAAACGAAACGGAAAAAGGCCCTTCAATTCAGGTATAAAAAGCCGATTGTGAGAGATCTCAACCTGGACAGCATTAAGGAGGAACTGTGGGAAATCCATGGGGAGTGCGAAGATGTCCGTTGGTACTTTGATACGGATGATGACACACTGATCAATGCCATGGATGGGGATGAGGAAGAAGCATATGAATTTAAAATGATGTTTGCTGATCTGAGTGCCGAATGTGAACAAATGCAGAATGACTTAAATGAAGAATGGGTTCCGGATTGTTTTGACAGATTCTTTGTGGCGATAGGCGCCGGCAAAGATTTTGGCGGTCTTCTTGGGTATGATATCTATGAACATGATTATTTTGGATTGTCATGTGCGGACGCATGGGTAGAGGATGAAAGTAAAAAAGTACTTAAACGGATGACAAAGGATCAATTGATGGAAGCCGCCCGGCAGTGTTTCCGTGTCTACCAGTCGTTTATTGCTTTAAGTTATCGCTATGACTGCCTGAAAGCGGCTATGGATATATTGCGGGATCAGAATACAGGGTACCTGCAGATGGTCAGGCAAATAGAAGAAGTATATGAGCGGGCTGATAAAGAATCATGTGGGTTCCGGTATCAGGGGTGTAAAGAGGTGCGGGAACTGGACATGATTTTGGAAAATCTGCCGCCGGAAGCATGGCTGTAGTGAAAAGGATGGTTATGGAAAACAGAAAAAAACAATTGTTCTTTTTCTTTCAGTTCCTTCAGGAGACCGAAAAAGAAATGATTAAAGAAAACGAAAAGCAGGTAATGATTGAGAAAGCCATCAACCTCCGACTGATGTGTGATTATGTGGTCAGTTGTTCATATGGGGATATCGTTCTGATTATTTGTATGTTACATGATTATGTAAAGATGCTGGATGAAATAAAAGCAGATGATATCCAGTATCAGGCGTATTATCGAAACGTATTTATGAAGATGGCCGGTCGGCTGGCAGAACAAATTGAATATGATTATGAAAAGCAGTTGGAGAAATGCAGAAAAAAACAGCAAAAGAGGGAGAGCAGCAGCGACATTGGGGAGGATGGATTAACATTATTTGCAAAACGGGGGTTAGAAAAGGAACAGAAGGAAAAAGATGAAGTGAAAACGGAGTAGATTTAAACGATAAACCATCCATTTAGGGAGAAGGGCGGTTAGCAACAGGAGATGTGGTTATGCTGGTTTCAATAGTTGAATCAATTGCCGCCATACATGCCTCCGTTTCAGTACAAAGTGTACAAAGCGCAATAACTAAAGTTGCAAAGAATTTAATAAGGGCTAACCGCAATCCCCTTCTCCACGAAGCACCCGCCTCCCTAAATGGACGGTGAATGTAGTATAGCATAAAAAAACTGGAAAAGAAAGTAGCAGGTTAAAAAATTATAATGAGTATGATATGTTCAATTTGCGGTAGGCGCCTGAAAAATCCAAAGAGCCAAGAGCTGGGCTATGGGCCGGTTTGCCGCAAAAGAATGATGATTGGTGACAGTGCCTTTCAAAAGGGAAAAAGCAGGGAAGTGATCCAGTCTACCAGGAGATCAGCAAACCATGGTATCGTCGGTCAAATAAGCTTTGAGGATTATCTGGGCGGAAAAATATAAAAAGGAGAGGGCTTTCGCCTCCCTCCCAACGGACAATTTAAGTATAACACATCTTTCGGGAAATGGAAAGTGAAAAGTAGGGAGGGCGAAAGCGTGACAGGTCAGAGAACAGACGCCGGAAAAATTGCAGCATTAAGGAAAGCTGGATGGGGAACGGAACAGATTGCCGATGAAATGCGGATGACGCCGCAGGCCGTGGACCGGGAGGTCGCCGGACATGAGGCCATGGAGACGGAAAAGGCGGAGGGAAAGGCCAGGAGGATGGTCCTGGTTTCCCTTCCCTTTGAGCAGTTGAAAGAAATTTATGAGAATGCGGCTTTAATCGGGGCGAAAGAGGCGCTGAAAACCTTCCAGCAGGAGCGTAAGAACGAGAACGGCCGCAGGAGTGACAGAAGGCTTCGGAACACAAAATTACTTCTCCGGAATTACCGTATGTTGAAAGAACATGCTGAAAATTCCGTGTTTGGTCGGACGCAGATGGAAGAATCGGCTTTTGACATTCTGGAATCCATGATGTCGATGTACGATAATGAAGTCATTATTGAAAGTATTAAGCGCAGCGCCACCAGAACCGCCGTTATAGTTTCCCATATCGAAACCATGTTCGGCCTGTATGCGGCATACTGCAATAAAGCGGCGAACCGGTATATTGAAAAAAGACGATATGAGGTTCTTTGGGATCTGTATATGGCAGAGAACATATTGTCTGTGAAAGAGGTGGCAAAAAAGCAGCATGTGTCAATGGATACTGTGTATATGGACAGAAAAATGGCGATTGAAAAGCTTACGGCCTTGTTTTTTGGAGTGGATGGCTTGAACGTACAATGAAACCTCCATCTCGAAAAAGTCTCGGTTGACACCCTATTATAAATGTGAGAAAATAGTATCCGTAAAATTCTAAATCAAACGTTGAGGGAAGTCTGTAATTGCACAGGCTTCCCTTTTTCGTGAAAATTTCCAGGAAAGGGGATGAGAAAAGGTACGGGAACACGTTGCTCCTCCAGAATAGAAAAATGGATTGGAGGATGAGAATGAATCATGCGGTTTTTGTTTTATTGGCCTATGCGGCGCTGATGCTGTTGTCAACTATGCTGTTTACGAAAAAAGAAAGCAGTGTTGCGGGGTTTTGTACCGGCGGCAGGAATATAGGATGGGTTATGTCGGCATTGAGCATAGCGGCCACATGGATATGGGCGCCCGCCCTGTTCACGTCGGCGGAGGCCGCCTATACGAAAGGCTTTGCAGGGCTTTTCTGGTTTCTGGCGCCGAATGTGCTGTGCCTGATCCTGTTTATTCCTTTTGCGAAGAAGATCAGGCGGGAAATGCCGGAGGGGATTACCCTGTCAGGTTATATGTATGAAAAATATGGTTCGGCATCAGTCAGGAATATTTATCTGTTCCAGCTGGGAGCTTTATCCGTGTTATCTACGGGTGTGCAGCTGCTGGCAGGCGGCAGGATCCTGAGTATGCTTACCGGGGTTCCGTTTACGGTGATGACAATTGTTATGGCGGCCATAGCGTTTTCCTACTCCCAGTTTTCCGGCATAAAGGCTTCGGTGCTGACAGACGCCGTCCAGATGGTGTTTATTTTGGCCGTAAGCCTGTTTTTTGTGGCTGCCGGTATAAAAAATGGCGGAGGGCTGGAAACGCTGGCTACGGGCCTGGGAGGGGCCGCAGGGGATGCGGGCGCACTGTTTTCGGCCGGAGGATGGGAGATATTCCTGGGTTTTGGCCTTCCGACTACGGTAGGGCTGCTATCAGGGCCGTTTGGAGATCAGTGTTTTTGGCAAAGAGCTTTTTGTGTCAGAAAGGACAGAATTGGCCAGGCATTCTTCACTGGGGCAATATTGTTTGGCATCGTTCCATTGTTCATAGGGCTCCTTGGGTTTGTTGGTGCCGGAATGGGATATATGGCTGCGGATACTGGTATGGTCAGTTTTGAACTGATCAGAGAGCTGCTTCCATCGTGGGCAACAATCCCGTTTCTTTTTATGGTAGTATCAGGGCTGTTGTCCACAGTTGACAGCAACCTCTGTGCGGCATCCTCCCTCACGACGGACATTTTTAAAGAAGTGACAATGGGAAAGACAAAGTTTTCCATGATATGGCTGTTGGTTCTGGGGATTCTGGTTGCGAATATTCCGGGACTTACGGTTACGCACTTGTTTTTGATGTATGGGACATTACGCGCATCAACGCTGCTGCCTACGATCCTGACTCTGAAAGGAGTGCGTCTGAAGCCAGAAGGGGTTGTTGCGGGGATTGTTATTCCTATGGTTGTGGGCTTTCCGGTATTTGCGTATGGGAATATCATGAATATCACTATGTATAAAACGATTGGAAGCTTGATGACTATGTTATTGTCCGGCCTTGTATCGTTGGCCGTCAGCAGAAAGTAGAATGCAGAAACGGGTGGCGCCATTTGCAGATGGCATCAGATAGTAAATTCATTGAGTACACGGCTCCTCCAAATATGGATCAGGAGGACTATGTGGATGAAAGTGCTTACCATGAAACTGGATGAGCTTGTCAAGCCAGAAAAAAACGTCAGGATACACACGGAACAGCAATTAAAAGAGTTCCGGCGGAGCGTAGCCATGTTTGGACAGATTCGTCCAATCGTGGTGGATGAGAACAACGTCATATTGGCCGGGAACGGATTATATGACACGCTGGTCATGATGGGGAAAGAGACTGCGGACGTGTACCGATATGATAATCTGACTGAAAACCAGAAAAAGAAGCTGATGATAGCGGATAATAAAATTTTCAGTCTGGGTGTTGAGAATCTGGACGTACTGAACTGTTTTCTGGAAGGCTTACATGGAGATCTGGACATTCCCGGCTTTGATGAGGAAATTCTAAAGCAGATGGTCTCCGAGGCGGAGGACGTCACGAAAAAAATATCGGAATACGGGATTCTGGATGATGAGGGGATACAAAGTATCAGGGACAGCGCCGGGAGGAAAGAGCGGCAGGTGCAGAGGCCGGAAATGGTACAAATGCCAGAAATGCAGATACGGCAGGAACCTGAAATTATGACGGGTCGGACGGATACTGGTGAAACCGGAACGTTTGCTGGTGAAACCGGAACGTTTGTTATCTGTCCTGGCTGCGGAGAAAAGATATGTCTATAAAGAGATGCATGGCCAGCATCGACGTGGTGGAGGCGGCAAAAATCCGGATTAGAAATGTGTTTCGGAATGGTTTGCCGGTGTATATGTCATTTAGTGGTGGGAAAGACAGCTTATGCCTGGCCCAGCTGGTGATAGGGCTGATTCAGTCCGGAGAGATTAATCCTGCGCAGCTGACCGTGCAGTTTATTGATGAGGAAGCCATTTTTTCCTGTATGGAAGAAAAGGTGAAAGAGTGGCGAAAAAAGTTTATGTTGGCGGGCGTAAAGTTTGAATGGTTCTGCTTGGAAGTGAAACATTACAATTGTTTTAACGAGTTGTCCAATGATGAGACTTTTATTTGCTGGGACCAGTATAAAAAGGACGTCTGGGTGCGGCAGCCCCCGACGTTTGCGATCCGGTCCCATTCACGGCTGAGACCCAGGCTCGACGCATATCAGGATTTTCTCCCCAGGATATGCGCAGATGGCCTGACGATGGTCGGAATCCGGACGGCCGAGTCGGTGCAGCGCTTACAGAATATTGCTTCCACGAGCCGTGCCGGAAACACGATGACCAGACGGCGGCAGTTTTTTCCCATATATGACTGGAAGGATAACGACGTGTGGCTGTATCTATTGAGGGAAAAGGTGGATATTCCAGAAATATACGTGTTTTTATGGCAAGCGGGGGCGAGTAAAAGGCAGCTAAGGGTGTCGCAGTTTTTTTCTGTTGACACAGCCAGAAGCCTTGTGAAAATGAATGAGTATTATCCTGATTTGATGGATCGAATCATCCGGCGTGAGCCGAACGCTTATCTTGCCGCCCTGTATTGGGACAGTGAAATGTTCGGAAGAAATACTGCGGCCAGAAAGCGCAATGAAAGCGGGATGAAGGAGAAAGATTATAAAGCGGCCCTCTTGGAACTGTTTTCTGATATGGATGGAAATTTTGATACGAAGAATAAACGGCATGTTGCCGTAAAGTATCGTAAATTTTTTATGAACGTGTCGGCTATCGTTAACAATCAGGATTGCAGGGCAATTTATGAGGGGCTTATATCTGGCGATCCGAAGCTGCGTTCTTTTAGGGCGTTATATCAGAGGATATATGGAAGATATATCACTGAGGCTAAGAAAAAGGAGGACCAGATGAATGGAAATTAAACTGACGAATCCGCTTTCTACTTTGAGGTGGGTAGATCGAAATCAGGTAAAGCCTAATGATTACAATCCCAACCGGGTATCACGGCAGAACCTTGAGTTATTGAAACAGTCTATACTGACCAATGGCTGGACCCTTCCTATCGTAGTGAGGCCAGACATGACGATCATCGACGGTTTTCACCGTTGGACGGTTGCGGGGGAAGAACCTTTATGCTCCATGCTGGAAGGGAAGATTCCGGTTGTTACCGTGAGGCATGAAGATAAAGCCGGGAATATTTATGGGACTGTCACTCATAACAGGGCAAGAGGAACGCATTTGCTGGAACCGATGAAAGCGATTGTAAAAGAGTTGATAGATGAGGGGAAAACTGTAAAGGAAATTGGAAAGCAGTTAGGAATGCGGCCAGAGGAAGTCTTCCGGCTTTCTGATTTTTCAAAAGAGGATTTTCTGCGGATGATGATAAAGCCGGAACAGACGTTTTCGAAAGCTGAATTTATTACGAAAGTTTAGCGATTTAGCGTGCGAAAGCAGTGGAGGGGGAGGCACATCCACACCGGATGAGTCGACACCCAAAAAAGAAAAACAATTTCAAATGGCGGTGATGATATGAACGAAACGAGGGCGCCTACCAATGAGGCGGTACGGGAGCAGGTGCTGAAAGCGTACCGGGAGGGTAAGAAACCGAAAGCTTTGGCTGAAAAGACTGGGATATCAGTCAATACGATTAAGTCATGGATAAAGCGGGATAAAGCCAAAAGCGCTGAATCTGGCAAGGATGCACCCAAACCCAAAAAGGGTGCATCCCCGAAAGGTAAAAAGGGTGCACCCTTTGGCAATCAGAATGCGAAGGGCGGCAGGGGCGGTGCGGCCCCGCTTCGTAATCGCAATGCAGAGAAGCATGGGGCGCATACCAAGCTCTATTGGGCCGAGATTACGGATGAGGAATGGGAGATGATCGGCGGCATGAGCGATGATGAAGAATGGAATCTGATTACGCAGATTAAGTTATTTGCGGTCAGGGAAAAAAGACTGATGCATCGGATCAGGCTTTACGCTGATATGAATGAAAAGAACCATGGGCTGGCAGTCAAATCTGTTTCGAAAAAGAAAGTGATCGAGGATTTGGTCGATTCGGAAGGGAAACCAGTCAAAGATGGCGAGTACAAAAAATCCACGGAGACGACAGTGACGAATACGGAGGCGGTTATGAGTAGCATTATGGCTCTGGAGGCGGAATTGACGAAGGTTCAGAGGGCAAAAACGAAGGCCATTGATTCCTTGTCAAAAATCCGTCTGGGAAATGAGCGCATGGGCATTGAGAAAACCCAGGAGCAGAGAGAAGCCGAGCTTCATGATTTGCGAAAAGAGTTGCTGGATGCCCAGATTGAGCATATGGACGCATCCACTAATAAGATTCTTGGCGTTGATACGGAATTGGAGGATCTGTCTGATACCGACGCCATGATTTACGGTCACGGTGACGATTCAGGAGACGGTGTGGATGAGGTGCAGACATAGGGAACTCAGGTGCAGGAGAAACAAAGCTCCGCAACAGCGGAAAAAGACGCTGGATTATCATTTTTCACAGAAACATGTGTGCTATATACGCAGCTGTGAAAATAATGTTTATAACATTGCGGAGGGGGCCGTCCGTGCCGGCAAGACCGTGGACAATGTGTATGCCTTTGCACATGAGTTGAAAACGCATCCGGATAAACTGCATCTTGCGACAGGCTCCACGGGCGCCAACGCAAAGCTGAATATCGGGGATTGTAACGGGATGGGTCTGGAATCCATATTCCGGGGGCAGTGCAAATGGGGCAAATACAAAGGAAATGAGTGTCTGATTATCAATGGCCCTGATACCGGTTACAGGGAAAAGGTGGTTATATTCGCAGGCGCCGCCCTTGCCTCATCTTTCAAAAAAATCCGTGGTAATTCCTATGGCATGTGGATTGCAACGGAGATAAACCTGCACCATGACAATACCATCAAGGAGGCTTTTAACCGTACCCTGGCGAGCCGCAGGCGTAAATTCTTCTGGGATCTGAACCCTGACCATCCAAAAGCGAAGATTTATACGGAGTACATAGACAAGTATGTAAAACGGCATAAAGCAGGGGAGCTTCTTGGCGGTGTGAATTACGAGAAGTTCACGATATTTGACAATATCAATATCAGCGAAGATAACCGCAGGGAATTCCTCTCCCAGTATGAACCGGGCAGCATCTGGTACAACCGAGATATTCTCGGTATGCGCTGCATTGGTGAGGGATTGATTTATACGAAGCTGGCTTCGGAATTTTCCCTGCCGGAAGAAGAAAAGAAACCGCACAGCCTGACGATAGATGAGGCAAAGCAGAAACGTTTCATGAAGATCGTGATTTCCGTGGATTTTGGTGGCAACGGCTCAGGCCATGCGTTTGTGGCGGCGGGTATTACTGAAGGGTATGAAGAAGTGATAGCTTTGAAATCAAGGCGGTATAAAGAAGGTGAGAACGATCCGGACACGGGAAGAGAGATAAAGGAAGTGGATCCGGATATGCTGGGGGCATTGTTTGTGGGCTTTGTTCGGGATATTCTGGATATTTACGGATTCGCCACCTGTATTTATGCGGATTCAGCGGAGCCTGTCCTGATCCGGGGGCTGAAAAAGGCTCTGATTGATGCGGGGCTTGGCAACCTTACGCCCCATAATGCCATGAAAACATTGATCAATGACAGAATTTTTACCCTTGTGTCCCTGTCGGTAGCCGGCAGGTTTTTTTATGTGGAAAAAGAGTGCGAGTCCCTGATGGGCGCCATATCGACGGCTATTTGGGATCCAAAGATTCTGACGCAAAATGTCCGTCTGGATGACGGGACGTCAGACATAGACAGCATGGATGCATTTGAGTATTGTTTTGAGCGGGATATCAAGCGGCTGCTCAAAAACGTAACGGGGAGGTGACGGTATATATCGGTTATAGATTTTTTCAGGAGGATGGTGAGCAGGTTGTTACCTAAAAGAAATATTGAAAAACTGCTGAATGTTTCCGTTACCACCTCGGCAGTAATGGAAAACGCCATAGAGCTTTGGGTGCGGATGTATACAAATGAGCCGCCATGGAGGGGAGGAAAAGCGGGAGTGATACCGCTGAACCTTCCGGCTGCTATCTCTGAGGAACTTGCAAGACTCGTTCTTACGGAGTTTAAAATGGAGGTTACAGGGTCGTTCAGGGCTGATTTTATTAATAAGCAGCTTTTCGACAGTCTTGTGAATTTGTCGGATCATGTTGAGATGTATTGCGCAATGGGAGGCATCTGTTTAAAGCCGTACTGTTCCGGGAAAACGATCAAGATTGATTTTACCCGGGCCGACCGCTTCCTGCCGACTGCCTGTAACAGTAACAAGGAAATTACGGGAGGTGTGTTCATTGACAGCAAGCTCCTGGGGGAATACATTTACACCCGGATGGAGGCGCACAGCCTGGTCGGCACTAATTACACCGTGACGAACAAGGCTTTCAGATCGGAAAAATTGAACTTAGATCAGTTTGGCGATGACCTGGTATCAGCATCTTATCCATTCATGACTCCCGTACCCCTTTCAGAAGTGGAGGAATGGGCAGGGCTGTCTGAGGAACCGGTTACGATCAATAACGTGGAAAAACCTCTTTTTGTGTATATCAAAGTACCCAGGGCGAATAACGTGGACATTAATTCCCCGCTGGGTGCTTCTGTCTTTTCCAGGGCGGATGAGGTGATTGAGCAGGCTGACCGGCAGTTTTCGCGTATTTTGTGGGAATATGAGGCTACGGAAGCGGCAATACACGCGTCGGAGGAACTGTTTGATTCTGACAAAAAGGGGAATCCCATTCTGCCGGAAGGACGGGAAAGGCTTTACAGGGCATTTTCGTTTGAAGGAAAAGAATCAGGATCATTTATAAAGGAATACGCACCGGCAATTCGTGACAGCAGCTTATTTACCGGTATGAACAAATATTTTCAGCGGATAGAGTTCCTCTGTGGCTTGTCTTATGGAACCATATCGGACCCGCAGCAGATCGAAAAGACGGCGGAGGAAATCCGAACGTCAAAGCAAAGGTCATTTACGGTGGTATCTAAAATGCAGGACGCATGGGACAAAGGATTAGATCATCTGATTTACGCTATGGATGTTCTCTGTACATTATACGGATTGGCGCCGGCGGGAAAGGCTGAGAAGTCAGTCACATGGGGAGACGGTGTTTTGGAGGATACGGATCAGGAGTATCAGCGTCGTTGGTCTATGGTCATGGCAGGGAAATACAAGCTGGAAAAGTTTTATGCCTGGTATTTCGGATGTTCGGAAGAAGATGCGTTGGAGTTGATACCGGAAGCGCCGGCGGGCGGAGGATTCGGAAATTATCCTCCGGAAGAATAGGGGGGTGCCGGAATGCTGACGCCGGAGTACCTGGAATCATGTGGGGAGAGCGCCATTGTAGGTATATTCGACATTTTGTCACGGTCGGTCGTGGAGTGCCTTGCCAAAAGTATAGCGAAGACCGGTAGGGTTACGGCATCTTCTAGGCACCAGATAAATCAGGTTCAGGAGGCCGGAAAGCTAATGGATGAAATAACGGAAGAGGTTGCCCGGATCACAGGCTTTTCCAATGCCTACATCCAGGAGCTCTTCAACGAGGCTGGGGTTAAGTCAATTAAGTATGAGAGCGATATATGCTCTATGTTTGGCCTGCCCTCAATCAAATTGAAACAATCTCCGGCTATGATGCAGACGTTAGCAGCAGCAATCGAAAAGACGCAGGGTAATTTGAACAACCTGACGCTGACTACGGCATCGGCGGCGCAGAACCTGTTTTATGAGGCCACAAATCTTGCGTATATGCAAATCACGTCCGGAGCTTTTTCTTATCAGGAAGCCATAAAACGGGCGATACGGACGGCGGCAGTTGACGGGGGGAAGGTTTTATATCAGAAAGGGCATTCCTCCAAGCTGGATGTGGCGGTCAGGCGGTCTGTGCTGACCGGAGTGAATCAAACTGCCGGTATGCTTACGGAAATGTATGCCGATGAGGTTGGGTGCGATTATTATGAGACTACCGCACACGCCGGGGCCAGAAATATCGGAACCGGCTACAATAATCATGAGAGCTGGCAGGGGCAGGTGTTTTGCATATCCGGAAAGGACAGGCGGTACCGGAAATTTGAGGATGCCACCGGCTACGGCCAGGGAGGCGGCCTGTGTGGCTGGAATTGTCGGCACAGTTTTTATTTGTTTTTTCCCGGGTTATCCGTACCGGCATATGGCCAGGCCGTATTGGATGAGTATGCGAAGCGGAAGCATGTTTATAAAATGCCAGGTGGTGGGAAGATTGTCCTGACAGAATATGAATGCACACAGAAACAAAGGGCATATGAGCGGCAGATCAGGGAGTCAAAGGCTCTGCTGGCCGGATATGACGCTGCGGCAAAAGCGGCACCGAATGCTATTTTGGAAAATTCTATGAAAGAAGAATTTTCTGCTGAGAGTGTCCATTTGAAACGTATTGAGAAGGAAATGAAAGATTTCTGCCGTCAGACTGGCCGGTCAGTAGATTCAGCCCGTACCCAGGTTTACGCAATAAAGGACCGGAATGGAAAAATTATTAACTTTGGGAGGTCTGTTAGCCAGAAGGCCGTATGGGCAAACCGGAAAGCGAGATAAAGCATGAAATCAACAAAGTATATTAATGTGAAAGGAAGGTAAAAAATTATGGCCTATGAATTTTTGAAGAAACTTTTTGGGAAAAACGAGGATGGTACGCCGAAATCTCTGACGTATGATGAGCTGGAAACCGCCATTGATGGTGATAAAAAGCTTAGGATCGTTAACCTGGAAGATGGCGGCTATGTGGCGAAAGAGCAGCTGGATGCCAAAAGCACTGAGCTTGCCGGCGTCAAACAGCAACTGACAGATGCCAATAAAGAAATCCAGTCTTATAAGGACATGGATATCGAAAAAATTCAGCAGTCGGCCAAAGAATGGGAGACCAAGTACAATACGGACACGAAGGCGCTTAATGATAAGCTGGCTGCGCAGGAGCGTTCGCATCAGACTGACCGGTACCTGGACACCGTAGGGCTTAAATCCGGAGCTATGTACCGTGATTTTGTTAAAAAGGCGTTTGAATCAAAGGAGTTCAAGCTGGAAGGAGGGAAGTTCCTGGGAGCGGATGACTTTATTGCAGGGCTTAAAAAGGATCCTGAATTTAAAGAGGCGTTTGTCCAGGAGAATAAAAATCCTGACGGAAACACCGCAGGCCAGCAGGATGACGGTTCAGCAGGGATGATTCCGGATACACAGGGTCAGCAGAATCAGTTACCGCAATTTGCCATGGGTACGGGTGGAACGGGAGCTGCGGCAGGTGTGGAACAGAATCCGTTTTTAAATTTTGGTTTTACGGATGTGCGGCCCCGCCCCAATGCCGGAACTTCAAGGCAGTAAAATGAATAAATAATGAGGAGGATATAAGATTATGGCAGTTTTAAATTACGCGAAACAGTATCAGCAGGCGTTAGAGCAGAATTTTCCGTATGTTCTGTATTTCGGAGCTCTTTACGCTACCCCCAACAATGGGCGTTACAAATGGGTTAACGCAAAGACCATTGAGATTCCGTCCATTTCCACTACCGGGCGTGTGGATTCTGATAGGGATACTATTCAGACGGCCTCCCGGAACTATGATAATTCCTGGGAGCCGAAAACGCTGAGCAATCAGCGTAAATGGTCTACTCTGGTGCATCCGGCGGATATTAGCCAGACGAATCAGGTGGCGTCTATTCAGAATATTACCCGCGTATACAACGACGAGCAGAAGTTTCCTGAAATGGATTGCTACACTATTTCTAAGATTTATTCTGACTGGACGGAGCAGGGGGAAACGGAGTCTTCAGCAGAACTGAATGAGACAAACATTTTAGAGGTGTTTGATACATTCATGCAGTCCATGGATGACGCCAGGGTGCCGGCTGCCGGAAGGATCCTGTATGTGACGCCTACGGTCAATAAGATCATCAAAAATGCAAAGGAAATTACACGGACATTGAACCTGCAAACCAACAACTCCACCCTGAAACGGCAGATTTCCCGTATTGATGAAGTGGAGATTTCGTCTGTTCCGTCCGAACTGATGAAAACGAAGTATGATTTCACCCAGGGATGGAAGGCCACTGAGGATGCCAGGCAGATCAAAATGGCGCTGATCCATCCTTTGGCTGTCATTACTCCGATTTCCTATCAGTTCTCCCGGCTTGACCCGCCTTCAGCCGGTTCCGAGGGCAAATGGGTGTATTTTGAGGAATCATTTGAAGATGTGTTCATTTTAAATAAGAAGAAAAAGGCAATTTGCTTCAATGTTGACGCAGCTGCCTGATTTTTCGAGTAATTATAAACCTGGGCTCCTGCAAATTATTGTAGGGGTCCATTTGAAATAAAGATGGAGGAATAAAATATGTTGATGGCTGAAAAAGCGAACCGTCGAGTACGCATTGCTGATGAAAAGAAAGATGAGTATATCGGCATGGGTTATATCGTGAAAAATATGGATGGTTCTCTGGTAAAGGCTCCAGAGGATCCTAAAAAAAGAGTAAAAGAGCTTGAAGAAGAACTGAAAAAGATCACGGATTATGCCGACTCCGCAGATAAGAAAATTGCGGAGCTCTACGCGGAAATGAAAAAGACTGCTGACAAGGCAGAATCCACATCCGGTGCCGGAATGGATTTACTGGAATCCACCAGGGCGGAGAATGAATTTCTGAAAGCAGAGAACGCCGACCTGAAAGGTAAGCTGGAAGAGGCTCACGCTTATGCAGAGAACGCTGACAAGCGGATCACCGAGCTTGAAGCCGAGCTGAAAAAGGCCACGGCCTCTGAAACGATCAAGAAAGAGCCCAAAGTTAAGCAGACAGATAAATAAGCGGGGAGGCGATTGGGTATGCCTTGTGAGACTGTAAAAAGCCCATATGTGGACTATGAGTATTACAAGGAATCTTTTTTCGGCAGTAAGATATCTAAGGCTGCTTTTTTCAGATATGAGATGCAGGCGGAAGATTATCTGCATAGGATCACCTTTGGACGGGTAAAGAAGCTTCCGGAAATTCCTGATGAAGTGAAGAAGGCTATTTGCGCAATGGCGGAGGTCAGGTGTCGGGAGGATAAAAAAATGCCGGGTGTCAGGTCTGAAAACATAGACGGTTATTCCGTATCTTACGGTGATTCCACAAGTGAAACCAGGGATGCGGAACTTTACAGTGCGGCAAAAAATTATCTTTCAGGCACCGGTTTGTTATACAGAGGGAGGTCACGAAAATATGATAACCAACGCTGATATTACGATTTTTAACAAAAGGTATATCAAAACGGAACGGACGGAAAAACTTGTGTCTACGGTTATCAGGGGAGTATATCTGTACTTTCAGAAAGCTGTGTCTGGAGGCAGTGACAGGACAAGGAGCGATTCTTATACCATCAGGATACCGGCGGACGCTGATACGGATGGGAAAGAGTACGTTGGCCAGAAGGAATATGCGGCCATGGATGATGAAACCTGTTCTGGATATTGGACATTGCAGCCTGGGGCACTGATCGTCCATGGCGTGGTTGACTTGGAGACCGCAACGGAGACGGAGCTGGTAAAAGAGTTTCAGAACGTGATAACTGTCACGAACTTTTCAGACAACCGCAGCTGCGGTTCGGAAGCGTTGCATCATTGGAGGGTCGGGGGTGAATGATGGCAACATTTAATGTAAAAACACCACATGCGAAAAAGGTGGTTTTGCCGAATGGGACGGCAACACTGACGTTTCGACCGGATTTTGGAGCGAGGATGGGCGGGAAGTTCGACAATGCCCAGAAATTTGTGGATAATGAAGTCCTCCGATACGATGAAGCGCTGATTCCGTTCCAGACGGGTATGCTGGTGCGCAGTGGTAAAGTGGGGACGGTGCTGGGCAGCGGCGAGGTGAAGTATATAGCGCCCTATGCTGCCAAACAGTATTATGACACGGCGAAGAGCCGGCCTTATGACGCAAATAGAGGGGCCCAATGGTTTGAACGGATGAAAGTGGCGCATAAGAGGGATATTTTAAATGGCGCAAAGAAAATGATGTAAGGAGGGTGGCGTGGTAAATTCTATTATAGAAGGGATAGAACAGTATTTTTTGAATTGTGATGTGTTGAAAGACGGCTGCCTGCGGGTGGATTTTCTGGGAAACAAGCCAGTTGAGTACGCAATCGAGGTACTGCCTTGTGATCCTGTCCTGAAAAGATATGTAGGAGGGGATACGGTACGGCAGTACCTCTTTGCTTTTGGGTCCAGGGAGTATTACAGCCAAGAGCGTTTGCAGAATATTGAAAACAGTGTATTTTATGAAAATTTCTCTGACTGGGTAGAAGAACAGAGCCAGGCCGGGAACTTGCCGGAACTTCCGGAGGGAATGGAGGCACAGGAACTTAAAGTGCTGTCGTCAGGTTATCTGTTTGACGGTTCCATGTCAAACGCCAGGTATCAGATACAGCTGCAGTTAAAGTATTACAAGGAGGCAGTAAATGGGTAAAAAAGATATGAGCAGAAACGTAACCAAGAGACATGAGTTTGCGGATTACCTGAACATTGGGACCGAGGAGACGCCTGTCTTTGTCGTGATTGGTACCGGCGTTACCAAGCTGGATGAAAATCCCGGAGCGAAATCGTCTAAAAAGAAGTATATCAATGAGGCAGCCAGTTCCTCGTCGATCACCAGTTATGAGACGGTATTCCCCTTTGAATCGGATCTGATCGTTCAGCAGGAAGCGGTCCTGGCACTTTATAACGTGGGCCGGAATCACTGCACCGGTTCTGACGCTGAATTCCAGTATGTCAGGGTGGAATTGTGGGACGGGGTTGAGAACGTGGAAAATGAGTTCGCTGCCCGGCTTTTTGTTGTTTCGGCGGAGATTTCCGGCATCAGCGGGGAAGATGAGATCGCCGTATCCGGCAACCTGAATGCGGTGGGAGACCCTGTTTTTGGCACGTTCAATACGAAAACGAGGATTTTTACACCTCTGACGAAGACGGACGGAAGCGATCAGGAAGGCGGGGACGGGGCCTGAAACGGCCCTTTTTATGTGTTAAGAAAGCAATGAAACCATGATATTTGAATCAACAGGAGGAATCATGCATGAACGTTTTAGGTGTGGAGCTGGATTATGATTTTTTTGATGCGGACCAGATGGAAGTGTACGAGCGCGAGAACCGGCGGGTAGCGGAGGATATTAAAGAGCCTGCACAGTATGAGGACAAGAGTACCGCTGACGCTTTCCGGATTCAGTGCCGCATCGTGGACAGGTTTTTTGATGCCGTTTTCGGGGAGGGCACGGCGAAACAGATTTTCCATGGCAAAGTCAATCTCCGTGACCATATGGAGGCTTTTGCGATTGTGGCGCAGGCCGCCGGGGAGGCCAGGGCTGAGTTTGATGCCCTGGAAAAAAAATATGCTCCGAACCGTGCTGAAAGACGCCAGACAGAAAAAGATAACCGCAAAATCCAGAAGCTGAACTCCCGGAATTATAACCACAATGCCGCAGGGCACAAAGGACAGGGAGGGAATCGTAATCGTTGAATATCCTGATTGACGATATGGGGTATCCTGACCAGGCCATCGTAAACGGGGAGAGATATGAAATCCGGACGAATTTCCGGACCTCCATTTTATTTGAGCTGATGATGCAGGATGACGGTCTGGATGCGCGGACGAAGGTGTGGAAAGGCCTGAACCTGTATTTTCCGGTTATTCCGGATGATTTAAGTGCGGCCGTTGATGCTGCGCTATGGTTTTACCGGTGCGGCAGGGAAGAAACCATGCTGCAAAAACGGATGGCTGAAAGGAAGGGAAAGAAGCAGGTATATTCTTTTGAGCACGACGCCGGGCGGATTTATGCCGCTTTTCTGCTGGCGTATAAAATAGATTTGCAGGACGTTGAGTACATGCACTGGTGGCGGTTCCGGTATCTTTTTGAGTCGCTGCCGAAGGACTGTGAGTTTGTGCGGGCCATGGAGTACCGCAGCGTGGAGCTTGATAAGGTTCCGGAAGGGCAGAAAGAGTGGTACGGAAAAATGAAACGCATGTATGCCCTCCCGCTGTCGAAGGAGGAAGACAACAGACAGACGGCGATAGAGAACGCCCTTTTAAACGGCGGCGACCTGTCGGGACTGTTATGAGCGGAGGTGTCTGATATTGAGAAGATAAAAGATAAGCGTGTGATCCGGGTACAATGCCCGGTATGCGGATACATAGAGCCGATTTCCTACACGGATGAGGCGGAGTGCGACGGCGTGATGGTTCCATGCAAAGGGAGGAATTGTCGCGCTGTTTTTGAATTGAGAATCAGAAACGGAAAACAAATCAGGTAGAGCCATCATGAGCCGATGATTTTTTGCCCGGAAACGAGGTGGGAGCATTGGCTTATGACGGCACATTGAAATTTGACACCGCTATAGATGCCAGCGGGTTTCAAAAAGGCATCGACGGCATCGGCAGCATTGCGGCCAAAGGGATGCGGGCCACAGGGGCCATTCTTATGGGTGCGGCTTCTGCCATAGGGGCTATGGGCGCGGCGGCAATTAAAGTGGGTTCGGACTTTGAAAGCGCAATGTCAAAAGTTGAAGCGATCTCAGGGGCGGCGGGAAGTGACCTGGAGGCGCTGACCCAAAAGGCGAAAGAGATGGGTGCCTCTACCAAGTTCAGCGCCACGGAATCAGCCAACGCCTTTGAATACATGGCTATGGCCGGCTGGAAAACCGAGGATATGCTGAATGGCATCGAGGGTATCATGAACCTGGCGGCGGCGTCAGGGGAGGATCTGGCGGCCACTTCCGATATCGTGACGGACGCTTTGACAGCTTTTGGTATGACAGCGGGAGATGCTACCCATTTCGCCGACGTATTGGCCCAGGCGTCATCGAATGCCAATACCAATGTCGGGATGATGGGCGAGACGTTTAAGTATGTGGCGCCTGTGGCTGGGGCGTTGGGGTATTCCGCGGAGGATACGGCGCTTGCGATTGGCCTTATGGCGAACAGCGGAATTAAAGCATCACAGGCCGGCACCGCCCTGCGTTCGATGCTTACCCGGCTTGCGAAGCCGACAGAAGAAGCTGAACTGGCCATGGAAGAACTTGGGATAAGCATTGATGACGGTGAGGGGAATATGAAATCATTCAAAGAGATTATGGATGATTTACGTTCCGGATTCGGTGAGTTAATGATTCCGCAGGATGAGTTTAACGAACGCCTGTCATCATTGAATTCCAATCTTGTAGATGGGACCCTTTCGCAAAAAGAATACGATGCGGAAATTGAACGCCTGATCGGGCTGGCGTATGGCGCGGAGGGTGCGGAAAAGGCCAAATATGCCGCCATGCTGGCGGGGCAGGAGGCAATGTCAGGGCTTCTGGCTATCGTAAACGCTTCGGAAGACGATTTTAATAAACTGACAGAATCCATTTATTCCTGTGACGGGGCGGCCGCCCAGATGGCCGAAACCATGATCGACAACCTGCAGGGCCAGATCACTATTCTGAAATCCGGCCTGGAAGGGTTAGGGGTTTCTTTCTATGAAAGTGTGCAAGAACCGTTGAAGGACATTGCGAAAGAAGCAGTGGATATGGTAGGCCAGCTCCAAATCGCTTTTAAAGAAGGCGGCTTAGAAGGGATGGTTACGGCTTTTGGTGACGTGCTGGCGCAGATAGTCGAGAGAGTAGCCGGCACGGCCCCGGATCTGATTGATGCGGCCGTAAGCCTAGTTGGGTCGTTTTGTGACTCCCTGAAAAACAGTCCCGGGATGGGGGAAGCGGCGGCAAGCCTGATCACTTCTCTTGTCACTGGGCTGATATCCTGCGCAGGAGAGATATGGAGCACGGCGGTTGTGCTGTTTACACAGCTTCTTGCAGGCCTGGCCTCCCAGCTTCCTCAGATTATCGAAACGGGAAAAGAGGCCATATCCCAGCTTGCCCGGTCATTGGAAAAAAACGCGCCGTCCATTTTATCGTCCGCAGGCGCCATCGCGTCAACTTTGTTTAATGGCCTTGTGTCGGCGCTTCCCCGGATTGTGAGCATCGGGGTGGATATCTTGAACCGGCTGGCGGAAGGGATTGAAAGCGGTCTTCCTGGCATGATTCCTGTTGCGATGAATGCCCTTGTGGAGTTTTCCGGTTCCCTGCGTGAGAATGTAGGGCTGTTGGTAGATGCCGGGCTGAACCTGGTCATGGCGCTGGCACAGTCACTGATTGATAACCTGCCGGTTTTTATTGAAACGGTACCGGCGATTATTACCAATATAGCAGGCATCATAAATGACAATGCCCCGAAGCTGCTGGCCTGCGGTATAGAGCTGATCGCAAGGCTGGCGATGGGGCTGATTGAGGCGATCCCGGCGCTGACCGCCAATATCCCGCAGATTATCCAGGCTATTGTTTCGGTAATTACAGCTTTTAACTGGGTTTCATTGGGGATGAATATCATTAAATTCATAACCGATGGCATAAAAAACCTTGCGAAATCAATACCAACTGCCATAAAGAATATCGGCCAGACAGCTAAGGACTGGATGCGCAATATAGACTGGCGCACGCTTGGCTCTAGCATCATTACTTTTATTGTCAATGGCATAATGTCCTTGTTGGTAGCAGTTCCGAACCTGTTAAAATCTATCGGCCATACGGCGGTTGAGTTTTTCAAAGACATTGACTGGCTTGACCTTGGAGTGAATCTTGTCAAGGGAATCATAGCTGGAATCACTGGCGCGTTGGATGGACTATGGACCGCGGTAGGCGATCTCTGTTCCGGACTGCTGGACGGAATTAAGGATTTCTTCGGAATTCACAGTCCGTCTACCGTAATGACCGAACAGGGTGATTATCTGGTTCAGGGCCTTGTAAATGGAATCTCCAACATGCCTGCGGAGTTTGCCCTGTATCTGGAGGAAACGGCCCAAAAGGCGGTAGAATGGGGCCAGCAAATGCTCGGCGATATCCAGGGATCTGTTCAGAGTATGGTGGATGCGGCCGTAACCCTGATCGCGCAGCTTCCGGGAAAAATCTGGACGTGGTTGGTTGATACGGTCAACAGGACCATTCAATGGGGAATCAATTTAAAGAATACGGCGGAAACCTGGGTGATGAATACCATAAATTCCGTTGCGAATTTCTTTTCCCAGTTACCGGGCAGAATCTGGACATGGCTTGTTGATACGGTGAATCGGGCGGTTCAGTGGGGGATTAACCTGAAAAACACGGCGGAAACCTGGGTGGCAAACACGATTAATTCCGTTGTAAATTTCTTCTCCACACTTCCGGGGAGGGTCTGGACATGGCTTGTTGATACGGTTAATAAGACCGTTCAGTGGGGAGCGAATCTGCTTTCCTCAGCAGGCACGGCGGCTCAGAATGCTGTTAACAGGGTTGCGGAGTGGTTTTCCCAAATGCCCGGAAAGGTCTGGTCCTGGCTGTCGGATACCATTTCAAAGGTAACGCAGTTCGGGTCTGACATGGGTTCCAAAGCGTCGGAGGCGGCACGGGGGTTCGTGTCAAAGATCACGGATGGTCTGGCCGGCCTTCCGGGTCAGATGGCTTCCATTGGCAGCAACATCGTGAATGGTATTTGGAATGGCATTTCTTCCGGATGGAGCTGGCTGATTAATAAAGTGAAGGGTCTGGCCGACAGTCTTTTTCAGGGAGCGAAGGATGCATTGGGTATTAACTCACCATCCAGGGTGTTCGCTCTGGAAGTTGGCCAGTGGATTCCGCCGGGAATCGGTGTGGGCATAGAAAGGGCCATGCCGGACCTGCAAAGACAGGTTGACGCTGAGATGCTGGAGCTGGCCGGGCGGATGCAGACTGCGGTGGCAATCGAGACCGGCGGCATTACGGTCCGCACGAAAGCGTCCGCTGAACACAGGGCTAATACGGAATACCCGCAGGGCGGTGGTGATACCTACATAGACCAGCATGTGGAGCAGGAAAATAATTACCATGTGCCGGTGCCGACGCCGAGTGAGACGAGCAGGGCTAATCGGGAAGCGGCGAGGAAACTTTTAGGGGGTGTGAAGTAGTGGCGAATTTTTTGGACCTGGCGCTTGAGTGCAATGGCATGATAATGAGGTTTGGAAAATCCGGATCCGGAGAAAGGCGGGAGTTTGGCATTACGGCGATTACGGGGCTGGAATCTTCCGAACTTGAGATCAGCACCACGGAGAATGCCCTTGTGGACGGGTCCACCGTGGATGGAAAACGGATTAAAGAGCGAATTGTCCATATGGAGGCAACGCTCAGGGACGATAAAAACAATGAGGCGAACCGGCAGAGGATTATTAAATTTTTCAATCCGAAATACACAGGAAAGCTGACAGTGAATCACAGCGGGACGGAACGGAACATCGGATACGAGCTGGAAGGCTGGACCTTTGTAGCGAGGGACAACGTGTTCAACCAGCTTTCCATCGTTGTCGATTTGAAATGCCCCGACCCGTTTTTAAAGAACATTGATAATTTCGGCCGGAATATGGCCGACATCACAAAACAGATCGCATTCCCCTGGCGGGTTGTGAAACGAAAGGCGGTTGTTCCGGAGCCTTATAAGGGGCTGGCGCTGGCCGGACAGATCACAGGATACCGGACGCTGTCAAAGGAAGTGTACCTGCCCAATGACGGCGATGTGCCGTGCAGCGTGAAGATACAGTTTGTGGCGGCCAGGGGGCCGGTAACGAACCCGAAGATCACGCTGGTCGGCACAGGCCGGTTTATGCGGGTGAAAGCTGCGATGGAAAAGAAGGACGTGCTGCTGGTGGACACGGACAAGCGCCATCAGGTGATAGAGCTGAACGGCGTGAACGTGTATCAGAAGATCGACAGGCTCTCCACGCCTTTCGAGCTGGCGGTCGGCGGGAATTATCTGGAGTATGACGCCGATGAGAATTACTCCAATCTGGATGTGCGGCTGTATTACACGCCGCTGTATCTGGGGGTGTGATAATGGAATTGATCGTGCTGGATGAAAATTTTGATATCATGGGCCCCGTGCCGCTGTTCCGGACGCTGATCTGGGTGCGGCGGTACCAGCAGCCGGGCTGTTTCGAGCTGCATGTGTCCACGGATTATTTTCCGTTGTTGAATTCAGGCCGGTACCTGTACCGGAATGATGCCGAAGAACTGGGCGTGATCGATGAGGTGAATTATTCCCAGGACGAGAATGGAGGGAGGCAGGCTTACGCGAAGGGAAACTTTGCGGAGATCCTTCTGGCTGCCAGGGTGATTGAAACTGTGACAGCGCTGGCGGGGAGTGTGGAAATGGCCATGCGGGCCTTGGTGGAGCGGACAGCTATTTCTCCCTCGGATGCGGACCGGAAAATAAAGCACTTGCGGCTTGGAGAACTTTCCGGGATATCCGGAAGCCTGGACACGCAGGCGACCGGCGATAAT
The DNA here is from genome assembly GCA_910588405.1 of uncultured Lachnospiraceae bacterium. Classification (GTDB taxonomy): domain Bacteria; phylum Bacillota; class Clostridia; order Lachnospirales; family Lachnospiraceae; genus Paralachnospira_A. Next base: position 1,973 of record CAJUPT010000021.1, on the reverse strand, counting down.
CTGAGTGACAAGCTGTATGAGATCGGGAACGCCCAGGAGATCAGCCACCGGGTCAGATATGATTATCTGACCAATGATCTTGCTTTTGAAGTATGGCAGGGAAAGGACCGGAGGGACAGCCAGGAGGTAAACAGCTGGGCGATCTTCTCCAATTCCTTTTATAATATTCGGAACGTGGTTTATAACCGGAACAGCAGCCAGTATAAAAACTTTGCTTATGTGGCGGGGTCTGGAGAGGGTCTGGAACGGGTGATTGTGACGGTGGACCTGCGGCAGCCGGGCGAGGAAAGGAGGGAATTGTGGGTGGATGCCAGGGATCTGCAGCAAAAGGACGGGAATAATAATCCGATCTCATTATCCGCTTACAGAGCGCAGCTTGTACAGAGAGGCCGGGAGAAGCTGGCGGAATACCGGAAGGTGGAAACCGTAAACAGCGGCGTGGACGCAAAAGCGAACTTGGTGTATAAAAAGGATTTTGACCTGGGGGATTACTGTACTTATATCAATACGGAGATCAATGTTGCTACTGACAAGAGAATCACGGAGATCATGGAGACATATGAAGGCGGGAAGGAGGAGCTGGCGGTGACTTTTGGGAATGATGAAATATTGACGGTCAGGCAGCTGATCAGGAGGGAGGCGTGACATGCTCAGGTATGGATTTTTTGACAGCGAGATAATAGGCTATGACGAGGAAGGGATGCCGGAGTTTGACCGGGCGGAATCCTCCGACTTTCTGGCTATGTTTATCTCGCGGATCATCAGTGACGGGGTCCTGGCGGCGCCGTCCACCTGTTTCCAGGTGCTGGCCGGCGGCGGCATGAAGCTTAAGCTGCAGCCGGGGTTCGGAATTGTCAGGGGGCATTTCGCCTATTCCGATGAGGAAATAGAGGTGGTCCTTGAGCCGGCGCCGAAAAGCTACCGGCGCATTGATCGGATTATTTTACGGTTAAATAATCTGGATCGCATGTGCGAAATAGTGAAAGTGACCGGTACACCGGATTCGGTGCCGCAGCCTCCGGAGCTGATCCGGCCGGCGGCTGGTGACTATTACGAACTGTGCCTGGCCACGGTGTCCGTAAACTCAAATCAGACGGAGATTTCCCAGGCGAATATAACGGATACCCGGGCGGACAGCAGGGTGTGCGGGTTTGTGACGCAGGTGATCGATCATATCGACACAAGCGTTTTTTATGCCCAGTTTGAGCAGTTTTACAGGGAATTCGTGGAGCGGTCGAATAGCACCCATGCGGAATGGGAAGCGCAGTTTGAACAGTTTTATAACGCCTTTGCCGAACGATCCGACGAGACATATGAACAGTGGGTGACGGCAATGCGGGAATACCTGCAGGGGCTGCAAACTTCGGGGAACGGACAGCTTGAAAAGATTGTAGAGGTTTTTGAAGCTTTCAAGAGGGACGCCGAGGCGGCTTTTCTGGCATGGTTTCAGAATATCCGGGACCAGCTGGGGGAGGACCCGGCGGGGCATCTGCAAAACCAGATTGACACGCTTACCGGAGAAAAGGAGCAATTGGAAAAGAGGCTTGCGCTGCTGGAAGGGTATCTTCTGACCGGAATCATGGAGGCGCCGCTGGTGACAGAGGATGGGACGCCGTTGATAACCGAAGACAGGACATTGCTGAAAGCTGTATGGCCGATCTGCGGATGCAAAAATATTTGTGCGAGGTGAAAGGATGGAAGGAAAAAGAGGAAACGATTTACAGGCTTTGACGGAGATAGCTGATAATGATGTGCTGATTGTGGACACAGGCGAAGGTACCAGAAAGATCACATATGGGGCTCTATGCGCCGCCGTGAAAAACACGCTGGGGATCAGGGAGGTGGTGGAGAGTACCAACATCACGGAGCCGGGATTTTTGATGGATGGGAAGACGGCTTCGGAGGCGTTTGCTGAGTTATATAGTAATACAGAACTTGTAACCGGGCAATTAACCAATGTTGAAGGTACGAAC
>CAJUPT010000020.1 GCA_910588405.1 uncultured Lachnospiraceae bacterium | reverse complement strand
CCAGCTTTTATTCCTCTTGTTTTGGCAAAACCCACTTTACTAACAATTCACTTCCCTGATTGCCCCATCTACACTGCTTTCCCCCATGAGGACAGCTCCTCCGACACACTCCCACATAAGCGGGAAGGTCGTCCTGTTGGCAGAACGCCGGGAAATCAGATATTCTCCCTTATAATTGCGAATCCATACATGCACCGTCATATGATAGAAACCTTCCGGAATCTTTTCTCCACGAATATGTTCTTTCCCGGTTTTTTCTCTGTACTTTGTGTATAAATCCCATTTTTCTGTCAACTGTTTTTTTCCTTTCGTTTCCACATGCAGGAACCGTACATGCTTCCGTATTTCGTATGCTCCACCTCTCAGATATTGCAAAAGCCTCTTCGTTAACGGCAGATTTCTCCGCCACTCTACTCAGCAATCTGCAAAACAAAGAACATATTATGTTTTGTGATTTTAGAAAAGCTCCGTATCATGTACTGCCTTCACAATCGTCCCGCCGCCTAATACCACATCCCCGTCATAAAATACCACGGCCTGCCCCGGCGTCACTGCCCGTACCGGCTCCGAAAAATGGCACGCCATCCTGCCATCGCCCAGATCGACAATCCGGCAGGGGGTTCCCTGGTGGCCGTAACGGATTTTTCCTGTCACGGTTCCTGTGTAGTTTAAATCTTCAACACCCATGCAATTCACCTGACCGAATGTCAGCCCACGGGTAAAAACGTCCTCTGCCTCGCCGATCACCACCTCATTTGTCTCCGGCCTGATCTCCGTCACAAAAACCGGACGGCCCATCGCCAGATTCAGCCCTTTGCGCTGTCCGATGGTGTAATGAATAATCCCCTTATGGGTACCTAATATACGCCCCTCCCGGTCCACAAAATTCCCCTGAGACAGTTTTTCTCCCGTATACCGCTCGATAAATCCGGCATAATCCTGGTCGGGTATAAAGCAGATTTCCTGACTGTCCGGTTTTTCCGCCACAATCAGCCCCTCCTCCCGGGCAATCCGGCGAATCTGCGCTTTCTCATATGCTCCCACCGGCATCAGTGTTCTTTTTAACTGCTCCTGGGTCAGATTATAGAGGGCATAGGTCTGGTCCTTTGCCGTTGTCACCGATTTCCTGACGGCATAGCGGCCGTTGTCCAGGCGGGCGATTCTGGCATAATGGCCGGTGGCGATATAATCGGCGCCGATTTCCATTGCCCGGGCTAAAAGCGCTTCCCACTTTACATACCGGTTGCAGGCAATACAGGGATTGGGCGTTCTGGCACACAGATATTCTGAGACAAAATACCGGATCACATCCCGCTCAAACTCTTTGCGGAAATTCATCACATAATGGGGAATGCCCAGCCTTCTCGCCACCTGGCCGGCATCCTCCGCTGCTTTAAGGCCGCAGCATCCGCCTTCCGCCTGCTCCTGTTCTTCATGGTCTGCTCTCCATGTATCCATCGTGACGCCGATCACCTCATAGCCCTGCCGTAGCAGGAGAAACGCCGCCACGGAAGAATCCACGCCTCCGGACATTCCCACCACCACACGTTGTTTTCGCATATCATGTTCCTCCAAAATAAGTTCCACAATTTCACTCACAATTTCCCCTGAATTGAGAAAAATCGCAGCCGTGAAAAGGTGTTTCATACCATTTGAATGCTTCACTACACAAAATACTCCTTCAATGTATCGCAGGTATGCTTTGTGATGAAACATTGCGTCAGATATATTCATAATGATAAAAAGCAGTCAGCTTTCACCGACTGCCTTTCATCATACTACAGTGAAATACTCCTCCGCAAGCTACGGGGTATTTCACTCTCGCGGCAGTCGCCAAATGCCCATGTGAACATGGTCACTTGGCTCGTTGCCCACAGAAATTAATACTCTTCTTCAACTTCTTCCTCGCCGATATCCGTCTTTGGCTTCTCCAGCCCTTCGATTACGATATGGTTTTTCTCGGCATAATCCCACAGCGCCGCATGAATCGCTTCCTCTGCCAGCAGGGAGCAGTGAATTTTCGCCGGAGGCAGGCCGTCCAGCGCCTCACAGACCGCCTTATTGGTCACCTGCATGGCCTCCTCGATGGTCTTTCCCTTTACCATCTCCGTAGCCATGCTGCTGGTAGCCACCGCCGCGCCGCAGCCAAAGGTTTTAAACTTCACATCCTGAATGACATGATTCTCGTCGATATCCAGGTAAATTCTCATAATATCGCCGCACTTCGCGTTTCCCACGGTACCCGTGCCGCTGGCTCCCTCTATCTCGCCCACATTTCTGGGATTCTGAAAATGATCCATTACTTTTTCACTGTACATAGCCTTTTCCTTTCTTATTCCAGTTCCGCAACTCTACTTTTTACCATTCTTCTTCATAAAGTCCTCATACAGAGGAGACATAGCCCTTAAATTCTCCACAATCTTTACCAGCTTGTCCACTACATAATCCAGATCCTCTTTCGTCGTCTCATCCCCAATCGTAATCCGGAGAGAACCATGGGCAATCTCGTGGGGCAGACCGATGGCCAGCAGTACATGGGAAGGGTCCAGGGAGCCTGATGTACAGGCAGAACCGCTGGAAGCGCAGATACCTGCCAGGTCCAGGTTAATCAGCATGGATTCTCCTTCGATAAACCGGAAACAAAAACTGGCGTTATTAGGCAGCCGGCGTTTGAAATCGCCGTTTAATCTGGCGTGGGGAATCTCCTTTAGCACCCTGTCGATCAGATAATCCCGCAGCTCACACTGGCGTTTACCTTCCTGCTCCATCTCCGAGGCCGCCAGCCTCGCCGCTGTACCCATGCCAACGATGCCGGGAGTATTCAGCGTTCCGGCCCTTCTTTTCCGTTCCTGAGCCCCGCCATGTATATAGGAGCGGATTTTTACGCCTTTTCGGATATACAGAAATCCCACGCCGTTCGGCCCGTAAAATTTATGTCCGCTGGCGCTTAGCATATCTATGTTCATCTCATCCACATCGATGGGGACATGAGCAAATGCCTGTACGGCATCGGTGTGGAACAGTACGCCGTGCTTTTTCGCGATAGCACCGATCTCTTTGATCGGTTCTATGGTACCGATCTCATTATTCGCGAACATCACGGAGATCAGAATCGTATCCGGCCTGACGGCTTTTTCCAGCTCCGCCGGGTCCACCAGTCCCAGATCGTCCACATCCAGATACGTCACCTCAAAGCCCTTCTTCTCCAGATAAGCGCAGGTGTGGAGAATTGCATGATGCTCAATCTTCGTCGTAATGATGTGCTTTCCCTTATTTCCATAAGCATCTGCCGCGGCAATCAGCGCCCAGTTATCGGATTCCGTACCGCCGCCGGTAAAATAAATTTCTTCCGGCTTCGCTCCCAGAATCCCAGCGATCGCCTCTCTGCTCTCGTCCACTCCTCTTTTCGCCTCTCCGGCAAAGCTGTATACGGCGGACGGATTCGCATAGCATTCCGTAAAATATGGCAGCATGGCCTCCACGGCTTCCTTCCGGGTTTTTGTCGTCGCTGCATGGTCCAGATATATACGTTTCATAAACTTATCACTCCTGACTTTTACACTGAATCATATTTATGTCTGCGGACATGCCCGGCGATCATTCCTGTCAGCCCGCCAAACAAAACAGAATGTCCGGACAGACAGTGCTCCGACACGCAACACATCTGTGGGATCTCTGACTTTCCCGGCATGTCCTTTCATATACTGCCTGATATCAGTACACTATTTCCTTTCACAGGTACTATAACATATAATTCTACTAGTGTCAAGGTAGGAATTAAAAAGATAAGAAACTTTCAAAAAGAAAAGCTGCCAGAAATATATCGCGTAAGAAAGGTAGACTATTTTAAGCCGCCGTCACATAAAATGAGAACAACCCTATTTATTCAGGTGATCCCTTGAATCGAAAAAACCCTGTTCTCACCGGCACGCTGATTCTCACCACCGCCGGTTTTATCACACGTATCCTAGGCTTTTTTTACCGCATTTATCTGTCTGATCTGATCGGCGCGGAAGGAATGGGGCTGTACCAGCTCCTGTTTCCTGTGTTCGGCGTCTGTTTTTCTCTGTGCTGTGGGCCGATTCAGACCTCTATTTCCCGATATGTGGCATCTTCCGTGGCAAACGAGACCAACTGCCGCCGTTTTTTTCACGCCGGCTTCCTTTTGTCTCTGTTTTTATCGCTGCTCAGCAGCATGGCCCTGTACCTGTTCGCGCCGCAAATCGCCCGATACATTCTGCTAGAGCAGCGCTGCGCTCCGCTTTTAAAGATCATGGCGCTGTCCATACCTGTGAATTCTGTCCATTGCTGTATCTGCGGCTATTACTATGGAAAAAAGAAAGCCGCGGTCCCCGCCTTTTCTCAGCTGGCCGAACAGCTGGTCCGGGTTTTCTCCGTATATCTGATCGTCCAGGTCATGCTGTCCCGGGGAAAGGAAATCACCACAATGATCGCGGTCATCGGGCTGTTTACCGGAGAAGCCGGCGCCATGCTTTACACCATTGCCGCCTACACTGTGACCCGTACGCTCCGCCAGATCCGGTCTGCCACAGCAGCCAGAAACATCTCCTATACCCAGGCAGGGGCAAACATTCTGAAAATGGCGGTTCCTCTGGCGGCCAACCGGCTGGTGATCAGCATTCTCCAAAGTGTGGAGGCCGTCATGATTCCCGGACGGCTGCAAATGTACGGACTTACCTCCTCCCAGGCGCTGGCCATTTACGGAACCTTAACAGGCATGGCCATGCATTTTATCATGTTTCCGTCGGCGCTGACCAATTCCATTGCCGTCATGCTGCTGCCTGAGGTGGCGGAAGCCCAGTCTTTAAACCATACCAATAAAATCAGCAGGAACGCCAGCGTCTCCTTAAGTTTCTGCCTGTCCATCGGCATCCTGTGCACCGGTATCTTTCTCTACTATGGCATGGATATGGGCGTTCTGTTCTTTAAAAACGAAATGGCCGGACAGTTTATCCGCAATCTTGCCTGGCTCTGCCCTTTTTTATACATCGCCACCACCATGGGCAGCATCTTAAACGGCATGGGAAAAACCTCCCTCACCTTTACCAACAGCCTGATCTCTCTGATCGTCCAGCTGGCCTTTATCATATTCGGCCTTCCCAGATTCGGCATCGGCGCTTATCTGGTGGGAATGCTGGTCAGTGAGCTGACTTTATGCTTCCTTCATCTGGAGGCGGTAAAAAAAAGCGCGGCCCTCTCCTTTCAGCCCTTCCATCAGCTGGCAAGGCCGCTGTGCGCTTTTTTCCTCTCCTATTGGATCACACAGACCTTCACCGGCTCCCTTTACCGGCAATTTCCCTTCCATCCCATGGCGAAGCTGCTGGTATCCGCAGGAGCCGTATCAGGCATTTATCTGCTGCTTTTGATCCTCACAGCCGGATGGGAAAGAAAATGAATCATGACCCTGCTTCGCTGGGGCAGACCCTGTGCAGTTCAGTTTCTTTGCCTGCCTGCTTTTTTCCGAATTTTGCGGTGGAGCTTCTCCACCGCTTTTATTTCGTGAAGCACCGCCAGCACCAAAGCCAGCAAACATATGAAAAACTGAATAACAGCTACTACTTTATCCTGCTCTTTTCTAAGCCACTCCATCTTAATCTCCTCGATCTATATAATTCATATACTGTCTGATTCATATCCTGCAGACTTTGCATGATTTTTTCTGAGAGTGCCGCTTCGAAAAACACAGGCATAACAATGACTACGCTGAGACTTGAGAAACAACACTATCAGGATTCGGATGTCAAAAGGTCTGAATTTCCCTTGCAATGAAAATGAACCTTTTGACACCCGAATCCTATCAGAAAAACAGACAAAAAGGGTTATCTGAACATCAATCAGTCAGAACGCTGATCAGGTCAAAGCCCGCAAAGAATCTTTTACGGAGCAGAACACACAACCCCCGGTCAATTTTGCCTGCTCAACCAGCCAGGGCAGCTGTTCCAGTCTGGCCCGCGCCACCTGGATTCCCACACGCAGCGCCAGCAGATATGTAAGATAAGAAATCACAATACCTGATACTACTCCCACCAACACATCCGAAGGAAAATGAACCATCAGATGCACTCTGGAAACCGCAATCAAAAAGGCCAGTACCAATGCCCAGTGCTTAAATGGCGTATTTAAAAACCAGAGCATGGAGGCCGCGGCAAAGGAAGAAGCCGCATGACCGGATGGGAAGGAGGAGCCAAAAGGCGGTGCGATCCTTGTCCTGACAGTTTCCAGTATCTCATAGGGCCGTTTTCTGGTGAACATCGGCTTCACGATCAGATTAATCAAAACCGCTGTCAGCGTAAGGGAAAACAGCGTCAACAATCCCTCAAGGCGCCACCCCAGCCCAATCATAATCAGACTGACCGCGATCCACACTATCCCTCCGTTTCCCATCCTGGTTGCACAAAGCATCAGCTTATCCATCATCGGATGATCGCTGCTACTCAGCCTTAAAATCATCCGCTTTTCCCATTGGTATAATTTCTGCATAGATTCTCCTTTACGCACATTCTGCCATCCATTATAAACAGAATAAGAGAAAATATCAATTCAATTTTTATAACAATTCACGGAAAATTCTGCATAACAATTTCTTAAGATATGCCCTGTGCGAACAGGATCATTTGGTCCGCTGCCCACGGGAATAAATACGCACAGTCACAAGAAAGGCCAGCAAAGCCACCGCGCTGAGAAACAGGTAAAACATGCGCATATCCCTATCACCCGTATCAGGTGCTGTACGCTTTAAGATTTCCTGCTTTGCAGGCTGTTCGTCTACCATCCTGTCTATCAGCGTGACCTTAACGGTACCTGATTGTGGATTCACCCTGGCCGTTTTTTCGCCCACCACAATTACATACCCGTCCACCACCGTGGTCTGACGTACCAGATAGCTTCCTGCTTCAAGATTTTCAATAAAATGGGGAGTTTTGGAAGAAATCCATTGATCGATGACATGGCCGTCTGAATGATACACAGTTACCTCATTTCCGGGAAGCAATTCCCCCATATCCTCGTCGATTACCTCTACAGCGAGAGCTTCCAGGATATCCTCCTCCGGCATGGCTGACACACAAATCAGCACTTTATTTGTCGTACGCTCTATATCGCCCGTATCCTTCCTGCCATCCGACATTCCAAACCTGATTTCAGCTCCGTGAAGGGTCACAATCGCCTGATTGGGGATATCCACATTCTTATCCAAAATCGGTGTCCGGGCCGAAAACGTGACTTTTCCGGTATACCGGGCAGGTACATTTTTCAGCTCCCAGGTAATCACGCCTTCCTTCCATACACCGTCATCGCTGATCCCTCCATCCGCTGGATTCCCTACATCCTTCAAGCGTCTGTCCACCGCGTCCACAATCGTGATGTCTCTGGATTCATCAGTATAATTGGTATATGTGATCTCATAAATAACCGCCTGATCTCCATATACGGTAAGCCCGTCCACACTCCTGCCATCAGCATCACATACATCTTTTTTAGGAAGAACAATCGTTTCATTTTCTACTGTATTTGTACTGATCTTCCCTATGTCGGTAATCACCTCTGCCCTGTTGACCAGTTCCGTATAGGACGTCGCCTCTTTTACTTGCACAGTGCAGGTCACGACGGCAGAAGTCTCACCGGACAATTCCACTGTGTAAGTAACCGTATGCGTTTTTTCATCGTATACACCGTTATAATCCGCACTGACAAATTCCACGCCCTCGGGAAGAGGGTCTTTGACGGTAAAGCTTTCTGTCTGCTTTGCCGGATTTTCAAAGCTGATCGAATATATCAGTTCAGAACCGGCTTCTACTATAAATCCGTTTATATCTTCACCCTTTTGGTCCGTCACGGTCTTTACAGGGTCTGGCATTACAGGAGTCTCGGTTTCGTTGGTTTCCGTATCCTGGGGTTCATCGGGATCAGGGGGAGACGCAGGACCTCCGTCGGGCTTCACCACCGGGCGGTCAATGGCCTTTACAACAGCTTTGTTGGTAATGAGATTATTTTTACCCTCCTCCAGCACCAGCACTGTAAACCTAACCGTATCCATCTTTCCGGCCTCCACGGTACGCTCAAATGTCACCAGACCGGTTTCTTCATCATAAACGCCATCATTTTCAGCCGACACAAATTTTGTCCACTCCGGCACCTGATCCGTAACCGTAAAATGTTTCGTTTCACTGGCAGGGTTTTTATAACTGATCTCAAAGATCAGCTCTTCCCCCGCATACACCGGATGGCCATCGATATCATAACAGATTTTCGCAGATACTTTTTTCTCCGGTTTCGGAATCACCGGATTGATCACCTCGTTCGTCTCGATTTTCCCGGGATTCTCCGGGTATGACGGCAGCACCGGGTTTTCAGGTGTGCCGGGACCTGCAGGTTTATCCGGATTTACGGGTTTGTCCGGATCTGCAGGCACATCTGGCTGACCCTCAGACCGATCCTTTACGGTAACAAACGCCTTGTTCCTGATCACCGTATCTTTCGCTTCTCCCAGCACCTTCACGGTAAAAGTCACAGTATCCGTTTCATGTCCGGCAATGGTCCTCACAAACGTTACCAGACCCGTCTCTTCATCATAAATACCGTCTTCACCCACCGATACAAAGGCTGTTTTATCCGGAACCATATCCGAAATTTCAAAGGTTTTTTCTCCGTCTGCAGGATTTGTGTAAGTGATCGTATAAATCAGTCGATTGCCCTCATACACCACAGCCCGATCAATGCACACGCCTGTCGAGGACAGAACATCTTTCACCGGAGACGGCATCACTGGGTTCTCTACTTCATTTGTCTCTTTTTCATATACAGCATCGGGATCATCAAGTTTTTCTGTTCTGACCGTCGCCCTGTTGCGGCAAATTTCTCCTTTCGCGATCTCCTTCACTCTCACTCTGACCGATACGGACATCTGTGCCTTTGAAGCCACATTGGCAGTCCAGATCACTGTTCTTCCGTCTTCCTTAAGCACGCCGCCATCCAGAAGCTCCACTATTTCCACCTGCTCTGGCAATGTGTCAGTCACGGTATATTTCTGGCTCTCATCCGAGTCATTCACATAAGTAACCGTATAGGTAAGCGTCTCCCCCGCATATACCACATCGCCATCCACGTCACGACCATCACTGTCATATACGCTCTTTTCGGGGTCTCCCATCGGCAGATTTTCCGTCTCCTGCGTAGGCTTCGGTTTTTTGTTCAGGTCCACCTTCGCGGTATTTCGCACATAGATATCCTTTCCTTCCTCCAGGACCCTGGCCTGAAATGACACTGTCTGAAGTGCATGGGCTTTTGCCTCCACAATCCAGGTAATGGTACGGTTTAACGCATCGTATGTTCCACCATTGTCAGCCTCCACAAATGCAAGGCCCTGGGGCAGTATGTCGGTAACAGTGGCCGTTTCATCCTCATCGCCAGCATTTTGAAATGTGATAGTATAGACAATCACCTCACCCAGAGATACGGAGGTCTTATTCATGTCCTTTCCATCCATATCAGACACCGCTTTTAACGGATTAAATCGTACGATGTTCTCCACCTGATTGGAAGAAATCTCCCACAGCTTTTCCGGCATTCCCGGCTCTGTTGCATCCACAAATTCCACAGCCTGATTAAGGATATGCTTTGTCTCTGCCGTATTCTTCACCTTTACATAGAAGGAAAATGTATCAGACGACGCCAGAGCACCCGCATACTGATAAGCTATGATCGGCGTATCCAAGTTGAATCTGTCCGGCACCCAGGCATGGCCATCCTCTTTCGCTTTCCCATTATAGGCATCCCGTTCCGCCTGGGTTTTAATGACAGTTACTCCGTCATCACCAGAAATATACTCTACCTCCGCAGGCACCTGATCGAATACGGTAATTCCCCGATCCCGGTCAGACTGCTGCCCCAGCTCGATCACATATTCCAAAATATCGCCGGTATCCACAAAGCTGCCATCGATATCATTTCCATCCTCATCGCGAACCTCCTTGTGAATATGCAGCAGCAGCGTATTCACAAAATCCCAGTCGCTCTGTTCCACATCATAAGGAGACACACCCTGCTGAACCACCTTATATTCATGTCCGTACTCCAGATGATCAAAGGTAAAACTGACGCATTCCTCATCGGTCGCCAGGGTCTGTCTGTCCACAAGAATGCCATCCTGATACAATTCGATCACATCCTCTTCCGGACGCAATCCATATGCGTTCTCCCGGTCTACCCAGGTCACGGAACCGCTCTTTGCATAAAATGCATTGACAGGAATATCATAGGTAACACCCAGATTACCCGCCCGATCTACTGCCGCCACATGCAGATATGTGGTCTGACTTGACGCAGGAATACCATCCGCTGTCGGTGATACTGTATAAGCATGGTTTTTCGTTACCTTTCCCGTCGGGTTTTCATCCATATAATAATAGTATCCTGCCACACCGCTTACAATATAATCTGTAGTGATGTCAGAATCGCCCAGAGCGCTCCCTTCCGTATTGTTATCCGTAATCTCATAGGCAGTCACCTTATGACGGTAAACCGTGCCCTTATCCTGCGGCGCTGACCAGGATATCTTTACCGTATTCGTTTCCTGGTCGGTATAAACGATTTTGCCGTTATAGGGCTTGTTCGGCGCAGCTTTGTCAGGCGTCAGGGATAAATGGCTTTTCTGCTTATATACGGAATAACTGACCTCTGGCCGGATAATCGCATAGCCGTGAAAGCCTCCGTTATATGTGCTGTTCTCCTTTCCATTCAGGAAGCTGCCACCCCGCTCCGTCACAAAGGTAAAGCATGAGGCGTCGTATCCGTTGTAGCCGCCGCCTCCGCTCCGTCTGCCGCCCCATTTCGGATTCTCATTCACGCCATAATTGCCGCCTCTTGCATAGCCGGCGCCTCCTGCTCCGGCATCATTCCGGTCATCTCCAATCGTACTGCTGTAGCTTGTCCTTCCCTCTCCCTGCCACGTAGCATTTACATCGTAAAGAGTATCTGTGGTTTTCTTTGCATCGCCGCCTTTGAGGCCGTTTGTTCCTCCGCCTCCACCTGCTGCGGCTGCGACAAGCCGGCCATTTACAAAAATATCCGTACGTCCTCCGCCAGACCCTGACCAGACGCAGTCTCCGCCTCCATTCCAGCCACCGCTCACGATCAGCGTCCCCGGCTTTGTCTCCGTGGAATTCCGACCGCCGCCGCCCACATTGACCGTAATCACATCTCCCTTCTTCAGATTTAGATATCCGTAAATATAACCTCCAAGACCACCGATTGCAGAACCATCGCTGCCGCCCTGGGCGCCGTACAGCTTTGCATAATAAATGCCGTCTGCCGGCACGATATACCGCTGTGACGAACCGGTATAATAAAACTCGGTTTGAGGGATTATCAACTGTGTATAGTTAGACAGCGTCAGCTGTTTCCAGTCTCCGCCATCCACGCTTTGATGAACATAGTAAGTCTTTTTGTTATTGTTTCCGGCCTCGTCCCAGTTCAACAGCGCATTGTTATTATATGTGTAATCTTTAAATTCGGAGGCACCAATCTTTTTCACCGATATCAGGTCGATCTCGCTGTAAATCAACGGAATCAGCACCGTATCCTCCTCACCGAAGGTATAATGCATACTTTTCGCTTCGATCCTGCCATCGCCTGAAATCACGTTAAACCCAATCACCTTGCTTCCATCCTCCACTGCCGTAACACCGGACAGATCGATGGTGCTTCCCGCCTCGCCTGTGATTTCCACAGAGCCCTTTTGGGCGCCCTTTGGGGTACGATAAATCGCATCATTCCCCAGATTCAGGGTTACGGTACTCTGAATCTTTCCCAGATAATTAATCGCTGCCTCTCCGTTTCCGAGAAGCAGATCGTCCTGATCACCACTTTCAAGCCACTCTGATTTTGTATAAGAGCTGTACAAATCATCATTCAGCGCATAAATTTTACTGCCGGTAGAAAAATTAATATAGCCGGTTCCCCCTGTTCCTCCGAAAACCGATTTCACATCTCTTTCCACAATCCCGTAAAAACTTGAGCTAAAACCGCCGTATACACCGCCTCCCCCAGCGCCGCCGGCATATGGGAGCCCCTTAATCTCAGCCGCCTTTAAAGAAGGCTGCCCCTTTCCAAATTCATAATACTTTTTCTTTGATGCCCCGTACACGGCAACCGTTGGGTCCTCCACAATTCTTGCATAGAGATCAGATAGAACCTCTCCGCCGCCAAGACCGGACATAGCCGCCAGCTGAACCAACGACAGCTTTTGATCCACCGCTGCCGACTGACCACCCGCGCCTCCAGCCACGGCAACCAGGCTGTCTAAATCATTTGAATAATTGACCAGCGTACCATCCCCGATCAGTTTTGATGCAAAAGAGGTGGCGCCCCCTCCGGAGCCGGCACTGTAAAAGCCTGTGCCGCCGCCGTTCCAGCCGCCGGGTGCCGAGCTGTACGCCGTCGATTTACTCCCTGCGCCGCCCACTGCGATATAGAGCTTATCTCCTTGATGCAAATTGACATAGGCAATGGAATACCCACCATATCCCATGGAGCATACCTTTGCCTCTTCGCGATTATAAGTGGAGCCGTCAGGTCCGGCAAAGCCTCCCCCGATTCCTTCCAGAGAATAGAGGCCATCCTGGGGCGCAGTCCACTCCACCGTCTTGCCCGTATAGGGAAAATATTGGCTGCCGGAAGCCCCGTTTGATTTCAAATAAGGACGATCCGCCCTATAATTTTCATTGGCCTCATAGGTCGTACGGCCAATAATATAGGGAGAAAAAGAATCTGTCATAAACACAAGCTCTTTCCCTGCCATGTCAGAGACCAGCTTCTCAATAGCCGTAGTTTCCTCATCCGTCACATGATAAACCTCATAAGCGTCATTTCCGCCAAGGCCAGACAGTTCATCATCAGGATTCACGCTATTTTCCAGCTTTACCTGAACCTCCTGTCCAGGCTCCATCTCGTTCCCTTCCGAATCCAGGAGCGTAATGTCGTAACCGGACAGGCAGTCAAAAGCTATATGCCCCTGTTCTACCACCTCCTGCTCGTAAATATTCGCTGCATATGCCATCAGGCTTTCCGAATCCAGCTCCGAAATCCTGACCGAACAGCCTTCCGGAAGTCCATCCTTTGGCCCGGTCACTGTCACCTTTATGCCATGATATTCGGATACAAGGACAACATGACTCTCCGCTATCCCATTACCGCTAATCGTATCCAGATCCTGTTCTTCTATTTTATGGCCCGTCTGGGTTTCATCCGTATTTTCTTTTTCGTCATCTGCCTGTTCTTTTTTTGCATTTTCTGATATTTTTTCTGCATCTTTATCTGCTGTCTCCTGATTTGTTTCTTCCATAATCTTATTTTGAGATAAGGCGTCGAAGTCCGACTGCCCCTCATCCGGCTGAACTGCTATGCCTGTTCCAGTATCTGTACCTGCATTTATATCTGTATTTGTATCTGCGTCTGTTCCCGTACCTGTTCCTGCCTCCGCTTCCTGAAGATGCGTATTTTCCGGCAGAACGGCCGCATCCACCAGCGCAGGGCTGACTGTTGCCAAAACCATGGCGGCGCACAGCAGCAGCGCCATGCTTCTTTTTATCACATTACCCAATCTATATTTCCTTTCACTCATGAATCCGACAAAACACGTCATCGCGACGCATGCTTTTGAGCACTGGCGTGTTTTACCGGATACTTCATAATAAGAATCCTGCTTCGCAGGACTGTCTGTTTTTGCGCAAATTGAATCGTCCTGGTATATGCCGGCCCATATCAGGCGGCACACCTCCGTACCGGTCTGGCCCGGCACGGATAAAACCTTGTATCACTCTTATTTTCATAAAATATTCCCGGCTGATTTATACCCGCGAGCCGAATCCGATAAAATGTGCCACCGGCACATTTTCCTGGATACTTCGTAATCCGATAAAATGTGCCACTGACGCGTTTACCGGATACTTTGTAATGATTTGCCAGCAGATTCCCTCTATTTCAACAAGGGCAGCAAATTATTTGGCAAACACCTGTCCCCTATGGGAATAAGTATACTCGTGAGTATAGACTGAATTGTAATCAGATTTTGTAAATATGAATTGTTTGGAATGTCAAAAAAGATGAAAAAAACGTCCAAAATAACTGACGCTGAAAAAAATCAGATTATTTTGTCCGTTCCAATATACCATATATTTACATAAATGTCAAATATTTTTACATATTTTTCTATTTTATATTTTCAGGGGTCTATTTCTGGCAATCTGGCAAAACGCGTCATCGCGAAGCATACCCTTCGGTGCTGGCCCGTTTGCGTGTGTATCCTCGCGAGCGTTTTTGATATCATAAGGAAGTCCGTCGAGTTTTCCTATAATAGATTCGGGTGTCAAAAGGTCTGAATTTCCCTTGCAGGCCAATTTCTCCAATCTTGCACCACAATATCTATCAACGATGCGCCGCATCGCCTCAAGATATTGTTGCACAATCTTGAAAAAATTTGCTCTGCAATGAAAATGGACCTTTTGACACCCGAATCTTATAATATCAAAAAAGAGCAAGGTACATATATCTACATACCCTGCTCCGTAAGGGACATCTTTTCTTATGCCATAGCAAAATGATATTTCGATCTAAACGAATCCCTTTTCGTTCTTTCGAAACGCCTTTATGTCTTAATCCTATTCCGCAGTCTCTGTCAGCGCCTCCTTATACCGTTCCAGCACAATCCCCTGGATCATATCCCTGGTGCCGGAATTGATCGGATGAGCAATGTCGCGATACTCGCCGTCCACAGCCTTACGGCTTGGCATGGCAATAAAAAGTCCTTTCTCGCCCTCGATCACCTTGATGTCATGAACCACAAATTCCTCATCCAGCGTAATCGACACAATCGCTTTCATCTTCCCTTCCTTAGCGACCTTGCGCACCCGTACATCCGTAACTTTCATGACTTCCTCCCTGATTCTTTTCAAGCGCTCCCAAGGATGCCCGGGAGCGCCCCCTTTCATGTACGCTCAGAATCTCACAAAACCAGCGCCGCCTTTATCCATTTTACATTACAAACCTGTCATTCTTCTCCAGAATAATCTTGATATGATTCGGCTCACCGGCATAGGTCATGTTCGCCTTGATCGTATCCCGGCTCTCCACAATACAGTTTTCAATCCGCGTGTTATCGCCAATGTACACATCATTCAAAATGATAGAGTTTTTGATCACGCAGTTATTCCCCACATACACTTTTTTAAACAGGACGGAATTCTCCACCTCACCGTTGATGATACAGCCGCTGGACGCCAGGCTGTTTTTCACCACGGCGCCGGGATTATACTTCGCAGGCGGATTGTCGTCCACTTTTGAATACACTTCCGGATATGTACGGAAGAAGTAATCCCGGATATCCTTGTTCAGAAAATCCATGTTTGTCCTGTAATAGTCGTCCACGGAAGAAATGTTGCTCCAGTAGCTGTCCATTTTATAAGCATAAATTCTCTTTAAATTTCTGTACCGGATCAGAATATCATTGACAAAATCATAGCGCTCATCCGTCGCGCAGGCCTCAATCAGGTCAATCAGCTGACGGCGGCGAACCACATAGATGCCGCAGGAAACCAGGTTGGAGGAGGCCACCATCGGCTTCTCGTCAAACTCCGTAATCCTGCAGTCGCTGTCGGTGCGGACCAGGCCGTAACGGGTCAGATCCATGCCGGAGGGCATCTCCTTGCACACCACCGTGATATCCGCCCGTTTGGCAATATGGTATTCCAGAACCTTGTTGTAATCCAGCTTATACACGCCGTCGCCGGAGGCGATTACCACATAAGGCTCATGGCTGTTCTTCAAAAAGTCCAGGTTCTGGTAGATGGAATCTGCCGTTCCCCTGTACCAGTCGCTGTTATCCGCAGTGATCGTCGGCGTAAACACAAACAGGCCGCCCTGCTTGCGCCCGAAATCCCACCATTTGGAAGAATTCAGATGCTCGTTTAAGGAGCGGGCGTTATACTGGGTGAAAACCGCCACCTTTTTAATATGAGAATTTGTCATGCTGCTCAAGGAAAAATCAATGCTTCTGAAGCTGCCCGCAATCGGCATGGCCGCTATGGCTCTCTTTAACGAAAGCTCCTTCATCCGCTTGCTGTTTCCGCCGGCTAATATAATTCCTATTGCTTTCATCGTGAACCACCTGCCTTTATAATGTAATCACCGCTGTCCAGCTTTCCGTCAGGATAATCACTGGCCTCCGTCACACCGGAGATGGCCGTATTCTTTCCTACCTTTACGCCGGCAGGAATGACCGAATTCTCTCCCACCGTCACCAAGTCAAACACGTAAACCTTCGTATCCAGCCGGCTTTGCGCATAATCGCCCACGCCTAACTGAGTTTCCTCGCCTATGGTCACGCCCTCGGCGATAATCGCCTTGTTCACCATCGCGCCCGCCCGGATTACGGAATCCTGCATAATGATAGAATCCCTGACTACGGCGCCCCGCTCAATCGTCACGTTCGGGCCGATGACAGAGTTATAGATCTCTCCGTAAATATTCGTACCCTCGCCGATGATGCACCGCTCGATCTTGGAATCTGCCGAGATATACTGGGGCGGGAGGTTCTCGCACCGGGTAAAGATCTTCCAGAATTCCTCGTAAAGGTTAAACACCGGAATAATGTCGATCAGCTCCATATTCGCTTCCCAGTAGGAACCCAGCGTACCCACGTCCTTCCAGTAGCCGTTATACTCATAGGCAAAGATTCTGTCGCCCTTTGTATGGCAGTAAGGAATGATATGCTTGCCGAAATCGCATTCGGGTTCTTCAGACAGCTTCATCAGCGCTTCCCTGAGCACTGGCCAGCTGAATATGTAGATACCCATGGACGCCAGATTGCTCCTCGGATTCGCCGGCTTCTCCTCAAATTCCGTGATTCTGTTGTTTTCATCCGTGATCACGATACCGAAGCGGCTGGCCTCCTCCATGGGAACCGGCATAGCCGCGATCGTCAGGTCCGCGTTGTTCGCTTTGTGGAATTCCAGCATCACTTCATAATCCATTTTGTAGATATGATCGCCGGACAGAATCAGCACGTAATCCGGATTGTACATGTCAATGTAATCAATATTCTGATAGATCGCATTGGCCGTTCCGGTATACCACTCGCTGCTGTTTGATTTTTCATAGGGCGGCAGTACGGTTACGCCGCCTACGTTCCGGTCCAGATCCCACGGGATGCCGATTCCGATATGGGTATTCAGGCGCAGCGGCTGGTACTGGGTCAGTACGCCCACCGTGTCAATGCCTGAATTAATACAATTACTTAAGGGGAAGTCGATAATTCTGTACTTTCCGCCGAAAGCTACAGCCGGTTTTGCCACCTTTGATGTCAGCACACCGAGACGGCTTCCCTGCCCGCCAGCTAAAAGCATGGCAATCATTTCTTTTTTTATCATGCTATCACCTCTTGCTGTACATTGGTTTGTGTTCCATTATAACATATCTTTCTTATATTGTGAACAAAAACCATGATTTTTTTCAACTTTTTTTATCTATTTTTTACATGAAATCTGACATGATTTTCCGAAATATTTTTGGTTTTTATCAATTCTGTTCAAATTCCCATTCAACTTTGTCAGTTTGCGGAATAATTGCCCTTATGAAAGTTCGGAGGACTTGCCTATGATATCAAAAACAGGACAGGATTACTACAGTTCAGTATATCCTGTCCCATTCAAAAATATTCCTTCCATCTGCTTTGGCGCCGGCCCTTTACTCTACCTCCACCGCATTCTTTGCAAGAAAGTCAATGGCTTTGTTCCACAGAAAATTTTCCCGCAGAACTTCTTCTCCTATAATGTTGATGACATCCTCTTCAGTCCTGCCATAGCTTTCCGCCACCTCAGCTACGCCGTCATCAAATTCCTGGTCGGTCAGTTCCAGCTTTTCCGAAGCGATCACAGCCTCCATCAAAATATCCCTGTGTACATTTTCTTCGATCTGGCCTGCGTTCGCCTCCAGATACTGCTCCTGGGTCATCTCGCTGGCCTCCAAAAACTGCTCGAAGCTCAGTCCATAATAAGCCGCAGCCTGATAAGAAGTCTGCTGAATCATATCATACTGGTAATAATCCGTCAGATTTTTCGGCGGCTCCTGAAACTTTGCCTGGGCCGTCAGTGCATCCACAACCGCATTTTTCTTATTCTGCTCCCGCATAACCTCCCGCAGCCCTTCCCGGTATTCCTCTGCCGTGGCATAATCGCTGTTCGCAGCGGCATACTCGTCGGTCAGCTCCGGCGTCACGGTTTCCGTGATCTTGTTCACCGTCACCTCAAACACCACCGGCTGCCCTGCCAGGTCCGGATTGTTCTTATAAGGATCGGGAAATTTTAAATCCAGCTTTAAAGTCTGCCCCGTTTCCGCGCCAATCAGTCCGTCCTCAAAGCCGTCGATAAACCTGCCGGAACCCAGGGTCAGGTCATATCCCTGCGCCGTGCCGCCCTCGAAGGCCACGCCGTCCTTTGTTCCTATATAATCGATATTGACCATATCCCCTGACTTCGCCGGACGGTCAGTCACCTCCTGCTGATAAGCCTGCTGGGAAAGCTCCGACGCCAGCACCATCTCAAGCGTCGCGTCATCCACGTCGATCTGGGCTTTGGACACCTCTAAGCCTTTATATTCTCCCAAATCCACGTATTTTAACGGGTCATAAGGCTCCTTCTCCACCGGGGTAAGCGCCAATGAACCCCCGCTCCCGGCTGCCGCCGTCGTTTCATCCGTACCGGATGACTGTTCTGGCCCCGGTACCGTCCCTGTCTCTGTCTGCCCTGCGCTCTCTCCCGCCGCCGTCGTCTCTTTCCCGCCGCCTCCGGAGCAAGCCGCCATGGATAAAAGCAGGCACAGGCATGCCGCCCATATGGTAAATCGTTTTAAAAATTTCATTATGATCCTCCTCGTTTATAGTTCCGCTTCAGTCCTCTTGTAATATCATAACACAAATCCCTCCGGTTGTGTACAACTCTTTACATTAATTCACTAATCTTTCACTTTTCATTTATTCCTTTTTTAATTTTTCTCAAATTTTTTACGTGCATTTTTTCCGCATATCATGTAGAATAGATGCGGAATATTTTATATATACATATTATTTACAAATTAATTTTACAAACTTTCAGGAGGAACTCATGATACATACCCGTCAACCTATTTTTTATCAAACAAAAAAACGTCTGGCGGCCGCTGTCCTAATAGCTGCGGCTGCGGAAAGCGTTGTTGCATGGTCCCTGCACACAACCGGCTTCCGCCCAGACCTTTTTATCCTGCAAACGCTGCTGGCCATCGGCGCAGGTCTTTTATGGATGGTGCAGAAAAAACCGGGGCGCAGGCTACAGCTATTATTATTCATCCTTATCCCGGCAGCCGCCTTTTACGGACTGGAAACCTTCACCCATAACCCATTGGAAATGGAGCTCTCACCCCAAGTCGTCAACCTGCTCCTATTCTGGCTTTTCTACATATTACTATTCGCCGTCCTGGGAAATTTAAAACGGGCTCTGATCACAGGAACTATAATCGCTGCTATTGTGGGCATCGCTAACCACTATACGATGGAATTCCGGGGGAATCCTATTCTGCCCTGGGATCTGCGCTCTGCCTCCACGGCAGCCAGCGTCATGGATAATTTTATCTATAAGGTGCCGGCCTCCATGGTATTCACCCTGCTTTTATTTTTGTACCTGTGCATCCTGTCGGAAAAATGTATGTTAAAGGCGCCGGCCCTGAGACGGCGGGCCGGCCTTGCAGCTGCGGCATTCTGCCTGCTGTTTGCCATGAAGACAGCCCTGTGCACCACCGCCTTCACCGACCGGGCACTCACCTTCAGCAACCTGTTTACCCAGTGGGCCACCTATCGGGACAATGGCTTTGCCGCCAGCTTTATCCAGAACACGAAGTATCTAAAGATCGACAAACCAGACCGGTATTCCGCCGAAGCGATCCGGCAGGAAGCTCAGACACAAAAACAGATTAGCCAGGCCATGGCGGCCAAACCCAGCCATACCATTTCCAGGGCAAACCCGGCAAACCCGACGGCTGCGGATCAAAAACAACAAAATACGCCGTCCGCTCTTTATTCCGGAAACGGAGAAACATCCCGAAACGCAGTATCCGGCAATGCCTTATCTGCCCAGGAAACCCAGGCTGACAGCCCTAACATTATCGTCATCATGAATGAGGCATTTTCCGACCTGTCTGTCCTCCACGCCTTTGAAACCAATGAGGACTATATGCCCTTTATCCATAGCCTGCAGGAGGGCGGCGAGAATACCATCACCGGAAACCTCTTCGTCTCCGTGGTGGGCGGCAACACGGCGAACACGGAATTTGAATTTCTTACCGGGGACAGTATGGCGTTCCTGCCATCCGGAAGCGTTCCTTACCAGCAGTATATCTCTGAGAAGCTGCCTTCCCTGGCAAGCAGTTTACAGGCCGAGGGCTACCGTACCATCGCCATGCACCCCTACCATGCCAGCGGCTGGAAACGTAATGAGGTTTATCCGCTGCTGGGCTTTGACGAAGCCTACTTTAAACCGGATTTCAAAAACCCGGAGATCATCCGGAAATATGTCAGCGACCGGTCTTCTTATGCCAAAATTAAAGAGCTGTACGAGGGAAAGGCTGAGGGCGAAAAGCTGTTCGTTTTCAATGTGACGATGCAGAACCACAGCGGCTACAGTGAAATCTTCGATGATTTTCCGCCCACGGTTTCTCTGACTGACATGGAAAAGCCCCATCCAGCCACGGAAAACTATCTGACGCTGATCAAGGAATCGGACGCCGCCTTCAAAGAACTGACTGAGTATTTCTCCGCGCAGGAGGAGCCCACGGTCATTCTCATGTTCGGCGACCACCAGCCAAACGACTATGTAGCGGAGTGCATCGCCTCCCTGACAGGTGTGTCCCAGGAGGAACGAAGCCTTTCCGAATCTCAGAACCGTTTTATTGTTCCTTTTGTCATGTGGGCCAATTATGATATTGAGGAGCAAAGCTCCTTGCAGCTGAGCGCCAACTACTTAGGACCGCTGCTGCTTAAAACTGCCGGTCTTCCCTTAACCGAATGGCAGAGTTATCTGACCCGGCTCTCCGAAACCCTGCCGGTTATCACAGCCAATACGATCATTGACAGTGAGGGGAGTTATATACCGATTTCAGCCCCAGAGGACCTTACCAACCAAGAAGCAGAGGCATTGAAACAATACCAGCGATTTCAGTATAACCACCTGTTTGACCAGGACAACTATCCGGAAGGCTTTTTCACACGGTAGGCCAGCCAAATGCATTGCCTGCATGTGCATGTCCGCCGTAAACGGTTTTGTTTTACATACGGATTGCCTTGATCCAGACAGGTTCATATAAAAAGCGCCGCGAAGGTATCTTCATCATTTTCATTCGATCCCTTCACGACGCTTTTACATTTTCCTTTATATTTCCTTTGCTGTTATGTATCCTCTTCCACATGCATCTGCTGAATCTGCTCGTTCAGCGAGAGCATCTTGGCATCCAGCTGTTCCACGATATCCGCGCAGTCCTTTAATTCCTCATACATCTGCGCGGGGGCGTTTCCTTCATATTTATAATAGATTTTGTGTTCCAGGCTTGCCCAGAAATCCATGGCAATGGTCCGAATCTGAATCTCCACGGTGGTATGGACAGGCCCGTCTGACAGAAAGATCGGCAGGGACACCACCATATGATAGCTCTTATACCCGTTGGGCTTCGGATGCTTCATATAATCCTTCACCTGCAGCACCATCACATCATCCTGATTGGCGATCATCTTGGCAATCTGATAGATATCGGAGGTAAAGGAACAGATAATCCGAATTCCTGCGATATCGTTCAGATGCCTCATCATATTGTCAATGGTCGCCTCAAATCCCAGCTTTTTCAGCTTTCTGACAATGCTTTCCGGAGACTTGATCCTGGACTTCACATGCTCGATCGGATTGTAATTATGAACATGGACAAATTCCTGATTCAGAATTTCTATCTTCGTATTTATTTCCTTCAGAGCGGACTCATACAAAAATATCATTGTTTTCCACTGGTCCACCTGCTCAAACTTCTTAGGCAGTTCCATATACTTTCCTCTATACCAGACGCATCAATCCAGCTTGATTCCTTTAAGCAACGCGCCTAAATTCGTGGAGGCCCTACCCTCTTCTCTATAAGGGAACACCTCCTCCTGCACCTCTCTGGGGCTCTCCTCCAGCGCCTTCATACTCAGGCTGATTTTTCCGTCCTTTACAGCAATGATCTTTGCCTCAACCTCATCCCCAGCTTTCAGCACATCGGAAGGGTCCTTTACCCGCTTCTGGCTGATCTGGGACACGTGAACCAGACCCGTCATATCGTCCCCGATGTTCACAAAAGCGCCATAAGGCTTCAGACTTTCTACAACACCCTTTACCACGGTGCCTACCTTCACAGCAGCAATTCTAGACTTTCTGGCCTCCTCTGCACGCTGCCTTGCCACCTTCTTGCCGGACAGCACCAGCCGCTTCTCTTTTGCGTCGGCAGTGATCACAACCACGTCCAGCGTTCTGCCAAGCCAGCTCTCCAGATTCTCCACATAGCCGATGTCAAGCTGAGAAGCAGGGATAAATCCTCTGACACCCTCTACATAAGCCACCACGCCGGCCTTTACGATTCCGCCTACCTCGACGTTAATCACCGTCTGGTCCTTCAGCATATTCTCAAGCCGTACCCAAACCGGATCTACATCCAGCTGATCCGCGTAATCATCCATCGTTTCGGTTTCCGCTGCCTCTACAGTCTCTGCAGCCGTTTCTTCCAGTACTTCCTCATTCCTTAATTCTTCGCTCATAAATCCCTCCAAAAATATTCATTTACAATGCGATGCTCCCGCCAGGAAACCCTTCGGTTTTCCCGGCTCACAGGCTTCGCCCTATGAATTCGCAATCCGGAAAAAATATCAGCAGGCTGTTATTTTTCCCATCTTTCGGATTCGCATCGCTTATTGCTTTCGTGAATATTATACCATCTTTCTTCCTGTTCTGTAAATAGCCGGAATCGCTCATTTTTTCCACGTTTCTTCATTAAATACGTACATTTTCACATTGATTTCTGCAAGCTGCGGGAAAAACCATGCCTGCGCGCCCTGGCGCTGCCGCAAAAGAGAAATACCCTGTAATTTGCCGTAAGATATTTCATTTCCGGTAATTGGCCAAAAGCTTATTGATCCTGCCCACCGGGTCTAACAGCTCGCTGATGGAAATGTCATGATTGATATTGTCAATCAACAGAGCAATATACTTGCTCATGTCCACATTGATATAATAGGGCCTGGACAGAAGCTCCTCTGTCTGATAAATCAGATTCGTGGTGAGAATGCGGCTGATCAGTCCATTTTCATAATAGTTATCGAATTTTTTCAGACCGCCGGTAAACAGACCGAAGGTGGCGCAGACAAAGACCTTGTTCGCCTTCCTGCTTTTCAGCTCCTTCGCCACATCCAGCATACTGTCGCCGGAAGAAATCATATCGTCGATGATCAGCACGTCCTTACCCTCCACGGATGCGCCCAGGAATTCGTGGGAAATAATCGGATTTTTTCCGTTGATAATTCTGGAATAATCCCTGCGTTTATAGAACATACCCACATCAAGCCCCAGCACATTCGCCATATAAACCGCCCGGTTCATACCGCCCTCATCGGGGCTGATCACCATCATATGGTCATTGTCTATGGTCAGGTTCTGCTCGTACTTTAGCAGATATTTGATAAACTGATAGGCAGGGCGCACCGTCTCAAAGCCGTGCAGGGGAATGGCATTCTGAATCTTGGGATCATGGGCATCAAAAGTGATGATATTGTTCACACCCATGCTTACAAGCTCCTGCAGCGCCATGGCACAGTCCATAGATTCCCTTCCGTTTTTCCTGTGCTGGCGGCTTTCATACAGGAAAGGCATAAATACATTGATCCGCCGGGCATGTCCGCTGGCCGCAGCGATCACTCTTTTCAGATTCTGAAAATGATCGTCAGGGGACATACGGTTGATATGTCCATTCATGGAATAGGTCAGGCTGGAATTGCACACATCCACCAAAATAAACAGATCATCTCCCCTAATCGACTGAGACAGCTGGCACTTGGCCTCTCCGCTGCCAAAGCGGGGAAATGCAGCATCGATAATGTAGCTATCCCGCTCATAGCCGTCAAACACCAGACGCTCTTTGTGATCGTGAAGACGCTCTTTTCTCCAGCCCACCAAATATTGATCCACCAGCTTCGCCAGAGGCTGACATCCATCCACGGGGATCAGCCCCAGCCGCCCCACCGGTATCGTCTCATAATTTTTCTCGTCTCTCATAAACTCCTCCATTAACAGTTCCGCAACTCCCCTTCCAAGCCCCCTGGATCTGGGAAAATTTCCTGCCGCGTCCGCGTCAGTAAATCCTCCCGGGGCTTGTACGGTCCGTTGCTGTAGCAGTTCCGCAACTCCCCTGCCAAGCCCCCCCCCGGGGCTTGTACAGTCCCCGTTGCTGTTATCAATTCCGCACTTTCAGTTTCTTCTGAATCCTGATATCCGCCCCATACAGCTCCATAATCCTGTAGCTGCTAATCATCCGGGAAGTGATTCTCTCCGAATAGCAGTCACGTAATGCAGCCAGCGACAGGTTGGTAGAAATAATCATCGGCTTGCGCCGTTTCTCCCGCTCGCTCATACAGTAAAACAGCTGAGAGGTGGTAAATGTGTTGTTCAACTCCGTCCCAAGGTCGTCGATCACCAGCATATCGCAATCCAGAATATATTGGTACATATGCTCCGATTCCTCATCCTGGCCATAATCAAATTTCTCCTTCGAAAAAACATCAAACAGGTCGATGGCCGACAGATAAATCACCGAATAACAGCGGTTTAACAATTCCCTGGCAATGCAGTGGGTCAGAAAAGTTTTCCCCACCCCCGCAGGGCCGGTCAACAAAAGGCTCGGCTTTTCCCTGTCAAAATTCTCCGCCAGAGCCTGGCAGATTGCCACCGCCCTTCTCATATTTTCATAAGGACTTAGCCTTCCGTTTTCCTGCTCTCTGTCATACCACTCATAGGAAAAGGTATCGAAATTCTCCACCTTTAATATTTCCTTAAGATTGGACTGGGTGTAAAGAAGATCCACCACGGCCTGGCGAAAGCAATGACATTTCTCAGATCCAATATAGCCGGTGTCCCGGCAGTCCGGACAACTGTAATCCATTTCCAGATAGTCTGGCAGAAATCCTTTTGACAAAAGCAAAATCTCCTTCTGCTCCCTGCGGTCGCCAATCTGCTTTTTCAATTCCTGAAGCGCGTAGGTATCCCCTGCCAGCAGCTTTTTCGCCTGTTCCAAAGCCAGCGCCGCAATCTCCTCCTCCAATTCCTCATACTGAGGGATCTTTTTACGGACCTGTTCGATGCGTTCCTGCTGCCTGCGCCGATTCGCCAGCTGTTTTCGATTATATTCCCGCATAATTGTCTGATATTGACTGTTTGATAATGACAATGCTTTCCTCTTTCCCTAGCCGTTGATCCTTCGCATCAACTCGTCGAAATCATACTCTCTCTGTTCAAAATTGTGAAACTGGTTCGAGCGGACGGTTGTCTTTTTCTCCGCCGCCTTTCCAGATTTCTTTCCCTTTTCCCGGCTTCGCTTCTCATCCAGCGCTTTCACGTCAGCCAAAACCCCTGCGCCGTTTTCCTTCCAGGCTTCCAATATCTTATCCGTATATTCAAAGCTGGGCTTATGGATGGCCGACATGGTCCGGCTGCAAGCCTCTAACACCATCTCCCTGGAAAAGCCATAGGAGGAAAACCATTTATCCATCATCTGCTTTTCCCCCGGAGAGGGCTGACGGCTGTTTAGGCCAAAGGCCTTCATCACAGCATAGTGGTCCTTTTTCATGGTGGGCAGAGCCGCCTTGGCCTGTTCCACTGTCACAACTTCTTTTTTATGCAGATCCAGCGCCACCGCCTCCATATAGCGCACGCTCTTATGCCCCATGGAAACGCAGTATTCGATCAGATATTCCAAAAGCTCCGCCGGCTGCTTTAACTGGTCATACAGATACGCAAAGGTATCGCAATCTTTTCTGGTCAGCGGCGCGCCTATGTACTGGCCTGCCACAAATAACAGCTGTTTAAATTCTTCGTCCCCTTCCAGACGCTTCAGGGAGGAAGGGTCCTTTTCGGGCTGCTCCCGGACCACTTCTTTGACAGACGCAAGGGGAACCGTTTCATAAACCGCAGTCTGAGGTCTTTGCTGCACGCTCTCTGAAGGAGTCCCTGTCCCCCGAAGCACCGACGGATATTTTCCTTCCAAAACCATCGACGGACCCTTTCCCTCTAAAACAGCTGACGAGCTCTTTCCCTCAGGAATGGCCGTCTGACGCCGTCCATCCATGACGGTCGGCTGTTCTCCCTCTTCCATACGGTTCTGTCCCGGCAGCGCCGTCAGAACCACATCCTTAAGCTCCTCTCCCTCATAGCCCAGCCGCAAAAGTTGCATCCGCTCCCAATATTTCAGCGCCCGGATCACATCTTTCTCCGTATGATTCAGCGTATCTGCAAGACCGGAAATGGTCAGCTCCCCGCCGCCCTTCTCCATCGTCCTAAGCAGGCTCAGATATACCTTCACAAATTCGCCGCTGGCCTGGGGCATATAGTAGTCGATAAAATCCCCGGACACCGTAACGATATCCGGCTTCCATTCATTGTACAGCTTCAATTTTAGCGTCTCTCCCCTTTCCTGCTTAGTGATGAAAAATTTTTTCTTTAGTATACCACACTCGCCCCAAAAAGAGAATCAATTTATTATCCACACATGCAATTGTGGATAATGTGGATAATCTGCAAATTTTGCCTTCTGCCACTGTCGAAATAAATCTAAAACGCCTGATTACTGCTGAGATACCTGCCTTTTTGTCTGTTGCTGGCGCGAAAAAAAATATCCACATATTTATCCGGCATGGAATGTGGATAAATATGTGGATATTGTGGATAACCCGTCAAATCGCCAGTAAATATGCGCTTTGCTGGCGGTGGATAAAATATTTTGAAAAATTAATTTTTCAACAGATCCTCTCCCACCTTTACCACGTCCCCCGCGCCCATGGTAATCAACATATCGCCGGGCTGACAAATATCCAGCACAAATTTTTCGATTTGCCGGAAGGTGGGGAGATAATGAGAGTCCACGCCCATTTTCACCAGCAGCCTGTGGATATCCTCAGAGCTCACCCCCAGCGTATCCGTCTCCCTGGCCGGATAGATATCCGCCAGAATCACATGATCCGCCGCCGACAAAGCCGCCGCGAATTCATGCAAGAATGCCTTTGTCCTGGTGTATGTATGCGGCTGAAACACGCACCACAGCTCATGATAGGAACAACGTTTTGCCGCCGCCAGCGCCGCCTTGATCTCATCAGGATGGTGGGCATAGTCGTCGATCACCGTAATGCCGGCCACATCCCCTTTATGCTCAAAACGCCTGTGTGCGCCATGAAAATTCTCCAAACCGGCTTTGATGCTGGCAAATGGAATCCGCAGCACAAAAGCCAGCGCCGCCGCCGCCAATGCGTCCGCCAGATTATGGGCGCCGGGAACCTTTAAGAAAATCCGCTCAAAACAGACCGGCGCCGCCTGGCGGGTATCCTTTAAGAGAAAAGACGGACAACCCTCCTGATCATAGCTTACATCCATGGCATGAAACTGACTGTCCGGCTTCTGTCCAAACCGGACAATCTCACAGGAAAGCCCCTCAACTAATGTATCCAGATCGTCGATCTCGTCATTGACAATCACGCTTCCACTGGCCGGCACCAGCTCCATAAACCGGCGGAAGGACTGGCGGATATCCTGAATATCCTTGAAAAAGTCCAGATGATCCTCCTTGATGTTCAAAACAGCCGCCACGGTGGGATAAAAGGAAAGAAAACTATTTGTATATTCACAGGCTTCCGTAACAAAGCAGTCCGATCTGCCGATTCTTACATTTCCGCCAATGCTGTCCAGCATACCCCCCACGGAAATCGTCGGGTCCTTGGCCGCGTCCAGAAGAATCTCTGTGAGCATGGAGGTTGTGGTAGTTTTTCCATGGGTACCGGAGACTGCCACTGCTTCTTTGTAGTTTTTCATCAGCTGTCCCAAAAGCTCCGCCCGGGTAAGCATGGGAATCCCGGCAGCCGCGGCAGCCTGATACTCCTGGTTATCCGGATGAATGGCCGCCGTATAGACCACGGCTTTCATGTCCGAACTGATATTTTCTGCCACCTGTCCGATAAAAACCTGGGCGCCCTTCTTCTTAAGGTGCTCCGTAATCTCCGATTCCCCCATATCCGATCCGCTGACCTGAAAGCCCCGGTCCAGAAGAATCTCCGCCAAACCGCTCATACTGATGCCGCCGATGCCAATAAAATGGATATATTCCGGATGGTTGAAATTTATATAATACATGGTTTTTTTCCCCTTTTCCTATTCTATTTTATTATATTATAAATGAAACGAAAAAAAAATCAATTGGCCCGGAGCAGATGAAAAAAATTCATCTCGCCCCGGGCCGCAGCTTAAACACTAGCAAGTTTGATAGATTATGAAAGAATCACAGCTTTCTCATAAATAGCTTTGTCCTCCATCGCTTTTAATTAATATCAGATTCATATTCCTTTTCAAAAACTATCATAGCAAAAAATCCTGCACTCCATATCAGAATCCTTTTCATTTATTTTGAAACAGCGCCCTCCCGCACCGTTCCAGCGCAAGCAGCAGCATATTCCCCAGAATTCCAACGGCGAAAACCTCTCCCAGCCCCACCGTAAACATCATCACCGGCACCAGGTCCGGCACGCCGTAAGCAAATTTCAGAACCCACGGGATAATCAGCGCGTTTGCCACAATCGGCGGCAGGCAGACCAGATATTTATGTACCCGCAGCCGGTAGGAAAAGATAGCGCCGACCAGAGTGGCAATTGTCCCGAATACGATATCCGGCAGGGGCGCGCCCATCAGAATATTGGACAGCAGACAGCCTAAGGTCACGCCCGGCACCGCAGCCGGCGTAAAATAGGGCAGAATCGTCAGCGCCTCCGAGATCCGAAACTGCACCGGCCCGTAAGCAATGGGCGCAAAGGGCAACGTCAGCGCCACATAGAGCGCGGCAATCACAGCCCCCAGGACGATCTCTCTGGTTTTCTTGTCATCAAACTTTGTTTTCATTGTACACACTCCTTAGTTTTGTTTTTTCCGTGAGGATGGTTTCGAACTCACGTGTTTCTATTGCTACAGCGAACAGCCCTTTCTCTTATACCCATGAGCAAACAATTTGCCGGCATATTTTATATTATTTCAAAAGAGCGGCAAATCATCTGGCAAATAAACAGGCTCGTAAATATAAAAGACCTTCGCCAACGATTATTGTAGCATACGGATAAAAAATGTCAAGTTTATAAAAACCTGATACTGATTTCCCCTGATGACAACAGTTCCCTGCTGCCATCCTGATACCGCACGGCAAGACGGCACTCCTCATCCACATCAAGGGCCAGCGCCTCCCTCTGACCGGCCGGGGAAATCACACGGATTTCCTTGCCGATCACCAAGCTTCTGGCTCGATATTTCTTTGCATAATCCATATTCTCTCCGGCAGCGTAATAGCCCATAAAGCAGTTCAAAAATGCTGCTGCCAGACGGTTCTTTCCGTCGTTTTGCCGCTCCTCAAAAACCGTAGTGGCAATCTGCTTAAGCTCAGGGGGAAATCCCTCCTTTGGCGGATAGGCATTGATACCGATTCCCACCACGATATAATCAAGACTGTTATCTTCCAAACTGAACGCCGCTTCCGTGAGAATCCCGCTGACTTTTTTATTGTCCATATAAACGTCGTTGACCCATTTGATCTGCGCTGACCTGCCCGACACCTCCTCGATGGCCTCACAGGCCGCCACCGCCGCCATCGTCGTCAGCCGCACCGCCTGATCAGGGGAATATCCCTGGGGACGGAGCAAAAGGCTCATATAGACGCCGGTATCACCGGGGGAATAAAAGCTTCGTCCCAGCCTTCCCTTGCCCGCAGTCTGGGAATTGGCCAGCAGCGCATACCCATCCTTTGCGCCCGCACCTGCCCGCTCCTTCAGCAGCACATTCGTAGAACCCGCCACAGGCAGCACTTCCAGCTCCATAGAAGCGCAGACCGACTTCAGATACTTCCGAATCCCCTGGGCCGAGAGAATATCCGTGCTGACAGACAGGCAGTAGCCCTTATTTTGAACAGCGTCGATCTCATAGCCTTCGCTACGTAATCTGTTTACCGCCTTCCACACCGCCGTCCGGGACACCGAAAGCCGCTCCGCAATCTCCTCGCCGGAAAAATAGGTTCCTCTATTTTTTTCAAAAAGAGCGAGAATGTTTTCCTTTGTGCTCAAAATGTTACCTCCATAGGATTCGGGTGTTGCATTCTTATGCTTCCGGCTCTGCGCATCCCCGCAGAACGTTTATGTACCATAGCGAAGCCCGCAGAACTTTCCTGATTGCACACAAAATCTGCAATATAATATGATAACCAATCATAGCACATTGCAAGCCCATTGTAAACCATTGTTTTTTTTAGATTGACATACAGTCGGCGTCTTCGGAATAGATGGTCTTCCTGTCATCCGGCTGGCGAAAGGTATCCATAACAACAGGCCGGTCGATCCGTCTAATCTCCCCACCGGGAACAATCAGGCTTCTTGCCTGCGACAGATCGGCCTCCTATAACGGCAACTCCGTATGAATGGAGTTGCATTTTCCTGGTTCAAACGACATTTATATATAGAAACAAATTTGATGACACGGCCGATTATCCCAGAAAACGAAAATCTCTCCCACTGCCACCTGCTAACGCGCCCCCTAATTCCTCCCCGTCGATATCTTCTTAATCCACTTCCCGCCCCGAAGCCGGAACACGCACCAGACAGCCTTGGCCACCTGGTCGATTTTCAGGCAGGTGTAAATCCAGAATGCCGGAAGCTTCAGCGCAAATCCGGCCGCAATGCCGAGAGGAATTGACAAAAGCCAGAGGAAGATATTGTCAGCCAGCATAAGCACCTTCGTATCGCCGCCGCCCCGCAGCACACCTTTTGTCATAATGCTGTTGGCCGACTGAAAGATCATAATCATGCCGATGGCGTCCATCAGCTGTCCGGCGATTTCCACCGTCTCAGGAGACATCTCGTAGGCATGGATCACCGGGCCGCTGATCAGCCGAATCACCGCCGCTGCAAACAGGCCCAGGCATAGTCCCAGTCCCAGAAAGGCATAGCCCTGATTCAGCGCCTTTTCCCTGCCGCCTTCTCCCAGCGTCTGACCGGTCACAATCGCCCCGGCCTGGGACACGCCCTGGGTCAGCACATTGCTCATCTGCTGGGTGACGCTGGTAACGGCATTGGCCGCCACAAAGGCCACGCCCAGATGACCGATTACCATCACCACCGTATTGTTCCCGATGGCCAGAATCCCGTCGCTGACCAGAACCGGAATACTGATTCGTATGTATTCTCCCACCAGATCCCCGGTCCTCATAAACAGATGTTTCAGCCGGAAACCAATAGCCTTGTCAATAAAAAACAGATACCCGCAGATAATACCCGCCTCAAATACTCTGGCAATCAGTGTCCCCAGCGCCGCGCCCGCGATTCCAAGCCTGGGCATTCCCAGCTTGCCGAAAATAAGAGCATAATTGGCCACAAAATTAACGCCAAAGGCACCGATCGATACATACAGCGGCATCCTCACCTGCCCTACGCTCCGCAGCACAATCGTACAGACCAGAGACATCCCCAAAAAGAAATAGGTGACAACAGAATAACGGAAATAGATCATTCCAAGAGAAATAATCGAGCCTTCCGTCGTATACATTTTCATCACTGTGCCGGGAATGACCAGCGTAACCACAGCAAATAAAAGAGCCAGGCTCAAAGTCAGCCGCGTCATAATACAGATAGTCTTTTTCAAAGCCTCCGACGCCCGGTCCTCCTCCTTCGTTTTCATGCCCCAGTACCGAGACACCAGCACCGAAGCCCCCATGCCAATACCCATGCAGAAAATATGGTAGATATTAATAAACTGATTGGCCAGGGAAGACGCAGACAATGCCTCCTCGCCCAGCCTGCCCACCATAATCGTGTCCAGCATATTGACGCCGATGGTCACTAAGCTTTGCAGGGCAATCGGCAGTGCCATTGCCAAAACCTTCATATAAAAAGTCCTGTCCCCCGAAAACAATTTTTTCACTGCTTTAACCACTTTTATCCTCCTGTGTTCTCCGGAAATGCAGAATGCATGGTTATTCATCCGACAAAACGCGTCATCGTGAAACATATTCCTGAATCTACTGGCACATTTCACCTGATATTTCATCATAAAAACACTCACAAATATCAAATCTATGAGCGTCATAACTGATTATTGATAGTCGGAACAAAAATATGCTATCACAATTCATTTCCTTTGACAAGATTCTTTCCATGAAAGTCGGCAGAGTCGACAAATAAAAATCAGCAAAAAGTCTTTTCCATAACAACAGATCATACAGTCATCCCATCCAACAGGCAGTCTCACGATATGCCTTAAAATTCCGCTTGATATAACAGATAGACAGTTTTTTTTAACATTTTTAGCTGGTAAGAAGAAAAGAAACCGCTAAAATATATCCATGTAAAACAGACAACAGCCTGACACACGCGATGGCATATCACTGTTTTGAGACTTACGTTTTAAGACTTATGTTTTAAGATTTATATTTAGCAGCTTATTATGAGCAATTTATAATTAGCAGCTTATGCTTGGAGGCTTATTATGGGAATCATTTTTCAAGAGAATACGGGAGAATTCCACCTGTATAACGGTCAGATCAGCTATCTGATGAAAATTCTGCGCAATGGCCAGTTAGGCCAGCTTTATTTTGGGAAAAAAATCCCGCCGAAGGAAGATTATGGTTATCTGCTGGAGAACCGCTATCGACCGGCCAGCGCCTATGTTTTTGACAATGATTACTCCTTCTCGTTAGAGCATCTAAAACAGGAGTATCCTGCATATGGGACCACGGATTTTCGTATGCCGGCCCTGGAAATATTACAGCCAAACGGCAGCCGGATCACAGATTTTCAATACGTTTCCCATAAAATTTACAAGGGGAAACCGGCTCTAAAAGGGCTGCCGGCCACCTACACAGAGTCGGAGGAGGAAGCGGACACCTTAGAGCTGCTCTTAAGAGATGAGCTGCTCCAAATCGAGATGACGCTGGTCTATACGATTTTCAGGCAGGAAAACGCCATCGCAAGAAGCGTTCGTTTTGAAAACAAGGGAACGGCTGCCTGCCAGATTACCCGAGCCATGAGCCTTTCTTTAGACCTGTCCGACGCCGATTATGAATGGATTCAGTTTTCCGGCGCATGGGGGAGAGAACGCTATGTAAAAACCCGCGTCCTGCAGCAGGGCATCCAGTCCGTAAACAGCACAAGAGGAGGCTCCGGCCATTTTCATAATCCTTTTGTGATGCTGAAGCGGCCTACGGCAGACGAATTTCAGGGCGAGGTGATGGGCTTTTCCCTGGTTTACTCCGGCAATTTTCTGGCCCAGGCCGAGGTGGATACTTATGATGTCACCCGCATGATGATCGGTATCAACCCCTTCGGCTTCTCCTGGCAGCTGGAACCCGAAAAGGAATTTCAAACGCCGGAGGCCGTCATGGTATATTCCGCCGAAGGGATGAACGGTATGAGCCAGACCTTTCACCGGCTGTACCGGACACGTCTGGCCAGAGGCTATTGGAGAGACCGGGAACGCCCTGTCTTAATCAATAACTGGGAGGCCACCTACTTTGATTTCACGGAAGAAAAGCTGCTGGACATCGCAAGGACCGCCAAAGAGGACGGCGTTGAGCTGTTTGTTCTGGATGACGGCTGGTTCGGCACCCGCTACGGCGAAACCAGTGGCTTAGGCGACTGGACCCCTAACCTTAAGCGTCTGCCGGATGGCATCAAAGGGCTTTCCGAAAAAATCGAGGCGCTGGGACTGAAATTCGGCCTCTGGTTTGAGCTGGAAATGGTGAATAAGGACAGCGATCTGTACCGCAGCCACCCGGACTGGATTATCCAGACCCCCGGCCGCCATGCTTCCCACGGCAGAAAGCAATATGTGCTGGATTTCTCACGCAAGGAGGTTGTGGACCATATCTATGAGATGGTGGCTGCGCTTCTGCGGGAAGCAAAGATTTCCTATATTAAATGGGATATGAACCGCTATATCACCGAATGCTTCTCACAGGCTTATGAGGCCAAGCGCCAGGGAGAGATTTTCCACCGCTATATTTTGGGCGTATATGAGCTGTATGACAGACTGAACAGGGAGTTTCCCCAGATTTTATTTGAATCCTGCGCCAGCGGCGGCGGACGCTTCGATCCCGGTCTGCTCTACTATGCGCCTCAGTGCTGGACAAGCGATGACAGCGACGGTCTGGAGCGGCAGAAGATTCAGTATGGAACCTCTTACGTCTACCCAATTAGCTCCATGGGGGCCCATGTGTCCATCACCCCCAACCATCAGCTGAACAGAATCACGCCGTTGAAAACCCGGGGCTATGTGGCTGCCTTCGGCGCATTCGGCTATGAGCTGGATTTGGCCAGACTGACACCGGAGGAACGGGAAATCGTCAGAGAACAGATTCGATTTGTCAAAAAATATCGGAAATTGATTCATACCGGCACCTTCTACCGGCTGTTAAGCCCCTTCGAGGGAAATTTCACCGCGTGGATGGTGGTCTCCCAGGACCGCCGACAGGCCATCGTGGCATATTTCAAAACCTTAAACGACGTAAACCGGGAATACCGCAGACTCCGCCTGAAGGGACTTGACCAGTCTCTTATTTATCACATGTCCGAGGAAGGCAAAGGACAGAGAGAATTTTATGGAAGTGAGCTGATGAACATTGGCATCATTACCACGGACGCATCTGCCGGCGAGATTCCCCAGGGAGAAGAACCCTGCTGTGATTTCTGGTCCAGAATGATCATATTGGAGGCTGAATAAAATGACAACGGAGAAAACATCCCCAGAAAAGTGGAAACGAATCGCCATGTCCTTCTTCGGCGTCATCATCACGGGCTTCTGCATTGGCGCTTTCCAGAAGGCCAATCTGGGGGCAGACCCCTTTACTTGTTTTGTCACGGGAATATCCAATATTTTCGGCTCCACCTACAGCACCTTCTATCTCATTGTCACAGGGGCGCTGCTGATCGGCGTATTTTTCGTGGAAAAGCATTATATCGGCATCGCCACTTTAATCAACCTGTTTTTCACAGGAATGGCGGCTGATTTTATGAGGGGGATACTGGACAATCTATTTCCTGCGCCGGGAATCGGCGCCAGAATTGTGATGATGCTTGCAGGTATTTTAGGAACCTGTTTCGCCGCCTCCGTCTATTTTACCGCGGACCTGGGCGTGTCGGCTTACGACGCCTGGTCTCTGATCGCCGCAAATAAATATAAAGTCGCC
The DNA here is from genome assembly GCA_910588405.1 of uncultured Lachnospiraceae bacterium. GTDB lineage: Bacteria > Bacillota > Clostridia > Lachnospirales > Lachnospiraceae > Paralachnospira_A. Next base: position 16,412 of record CAJUPT010000020.1, on the reverse strand, counting down.
GCATTCCGCCTGTGCAGAATCGCCAGCGATACCATCTGCGTCCTCACCGGTCTGCTCTGCCATGTCACCATCGGCGCAGGAACCGTGATCACCGCCCTGTTTATGGGGCCGGTGGTCCAATGGTTTAACACCCATGTGTCAGAGCCGTTTTTGTATGGACAGAAACGGGGGTAAGGGCTTTACATAGATTTTTCCCCTTCGGCATCCTTTTCTCCTGCCGGTAAGGTCCGCTCAAATATCATTTTCCTGTAGGCCGAGGGCGACATCCCATATTGCAGCCGGAAAATCTTCATCAGAGATTCCGGCTGCTGGTAGCCGCAGGCATAGGCAATGGCTGAAACCGACATACGGGAGGACTCCAAAAGATGCTGTGCCTTTGTCAGGCGGAATCTCTGAATATATTTCAAGGGCGAAAGGCCGGTGTACCGTTTAAACAGTGTGCTCAGATAGCAGCGGTTCAGCCCCACATATTTTGCGACGGTCTCTGTCCGCAGAGGCTCTGTGATATGATTGCGGATATAGCTGATGGCCTGGCTGACATAGACATTGCCATGTAGACTGTCCATCCCGCCGCAAGCAGCATTCTGGCTCCCCTCTTTGCGGTAACACCCCCAAAGCAGCTTCCCATTGTCCCGGAAATCCTCCTGCCGCTGACCCGCCGCGGCAATGATGCTCAGGAAACGATAAAACATTGACAGCATATAAAACCTGTCCGAAGCATTGCCCTGACTATGGGCCAGCATTCCCTGAATACAGTCCTTCAAAAGCGATCCCTCATCGCACCTGAAAACAGGATGCTCCTGGGAAAGCCCCAGAGCGGACACAATTCCTTTCGCATCCGCACCCGAAAAGCCCGCCCAGATATACACCCAGGGTTCCTCCTGATCCGCCGTATATATGGTCTGATAATCTGGCTCAATCAAAAAACCCTGACCGGCAGAAAGCCTGTACCGGATTCCATCCGCCACAAATTCCCCTTTTCCCTCCAAAATATAGTGGAGCAGATAATAGGGACGCACCGCCGGACCATACTTATGACAGGGCATTGTGACGGAATGACCAAAGGCGTTGACATACAAACTCTGCTGCCCACTGACAGGAATATTTATGGAAAGAGATGTTTCCATATGGGCCGAAACCTCCTTGTTGTATTTTCCGTTCCTTTCAGTTCGTCTCCCTCCAGCTCCTTTAAATTCGCGCTCAATGTTTTATCCGTTACATTTTTCGGACACCGCTTCATCTCATTAAAACGCGCGGTTCCAAATTCCATCAAGCAATACAAGATCACCATTTTATGCTTCCCACTAATCAACGATAACGTATAGCTGAATCCCGTATCCTCAAAATCCGCGTTTCAGATATATTTCTTAATCATAGCTTTACACTTTCTTATAAGATAGTACCTGTCATTTATAACAGTACTTGTCTTTTCCCTATTATTTGCCTATAATTTTATTATACACTTTGCGGCTGCCTCACCGATAGGGAAATCTGCACCCTACCGTATAAATCGGAATGGTATCAAAGCTCTCCCCGTGTCCTCCGTATGACGGCTTGGCCACGATCCCTTTATCCACCAGCCGCCGGTCAATGAATACCTTCAATGAAACCGGCGCACCGTCAGTGGTTTTCACTTCTATCCCATAGACGACTCTGTCCCTGCCCGCTACCATAAAATCCAATTCATATTTACCATATATGGAAAAGCACACCTCATCCTCCATCACCTGCCTTTTCGCATATCTCACCTTAAACAGTCTATGCAATTCATTATACACAAACGTTTCCGTAAGGATACCTGCCAAAGCTGTTGGGTCCAGCATACTTTTACTGGCCAGGTAGGCCGCAATTCCACAGTCCGAAAAATACAGTCTCCTGCTTGACACAATATTTCTCATATCACCGTCCACGGCTAGGTCGCACATCCCGATTACTCCGGTGTAGCGCAGCCAGATGATTGCGTTCGCGATTTCATTTTTATTTACAAGTAAATCTGTACTGGATTTGGTCAGGGAGGTTATGGTTTCTATCATGCCTTTGCCGGTTCCCCGCTTTTCATTGCACATTTCCTTCAGCGCTTCCCGGTATACACTGTCAAAAATTTCAACGTCCCTCGGATTCCCGAAATAGTTTCCGGATTCCTCCTTAAATGTGGTCAGTAGTTTTCCCACCACCTCATAACAGGCGTCCCCATTTTCTGTCCGAAGATATTCTTTTACCACCTCCGGGTAACCGCCTATCCGGGAATATATTTCATATAACCTTTCCAGCGCTTCATAATCCTTCCGGTCGCTCCCGCCAAATAAATCAATATTGTCCAGCAGCTTTTCCCTGCCGTAAATCCGGCAGAACTCCCGGAAGCTGAGCGGGAACAGATATCTCTTTTCTATTGTTCCGGCCGGCAGAAAAAATTCCCGACTCCCCAGTATTCTGCCCAGATAGCTTCCCGTAACGATGATATCGCATTCCAATCCCCCATACAGTCTCCGGATCGCATTATATGCCCGGCTGCTGTTCTGGATTTCATCTATGATCAACACCGTATGCCTGTCATTAATATAATGAGGCAGATGCGCCCTTCTGCAATAGGATTCCATATCCGCCACCGTACACGCGGACTGAATAAAACCCATAAAATCATATACATCATCCGCCAGATTTACAAAAATCACACTGTCATAATGGACATACGCAAATTTCTGCAGCTCCGTGGTCTTCCCCACCTGCCTGGAGCCTTCCAGCTGAAGCACCACATGGGATGCGTCATGCTTCCATTCCTCCAGTTCCTGCTGAATGTCCCTCACAAAAGGATTGCGCTTCACCAGATCGTCATAAATCCGTCTATTCACCGCCTCCGTATAAGGCAGCTCAGGCAGTTCTTTTTCCGGCCGTATTCCGCCATCCTCTGCCACCGTCAGATTGTCGATACTGTCTATATTGATCCGTACCGTATCATCCGTATGAAATTCATTGCCGATCATAAATCCTACGGGCTGACCGGTGCTGTCTATGACTCTGTGCGTCGCATACATCCTTTTGCCTCCGGTTTGTATCACTTATGGTTTCGCGGCCATATTTGCGCCGTGATTTGTCGGAATTTTCGTTTCTTATGTTTACAGTATAACTGATGTTGTGGCTGCGGTCAATATGGTGTATTTCCTTGTTTTCCCATTTCAAAATGTACTTTCTCACATGTTACATTTGAAATTCTTTATTTCATCCGATATAATAAATGCAAAATGAATTATTATACTTTTGGAGACTACGAAAGGAAATCAGGATACAATGAAAATCGCTGTTTGTGATGATGACCGGCCAGTCCGGGAAACGCTTTTCCGACTGATCCGAAAGCAGGCGCCGGAAGCGGACATCGTAGAGTATCAGTCGGGAGAAGAATTGATCCATGCAAAAGAAAACTTTAACATTTATTTTCTTGACATTGAAATGGGCAACGTGTCCGGCATGGAGATTGCAAGGCGTATCAGAGAACAGGAAGAAAACGAAAAACAAAGAAGCATTATTATTTTCGTGACAGGGTATCGGGAATATATGGAAGCGGCGTTTGACGTAAATGCGTTCCATTATTTAGTCAAACCCATTGACATAGAAAAATTTTCAGAGGTTTTCAGCCGGGCCTGGAAAGAAGCGTCTGCTTACGAGGAACGGACAAAAAAACACATCCTCGTAAAAGGCTCCGGCACACAACAGAAACTATTGCTGAAAAATATTTATTATATAGAGAGCGGCAACAAAAAAGTGATCTTTCATACCACGAACGGCACGCTGGAGGTTTATGGAAAAATGGAGGAATTGGAAAACAGGTTAGGGGATACTTTTTACCGCTGCCACAGGTGCTATCTTGTAAACATGGAGAACATCTCCGCTTACAGCGCGGATAACATACAGGTCATAAACGGGGACAATCTGCTTCTTGCAAGGAAGAAATATTCCGATTTCATCAAAGCTTATTTGCGGTATGCAAAAAATGGAGGGATTGTTAATGTCTGAAATATTGCTGCTTGCGGTTTCTATTTATTTAATTGACGCCATATTAAGCGGCGTTTATACACAGCGTTTTCTGAAAGAGAAATACAGCAAAGGAACCGTTTTGGCCATATGGGGGACAGTTTATTTTCTGATTCAGATTGTGATATTTGAAATATTGGACAGCAGACTTCCGGTGGGGAAAGTCGCGGGGATTATCTTAAATATTTGTATCCTGCTGTTTATGCAGTTTCTTTTCTTTAAAAAGGATATACATAAACAGTTTTTTGTTGTCTCCAGCTTTATGGCTGGGAAAGAAACCGTGAAATATATGGTCAGTGTATTCAGCTTTATGTTCAATGAGCTGCGCCATCATATCCTGGATTATTTCATTGTGGAAGGAATGATAAAAACCTTAAAGACATTACATATATGGGCAGGCATTTTTAATTTCACTTTTATCATTTTGTGCGCACTGCTTTATGTCCTGCTGTTGTCCGGATTTCTGCGTTTGATCAGCAAAAAGTTCGTAAGAAAAGATTGTTTATTACAGACATATGAGAATGTTTTTTTGATTTTACCATGCATTTGTGCATTATGTATTTCGGTAACAATAAGGATGATGATTGTCTCTGTTGAACATGGAATGACCGTAATCATTTTTGATACCGTCCCGGCCACAAAGTTCTGGATACCTGTGATCTGTGCCCTGCTGCTTTCCGCTATTGTCGCAACCGTTATATTGTTTCAAAAATTAGTACGGTACAATGAAGAAAGGGAGAGACGTGCTCTGCTGGAAATTCAAGTGCGGCAGATGCAAAAAGAGATTGTAGAAATACAGGACATCTATACGGATATGAGAGGACTCCGGCACGATATGAGAAGTCACATAGCTAATATTTCTTTACTGGTTAAAAATGCGGCGGGTTCCGTCAATGGTGAACTGGAAAGCTATATCGGAAAAATGGAAACAACAGTCAGCAAATTGGATTTTACCTGTCAGACAGGTCATCCGATCACGGATATGATTATCCATCGTAAAAGACAGGAGGCAGAGAAAAAGCAGATACGGTTTCAGGCCGATTTTACCTGTCCCCCAAATCTTTTGATAGATATTTACGATATTGCGGTTATTTTGAATAACGCATTGGAAAATGCCATAGAAGCGTGCCATAAAACAAAGGGAAATAAACAGATCAAATTGCATTCTTATGTAAAAGGCAGTCTGTTCTTTATAGAGGTTGAAAATGATTTTTCAGAGGATCTTATCATAGACGAAGAAAGCGGCCTGCCTGTCAGCAGCAAGGGAAACGAAAAGCTGCATGGAATTGGAATATCCAATATCCAAAGATGCGCAAAGAAATATATGGGTGACATTGACATTGTCATTTCCGCTGCGGACGGCAGAAAGAAATTCAGCCTTACGGTAATGATGAATGGAAAGCCTGCGGCATTTATCTGATATTCCACCAGAAATTTCACACCCAAAATGGGGCAGTTCACGCCAAATTTCTAATCATGAAGAGGAAAAATACGATAAGCAAAGTAGAAACTGTTCATTTATCCAAAAAGCGAAAACAGGGTTTAAGGTTCACCGGATATGAACCGGACGGCTCACCAGTGTGAAATTCAGGAGGACAAAAATATGGCGATTATGGGAATCGGAAACGGCTATAACAGCGGTATTTATGAAAGCGCCAATGCCGTAAAAAACAATGAAACAAGCAAGACTGACGCGGAAAAACAGACAAGGAGAACAACAAGAGAAGAATTGTCCTATCTTACCGATAAATATGAGTGCTTGAAAAGTACCGAGTATTCTGTCAGTATCAACAGCTCACTTTTAGAGAAAGCTGCCAGTGATGAAAAAACATCCGAATGGCTGGAATACAATTTATCTTTGATCCCTAGCGTAGTCAATAATATAAAAGCCGCAGCGGCCGCAAACGGCGCAAAGCTGGTCAGCTGCAGTATTACTATGGATGGATATGACAGTATGACGACGGAAGTGTGTGTTACCGATGTGGTTGATCCGGGAACAGAAAAGGCAAAGGAAGAATTGAAACAAAAAATCAAGGAGATCAAAGAAGAAAAGAAAGCACGTGAAGAAAAAGCGGCTAAACGGCGGAAAGAGAAGAAGGCCGAGGAAGAAAAAACGGTCCAAAGACGGGCTGAGAAAAAAGCGGCCGAAAAAGCCGGGGACAAAACAGGCGAATATACTATGCGTGTTACGGGAACGGATATAAAAGCTGCCGCGCAGAAAATCATCGCTGCTTCTTTTGGCACATCCGCTCCGTCGCCGGAAGCAAATTTTGACATAAAGGTGTAATGAAAATTTCCATAGACACAAAATTTTTCACACCCTTCTAATATGGAAAATGGTGGCAGTTTAAAGCGCTGTCACCATTATTTAAAATCTTCTCTTTACTTGACAAACCCCAACCTTTTACTTGACAAACCCTCTTTTTTGCGCATAAATCAACCATAAGTTCCGACAGTTTTTCAAAATTTACAACTAAAAGATTATTCCTGATACCACGTTCTGCCGGATCGTATATCAGCATTTTATTGAAACACAAAAATTTCCTCAATCGGCGCTTCCACAACCCTGGAAATATCGACCGCCAGCTTCAATGACGGATTATACTGCGCTTTTTCCAGGCGCATAATTGTTTCCCGGCGCACACCTACTTTTTCCGCAAGCTGTTCCTGGGTCAGATCTTTCATCTGCCGGTATTTTTTTAATCTGCATTCAAATTCCGCCATACCTTATTCCTCACATTCATCTGTCTGCTCGTCATGGTCATAGCGGTACAGCAAATATCCGGAGAGGAAAATCCCTAGGGCTAACGCAAGGGAAAGGGTGATAATCGCAGCGATCAGGGTATACTCAAGGTTTCCGAACAGCTTTCCCTGACAAAGAATAATTAATGCGACGTGCATAATCGAAAAAGTTATTCTGTAGGCTTTCAGCTGGGCATAAGCAGCGTTTTCACGGAACCGTTCATCCATAAAAGTTCCCGACATCTTCCCCTCATAGAAAAAGCCAAAAAATCCGAAAAAAAGGAAAAAGGCAAATGGGAAAATTGTACCGTCCGCTGAATATGTCCAGAAGCCGGCAAACCCCAAAAAGCCCAGTAGGCCAAGCCAGCCCAGCTTTGGATTCAGTTTGCGGGTGACGCCCGCTTCCTCCGTCTCTCTCTGCTCTCTTTCCATGGAAATAAACATCAAAACCAATGCGAACAGATAAACGCAGATGAGAGAAATCGAAATAATCATCGGCAAATCCTTTACATGAAATACATAATCATTAAAATCCATCGGAACAACCAGACGGGAATCATTGAACGTAATCGCATACCACGACGAGATCAACAGACACAAAACACAAAATATCCCATAGCCAACCCAATTCTTCACCTTGTTTCTTTTCATCATACTCCTCCTTGTATATAAGTGATATATTTATCTCTTTTCATGACAAATATATCACTTACATTTCTCCGTGTCAACAAAAAAGAGATAAATATATCACAAAATTTTTCCAACCTCATAACTGTTCCAATAGAGAAGCAGGGCTGTCAGCAAACGGCTCACGCGCCTGTTCCCAACATTGAAAGCAGGATGGAAAATATTCAAACGATGATTTTGAACAAGGTGCTTGTATAATAAATATACATTTTTGCCGCCCATTGCTTTATTGATCGTTAGTCCATTTATTTATGGAACTGAGAATTTGAACTATTTGCAGGACGAACTTACTAAAAATATATCTAATTGCATGTTATTTACATGAATGGTATACTTTACCCATAGCAGATCAGCAAACACAGCACTTACAAAATCTGCAAGCATCCGGAAATGCTGATACACTATAAAAACTTTGTTTAAAATGTCGCCATAATATATCATTACATACAATAAAAAGATGGAGGATTCAACAATGGCCGTTCCGAAATTTTTTGAATTTTTTGAGGGTTTTCTGCGCGCGGTCGCGGACGGTGAGTTACATACGGCAAAAGAAGTCAGGGAATGGCTCGCTTCAGATATGCGGCTTTCTGAAAATGATTGTTCGGAAATGCTTCCAAGCGGAAAACAAAGCACATTTCATAACCGTGTCGCATGGGCAAGAACATATCTGGACAGGGCAGGTCTTATAGAAACGCCCTCCAGAGGAAAATACCGCATCACCGATGATGGCCGAACCGCTCTGGCATCCGGGGAAGAAATAAATCTTAAATACCTGGAGAAGTCAGAAAAATTCAGGGAATTCCGCAAGACAATCACCCCTGACGCTCCCAGCCTGGCGGATGAAGAAAAAGATGAGTCCCCAATGGAAATGTTAGATACCGCGTTCCAGCAGATTACAGCGGCACTGGCAAGTCAGCTTATGGACGAGGTAATGAAGCTATCGCCAACGGAATTTGAAAAACTGGTAGTCAGCCTGCTGCTTCATATGGGATACGGGAGCGGCATTACGGAGGCCGGTATGATTACCCAGCAATCTAACGATGGTGGAATAGACGGCATTATCAAAGAGGATCAGCTTGGATTCAGCAGCATTTATATTCAGGCAAAACAATGGGCAGCCGATCAGACGGTGGGAAAACCGGAAATCCAGAAATTTGTGGGAGCCCTTCAGGGACAGCAGGCACAAAAAGGGCTGTTTATCACCACCGCCAAATTTTCCTCCGGAGCCTTGCAATACGCGAATAATCTGCTTGGAACAAAGGTCGTTCTGGTTGATGGGTTCACTTTGACAAGACTGATGATTAAACATAATGTCGGCGTATCGGTGGAGCATGTTTATGAAATGAAAAAGGTGGACAGTGATTTTTTTTCTGAAGAATTATAAATTCCGGTTATTTTCCGTAATGTACTCCCGAAATCTCACAGTACCTGATTCTGTGAAGATTCCGGGAGTACATTCTCAAATCTGACTGTGCGCTTTATTTTACACTTCTTTCCGCTTTTTATACCACATCAGATACTTCACAATCAGCTTTTGCCGTCAGCCCTGCCCCGATGTCAGATCCAGCGCAAACAAAAAACATTTCACCTGCATATTCCATTCACATTCACTTCCCAGCAGTTCATTATGCCATTCCTTCTGCCCGAGACAGTCGCTGGCAAACAAAAATGCATTTCAAATGAAACCATGGTACTCACATACGGCCTGCAGCCCCGCAAGCTCCATTTCCACGGCAATACATTAATGATAGTCAGATAAATCGGACGGTTTCCATTCACGCACCCAATCTCCGCCGCCTGCTATCGATTCATCTCGTCCACAACCGTTTCCGGTTTGACCGTCATCTCCACCCACGCAGGCGAAAAACCACATTTTACCGCATTCCTGGCCGAGCGAACATTTGACCATGCGCAGCAATAAAAAGGAACCTTATCCCGCTGTAAAATTTCCACCGCCAGATTGCTTGTCATCGCTGCCGCAATCCCCTTTTTGCGGTATTCCGGCAGCACGTCCACGCCGATCTGCCACATGGCCTCACAGTCAGCGGAGCATCCGGCCAGGCCGATCAGCCGCTCCCCGTCATACGCCCCGACGCCGAGCACATCCCGCTCCTTTCGCTCCGCACACAGGGCATTGCCCCATTCCGGCAGATACAGGCAGGAAAAATCCTCCTGTCCTAAAACCCTCAGCTCATAGCCGCAGGACAAACGCTCCACTTTTTCCACATTCGGCAGAAAATATTCCGCCATAAAACAGATTTTCTGCCCAAACTTATTCATCTTATGGGCAAGCCAATGCATATTTGGCGTTTCAAAGCAATGATAGAACTTGAATTTATCTATGTACGTTTTCACAATCTCCCGGTATTCATCCTTCACGGAAGCAACAATATTATTCCCATAAGAAACCAGATGGCAGGCAGTCGGTTCTTTATAATACTTTTTTGCCTGTTCACTGATTTCATAACGGACAATGACATTTTCTTCTTTCAGAAAATCCCCTGCATCGCAGTGAATATCAAATGCGGACTGTTCCATTGCAATACGTATGATATCCTGGTTGGAAAACATTTTGTACCCCTTTTCGTTTATTTTGTCTGTGCCATTGAAAATAAAATGCCAATCCCCATTTCAATAGCCTGTTCTAAATTTTTTTCTCTGTTACAATAACGGCAGCGCTTTTCCTTTTTCATTATAATTTGTCCGAATCCCTTTTCTTCATAACCACACCGCCCAGCAGCCACGCAAACGCCTTCCCGGTTCTTTCTCCCGCATCCTTAAAATGATTCCCTTTATTCCATTCCAGAATACAGTCCACGCCTTTTTTGGTAAGCAGATCACAGCTTTCCCGAACACATTTCCCCACCGTCCGCATCACCGGATTCCGGGTTTTCTCTTCTCTGTCGCCCAGGCTCAGATAAACTTGATCCGTAAGAATCTCATTCACCTTCATATAGTCGATAAAGCCCGGAAACCATATGGAAGGGGACGCCGCGGCAACCCCCGCAAAAACATTTGTCTGATATGCCGTCCACAAAGCAAACAGCCCTGCAAGGGAATAACCGCCAATGTAATATCGCTTCTTTGTCTCGACAGTCATCTTCATAACTTCATCCAGCGTTTCTTTTGCGCCTCCGCCAAAACCTTCATCGCCAAACACAGCAGGCGCTTCCCATGGTGACAGATCATGATTCCAGTTATTCACCTTAAGCGCAATCAGGCAAAAGTCATCTTTCGCCACATCTCTGATCTTCTCCATTTCAGCCGGTATTTCCGAAATGTCGTGATCATCGACCATTTGAATCAGAATATTGTCCGAGTTTTTATTTCCGTATTCATATTTCAGCATTTCATCACACCCTTAAGCTTTAGCGCCGCCAATTCAGTTTTGCCGTTATTAACAAAAACGATTTTATCCATTTTTATCAAAATAAAGATTTTACGGTCGTTTCCCATCCATTCGGATATTCTCCGTATACTTACATTCAGGATAACTCATACATCCCCAGAACGCCCCGTATCTTCCGCTTCGTTTCTGAAGCACATTCCCGCACCTCGGACACTTCTTAACGGCCTTTACGTCCCCGGATAGATGTTCCATTTCTTTTGCAAGACGTTCGAAAACAATCAGATTCATCCGGCAATCATTTAACGCCCTGTGGGCTCCTGCGGTAGAAATGCCGTAATAGTCTGCCAGATCCACCAGCTTATGATGATGAAGCTGCGGCAGATACGCCCTGGCCAGCTGCAGCGTGTCGATATAATCATTTCCGACGGTCTTTCCCCAGAATCTCTCCGCATCACGATACAAAAACTTCATATCAAAAGTATGTATGTTATGGCCAACCAGCACCGCATCGCCGGCAAATTCCAAAAAATCAGTTAAGGCCTGTTCGAAAAACGGGCTGCCCTCCACCATATCATCCGTGATGCCGTTCACCGCACTGGCGCCATAGGGAATCGGGCGCCCGGGATTCACTAACGTGGAGAACTCATCTACGACCTGACCGCCTGCGGCCTTGATTGCGGATATTTCCACCACTTCATCAAAGCGATAGGAAACTCCCGTTGTCTCAAGGTCAAAGACCACGTAATCCGGGACATAGGTATTTAATTTTCTTCCAGGTTTTTCTGACAGCATGTTTCACTCTCCATTCGTACTCATCATATCTGCGCCTTACAGCCAAAAAACGGCAGATTTTTTCCCACTCCCAATCATAACAGAAAAAGGCCGCTCTATCAATCGGATTTCAAAACCGGTTCATAACACAAATATACCGTTACTTCTTTCTCACCGGAAAACAAAACTCCGTGACCAGCCCCTCCGGATCATCCGCCCGGCTCGGACTCACATGATAAATACAAAAAGTCTTGCCGTCAAAATCATATCCGTTCCCTTACCTTTTTTCCAGTCTCCTGAAAAAGCCCGCAGCAAGCAGCCCGATCACGCATACCGCAATCCCCGAAGGAATCAACACAAGATACACTGCCCCATGGAACCTGTCAAACAAAAATCCATATGCCATCTGGCCGGCCGGCTGGGCGCACATCGTAACAGCGGATGTATAAGCCATAATCTTCCCAATCAGCTCATCCGGCGTATTCTGCTGAATCATGGATACCGCGAAAATAGAAAAAATGCTGATTGCGGTCTGCATGCCGCAGAAGGCGGCAACAACCACGGCATATCTGGCCAATGCGCCGGAAGGGAAAAGAAATACAACTCCCGCCGGAATGATACAGATGCCGATCGCCGCAAGCACATACGATAATCTGCCGGATTTTAATTGCCCCGTAAGAAGCCCTGCGGCAATACTTCCCAGGATCGTGGCCACCGCCAGCCCGCTCTCCGCCCCGCCATAGAATTTCGCATCCAGGCCAAGCACCGTCCGCACAAGAAAGGGAAGTCCCACCAGCGTGACTCCCATGACGAAAAAGCGTGAGGCTGCCGCCAGAAGCAGCAGCTTCATGATATCCGGCCGTTCCTTTGTCATAAAACGGATACCGGCGGAAAAATCATTTTTTACCATGAACAAAATATTCCCTTGAAACTCCCTGGCCTGACAGCCCAGTTTGATAAAGCATTCAAATAATGCCGTGACAAAAAAGCATACGACACTTGCATACATTACAGGCTTCAGGCCGAATGCCGAATATAAGATACCGCCCAGCAAAGGCCCGATCAGGTAAGAAACGGATGCCACCTGGTTTACCACCGCATTTCCCTTAATCATGTAATCGCCTTCCAGCATCTGCGGAATACATGCCTGCACCGTAGGCGTTTCAAATGCCCCAAGAACAGAGAGTATCACCAGCAACACACTGATCACTGCGACAGCATTGTCCCCGGACAAAAAAAACGCAGCGCATAAGACAGACGTTCCCGTCAGCGTATCCAGCGCCACCATGATATTCCTCCGGTTCGCCCTGTCAGCCAGCATTCCTCCAATGGGGGACAAAAGGATCGTCGGGATTGCCGCTATAGATAGAATACCTGCAAACACCGCAGCCGAACCGGTCGCCTCCAGCACATACATGGACAGCGCCAGACGCAGAATATAATTGCCCAACAGAGAACTGGCCTGCCCCAGTACAAGAAGCGTAAAATTTTTCGTAAACAGTTTCTGCTCCATCCGCTACTCCTTTCTCTCTTCCCTGCAGCCTCCCAGCAGCTTCTCTGTCCGCCCGACCATTTCATCCTCTATGATCGGAAGTCCCATTGCCGCAAGAACCTCTGCGACAAACCTGCACTTATGCCTGATTTCTTCCGCTCCTGCCGGAAATACGGAGGGCAGCAGCCAGAAATTGACAAGGGGCAGCAGCTCGGAAAGCTCCTTTGCATACTCCGTCCGGATCGAACCGTCACGCCGTCCTTCCTCGATCAGTTCCAGCCATAAAGGCGTCAGCACCCGCCGGTTCGCCGCCACCGCAGCCGCCAGAATGCGTGGGTCTTTCAGGATGGGAATGGCCTGCGCACTGATTTCCTCCCGTTCTCTGTCGGCTCTGTCAAAAGCAAGCACTTCCCGGATCTTCTGCAGTCCGTTCAGGTCAGAACGCCCCCGGACTGTCTCAAAAGGATTATTCTCCAAAAACATCCGATCCCCTAAAGCGTGCATGACCTCTTCCTTACTCCGAAAAAACCGGTAAAACATCCCCTTTGCGCCGCCTGCCAGCTCCATGATATCCGTAATGGCAGTTTCCTCATAACCTTTCGATAAAAACAACTCCTTTGCCGCATCCAAAATCTCTTTCTTCCACTGTTCCGGCTGTTTTTTCACTGGCCTTGCCAATTTCCCATCCGCCTCCTGTAATAGTTATTGACTTGAAGTCAATAACTATTGTACAAAAAATATGCCGATATGTCAATCACCTTTGCAAACACTTTCCCGTACTAATGTAAACAGCATTCCATGAAAAAAGGACTAGAAAATGCCTCCCCGGCATTTTCAGCCCTTTTAGTCAACTTACAATTTCCTCTTTACGCCGCCGCAAAATAAATATCTTCCCTGAAAAACGCTTCCCCGCCATTTTACAGTAACCGGCAGGAAGTCCTAATTCTCAGCAGTCTGAATATTTTCACCTGTCTCCCCCGCTTATTTTATCATAAAACGCCGCAGCGCCAATCAACTCTTCTTCGGTCGGATGCCCTTTGGCAATACCGCCGACCAGTTTAAAAGGGCCATAAGTATCATAGCCCTTACAGCCATAGCTTCCCACTACCCTTACGCCATTTGACGCAAGCGTCCTGGTAATGCTCTTCACATACCCATCGCTTGGATTCCCGCAGGTATAGAGAAGAAATACACGGCTGCCCGACGAAATGCTTTCCGCAAATTTCTCCATACGCTTGTAAAACTTTCCAAAAGCAATTCCGGCGGCAAGGCCAATCATCTCATGGGCTGACAGGTCTATGGAATCCGCGTTTTCAATGCTGACAGCTTCCACCTGATGTTTTCCGACAATCGCATCCACAAGCTTTTTTGTATTTCCATGATGGGTAGATTCATAAATAATAATAGATTTCATAAGATTCTCCGCTCCTTGTAACTGCCATAATCAGCATCTTCTTTGATCTTACTGATCTTCAGCAAATTCTCCGGCCATGGACTCCATCGTTTTGCGCCTCATACCTTCCAATTATATTCACTTATTTTATATTTGTATGATATTTGTAGAAGCAAAAACAACCGCCAAAAATCACAATATCGTCGTCTCTATTTTATCAGTAATTTCATGCTCGCTCAGCTCCTGCGCAGGATAACCTACCGCCAGAGCAGACAGCACCTGATACCCTTCCGGCAGCTGCAGCTTTTTTAAAACGGATTCATTTGCCCGAAGCTTGCGCAGACAGCCCCAGATATATGTACTTCCCAAATCTAAAGCGGTTGCCTGGAGAATCATAGTTTCGATCACGCAGCCGGCATTGCTGTATTCAATATGGTCGTCTGAAATATCTGTGGCGGATACAAAAATAACAGTCTGCGCGCCATAAAAGGCGTCTGTTTTTTTGCCTGTTTTCCTGGAAACAAGGCTGCATGCGTCCCGGATTTCTTCCAGCAAGCCGGAGCTTCTCACAACCGTCAGATGCGTCGTCCGGTCATCGCCCGCAGCCAGGGGAGCCGCCTGGGCAGCCCGTATGATTTTTTCAAGATCACTGTCCGTTATTCTTTGATCCGTATAATTTCTTGTCGTCTTACGTCGCCTTAATACACTTTCAAATTCCATTGATTAACTCCTCTCATCGGCTTCTTTTCATACCTGTCATAGACAAATCTTCTGTCTTTATTTTACCACGCCCGAATAACGGTTACAATAATAGAACCTGCGGCAGGCAAAATCCTAATCTCATTATTTTCTGCCAGCCAAATAATATAGTCGTAAATTCGATTAACAAGCACATCAAAGTATTCAACCGAAAAAGCGAAACTATATTTTTCATAATCCTTTTGCTGTTCAATCGCATCCGATACCGACATCAGATTATTAATAGACTCCAACTCTAAATTTCCTTTTCTGATGTCTGCAATATCTTCCTCTACATCCAACAATTTTTTCAAATCTTCAATATCCGGCCTGCAGTCATTGATCAGGTCATACGCCCTGACAAGAAATATATCTGAAAGATATTTGTAAAATACCATGCCAAGCAGATAATTCTTGTATTCATTTGCATCCATTTTCGAGCGGAGGATATCTGCCCATCGTTTATAGCCTCCTGATCTTTTTCTTTTGTGCATTGAGTCATCCTGGTCATTTCTGTAGTTTTCAAAGTTTCATCCTTCCGGCAGACACCCTAATTATACCATATCCTCACAGCATTTCACCAAGATCTTTTCATCAACATCCCCATATTTCCAGGCCACTTCCATTCTATCCTCCTCAATCGCCTTTGAGTTCTCAATCATACATAAAAATACCCCTCCATACAAAAAGCACCAGTCCTTTCAAACCGATGCCCATTGATACTGCTATTCCCGAAACGCAAAGGTCTATTTCTCCCTATACTTCTTCACCCGTTTTTGCTGTTTCAATTCAAACATCCATTGCTCCCTGACCTCCTTCTGCTCCTGGCCGGCGCTCAGTCTTCCTCTCTTCATTACTCCATTTTGGCAGGTATAGCCCGGCAAAGTCTTTCTGT
This sequence comes from uncultured Lachnospiraceae bacterium, assembly GCA_910588405.1. Lineage (GTDB taxonomy): Bacteria > Bacillota > Clostridia > Lachnospirales > Lachnospiraceae > Paralachnospira_A. The sequence continues at coordinate 319 of CAJUPT010000020.1, read as the reverse complement.
TTCGGCACTCTAAGCTCATAGCCGCAAGTTAAAGGCTCAATCTTCTCCACATTCAGCAGAAAATATTCCGCCATAAACGCCAAATATTATATCGTTGGAAGCAACCCTTTTTCAATTTCCCGGACATCCTCCACGGAAAGCTCCGCAAAACACCCGGCAATTTCCTCTGCCGACATTTTCCCGATCTTTAACATGTTTTCTGCTGCTTCCCTTGCTGCTTCCTTCGCTGCTTCACGCCTTTCACTGGCAACATAAGCACGCATAATCTTCTCTTCATCAAACAAAGACATCATAATAGATATAACCTCCTTTTCCCTGC
>CAJUPT010000019.1 GCA_910588405.1 uncultured Lachnospiraceae bacterium | reverse complement strand
AAGGCCCACAGAGACAGAATCGCCTTTATGCGCATCTGCTCCGGAAAGTTTACGGCGGGCATGGAGGTCAATCATGTGCAGGGCGGCAAAAAGGTGAAGCTGGCCCAGCCCCAGCAGATGATGGCCCAAGAGCGGAAGATCATCGACGAGGCTTATGCCGGGGATATTATCGGCGTGTTCGACCCGGGTATTTTCTCCATTGGAGATACGCTTTGCCTGTCGGCTCAGAAATTTGCCTATGAAGGGATTCCCACCTTTGCGCCGGAGCATTTTGCCAGAGTCCGTCAGATGGACACGATGAAGCGGAAGCAGTTTGTCAAGGGTATCAGCCAGATTGCTCAGGAGGGCGCCATTCAGATTTTCCAGGAGTTTAATACCGGGATGGAGGAAATCATCGTGGGCGTGGTAGGCGTTTTGCAGTTCGACGTGCTGCTCTACCGGCTGGAAAATGAGTATGGCGTGGAGGTGAAGCTGGATAATCTTCCCTATGAGTATATCCGGTGGATTGAGAATAAGGAGATCGACGTCAATCAGATTCAGGGCACCTCGGATATGAAGCGGATCAAGGACCTGAAAGGAAATCCGCTCCTTCTGTTTGTCAACAGCTGGAGTGTGGGCATGGTGGAGGAGCGAAACCCGGATTTGAAGCTGGCGGAGTTCGGCCGGTGGTAGAAGCTTTATATTTCACGATATTTTTCATATGTCTCGCATACACTGTAAATAACAGTGTCTATGGGCGGGAATGAGATATGCGGATCTGTGAGATGAGGGACCGGGAGGTTATCAATATCTGTACATGCAGGCGGCTGGGTTATGTGGCCGACGTGGAATTTGACCCGGAGAAGGGGTGTATCACGGCATTTATCGTGCCGGGTCCGGCCAGAATCTGGGGGTGTCTGGGCCGGGATACGGAATATGTGATTCCTTTCTGCTGCGTGCGGCAGATCGGCGCGGATATTATCCTGGTGGAAGTAAACGAAGAAGAAGTGTTTGTAAAGTGCACATAGCAAAGCCCCTGGAGGGGAGTTGCGGAACTATAATTAGGAGAATGCGGAATGAAATGCCCTTATTGCGGAGTGGATAATACCCGGGTGATCGATTCCCGGCCGGCGGAGGAGAACAGCGCCATCAGGCGGCGCCGACAGTGCGACGCCTGTGACCGCAGATTTACGACTTATGAGAAGGTGGAGACGCTGCCTCTGATGGTGGTGAAGAAGGATAACAGCAGGGAGACTTACAGCCGTTCCAAGCTGGAAAAGGGGATTATAAGCGCCTGCCACAAACGGCCTGTCTCCATCGACCGGATCAATGATATGATCGACGAGATCGAAGCCCAGGTATTCGGTATGGAAGAAAAAGAGGTGAAAAGCTCGTCGATCGGCGAGTGGGTGATGGAGAAGCTGAAGGATGTGGACGAGGTGGCCTATGTCCGTTTCGCCTCCGTTTACCGGGAATTTAAAGATGTGAATACGTTTTTACAGGAAATGGAAAAAATATACAAAAAGAAATAAGGACAGAGAGAGCATGTTTTTACGGCGTTTTTATCCGGATTACCGGGTGGAGTCCGTCTATCGGATGGATTTTCGGAAATTATATGAGGAGGGCGTCAGGGGGGTGCTGTTTGACATCGATAACACGCTGGTGCCCCACGGCGCTCCGGCTGACGGGGCGGCTGTAGAGCTTTTTGAAGCGCTGCATAAAATCGGCATGAAAACCTGTCTGATTTCCAATAATAAGCCGCCCCGGATTCTCCCCTTCGCGAAGGCGGTGGGTTCCGCGTATATCTGCGATGCCCACAAGCCCTCCCGGACAGGCTATCTAGAGGCGATGAAGCGGATGGGGACCACGGCGGCGGATACTATTTTTGTGGGCGATCAGCTGTTTACCGACGTATATGGGGCGAAACGGGCGGGGATTCCCTCCTGGCTGGTGTCCCCGATTCATCCGAAGGAAGAGATTCAGATTGTGCTGAAACGGTATCTGGAGCGGATTGTACTTTATTTTTACGAGAAGGAACATAAAAAGTGAAAGCGGGCCTTCCATATAGTTTCGAAAAGGCCGGAGAAAGAAGGGGAGAAAGCGAAAAAAAGGTTGAAATTGGAGCCTGTTTATTATAAAATAAAAAAGCGTATGAAATGATTCAGTTAAAAAGTTTAAAACAGCAGAGGTTCGAAAGGACCGGCGTGCCGGGAGGAATCTTTGTGAACGAAAATCAGGAGGAATTAGAACATGATATCAGCAGGTGATTTCAGAAACGGCGTTACCATCGAATATGATAACAACGTATATCAGATCATTGAATTTCAGCATGTGAAGCCCGGCAAGGGCGCGGCGTTCGTAAGGACGAAACTGAAAAATATAAAGAGCGGCGGCGTGGTGGAGAAGACCTTCCGTCCCACTGAGAAGTGCCCGACGGCACATATTGACAGAGCGGACATGCAGTACTTATACTCTGACGGCGACCTGTTCCATTTTATGGATGTGAATACCTATGACCAGGTGGCCTTAAGTGCGGACCAGATCGGCGACGCTCTGAAATTTGTCAAGGAAAACGAGATGGTGAAGATCTGTTCTCACAAGGGAGACGTATTCTCTGTTGAACCGCCTTTATTTGTGGAGCTGGAGATCACCGACACGGAGCCTGGCTTTAAGGGCGACACGGCTACGGGCGCGACAAAGCCGGCGGTTGTGGAGACCGGCGCTACCGTTAACGTGCCGTTGTTTGTGGACCGGGGAGATAGGATCAAGATTGATACGAGAACAGGCGAATATCTGTCCAGAGCGTAACCAGTCATTGTAAGTATGTAAAAAATACATCAGGATGCATATAATATATCCCCGCAGCAGGCTGCGGGGGTATATTATATGCACGCATCTGCGCAAAGCAATCGGGTATCCGAACAGCGAAGCGGCTTTCACGTCGTTCATTTCGCAAAACAGGATACGGTCCTGAAAATAATAGGAATGAGGCTGAAATCAATTATAGCTTTTATCGAAGGGCTGCCGGAACAGCAGAGGACCTGGGGGCGCCGGCCATGGGGAAACCACCGTGGAAAAAAGGGTTTCCTTCTGTGGGCGTTAGTCATTTATCTGGTTTTGCCGCTGTCAGGCTGTCATGAAAAAGAGCCTTCCGCCCGGGAAGTTCTGGAGCAGGTCTGCGCCAACATGGAGGGAATGTCGGAGTGGGTCTTTACGGCCCGGGTGGAGATGGTGATGTCCGTATATGAAGAGACGATGCAGCTGGAGGCAAGAAGCCGGGTGCAGGCGTCTTTTTTGGCTGGACGCGCATCTGAATCTGTAGAATTGTACAGAGATCAGAAGCAGGCGGAAGCCTTTACATACCAGTGGGAGGACGAGGAGATGCTTGCGGCCTTCCGGGACGCGGCGGACATCGGGCGGTTTTTGAAAGCTGCGGAGGTCTTCTTTATAGAGGGTGAAGAGGACGCCGGGACAATATATACGATAGAAGGTCTGGTGAACGGCAGTTCGCTGGGCGGCATGGAGGATATGAAGAGAATGGCTGCGTTCCTTCCGGTGCTGGAGCCTGCGGGCTTCGCGGAATGGGCGGGGGAGTATTCCTTTCCGGTGCGGATTAAGGTGGACCGGGAAACGTTACTGCCGGTACAGGTGGCGGTCAATGTCAGCGAAGCGGTGGAGGGCCCGGTGAAAGAGGGAATCTGCGCGCTGGGGATTTCTGGCGAACAGGTGCAGGCAGGAAGCTGCGTGATCACCTATGATTATGAGAAAATCGGGACAGATGATTATGGAAAATCCCAGACAGCAGGAGATAATACCCGAATGCCGGATAGGGAATCCTGATGGTCTAAAAAGCCGTTCTCGAAAGAAACCAGTAACCATGGATGTAGAAAGTCAGGGAAAATCTACATATTGGGCTGTTCCCGAAAGATTTTTCCGAATCTGCTCCTGTGACGCTCCGAATGGCCGAAATGGCAGGGACGGGGCGGCATCAGAAAACGGAAAAAACAAGAGAAGACTATGAACAAGATTAAGATGATCGGTATTGACCACAGCAAGGCCAGCGTTGCCTACAGGGAACTGTTTTCCTTTACAAAGGCCAGCGCGACGGCGGCGATGGAAGAACTGAAAGTGACAAAAGGGGTGAACGGATGTATTATTCTGTCCACCTGTAACCGGATGGAACTTTGGATCAGCGCAGGCGAGGAGCTTGACAGCTCTCTCTATCATCTGTTGTGCCGGCTGAAGAATGTGGACCCGGCCCTTTACGAGCCATATTTTATTCAGCGGGAGGGGACGGAGGCGGTATGGCATCTTTTCGAGATGTCCTGCGGCCTGAAATCCAAGATTATCGGCGAGGATCAGATTATCACCCAAGTAAAGGACGCGTTGAATCTGTCCAGAGAAGCTTTCTGCACCGATAAGGTGCTGGAAATGCTGTTCCGAACGGCGGTGACGGCGGGAAAACGGGTAAAAACCGACGTAAAAATTTCCAATAAAGATACCTCGGCTATCGACGGCGCCGTCCAGGCACTGAAACGGACCGGGTTTTCTTTGGAAGGAAAGACCTGTATGGTCATCGGCAACGGGGAGATGGGACGTCTGACCGCCCTTGCCCTGGAGAAAGAAAAGGCTGACGTGACGGTGACGGTGCGTCAGTACCGCAGCGGCCAGGTCAGCATACCGGTGGGCTGCTCCCGGATTAATTACGGGAATCGGCTGGAATTTATGGAAAACTGCGATCTGGTGGTCAGCGCCACCGCCAGCCCCAACTTTACGTTAAAGACGGAGGATGTGGCCGGGGCAAAGCGAAAGGACCGGCTGATTATGATCGATCTGGCGGTGCCCAGGGATATCGAGCCCGGCGTGGGAGAACTTCCGGGTATCACCCTGTATGATATCGACAGTTTTGAGCTTCATGAGGAGAATGAGCAGCTGAAAGCCGGCGTGGAGCAGGCCCGCGGGATTCTGACGGAGTATATTCAGGAATTTACCACCTGGTACGACTGCCGGGATCTGATCCCCGTGATTCAGGAGATCTGTACCAATGCGGCAAAGGATGTGGGACTTCGAATCCATAAGGAGGTCAGCCATCTGGAAATCGCCGCAGAGGAAAAGGACAGGCTGGAGCAGTCCATCGATAAGGCAGCTTCCAAGGTGGTCAATAAGTTAATGTTTGACTTAAGGGAGAACCTGAGCATGGATACCTGGCGGGAGTGCGTGGAGGCAATCGCGAAGATTTATCCGTAAGCGCGCGGAGAACGATATGGATAATGGCTGCCTGTGTGTGGAGCGCTTTTGTCCTGCCGAAAGCGAATCAAGCCAAAATAGGATATATACAATTCGGAAAGGACATCAGGATATATAAATGGAAGTACGGAAAACCAACCCCTGTGATTTCCCTCTTTTTATCTCCATCGCCGGAAAAAGCATCCTGGTATATGGCGGCGGAAATATCGCCCTGCGCCGGGTGAAGACGCTGCTTTCCTTCGGGGCGGCGGTGCAGGTAATCGCGCCGGAGGCCAGGGAAGAGATTTTGGAACTGGCGCGGGAGGAAAGGATCGCTTATGAAAAGCGTCCCTTCTCTGCCGGGGAGATTTCCGGCTGTGCAAAGCCTCCTTTTCTGGCGCTGGCCGCTACGGACAGTCCCATGGTGAACGGACAGATTGTCAGCGAATGCCGGGAGAGAGGAATTCCAGTCAATAACAGCGGGGACAGAAGCCAGTGTGATTTTTATTTTCCGGCCATAGTGCGGGAGGATGAGCTGGTAATCGGGTTGACCGCCGGCGGCACCGACCATAAGAAGGTGAGACGGGCGGCGGCCTGGCTGAGAAATCATATCTGCGAGTACCCGGATGAATCCATGCGTTAAGGTATGGTCTGAAAAACCCCTTTTTTACCGGTTGCAGCAATTAAAATAGTGAAAATATGACAGACCGGCGGATTCCGGAAAGGGTATTTGGATTTGTGTGTCTGACCATGGTCCGTGTACCTGTTGGTTTATATTCAATGGAATTCCGTAGAATATGGAGCCGGGCAGTATATCGGATGATGCGTCGGGTATGTCAGAAAAGAGGTAATCATGACAAAATCAGAACAACTATTTCAGCGGGCCTGCGGCCTGATTCCCGGCGGCGTAAACAGCCCTGTCAGAGCCTTTGGCTCCGTGGGGGAAACGCCCCGTTTTATTAAGAAGGCCGACGGTCCCTATATGATCGACGCGGACGGAAACCAGTATCTGGATTATATCTGTTCCTGGGGGCCTATGATTTTGGGACACAATCATCCGCTGGTGCGGGAGAAGGTGACGGAGGCCTGTATGAACGGCTTAAGCTACGGGGCCCCCACCGAGGCGGAGGTCCGGATGGCGGAGCTGATCTGTGAGATCGTTCCTTCGGTGGAGATGGTGCGTATGGTCAATTCAGGCACCGAGGCCGTGATGAGTGCCATCCGTGCCGCCAGAGGGTTTACCGGGAGAAATAAAATTATTAAATTCGCCGGCTGCTACCACGGCCATTCCGACGCCCTTTTAGTGAAGGCCGGTTCCGGTGTGATGACGGCGGGCGTTCCCGACAGCTCCGGCGTGCCGGCAGGCTGCACCCAGGATACGCTGACAGCCGTTTACAATGACCTTAGCAGTGTGGAAGCACTGTTTGACAGCAACAAAGACCAGATTGCCGCGGTGATCGTGGAGCCGGTGGCGGCCAATATGGGCGTGGTACCGCCGAAGGAAGGATTCCTTGCGGGGCTGCGGGCTTTATGTGACCGTCATCAGAGCCTTCTGATTTTTGACGAGGTGATTACCGGCTTCCGGTTAGGTGCAGGCGGCGCACAGGGCTATTATGGAATCAGGGCCGATCTGGTGACTTACGGAAAAATTATCGGCGGCGGCATGCCGGTGGGCGCTTACGGCGGCAGAAAAGACGTGATGGAGATGGTGGCTCCGGTGGGCGCGGTCTACCAGGCCGGGACTTTAAGCGGCAATCCCATCGCCATGGCGGCAGGCATCGCTCAACTGACGATCCTGAAGGACCGGCCGGAGATTTATAAAAACATTAATGAGCTGGGAGAAAAATTGTATGGCGGCATGGAACAGATCGTAAAGGAAACCGGGGCGCCCTGCACGGTGAACCATGTGGGTTCTCTGGGCTGTATGTTCTTTACCGGGCAGCAGGTGGAGAATTACGCTCAGGCCAAGACGGCGGACACGGAGCGCTTCGCCCGCTATTTCCGCTTTATGCTGTCCCACGGTGTTCATCTGGCCCCGTCCCAGTTTGAGGCTATGTTCCTGTCCAACGCTCATACGGAGGACCATGTGGAGCTGACCCTTGACCTGGTAAGGCAGGCGCTGGCGTAACGGTATCAATATAGAGGATGTGATCAGTCTGAGAGCGTTTCCTCATATAACGATGGAGCTGAGGGAGATTTTTGAAGGGGTTGATGAAAAGGAAATATGGCCACCCGCTGGCGGGTGGCCAAAGCTTTATCCTTTTTCTCTGATCTGTCCTTCTTTATAAGCCTGCAAAAGCTTTTCAAGATCCCTGATCGTTTCTTTGATCCGTTTGCCGTTGTCCGTATCCGCCACGGCCCGGCGTTTGATCCACTGCTCCACGTCGATGGTGACGGAGTTGACGTCGCTTTCGTTGCGGATGGCTTCCTCGGCGGATTTGAAGGGCTTATGGGAAACCAGGGTGATGCCGTAGGAGTTGTATACCAGGGTATAGCCTGCGGTTCCGGTTTCTTTTTGATAAGCTTTCGAGAAGCCGCCGTCGATGATCAGCAGCTTGCCGTCGCACTTGATCGGGGATTCGCCCCGGCTGCTTTTCACCGGCACATGGCCGTTGACGATATGGCCGGTATTGGGGTCCAGGCCGAACTCCGTTAAAATTTTATCGATTACATCCTCCCGGTCCAGAAGGCTGTAATAAGGATTTTTATGCTCGGCGTGAAGCTCCTTGTCGCTGACAAAATACCGCTCGAAGGTGGCCATTTTATCCTTGCCGAACAAAGGGGAATTTTTATTGCACCAGATAAACCACATCAGATCCTGGCCCAGCTGCTTTTCCGGGCCGCTCTCCTGATAGTAAGCCTTTCTCGCATAGCTTTCCAGCACGTCGTAGAGCGCCCGTCCGCTGTAGGTTTTTCCCGCCACCTTTACCTTGCAGAAATTCCCGTTTTCATCCAGGGGAATACAGCCGTGGTACAGCAGGTTGTTGTTGAATACCAGATACAGGCTGCCGTTGGTATAGAGGAAGCGGACATGCTCCTGCAGCCGCTGGCTGTTGATAAAGGCGGCCTGCAGCCGTTCCATAATAGCTTCTTCCTCCGGCGACAGAGCGTAGGGGTTCTTGGGGTCCACCGTGGGAAAGTCGGTGTCGGTCAGCGGATAGGTCTTGCCCTCGATGGTGATGGTTCCCTTTTCATAATCGATCTTATCTAACAGAAGCCGGTTCTGCATCTGGAATTCCGGATGGTTTTTGATGATCTGGCCCTCCAGCTTGAATTGGATAATGGCGATGGCTTTCTGCATCTTCTTATCCATATCGAAGTCCTGCATGTTGTAATTGTCGCTGTCGTAATGGATATTGAAGTTATCGCAGGGCGTTTTTTTGTAAGTCTCCACCACAAAGCGGAACAGAGGGATCAGGTTGATACCGTAGGCGTCTTCGATAATGTCCAGCTCCCCGTAACGGGCGGCGATACGGATGACATTGGCGATGCAGGCCATATGGCCGCTGGCAGCCGCCATCCAGGTGATGTCGTGGTTGCCCCACTGGATATCCACCGAGTGATAATCTACCAGGGTGTCCATGATAATGTGCGGGCCGGGACCCCGGTCGTAAATATCCCCCAGCACATGTAGGTGGTCCACCACCAGGTTCTGGATCATATTGCAGAAAGCGATGATACAGGCCGGCGCGCGGCCGATGCGGATAATGGTCTGGATGATCTCATTGTAGTAAGCGTCCTTGTCGTGGAGGTCGTCCTTTTCGTGGATCAGCTCTTCGAATACATAGGCGAACTCGTCGGGCAGGGCCTTGCGGACTTTGGAGCTGGTATACTTAAAGGATACCCGGCGGCCCATCTTGATCAGCCGGTGGAGGGTGATTTTATACCAGTCTTCCAGACATTCCTCTTCTTTCATAATCAGCGCCAGCTTCTGCTCCGGGTAATAGATGAGGGTGGCCAGCGCCCGCTTGTCCTTTACGCTCAGCGAGTTTCCGAATTCCTCTTCGATTTTCCGCTTGACGGAACCGGAACCGTTTTTCAGCACGTGAAGAAACTGCTCGTTTTCTCCGTGAAGGTCCGATACAAAGTGTTCCGTTCCTTTGGGCAGATTTAAAATCGAGGACAGGTTAATGATCTCAGTGGATGCCTTCGCGATGTTGGGAAACTGCTTGGCAAGCTGAGCCAGATATTTTTTTTCCATAACGTCTCCTTGTTGGGTATACCCTCAGAGCATATTGATGACACAGATCCGGGAAAATATGCCGCATCGAAGGCGTACCTTGTGCCGCGGCGCATTTGATCGGATTTGGCTCATGGGCATATGTAGCATATCCGTTGTATTTATATATTAGTATAGCATAAAAAACGGATATACGCACGGCAAATTCGTCGGGGGTTACGACGAAGTATTTGCCATGTAAATATTTTGCGTATATAATGATTGTATGAAAGTGAAATTTCTGAATGAAGAATATTTACAATGATACGGAAAGGATCGTATGGGGAGGAATGAGATGTTTAACAAAAGATTAACGGACGGCGTCCGCAATGGCCTGCAATATCATACCGCGAAAGCCCGTCTGGCAGCGCTGATTTTGGCGGCCTGCCTGCTGTGTGCTGGCTGCACGGGGCGTGCCGTGGCGTCGGTGATGCAGCTGATTAAGACGGAAGGGACGGTAGGCGTTTCGGATGAAGGAGGGAATACCGTTTCCCTGGTGGAGAACATGGGGCTTTACAGCGGTTATCAGATGGACACGGCGGAACACCGGCTATGACGCCGCGGGCAGCAGGACCTGGTATCACGATTATTACTATGATGCCCAGGGACGCAAGGAACGTGTAGAGGCTTACGATGGCTCCGGGCAGCAGATCGGTGTGGGAGAATATCTGTATAATGAGCAGGGAAATGCCGTTCAGGCCTGGGGATGGCTCGACGCCACGGGCCTGCTGATGAAAGAGATTATAGAGTATGACGGGGATGGCAGGAGAACCAGCTTCGAACATTATGACGAGACCGGAAAATTCAGTTCCCGTTATGAAGAATAAAATATTTGAATGCATTTTCAGAAACTTTAAGAATCAGACGCAACAGACTTTTGTGCGTGTGGGAAAAGGTATGGCGAGGAAAAAATAAAGAATCTCCTGGAAAACGGTTTTGGTCGGCCGGCTTCGGGAGGTTTTTTTCGCCAATTTTTATACGGATTTCTATCCGAATTTTTCGCAGAAGATTCCAATCTGCGAAAAGAATTATGGGAATTTCTGTAGCAAATCTTACACTTTTGCAGTTCACATGGCATTTATTTTACTTCCATCTCGGGTAATTGTCAATAATGTAATCTGATTTCCTGTGATTTTCGGAAAAATACGGAAAAAATCATAGGATTTTTTATGATGTGTTATGCCTGTTTTCAGTTTTAAGAGAAGAAATCTTTTTATTTGTGGTCAAAAAAGTGGTCAGAAAGATGTGACTGTAAAGGCGCATTCTGACTGGCGTTTCCTGTTTTGCGCTTCTGTTTTTTTGATTCTGTTTATGGTCATCTTTATGGTCAGATTGCACCAAAAACCTTGAATTTACAGGCTTTTCAAATATTTTTTCGCAGATTGGAATCATCTGCGAAATTCAAAATGGTCACTATTTTGTTTTGGCGAAAATGCGAGAATCGCTATAAGCGGCGGCGCAGCATACTCCGGGAAACTCCGGCTATTCGCGACAAGATCAGACGTGGTGAGATTTCTGGAATAGGTGTTATCAGGTACTGTGAGACGCTGAGGGTACATGTTAAGGAAAATGGAGGCATGATATGGATGAGATCAGCCTGCAGCAGTATTGTGAGCGGAATGACAAAACAGAATTGATCCATCAGTGGTCAGTGCTGGAAAATAAAGATTTTGACCCCTCAAAAATCGGATTTGCCAGCCATAAAAAAATTTGGTGGGTCTGTGACCGGGGCCACAAATGGCAGGCCATGATCAGCGACCGGGTTAAAAAAGACGCAGGCTGTCCTTACTGCACAAACCGGAAGGTCTGGCCTGGCTGGAATGACCTGGCCAGCACTTACCCTGTGCTGGCGGCTCAGTGGCATCCCACAAAGAACGGGGAGCTGACACCGGAGATGGTCACTTATGGAAGCGATAAGAATGTCTGGTGGCAGTGCGAGCTGGACCATGAGTGGAGGGCAACCGTGGGAAACCGGGCGACGAAGGGGCATGAATGCCCTTACTGCACCGGGAAGAAAGCCTGGCCGGGGTTCAACGACCTGGCGACGCTGGAACCGCAGCTGATGAAGGAGTGGCATCCGTTTTTTAATCTGGGTATCAGGCCGGAGACGTTGCGTCCCGGAAGTGGGAAGAAGGTCTGGTGGAGGTGTCCGGAAGGTCATGAATGGGAGGCAGTGGTGGCTAATCGTACAAAAAGAGGGTCAGGCTGCCCATTCTGTGCCGGGAACATGGCTAAGGGCAAGGCCATCGAGTGGACGGCTTATGCGGTGCGGAAAGAGGCGGAGCTTAGAGCGGCCGAACAGCTTAAGCAGAGGGAAGAAATTAAGAAGAAAAAAGAACCGGAACTGCCTGTGAGAGTTTGAAGGCTGCATAGGCAGGGGCGGGGAGATAGGGAATGTATGTGCACGCGTGATCGATGCGGCATGGGTTCGGAAAAGGCTCCGGGACGTCGAGGGATGTCGCGGGGATGGCGGAGCTATGCATAAAAAGCATTAGCGGACGTGTTCGTTTGGTTGGATAAGGGTGGACGTAACGGTAAATGTCTGGTGATAGACGTAATCTGAGTAAAAAGAAACAAATTGGAATAAGTGTGGTGATTGTGGGGGTGTATGCCGTGATGCGGTGGATGGCGAAAAAACACAAAGAACCTGCGGAAATTGACAGTGGAAATATGTATATCCGGCGTAACCATGGATTTGGAAAAAGGTGTCCTGAGCCGTCAACTGTTTATGAACGGAGTATAAAGCCTGCGCTGGACAGGATACTGTCTTTTACGGTTTTGCTTGTTTTGTTGCCGTTGTTTGCCGTGGTCAGCCTTGCCATATATATCGATGACCCGGGGCCGGTGCTTTTCACACAGAAGAGGGTGGGGAAAGGAAAAAAGTTCTTCACACTGCATAAATTCCGAAGCATGAAAATGTCCACGCCCCATGACGTGCCAACCCACCGGCTGGAAAACCCGGAGCAGTATATCACAAAAGTGGGGCGGGTGCTGCGGAAAACCTCTTTAGACGAGCTACCTCAGATCTGGGACATTTTCAGGGGGAAGATGAGTACCATTGGCCCAAGGCCCGCGCTGTGGAACCAGGAGGATCTGGTGGCAGAGCGGGAGAAATACGGGGCAAATGATGTGATGCCTGGTTTGACCGGATGGGCGCAGATTAATGGCAGGGATGAGTTGGAGATTACAGAGAAAGCACGGCTGGACGGGGAATATACGAAGAAATTAAAGCAGGGCGGAATAAAAGCCCTGTTTTTTGATTTGAAGTGCTTCTTCAGCACAATAAAATCTGTCCTGGAAAGCGACGGGGTAGTGGAAGGCGGAACCGGGAAACTGCATAGAGAAGCAGGGAAAAAGAAGCGTGAACATAGAAAGTCGGAACAATCCCGCACAGTGAAGTGGGAACAGATACGAATTGCGGATGAGAAGGAAGCAGGTTTTGAGGATTATGGCTATCGAAAAAGTTTCCATATAGACTACTCCGTGCAAAGACGTATCTTAATCATAGGAGCAGGCAGCTATATCGGGGAAGCCTTTGAAGCCTATGCAAAAAAATATTATGGTTCCAATTTTCTTATCGATACGGCGGATACGTTGGACGGAAGTTGGAGAGAGACCGATTTTGGTTCCTATGATGTGGTTTTTCATGTTGCGGGAATCGCACATGCAGATGTGGGAAATGTGGATGAGGCAACAAAGAAAAAGTATTATGCGGTCAATACGGATCTGGCTATCGAGGCGGCGGGTCTTGCGAAAGCAGCTGGTGTCGGGCAGTTTATCCTTATGAGCTCCATGATTATATATGGAGCATCCATTTCTTTTGGGAAGCAAGAGCCAATTGATGAATATACGCTTCCTTTTCCGGCGAACTTCTATGGGGACAGCAAATGGCAGGCAGATAAAGGCGTGCGGAATCTGGCCGACATGGACTTTCATGTGGCGGTGCTGCGGCCTCCCATGATCTACGGGCCGGGAAGCAAGGGGAATTATCCTGCCCTAGCAAAGCTGGCAAAAAGACTTCCGGTATTTCCGGCTGTGGAAAATAAGCGTTCTATGCTCTATATCGATAATCTTTGCGAGTTTTTATGTTTGCTTATGTTGAGCGGCGAGGGCGGGGTCTATTTCCCGCAAAATGGAAAATACACGAATACATGCCATATGGTACAGGACATTGCGGATACGGCATGGCATCCCATCCGGGTGACAAGGCTGCTCAATCCGGCAGTAATCGTAGCCTCCTATATTCCGGGAAAGATTGGGGGCATGGTCCAAAAAGCATTTGGAAACAGCATATACGATCAGAAGATGTCTGTTTATGAAGGGCTTAATTATCAGATCAAGGATCTGAAAGCTTCCATTGCAGAGACAGAAAAATATTCAAGAAAAGCTGTGGATTGTAATGATTCGGTTGTTTAAACGGGCTGTTTATATATCGTTGTTCCGAGACGGGACATTTTTATCATTATAGTAATCAAAAAAGGAGCTTAGAAGAGTTGCGGATCATATGGATCATCGATCATTATTCATCGGAACCAAAATATGGAGGAATCTCACGGCAGTATGATTTTGCCCTTGAGCTGGGCCGGCGCGGTTATCATGTAGTGGTGATTGCATCAGGTTTTTGCCATTTTACGCATAGCTATATTTCTGAAAAGCCGGTGAAGGTGAGCCGACTCTCGAAGCATGTACATTACATTTATCTGAAAACAAGCAGTTATGAAGCTAATGACGGTATAGATCGAGCCAGGAATATGCTTGATTTTATGAATAAGGTTCTGAAATACGAAAATATCATTGCAAGAAAATACGGCAGGCCGGATGTAGTGACCGGATGCTCCGTGCATCCTCTGGCCTGGGTTGCGGCATACAAAACCGCAAAAAAATACGGAGCACGTTTTGTGGCGGAGGTGCGGGACTTCTGGCCTAGGATCTGGGTGGCAAGCGGAGACAAGAAGTCTTTCGACCCAATGGTACTGTTTTTTGGCATGGTTCAAAAATGGGCGTTTCATCGTGCTGACCGCATCATTTACTCCATGTTTCATGGGGAAAAATATATATGTGGGGAACTTGGAATTCCCAAGAGTAAGACATATCTGATTGGACAGCCGATGGACTGCCCGAGATTCGATAGGAATCGGGAGAAGACAGACCTGCTTCCGAGGGAGATGCAGGAATTTCTCAAGGATTCCTTTGTGTGTTCCTTTACAGGCTACTATATGGCGTATGAGGGTGTCTATGTGATGTTGGAAGCGCTGAAAATACTGGAGGAAAAGGGGCTGCCCGTGAAAATGGTATTTGCGGGTTCGGGGCAGGAAAAGGAAGGAATGGAACGGTATATCAGGGAAAACCATCTTCAAAATGCCCTGGTATGCGGCAGGATTCCCAAAGAAGCCGTTCCGGCCCTGCTCTCCCATTCCCGAATCTGTATGGCTCATCTGGAGGTGGAGGGTCGTAAGGAGGTCTATAAATATGGCGTATCAAAAAATAAAGTAAATGAATATCTGTACTCTGGTGCGTGTACACTGTACGGATTTCTCTATCAGGACGATGAAGTAGCCGTAAGCGGCGGTGGGATGATGTTTGAGCCATACAATACGGCAGAGCTGGCAGACAAGATCGAGTATGTATACAGGCTTCCGGAGGAAGAACAAAGGCAGTTTGGACTCAAAGGACGGATGTATATAAGAAAAACCCATAGTGTGGAGGTTTTGACAGATCGGATGATTGAGGTACTGTTCGGATGAACGGAATGGAAAAGGCATACCTTTACTGGAATACGGTGAAATATTTGAAGCCGGTACAGATAAGGTATCAGATAGAAAACAGAATATACGGAGACAGGAAGAAGAAATATGCGGAGGCCGTAAAGCATCTGCCCGTACCCAGGAAACGAAATCCCGTACGGCTTCTGATTCCGGAGTTGGATTGCGAATCCGTTTATTTGAAGAGATTTCCGGTGGACAGGCTGATGCAGGGTGATGTAGAGCTTCTTCATGAGTCCCACGGCTTAGGGAAAGAATGGGAGATCCCGCAGGCTTCCCGTTTATGGAATTACAATCTTCATTATCTGGAATTTCTTATTCCCCTGGCTGTCCGCTATGTAAATACGGGGAAGGAAGCCTTCTTTATAAAATGGAAAGAACTGGTAAAGAGCTGGTTGGAGCAATCCTCCGAAGACAGTCTGGAACCTTATCCCATATCGATGCGGATTCCCAATTTGCTCATCTGCATGGAGCTTCTTAAGGAAAAGCTGAGGGGTACGGAGCTGGAAGAAATGCTTTTTGCCTCCGTTTACCGGCAATACCGGTATCTGCTTCTGACCCAGGAGAAGGCTCTTCTTGCCAATCATTATTTTGAAAATCTAAAGGCAATTGTAATATCTGCCCTGCTGTTTGAGGAGACGGATATTTACCACAAATATTTTCATTTGTTTTTAAAGGAGATAGAGGAACAGATTCTTCCCGACGGGTTTCATTTTGAGAGAAGCCTGACGTACCATAGGATAATTCTGGAAGATATTCTGCGCGTGCATGCAGCGTTAAGCAGCACAGGGCATAGGGAGGACGCAGAAAAGCTTGTTTCTGCAATTTTGGTGATGGCATCAGCAATGATGAAGCTGGAAGAGGGGTTTGAGAGAACGCCTCTTTTTAATGACGCCGGAAATAATGTGAGCAAGAACAGGGGCGCCCTGTTTCTGGCCGTAACGAGACATTGTACAAATAGCGCATCAGCACTGTCGCCGGAACTGATGTCGGATGGCAGTGCCGACATATTACAAGAGGCTTACAGTCTTGTGTCAGAAAAACAAGATGAACAGAAAGTAACAACAGTCGTGGGCTTTGAAGCTTCCGGCTATTATAAGCTCATTCACAGGGATACAGTACTTCTTTTTGACTGTGGAGAGATTGGTCCTTCATACATGGGAGGACATGCGCACTGTGATTGTCTAAGCTTTGAACTTAGCGTGAATGGGAAAGCGCTGTTTGTTAACTCCGGTACCGGCCAGTACCAAGGAGAACTGAGGCCATTTTTCCGCAGTACGGCGGCTCATAATACAGTTATGATTGACGACAGAGAGCAGTCGGAGCTCTGGGGGGAACACAGGGCGGCGAGGCGGATCAGGAAGGTGCGGGGCAAAGCCGCAAATGGGCTGCTGATTGGTCAATTTCAAAGCTTCCAGGGGGATTTTTTCCGTAGAAGCTTAAAGTGGAAAAGGGAAGACGGGAATGTCTTTGTGATAAGGGATGATTTTAAAGCCTGCGGTGCCGGAGGGCATATAGCCAGGCAGTTTCTGCATCTTGCGCCGGGATATTACTATAAACGGGACGGGAAGAGGATAGATGTTCTGGAAGGGAAAGCGCTTCGGGCCGTTATTAAGCTTCCTGCAAAGTGCGATTATCTGATTTACAGGGAAGGAATGCTGACGAATTATGCGGAGGATTTTGGAGAGTACCAAAGAAAAGAGGTTCTGGAAATTCGGACACAGTTTGAAGATACGGTTCGACTGAAACTTGAAATAGAAGTAAACCTTCATACGTTTGCTGATAGATAAGTATCCATTAGATGCATCCGGAATTCGAAGTCAGGATTCCATGCGGTGGTTGTCCTCCGTGAGCAAGGTGAGTATTCCCTTGTCCGCAGGGGCGGTTTTAAGAAAATAACAGGAGAGCACAAATGGTTAATGTAATTGGATTGGGATATATCGGATTGCCCACGGCTTTGATGCTGGCATCCCATGGAATAGAGGTTATCGGCACGGATCACAATGAAAGATTGGTGGAGACGCTGAATGCAGGGTATACCACTTTTAAAGAGGACGGCTTGGACGATCTGTTTAATAATGCCGTGGAGTTCGGTATTCGATTTACAACAGAATATCAGGTTACAGATACCTATATTATTTCGGTTCCCACGCCTTATGATAAGTTTTCCAAAAAGGTAGATGCCTGCTATGTAGCGGCGGCAGTGAAGGATGTATTGAAGGTGGCGCCGAAAGGAACGGTTATTGTCATTGAGTCCACTGTTTCACCTGGAACACTGGACAAATTTGTGAGGCCGGCAATGGAAGAAGCAGGGAAGGTTATCGGCGCAGATGTACATCTTGTCCATGCTCCGGAGCGGATTATTCCGGGAAATATGGTTTATGAATTGATTCATAATAACCGTACCATCGGAGCAGATGACAAGGTAATAGGAGAGAAAATAAAATCCATCTACGCTTCCTTCTGTCAGGGTGAAATTGTGGTAACAGATATCCGGACAGCGGAGATGACAAAGGTGGTGGAAAATACATACCGTGCGGTCAACATTGCATTTGCAAATGAGCTGGCAAAAATATGCCGGCATGACAACATGGATGTGTATGAGATTATCCGCATCTGCAATATGCATCCCAGAGTGAATATCTTACAGCCGGGGCCGGGAGTGGGAGGTCATTGCATCTCCGTAGATCCTTGGTTCCTGGTAGGGGATTATCCCAGTCTTGCAAAGGTGATAGACGAATCCATGAAAACCAACGATGGGATGCCCGACTTTGTGTTGAACCGTATTTATGAGATTATGAAGGAAAACAAAATTACAGATGCAGCACGAGTTGGACTGTATGGGCTGACTTATAAAGAGGATGTGGATGATATGCGGGAATCTCCGACCTTGCAGCTGTTGGAATCTCAGGAACGGCATTTGGCTTCGGGGCTTAAGGTTTACGATCCGCTGATTTCGAAAGACATGGTGCCGAATCAGTATCACGGTCTAGAAGAATTTCTGGATGAGGTGGATATGGTAGTTGTTATGGTGGGGCATAAGGAGATTAAGGAGAATATGGATAAGCTCAGGGGGAAGGTTGTATTGGATACGCGGCATATCTGTTTTCTTGAAAAGACTTATCGATTATAAGAGGGGGATGCTAAATGAGTCGCATGAGTGCGGTTAATAAATATCGTGCTGAAAGATGGTGCTATTTACATCATTTAGAACCAGTAGCCTGGCTTATTCGCAGTTGGATTTATCTTATTCATAATTCATTCGTACCATATAAGTGTGAGATTGGAGAGGGAACCGAATTTGGATATAAAGGGATAGGTTTGGTAATACATTCGAATGCTAAAATTGGAAAAGATTGCATGATAGGAACTAATGTTACAATAGGGGGTGGAGCAGGCGGAAATAATGCGGCGATCGCTGCATTTGATGCAGTGAGGAGAACCGTTCCCGTTATTGGTAACAGAGTGCAAGTTTCTACGGGTGCAAAGGTACTTGGAAATATCGTAGTAGGGGATGATGTAATTATTGGCGCAAATGCAGTTGTAATAAATGATGTTCCGGCAGGTGCGGTGGTGGGGGGGTGCCGGCAAGAATATTGAAGATGCGTACGGATATATAGTTGGATAGAGAGTAAATGAATCTTGAAAGGCAGTTAGGGAACGGATGTCGCTTATAAAGTTTGTGTTGAATTATTATAATAAATTGCCTGTTGGTATGATAAACGCTATAGCTCCAATATATCATCTGATGCCTGAATCGATCCAATTTACCCCTGCGTTTACGAGGGAATGTAAGAGAATCAAGAAAATACATATGCTTACAGGGGAAGAGTTGCATAGAGAAGAAAACAGATACTTTAGAAGATTAATCCGCTATGCATATGAGCACACGGAGTATTATAAAGAATTATTTGATCAGACAGGGATTGCACCGAATGACATTAGTACGGTTAAAGATATACAAAAAATTCCTTTTTTGACAAAAGAGTTATTGATAAAAAACAGAGACAGGCTGATATCAGACGAATTTAAGAAGAAGGATCTTGTATATATGACGACATCTGGGTCTACAGGAGCGCCAACAGGGTTTTATGTACAAAAGGATAGCCACATTCGTGATATTGCATACACGTATGAATTTTTCCATAAATATGGCTATACTCCGCAAAGCTCTAAACTTATGCTCAGGGGAAAAGTGTTTAAGGCGCAGAGCAGAGGAAAGATATATCAATGGGATGCTTTAAAAAAGGAACTGAGCATTAATGTATTTGATATGACTCCGGAGAATATGGAGATTTATTGCAGCATAATTGAAAAATATAGACCAGATGTGGCCTATGGTTATATGTCTGCAATGTATATGTTTTGTAAATATATGGATGAACAAAAAAAGAAACTGAGGCATCAATTTAAATGTTTTATAGGAATCAGTGAGACAATTTCAGATGAACAGAAAATATTTGTTGAAAGGGTTATTCATGCACCGGTTTTAACATTTTATGGTATGTCTGAGCGCGTTATTATTGCAGCGCAATCTTATAATACTGGCGAATATATTCCGGAACCAATTTATGGAATTACGGAACTTGTAGACAAAGACGGAAATGTTATTACTGAAAGCGGTATGGACGGAGAACTGGTAGGAACAAGCCTGTTAAATTATGGAATGCCGTTGATTCGATATAAAACAGGCGATATTTCCAGTTGGTCAGGTAATAGGGCTTTGAAGGGCATTGACGGAAGATGGAATCATGATTTGTTAGTGGGAAAAGGACACTGTGGGATATCTATGACCGCACTTAATATGCACTCGGAAGTGTTTAAGAGGGTGAGACGTTATCAGCTTGAACAAAGGAAATGTGGAGAAGCAGATATTTTAATTGTTCCGGGATCACAGTTTAGCGAATTTGACAGGAAAGAGATTGAACGCCAATTTAATGAAAAGACAAAAGGACAGATTAAATTCTATGCCAGAACAGTGGAAAATATAATGCCAAAGAAAAATGGAAAAGTGCCTCTTGTAAAACAACATCTTGATCTTAAAAAAGAACTTGGAGCGACGAATGGATGACAAGTAATAAGATACATGACAAATATATAGGGGTAATCGGAAATTTTTGTGGGGATATTATTGGAGGACAGGCTGAAAAAACGAGGGTTCTATATGATGTATTGGAGCTGCAGTTTGCTCATGTTTTTAAAGCAGATATTTTTGGGTTGAATCCTTTGAGGATATTCTTTCTTATATGCAAAACGCTATGGAAGTGTGATCGGATTATTATTATTCTAGCTTCACCAGGATACTTTAAATTACAGCCATTTCTGGTTTTGTGTAATAGGATCTTACACAAAGAGCTTTTTGAATTCGTTATTGGCGGTATTCGATATCAATATTTGCAGGGAAAAAGAAACCGTATATATAGAGAACAAAAGATAAAGCGAATTTATCTTGAGTCCCCTCATATGGTTCATGAGTATCAGAAGCTGGCGCTGAATAATACAACCTATATACCAAATTTTAAAACCATAAGTAAGATCTTTGATGTAAATAAAATTGATTTAGAGGAACTCGAAACACGTATCCAGAGTGAAGGATTGCGTCTTTGTACGTTTTCACGGATTGATAAGTACAAAGGAATCGATACAGCAATAGATGTTATAAATGCTGTACATAAAAATGGAGGCATTAAAGTTGAACTCAATATTATTGGACCAATAGACAGAGATTATGAGGAAGCTTTCCACACAATGCTTACTGGTGAGGATAAAAAAAGAATACATTATCTGGGGAGCATTCCCAGTAAAGAAGCGGTTACTACACTTAGTAAATATGATACGCTTCTTTTCCCGACACATTGGAAAGCAGAAGGTTTTCCCGGCTCATTCATCGATGCAATGGCAGCAGGGCTGCCTATTCTTGCATCAGATAAAGAGAATTTTCGTGATATTGTAAAGAATGGTTATAATGGCTGGCTGATAGATGAATGGAATATTGATGGATTTGTGGAAAGATTAACAGAGCTGGCATTGAATCCGGAATTGTTGATAAAGATGAGACGAAATGCGGTTTATGAGTCAAAAAATTATAATGCGGAAAATGCTCTATCTAAAGTTATGAGGGATTTAAAAGAAGGCCGAGAAAGTTAAATTATATAGTATGCTGTTAAATATAGAAAAATGATTAGCGATGGGAGAAAGATGAAATTTTATATATATAATCCGGACAAGAATTTTGCAGATGTAACAGCAAAGTACCTATCCGTTATTTGTAATAGTTTGAAAAAAAGAGGGAATGTATGTGAAGAGACTGAGCAATTAAACTCTTTGTTAGACGGTCAGAAAATTGGAGCGGTGGTTATATATGCAAAACACGCAATAGAAGCTAGAAAAAAAGGGTATAGGCCAATTATATATTGGATACAGGGAATCGTGCCAGAGGAATCTTATATGAGGAATCATTCGAGGATGAGAAAGTTTGTGTTATCCATGATAGAAAGAAAAGCACTTAAGTCAGCAGACTTTGTATTGTATGTTTCAAAAAAAATGGAGAAGCATTTCTGGAAGAAGTATCAATTTCGGACAGATGCATCGTACATTATGCCTTGCTTTAGTAAGGAATTTCCTTTAGTGCCGTTTAAGAATGACAGATATAAACAAAATATATTTCTTTATGTTGGAAGACTTTCTGTCTGGCAGTGTTTTGAAAGGACAGTGCAGTTATATAAAGAGATAGAAAAGCATATAGAGGATACGAAATTTCTTGTTTTGACTCCCCATGGTAAAGAGGCCGAAGAATATCTGAAACAGTATAGAGTTAAAAATTATAAGGTGGCTTATGCGGCTTCTGAGGAAGTGTCAAAGGCAATTCAATATTGTAAGTTTGGGTTTTGCTTAAGAGATGAAAATGTTGTAAATTATGTGGCAACACCTACAAAACTTTCGGATTATATAGGGAATGGAATAATGCCTATTTTTACGAAATATATTGGAGACTTTGCAGAAATTTCAGAGGGAAATCCATATTGTCTATGTGTGGAAACCCATGATTTTTGGAGTAAATTAGAACAGTTATCCATGGATCAGATTTATGAGGAAGATTTATACAACTCTTTTTCAAAAATATTCGGCGATTATTACTCCAGCGAGTACCATGAAGAACATTTAATTCAGAGATTAAGTATATTGCAAGAGCAATTTGGAGTATAAAGCTATGTTGCCCTTTATTATTGCATCGCTTCTTTTTATTTTAGTAATTGCATATGGATACGGGAATTTGTCCATTTTCATTTGCGGAATTTTTTATACGATTATACTTGCAATTATTGCGAGGAAACTATTTGGAAAGAACAATAGACTTTTTCAAAGGCTTACATTAATTTGGATAATTGCGATTACATTTGTAGTTATAGTATATTTCTTATATTATAAAACATACGGGGTGCCATATGATAAACAGGGAATGGATGATTATTTTTATGATGTGATATGGAGCGATGAATGCCTCAAGTATGGCTATATGACAATTAACGATCTCCTAGCGGAGCCGGAATATTGTTTTCATAATAGTAAGACATATTTACTGTTGATAGTATGGATGAAGTATATTTTCCGCTTTTTCGGGGGATATCATACAATTGATATCCGGATGTTTAATATGATGATGCTTACAATTTCAGGTATGTTAATGGGAAAGTATGCAGAAAAATATCTAGGGGCAGATAAGAAGACAGCGATAAGAGTAGTGACGGCTATAGTTCTTTTTCCGAATGCCATGTTTATATCGTCTTTGGTATATAGGGATGCTTTAGTTGCTTTTTTTATAGTGTCAATTTTTTATTTGTGGACATGTTTTTTTAAGAAAACTGCAAAAGGAAAATTTCTGACAGTTTTTTTAACGATAGTTATAACTTACCTTACATACTATTGCCGTCTACAAGCAATATTGTATTTGGCATTAGCCATAGGTGTCGGCTTACTAAATAACAGCCCAGATAAAAATGTGTTATTTGGGAAATCTTATTTGAAAAAATTTTTATTATTTTTCATTGCATTTATAGTATTATTTAATGTAGGCGATGCCGTATTTGCCAACTTTAATAGATTTGTAAATTCTTATAATAAAATGATTTCTAACGGAGAAGGCATACAGGCAAAGATACGTGGGATACCACTTTTACCGGTCGGATGGATTTTTCAGACATTGTTTTTTTTAATAACACCTATGTATAGAGATATCGTTCCAGTTGAAATGATAAAGGACCCTATATCGATTCTTCGCGGGTTTGTATCATGGGGAACAATATATCTTCTGTTTCTATATCCATATGTATTTAGGTTTTTAAAAAGGATGAATAATATTGTAGTTATTTATGCAGTTATTTTGTTATCGGTTGCGATTGTTACATCAGGTTTTCGGCATGTGATAATGACTTATCCAATGCTTTTGACTATTGGGATTATGGGAAGGAGTCAAGCGTCGGAACAGAGTGTTCAAAATGCTAGACTGATGTCTGTAACGGCTGCCGGCGTTTTTGGATTTGCATTTGTACTGCTGAAAGTTTTATAGGATAATTGAAAATGAGATTATGTTATTAGAGGATGATAGAAGAGAGTAGGAGCAACTATCAGGAGGAGATAAAAATTGAGCCAGATAGGAATTGTATCTATGTATACGGACTCTTGCGGTTATGGGGGATTACTTCAAGCATGGGCGATGGTTCGTATGATCAATGAGATGGGGTATAACGCAGAACAGATAGTACTTGGAAATAAGAAAGCAGGTATTCCGCAAAAGACGATATTCAAAAAAATAAAACAATTGGGAGTGGAGGGTACATTTTCAGCAGTTAGATGGAAATTAAAAAAGATAAGCGGCACTATGCCGGATGAGAAGATTTTTGCACAAACAAAATCATTATGTACAGAATTTAGAAATAGCATTCCTCATTCAGAGCGGTATGATGAAGATGACCTTGAGGTGACAAATAAATTGTATGATGTTTTTATTGTTGGAAGCGATCAAGTCTGGAATCCTTACTGGATAAGGGAGGCGTACCTATTATCATTTGTAAAGGGAAGGCCAAGAATATCATACGCAGCAAGCATTGCCAACTTTGATTTTTCTATGAAAGAAAAGCAACGGTTTATAAAGGCGATAGAGCAATTTGATGCAGTTTCTGTGCGCGAGAAAAAAGCTGTATGGTATATAAAGAAATTTTCGCAGGTAAATCCAGCTTTGGTTTTAGATCCAACCTTGCTATTAAGGAAAGAACATTATGCAAATATAGAGAAAGAAGTTAATGTTCCGGAAAAATATATCTTTTGTTATTTTTTAAATATGGAATCAAAAAAGCGTACACTTGCACAGAAGATAGCAGAAGAGCAGAAATGCAGAATTGTTTATCCGATTTGGTATAGGCAACAAGTATTATATAATGACAATACATTTGGAGAACAGACCCTACTTGAGGTAGGACCGAGAGAATGGCTTTACTTGATACATCATGCATCTTTGGTACTGACTGATTCTTTTCATGCATTGGTGTTTTCAATTTTATATCAAAAGCAATTTTATCATATTCCCAGGACTAAAAAGCAAAAAAATGATATGAATAGCAGAGTGGACAGCCTATTAACAATGCTGGAGCTGGAAGAACGGACAATTGATAAAAATAATATTAGGTCTATGAAATATACAAAGATCAATTATCAGCATGTAGAGCAAGTACTGGAAAGTCAGCGAGTGAAGTCATTTGCATGGTTGGAGAATGTGTTAGGAACACTTCTATGAGTGAGTCAAGAACAAAAAATACCGTAAGAAATTTGTATTGGGGAACCTGGGCTAAGTTTATTAGTATTTTGACACCATTTATTACTAGGACCGCAATGATTTATGTTTTAGGAATGCGGTATGTAGGGCTGGACAGTTTATTTGTATCTGTATTGAATGTGTTAAGCTTGGCAGAGGCGGGATTTGGCGAAGCATTGGTATTTAGTATGTATGAGCCTATGGCAAAGCATGATGCTAAAGCTGTTAATGCGTTGCTTGCATTTTATCGGAAGTGTTACCGTATTATTGGCATTGTAATTTTAGCACTTGGAATTTGCATGCTTCCCTTTTTGAATTTTCTGGTAAAAGGGGACGTGCCAGCTGAAGTGAATATGCGGATTCTTTTCTGCATTCATTTACTCAATACTGTGATTGGCTACTTTACTTTTGCATATAGAGGAAGCATTTTTCAGGCTCAGCAGAGGGTAGATATTAGTAAAAGAATTACATTACTGATCAAAATTGTTTCTAGTATTATTCAGACGGCACTTTTAATTGCTTATAGAAATTATTATGTTTATATTCTGGTAGGCCCCCTGGCGACAACCGCACAGAATTTAATTATCGCTAATGTGGCAAAGAAACAATATCCGGAATTCTATTGTGAAGGTATGATTGAGGGGGATGAGAAAAAGGAGGTACAGGATAAGGTTGCCGGGCTGTTTTTTCAAAAAATTGGGAATATTGTACTAACCTCAGTGGATACAGTTGTGATTTCAATTTTTCTGGGGTTAGAAGTGCTTGGTATCTATAATGGATATTATTATGTAATTATTGCGTTAGTAGGATTCATTACTGTGATTGAGAATGCAATGATCCCTTCTATTGGAAATTCTATAGTTATGGAAAGTAAGGAAAAAAATTATAGAGATTTCCGAAAATTTCATTTTTTAATCATATGGATTTTAACCTGGTGGTCAGCCTGTCTGCTTTGTCTATTACAGCCTTTTATGGAACTCTGGCAGGGAAAAGAAAATATGTTGTCATTTGGTATGGTGATTCTTTTTTGTTTCTATTTTTATCTGCACCATGCGGGAGATATCACATATATGTATAAGGAAGCAGCAGGGATATGGTGGGAGGGAAGGTACTATGCTCTTTTGGCAGCAATAGAAAACCTTATATTAAATATTATTCTTCTTCAAATCATAGGGCTTCCCGGTATATTAATTTCAACTATTATTGCAATTATTACGGTGCATACACCCTATGGTTCCTGGATTTTATTTAAGAATTATTTGGGAGTAAAAAAGAAGTTTGTTTTATATCTTAAGCGTATGCTTTTGTATTTGGTCATTGCAGTACTCATATCTTCTTTCACTTATGGAGTTTGTATATTAGTGCCAATTAAGAATCTATGGTTCCGGTTGATAATACATGGAGGTATCTGTATCATTTTTCCTAACTTGATATTTATAGTATGTTATTGGAAATTAGATGATTTTCAGGTAGCATGGAAATATATAATTGGAATATTAAGGAAAAAGTGTTAAGATGCGAAGTCTTTTGGGAGCGATTAAACATAGAATATATGAATTTAAGACTGTATTATGGTTTGCGATTCATACATCTGGTACAAAACCACCTCAAAATATATGGGATTCACAATGGAAACATATAACTGATTATCTGGAATCATTGGAGAGCGGGGAATATAGATGTGAGATTTTGCAGGAAAATTTTGAAGTCGAGTACAAATGGGTTGGAGGCGTTTATTACCATCAGCATATTATAGGAATTGCAAATAGTGGAAATGACTGTCTTGTTTTGGATATAGGAGAGGAATGTGTTTCAAGACTTGGATTTCTGCCGGAGGGAGCATTTAAATGGAGTGGAGGATGTGCGTGGAATCATCGTATTTACGGATTCCCAAGGAGTTCAAATGAATTATTGTGTATTGATTTTAGAAATACTGATAGAGTAATAGGATGTATACCGCTGCCGATTAACTATTCTGGCGAACATCATTATGGAGGAGTATGTACAAACGAAGGAATTGTGTATCAGCCGCCAAGGAATACGGGTTCCATATTAAAAATTAATTTAAATACTAGAGAACTGACTGAAATTCGGATTAGTAAAAAGGAAAAAAGGTTCTTTTATTGTGGTTCTTTGCTTCACCCAAATGGCTTAATTTATTTTTTCCCTCAATATAAGCAAAGGGTTATGGTGCTTGATCCTACAGATGATAAAATATATTTTATTGGTAAATGTATCTCAAGTATGGTATTTGGAGCTTGTGTTGCTTTGGATGGTAATATTTATGGATATAGTGCCTATGGTACGGGCATTTTGATGATTGAAACAAAAACCAATAGAACAGAAATGATATTTCAACACAAAAGGTTTGGATGTTATGGTTCTGTATTGGGAATTTATGGGAAAATAGTAGGAGTGCCAGGTGATGGTGACTTGATATATGAATTTGAGCCATTGGAAAAAAAGCTTTCTGTTTTAAAAAAGCTGCAGGAAAAAGGAAAAGCGAAATGTGCCGGGGCTGCAATGGGGCCGGATGGGAGTATTTACTGTATTCCGGCAATGGGAACTAAAATTTATGTTTTAAGGCCGGAAAGAAAACATGTGATACCGGAAACTATTATTGAATCTAACTATATAAATACCTGTTATTAATAAAAATAGATAGAATTATGAAAGAATTATATTATAAAATATCAACGATATTGCATGGGAATATTTTAAAGATAATTTATGCTAGACATTTTAGCGGATCGGGAATGCTGTGTGCAGATCGAAATACAAAATTACTCCTAAGAAATAACAGTATCATTTGTATCGGAAAAAAGCTTACATTAAGCGCAAACAGCATTATCTATAATAAACGATCTTCTATAATAAGATTGGATGAAAATGCCGAGCTCACAATAAAAGAGAGAAGCAGCATTTTTTATGGCGCCGATATCATATTGTTTCAGAATGCAAGAATGACAATAGGAAGTTCTTTTATTAACAGTGATTGTAGGATACGGTGCCATGAATTCATTACGATAGGTGACGGCTGTGCAATCTCACATGGAGTTGTTATCATGGATTCTGATGCACATATGATTGATGGGAGAAGAAATACGAAACCCATTAGAATCGGAAACAAAGTATGGATTGGTGCTGGAGCAACAATTTTAGCCGGTGTAACAATAAGAGACGGGGCGGTGATTGCAGCAGGTTCATTGATAAACAAAGATGTTCCGGAGAAAGCGCTGGTTGGAGGAGTACCTGCAAAAATAATTCGGGAGAAAGTTGAATGGGATTTATAAAATGGCAATAACGATATCAGATAAGTCAAAATGTAGCGGTTGCGGAGCATGCATGAATATATGTTCTAAACACTGTATTAAAATGGAAAGTGATATAACAGGATTTTTATATCCTGTTATAGATTATAAAAATTGCATTGAATGTGGCATATGCGAAAAGATATGTCCTATGTTGAATCAGGAAAAACAGAATAGAGGCAAAGAAAATCCCGTTAAAGTTTATGCAGGGTGGTCAAAGGACAGTGAAAGACGGTATAACAGTACATCCGGAGGCATATTTTCTGAGCTGGCGAGTATGGTTCTTGAGAGAGGCGGTGTAGCTGCAGGCGCAGCCTATGATCAAAAATGTGATGTAGAGCATATTATAGTTTCAGACTTGGAAGGTTTGGAAAAAATCAGACAGTCTAAGTATGTCCAGAGTGACATAAAAACAATTTATGTACAGGTGAAAGACTTCCTGCAAAGAGGAAAAGAAGTTTTATTTTGTGGAGCGCCCTGCCAGACAGCAGGGCTTTTGGCATTTCTGGGAGATAAGAATTATGAAAATTTGTATTTGATTGATTTTATATGCCTTGGTGTAAACTCACCAAAGGCTTACAGAGCATGGCTGGACGAACTGGAAGAAAACGTTGGCAGTAAAATTGTCAAGGTATGGTTTAAATATAAGATAAATGGTTGGAAACGTTCACCCTATTGTACACGGATTGATTTTGAAAATGGAAAAAGCTGTGTACAAAACGGATATAAAAATTTATATATGCGGGGATATTTGGGAGCTAAGCTTTATATGCGGGTAAGTTGTGGTTCCTGTCCATATAAGGGTGATAATCATTTTTCCGATATTACTCTTGCTGATTTTTGGGGAGTTGCAAATGAGTTGGATGATGATAGGGGAACTTCTTTAATATTGATTAATACAAAACAGGGACAAACATTGTTTGAAGAAATAAAACCCCGCATATTTTGCCAAGAGAGAAAGTTTGAAGAGCTCTTGGAGGGGAATGCAAGTTTTGTTTCATCAGTTAAGATGAATCCTGCAAGTGAGAAATTTCTTTCCCAACTTGGTTCAATTCCATTTTCTAAAATGATTGAAGATTATGTAAAGGTTTCCACATTGGAGAGAGTTAAGTATTTTATAAAGAGAATAGTAAGTAAAAGCTGAGGCGATTTGGAAATATGAAAAATATTTTGAAAAAAATGAAACGTATAATTTTGGCACAGACTGTAAAAGTATCGATTGTAACTTCTGCTGCCGAGCGTAAATTAGAGGGTGAGACTATATTAATTACAGGAGGCGCTACAGGAATCGGAAAGGCAGTGGCAAGAGCTGCCACTACACAAAGTGCGGAAGTGATTATAATGGGACGCCGGGAAGAATTATTGAAGAAGACATGCATGGAATTGGGGAATGGACATTGCAGATATTTTGTTTGTGATGTTAATTGTGTAGAGAATTATGTTATGCTTTGGAAAAAGTTAGAATCCATATATCATAAACGTATTACAGCAATTGTATGTAATGCAGGTGTATATATTCATAAATCTCCATTGGACTTTGACAACAAGGATTTTGAACAATGCATATCAACAAATTTAAAAGCACCTTTGTTCATGATACAACAGTTTGTAAAATATTGTGAAAGCTCTGGGAACTCTGGGAATATCGTAGTTACCGCCTCTAATAGGGGATTGATGGGGGATTATGGTCCTTATGGTGTCAGTAAAGCTGGAATTATTAATTATATACAAGGGATGGCAAGAGAGTATGTATTGAAGGGAATAAGGATTAATGCAGTTGCGCCCGGAATGACGGCTTCAGAAATTAATCATGTAGATGTAGAGGGGGACTTATATACCAGTTCGGTAAGAGGAAAACGAATCTTGGTACCGCATGAGATTGCGGAAGTAATCTGTTTTCTGCTGAGTAAAAATAGCAAGTGTATTACAGGGGCGGTAATTCCATGTGATGAAGGAGATAGTTTGAGGTAATATAATATATCTGAGGGGGGAATTTGAAACTTAAGCGTGGAGGACAGCCGTAAAAAGGTGTATGGCAAACAAGCCTTTCCAGACAGCAATGAATTCAGGGCGCTTTTTTAGATTTGATTTTGCTGTTGCTTTAGTCATTGCGGGACAGTAGTCAGCCTAGGAGACAAGATGCCTCGATGACGAAAACACAGACATGTCTGGGCCAACTTCGGAGAGAATGGCAATGGCGGTCATCGGGTTTTGTAGTATGCCAGCATCCTACAGGTGTGTATAGTAAAAAAGGTAATAAGCGAAAGGTGCGGTGGTAGGTTTCATAACCCCATCGATGCCTCTCACAGAAAGGCGGTTTATAAAAATGAAAATATTAACCGTATTTGGCACCAGACCAGAGGCAATCAAAATGTGTCCTCTAGTCTTGGAAATGAAAAGACACAGAGAAATAGACTGTAAAGTATGTCTAACCGGACAGCACAGGGAGATGCTCCGGCAGGTGATGGACGCCTTTGAACTCCAGGAGGATTATAACCTGAATATTATGCGGGAGCGTCAAACACTCACTACAATTACATCAAGCGTACTTGAAAAAATGAATCCGGTTTTGCGTGAAGCAAAACCGGATATTGTTTTAGTACACGGAGATACTACAACTTCTTTTGCGGCGGCATTGGCTGCTTTTTATCAACAGATTCCGGTTGGGCATGTAGAAGCAGGCCTTCGCACGGGGAATATTTATTCTCCGTTTCCGGAAGAAATGAATCGGCTGTTGACAGGCAGAATTGCTACTTATCATTTTGCACCTACAAAGCGTAATGAGGAGAATCTGATAAAAGAGAATGTAGGTGAAAATATTTTTATCACGGGAAATACGGTGATAGACGCATTTAAGACTACGGTAAAGGATGGTTATAAATTCAACAATCCGGTTTTACAGGGAGTAGGTTATGCAAAGCATAGAGTGATCTTGGTAACAGCTCATAGAAGAGAAAACCTGGGTGAACCGTTGAAACATATTTGCCAGGCTATCAGGCGTCTGACAGAGGAGCATTCAGATATAAAGGTTGTCTATCCGGTTCATTTAAATCCAGTCGTGCGGGAAACTGTGTATCAGATATTGAACGATAACCCTCAGGTTGAATTGCTCGATCCTTTGGATGTGTTGGATATGCATAATTTAATTGCCCGAAGCTTTATGATAATGACGGATTCCGGTGGACTTCAGGAGGAGGCTCCTTCCTTTGGCAAACCGGTTTTGGTGATGCGGACAGAGACGGAACGACCAGAGGCTGTAGAGGCAGGAACAGTGAAAGTGACTGGGGTGGTAGAAGATGATATCTTTCATATGGCCAGTGAACTGTTGAGGGATTCGAAAAAGTATATGGAGATGGCGAAAGCAGTGAATCCCTATGGGGATGGGCATGCAAGTGAACGGATTGTGAGGATAATTTTATCTAAGTGTGAAAATGAGATCGCGCGATAGCTCTATCACCAGCTTATAACTTTTGAATATTTTTAAATTCCAACAAAATGTAGCCTTCTACAACTTTGATCAAGGAAGAGCAATTATTAAGTGTTTCGCAAAATCCCACGAAACCACATAAAATTATTTCAAATGTCATTCCAGGCATAGCGGTCATAAGCGTCCGTTTTCAGCGAATAGAAAAAGGCGTTGAGCGAAGCAGACGAAAGTTTGGAAAAAAGATAAAAAGGACCGGCTGCCGCTGCTCATTATGGAGGCGAGACTGCAGTGTTTGGATATCGCTCCCTCTATTATTATTGAAGTGAGGGAGCCAGGTCGGAAGTGGATTATGTTTTTTCCTATTAGGAATGGAGCCTGCATCATTCACTCATAACAGCCCCTCCTGAACCTCCAGCATCTGCAGCAACTCTTTTTTCGTGAGTGACACCCCTGTGGCATCCCGGGCGCCGATTACCTGCGCGGCAAGCTGTTCTTTGGCGGCCTGCAGCTTTAGGATATTTTCTTCCACCGTATCTTTTGTGATGAGTTTATATACCATGACGGTATGCTTTTGGCCAAGCCGGTGGGCTCGGCTGGTGGCCTGGTTCTGGGCGGCGGCATTCCACCAGGGGTCGTAGTGGATGACCACGTCCGCAGCGGCCAGGTTCAGTCCCACACCGCCAGCCTTTAGGGAAATCAGGAATACCCGTACCTCATTCTGGCCGAAATTTGAGGTAATCCGGTTTCTCTCTTCGGCGGGGGTGTCCCCGGTCAGCATATAATAAGGAATGTCCAGTTTTTTTAACTGCTCTTCAATGATTTTCAGCATAGAGGAAAACTGGGAGAAGACCAGCAGCCTGTGCCCGCCTGCGATAGCATTTTCGATTAATTCCAAGCAGGTGGACAGCTTGGCGGAGCCTCCTTTGTAATTTTCATAGCACAGCGACGGGTCGCAGCAAATTTGCCGCAGTCTGGTAAGCTGGGCCAGAATCCGGAACCGGTTTGCATGAAGGCTGGCCTCATCCTCCTGTTCCAGCGCTGCTTTCAGCTGGAAAGCCGCCGCAGTGTAAAGGCTTTTCTGTTCGCCGTCAAGAGAGGTGTACACGACGGTTTCCAGTTTTTCCGGCAGTTCCGTAAGCACCTCCTGTTTGAGCCGTCGTAAGATAAAGGGCCGTGTCAGCGCCAGGAGTCGGGACAGCGCTTCTCCGCTCTCTTCTTTTGTCAGAGGATTCTCAAACAATTCCTTAAATTTGCCGTAGGAAAACAGGAAACCTGGCATCAGGAAATCAAATATGCTCCACAGCTCTGCCAGCCGATTTTCCACAGGTGTCCCGGTAAGGGCAAATCGTGTGTCGGAGCGGATGGATTTTACTGCTTTTGCGCACTGGGTTTTTTTGTTTTTGATATATTGCGCCTCATCAATGATCTGGTAGCGGAAACGGAAGGGCTGGTACAAAAGGGCGTCTCTTTTCAACAGGTCATAGGAGGTGATCAGCAGATCATAGTCCACGGCCTGCGCAAGCAGATGCTGCCTATTTAAGCTGTTTCCGGTGATTGCCAGCACAGTCAGGGAAGGGGCGAACCGGCGGCATTCCTGTTCCCAGTTAAAGACTAGGGAAGAGGGGCAGATGACCAGAGACGGGATATGCTCGTCGGGCTGTCGTTCTTTTTCAGAGACCAGCAATGCTAGAATCTGAATGGTTTTTCCGAGCCCCATGTCATCGGCCAAGATTCCGCCGAAGCCCAGCCGATCTAAAGAGGACAGCCAGCGAAAGCCATTTTTCTGGTAGGGGCGCAGAATGTGGGTTAGGGTGTTCGGTATCGGCGTAGTTTTGTCATACGATTCGTTAATATTTTCATCATTGTGCCTGTTGTTATAGTAGAAGCTTTCATCATTGTGTTTGCCATTGCTATAATGGATGCTTTCATTATTATCTGCACTGATATTATTTTCGCTATTTTTCTTGTGGCTGTTTATTTCATTGCTTTTGTTCATGTATTTGCTGTCATATGCATTGTCATGTCTCTGCTCCATACCATCTTCCAACGCTTTTAACAGCCGGTCCGCATAATCATCCGTAGTTTTAA
This sequence comes from uncultured Lachnospiraceae bacterium, assembly GCA_910588405.1. Taxonomy (GTDB): domain Bacteria; phylum Bacillota; class Clostridia; order Lachnospirales; family Lachnospiraceae; genus Paralachnospira_A. The sequence continues at coordinate 20,556 of CAJUPT010000019.1, read as the reverse complement.
CAGCACAGTTATTTTGTTCCAGAAGCCAGTTCACATACCAGAGCCGCCCTGCCGGCAGCATAAAAGAATGGCCGGCGTCAGCTGTGTCCTCCGCCCCCTGATACAGCGCCTGCAAAGTTCTGGCGGTTTCCTGGGAGACAGACAAAAAAGTGCCGTCTTTTTTCTGGTAATAAGGCTTTTTCTGCTCATATTGTGCCAGAATGTTTTTGATATCTTCCTGGCTCATTCCTTCTAGGTCAACCTCTAGCTGAAGCCAATTTCCCTTTAACGTTAAGTTTACGTGAACAGGTGGTAAAGGCCGGATGGTCAAAGCGACGGCGGCAGAGGAAAGCTCGGTCTGTCCTTCCGCTTTGAGCTGGTCAAGGCCCTTGGATAGAAACAGATAGATCTGCTCGGCGTCATCCTCGATTACGAATAAGTCTGTATGAAAGTAACGTTCCTTAAAGTAGCGCTTTATGATCTGGCTGATTTTCAGCTCCCTGGCTTCGTCCCGGTAATCCGGCGCAGGAGGTTTTTGTGCCAAAGGAGAAAAACTAATTTCTCCATAACGGTAGGTAACAGACAGGGTGAGCGTATTTGGGTTAGGGCTATCGATATAGAAATAGGCTTCTAAAGGTGCGGGAATCAGCGAAAGCAATGTTTGCTCCTGCTTCGTCAGCCCTTCCTGAAGCTGTTTTGTCAGATTTCGCTGTCCTTGTCTGGATGCTGTCTTCGGCCGGGTTACTTGCTCTACCTGGCAGTATCGCTGCAAAACAGGCAGTACACGGGCCAGGAAGGCGGGCAGCTCTCGTTTTCCGATTAGGGAGAGGCCGGTTTGACAGTGGGTATTCCGAAAGGCGGATACACCTGTCAATGCGGCCAGGTGCAGATCCTCCCGCCGTTGGGTTTCGCTTCGATTGATCAGGCTGTCCAGAAAGATGCCCATATCATTGGAATAGGCTTCGCTGCAGCAATATAAAGTTTGCTCGCTGCTGATGAGCAGGAATACGCGACGGTATGACGAGAACATTTGCAGTGTGTCGCTGCTGCCATTTTCGCTTTCATCGCTGCCATTGTTATGTTTGACGTTACTTTTCTTATTGCAGTCTCGGTTGATATCGGCGCTTTTGTTATCTCCTTTTTCCAGCCAAATAGCTGCCCCGTTTCCTGAAAGCAGCTCGAACATAACTTTGATGACGGGATCTGCCTCTTTGACGCTGAACAGTTTGATATCGCCTATTCCATTTTTGACTTCCAGATATTGGTTGGCGAATAAGCGGAAGAAGGCGTCTGCCTGGCGTCTGCTTATGGGAATTTCGCTCGGATGGGCATTGTTTTTGATACGGTGTTCATAAGCTCTGGTAGAGGACTGTCTGAAATCTCCGTATTCTTCCTGAACCAGCTCCTGTACGGTTCTGACCAGTTCACGACTGTCAGGTGAAAAAGCGTCGATCCCGTGATAAAAGCCCGCATTTTTTCCGTAAGTTAGCCAGGAACCGGTCTCCACAGCATGAGCAAAGGCAGTTAGATCTTTGACCGGATATTGCCTGCCGATGCTGATACTTGTGCTTATACGCAGAGAAAAAGAGAGGAAGCATTGTCCGGCTTTCATGACAAGGCAGGGGGATAAATGCAGAGCTCCTTTATTTTCGGCAGAAAGTATCCGGGATTTTTCCCGGTTCAGATAGCTGTCTAATATTTTGTGAACCTGCGGGGAGGTGACAGCGGGCCGCTGCCCCTGGGCCTGGGTCTGTTCCAGATAGGCGAGAGCGGCGGCAACGCCATGACGACACAGGTGGCCCTTCGCTATGGAGTATCCGGCAATACGCGCCGATGACGCTTTTTGTTGGATTTCCTGATTGCGGCAGCTGCACAGACAGTTGTCTATGGCGCCGTTTTTCAGAAAGATTCTTGTATTGTAAACTGATTCCTTTCCGGCGCTGCTTTCATGGACGGAGGCGGTGATATAGATTTCTGTCTTCCAAAAACTGTCGATTTTATGAATGGTTGCTTTTTGCCATTCATACAGTTTTTTTCCTGCAAGAAAGGCGGTTTCGTTCTCGGCGGCTTGTCTGATGCTGTCCTGGGATAATTTCATATGCGCTCCTTCATGTATTTTCCGGTGCCCCATCAAAATGCAATTTTTAAAATTTGTCTGCGGGCAGTCGATTTGTCAGACTGCATTTTGACACTGCTCATGGCCTATGGTGATATTATAATATGCCTTCTGAAAAAAATCCAGTTCGGGGCAAATTCTTTCTTGTTCGCGGTCGGCAAATGTATTATAATTGTCCCATTATCGGGAAAGGAACCATTATGCAATGAGTTTTAATTTTATTCAGAAACTGCCGGTTCCGGCAGAGATTAAAGAGCAGTTTCCCATGCCGGAGGAGCTGAAAAGGGTAAAGGCGGACCGGGATGAGGAAATCCGCAGGATATTTACGGGGGAGGACCGCCGCTTTCTGGTGATCATAGGTCCCTGTTCGGCGGACCGGGAGGACGCGGTCTGCGATTATATCGGCCGTCTGGCGAAGCTGCAGGAAAAGGTGAAGGACAAGCTGGTGTTGGTGCCCAGAATTTATACCAACAAACCCCGTACCACGGGAGAGGGCTACAAGGGGATTCTGCACCAGCCGGACCCGGAGAAAAAACCGGATCTGCTGGCAGGCGTTCTGGCGATCCGCAAGCTGCATATGCGGGCGATCAGAGAGTCCGGACTGCCGTCTGCGGACGAGATGCTGTACCCGGAGAATTTCTGGTATCTGGCCGACGTGCTGTCCTATGTGGCGGTGGGCGCCCGTTCCGTGGAGAATCAGCAGCATCGGCTGACGGCCAGCGGCATCGATGTGCCGGTGGGCATGAAGAATCCCACCAGCGGCGATCTGTCCGTTATGATGAATTCCGTGACGGCGGGCCAGCATGGGCATTCCTTTATCTTCCGGGGCTGGGAGGTGCACACCGGCGGCAATGAGCTGGTGCACACGATCCTGCGGGGAGCTACCAATAAGCATGGACAGAATATTCCGAATTATCACTATGAGGATTTGATCCGGCTGGTGGAGATGTATCAGAAGAAGGCGTATCGGAATCCGGCCTGTATCGTGGACGCGAACCATTCCAATTCGGGAAAGCAGTACAAAGAGCAGATCCGCATCGTGAAAGAGGTGCTGCACAGCTGCCGGCACAGCCAGGATGTTGATCAACTGATCAAAGGCGTGATGATTGAGAGCTACATCGAGGAAGGCTGCCAGAAAATCGGCGACCATATTTATGGGAAGTCCATCACAGACCCTTGTCTGGGCTGGGAGGACAGCGAGCGGCTTCTGTTTGATATGGCGGAGCTGCTGTAAATTTTATGGGGTATATCTGTGAAGTATTCCCGCATGTAACGAACCAAGTGGCCACGACTCAGGCCGTCAGTACAACAGCGGGGCGCTTTCAATACGACCGGAATCAATAGTTTAATATTTTCTTTCGATTTTGTTTTTTTCTGCCACTGTCAGGGAATGTATGGTATAATACCGGTAGGTATTATACCGGCCCGAAGCGAAGCGAAGTGGCCATCCGCCGGAGGCCCATGTCCGGAGAACATGGTATAATACCGATAGGTATTATACCGGCCCGAAGCGAAGCGAAGTGGCCATCTGCCGAAGGCCCATGCCCGGAGGACATGGTATAATACCGATAGGTATTATACCGGCCCGAAGCGAAGTGGCCATCTGCCGGAGGACATGATATAATATCAGTAGATTTGTAGGAGGAACTGTTTTGAATCCTGTTTATGAAAAGTTGCAGCGTTGTGATCAGGCAGTGAAAGACAGACTGCCCTTTACGCCCCGTGTGGCGCTGGTGCTGGGATCGGGGCTGGGGGATTTCGCAGGCCGGTTTCAGATGGAAGCATCTATTCCCTATGAGGAAATCCCTGGTTTTCCCGTGTCTACGGTGCCGGGACATCAGGGGCGGTTTCTCTTTGCGTATGTGGACGGCGTTCCGACGGTGATGATGCAGGGCCGCGTCCATTATTATGAAGGCTATGACATGACAGATGTGGTTCTGCCCATCCGGCTGATGAAGCTGATGGGAGCCGAGATTCTGTTTCTGACCAATGCGGCCGGCGGACTGCGCCCGGAATTTGCCGGGGGCGCCCTGATGATGATTACGGACCATATCGCTTCCTTTGTGCCCTCTCCGCTGCGGGGAGAAAACCTGGAGGAGCTGGGAACCCGTTTCCCGGATATGAGTCAGGTTTATGACCGGGAATTACAGGAGCTTTTGCGAAGGACTGCCGGGGAATCGGGTGTGCCGTTGGCGGAGGGCGTTTATCTCCAGTTTGGCGGTCCCGCCTATGAGACGCCTCATGAGGTGAAAATGGCCCGGCTTCTGGGAGCGGATGCGGTGGGTATGAGCACAGCCTGCGAGGCGATGGCGGCTAACCATATGGGGATGCGGGTCTGCGGCATATCCTGTATCACAAATTTAGGCTGCGGCATGACAGACCGGCCGCTGAACCATGAGGAAGTACAGCAGACTGCCGACCGGGTGTCCGGCCGTTTCGCAAAGCTGGTGACGGCGGCGATCGGGCAAATGGGAGAATAATCGTGACCGAAACGGCAGGGATAGCCCGTAAGGGACGCACCGGCAGCACATATTGCCGGATGATGAAAACGTCTGACAGATAGGCAGAGATGTCAGGCCGACCGGTAATATATTGTGGAAAACATATTCAACTTGGGAGACATGACGTATGAATTATGGACTGGCGGCAGCAGCGGCTTTGGCGGCGATTGTCCTGTACAGTTTCTGGCAGAAGAAAAAACGGCTGGCCGATTTGAAAATGCGGCTGCGGGCCGGATGGGGCAGCGTTCCCGCAAGAGAGTATAGTTGGGAGGAATTTGACCGCGTCTCCCATTATTTTAACCGCAGGCAGGAAGACTGTGAATTTTATATCGACGATATCACTTGGAATGACCTGGATATGGACGAGGTGTTCCGTCGGGTGAATCATACCTGGTCCTCCGTGGGGGAAGAGTACCTGTATTATCTGCTGCGCACGCCCTTTTTTGATAAGGGGGAGGCCGAACGGCGGAACCGCCTGATCAGCTGGTTTCAGCAAAATCAGGAAGGACGGGAGCGGATCGAGCTGGAATTCTGCAAGATGGGCCGTGTGCGTCGGATTGCCCTGGCGGACTATGTTTTCCGGTTTGCCGAGCTGCCGGGCAGCAGCCCGGTAAGGCACTGGGTACAGGATTTTGCCCTGATCGGGGCAGCCGCCGGGATTTTATGGAATCCCTCGGTGTTTATTGTGGTTACAGTGGCGATGGTGACGCTGAACGTCTATACGTATTACAGCAAAAAAGCGGAGGTGGAAAGCTTTTTTTCCTGTATCGGCTATTTGCTGGCCATGGCGGAGGCTTCCAGAGCTTTGAAACCCCTTTGCGGGGGAGAATTAAAAGAACTGGGCGAGCGGGCCGGTCAGGCAGGCGCCGTGTTTTTCAAAGTGAAAAAGTATGCCCGCCTGATTAAATATCAGGAGACTCTGGCCGGTTCCCTGGCAGATATGATCATGGATTATATACGGATTCTGTTTCATATCGACCTGATTGCCTTTGAGACGGTGCGCAGTTTTGTGGCGGCACACCAGCAGGAGGCCGAGGCGCTGTATGAATCGCTGGGCATGCTGGAAAGCTGTTCGGCAGTGGCGTCTTACCGGGAAAGCCTGGGCGCTTATGCCGTCCCGGCGTTTATCACGGACGGTTCTTTGCAGTATCGCAGCCGGAATATGTATCATCCGCTGATCGCCGAGCCGGTGAAAAACAGTATCGATGAGGAAGCCTGCGTGCTGCTGACCGGTTCCAACGCCTCGGGAAAATCCACATTTTTAAAGACGGCGGCCATCAACGCTCTGTTTGCCCAGACCATAGTGACCTGTCCGGCAGATTCCTATCAGGGCAGTTTTTATAAGATCTATTCCTCCATGGCGCTGCGGGACGATATTCAGGGAGCGGAGAGTTATTATATTGTGGAGATCCGGGCGTTAAAACGTATTCTGGATCAGGCCGGCACGGGCGCGCCGGTACTCTGTTTCGTGGACGAGGTGCTGCGGGGGACGAATACGGTGGAGCGGATCGCCGCCTCGGCCCAGATTCTGAAAAATCTGCCCGGCAGGCAGGTGATGTGCTTTGCGGCCACCCATGATATCGAGCTGACGCACCTGCTGGAAGGGATTTATCACAATTATCATTTTGAAGAAGAAGTGAACGAACAGGATATTTATTTTCCTTACAGGCTGATGCCGGGGCGTGCCATGACCCGAAACGCCATTAAGCTTTTGCGGCTGATGGGGTATGACGGCCGGATTATTGAGGAGGCGGAACATGCCGCGGGCCACTTTGTGGAGACCGGGGAGTGGAGGCTGTGAAGCTGCTGCCGGAAACAGACGTTTTTACGACACGGGATGGCGGTAAAGGCAGCGCGGATTGATGATGCGGCGCTGTGTCAAGAAAGAGGAAAAAATGAATGTGACAATCTATACGGACGGGGCTGCCAGAGGAAATCCGGATGGGCCCGGCGGCTACGGTACCGTGTTGCAGTATGTGGATTCCAAGGGCCAGCTTCACGAGCGGGAGCTGGCCGGAGGATATTATAAGACGACGAATAACCGGATGGAGCTGATGGCGGCGATCGCAGGGCTGGAGGCTCTGATTAAGCCCTGCCATGTGACGCTGTACTCGGATTCCGCCTACCTGGTCAATGCTTTTAATCAGAACTGGATTAGCGGCTGGGTGAAAAAAGGCTGGAAACGGGGAAAGAATGAGCCGGTGAAAAATGTGGATCTGTGGAAGCGGCTTTTGGAAGCAAAGAAAAACCATGAGGTGGAGTTTGTCTGGGTGAAGGGCCATGCCGGTCATCCGGAAAACGAACGCTGCGACAGCCTGGCCACTCATGCGGCCGACTGCGGCCCGTGGGAGACAGACCCGGCGGCAGAGTGATCGGAATACCGGTATATGTATGAGGCTGATAGCGCGCTTATGATGATGCGCCCGGGGAAGTGACCTGAAGGTGCAGGGCTTCGGGAAAGGGGGATGTCTGTGACTCCAAGAAGAATGAAAATAATCGGTGTAATCTGTGGGATTATCTGTGTGGGAACAGCCAGTACCCTCTGCCTGAAAGCCTATATGGATGCGAGTCTGGCTTCAAACAGTTATGATGCCGTACGGTATCAGGATAACCCGGTGGTGATCGTGGAGAATCCGACGGAGACGCTGCCGGGCGCCGGCGGCGGGCCGGAGGGCGCGTTCCCGGAAAAGGATGAGACTCAGGGTGATGACGACGGCGACAGTCCGCTACCGGGTATGGATGAGGCGATGGCCGGCATGTCAAAGCTTCTGGCGGAATATCCGATCAGGGAGCGGGCAAAGGCCCAGGCGGAGGCGGAAGAAACTTCCGTGACAAAAGAAACTGACGAGCAGAAGGCGGTGCTGGCCGCTGAGGACGCGGAGGAGGAAATGCTTGCGCAGCTTTTGTCAGAACGGGAACGTTATATGGAATACCTGGGTGATATCGAATTACAGGTGAGCCGGATCTACGGCAATATGGAAGGAACCCCCATCAAGGAAAAGCAGGAGGCCCAGGACTATGCCTACCGAATCTGGGATGATGAATTGAACCGGATCTATCCGCCGTTAAAGCGGAGTCTGCCTGAGGATGAGGGGGAAGCGTTAAAGCAGGAGGAGCTCCAGTGGATCAAGGACAGGGACGCGAAGGCCCAGCGGGATTCCGCGTCGGCCAGTTCGGAATCCAGCCGTCTGTTAAGCTATACCCGCTCGCTGACCGATACCACCAGAGAGAGGACTTATGTGCTGGTGGAGTGGTATTTTGAGGAGAATGGGAGTGAGTAGCGGGTTGCAAGGACATTAAATGAGAGAATCATGTTTTCATTTAAAAAGGAATCCGGCGTTTGGGTGAATGAAACCAGACGCCGGATTCCTTTTTAACATTACTTATTCAATCGGCTCCCCCGGTCCCATCATGGGAATAACCACTGCGGTGGCTTCTTCCAGGTGGAACATGGCCAGTTTGTAGCCGGTCTTTTCATTATAAACCTCTTTTAACTGAGGCAGAGCTTCCAGCATGGCGGCGGCATATTTGGGGTCGGTGTCGAATACGACTTTTCCGGTATAGCGCAGCCATTTGCCGTCCGGTTTGGCGGCGGAAATTTCAACCAGGGGATTCGCAACCATCTGTTTGTATACATCCTTGAAATCGCCTACGCCGAACAGCACTTTGCCGTCCATCTCAAAATGGGCGCCTAAGGGCCGCAGCTTGGGCTGACTGCCGTCGGTGGTGGCCAGGAAGAAAACGCCTGCTTCTGTTAAAAAATCATTTAATTTGCTCATCTCTTACTCTCTCCTTTGTGTTTATCCGGCATAGTATGTATTTTTGAGATTACACTATGCATATCAGATGATATATGGTACAATAAGCATACCATGTCTGGAAAAAATAACAAGTAGGCAAAAAAATCTGACATGGTAAGATGGATCTGACCGTATTTTCCGCATATAATAGGCCCTTTCCGGCAGGCGATCTGAAGCCTTTCCGGGATATGCGGGATGGGAAAGAAACATTACGGAATTTGACATCGGTAACGGGTTTGAAATTGGTATCGGAAAAGAGGAAGGAATGGACGACGAAAGAAAGGGCTGTCTCATACACAATGCCCTGGCGGATTCGGAGGACCCGAATGTGGATGCGGGGCAGTGTCAGTGTCCTGTGAGCTGTCCGGTGACAAAAGCAATGTTTATTTTTGAGGGGAAGTGGAACGTGCAGATTTTGTTTGCTCTGTTTACGTTCCATGCTTTGCGTTTCGGGGAGCTGCAGAAGCATGTTCCCGGCATCTCCAAAACCATGCTGTCGTCAACGCTGCGAAAGCTGGAGGAATACGGGCTTGTCCACAGGGAGCAGTTCAACGAGATCCCGCCCCATGTGGAGTATTCCCTGACAGAGGGAGGGAACGCGCTGAAAGCTGTGTTTGCGGAGATTGCCAAGTGGAGCAGCGTGTACATGAAGCAGTAGTGGCGCAGTCAATTGAAACTTGATTCTGCGCGGGGCATTTCACTTTTTTAAGGGCGTAACTGAACGCGTATATCCCATTGGTTCAAGAATTTTGGGCCTTATCTTATTTGCTTTTTCCGCATTTACAATTATCCGTTTTGTGTTATAATAATAGAAAAGCGGGGAATGCGATAAGTTATGGCGCGTGGGCGCGGGAAAGAGGAAGCGATGGAAAAAGCGAAAAGAGTCCTTTTGAAGCTGAGCGGAGAAGCGCTGGCGGGAGAAAAGAAAACCGGGTTTGACGAGGAAGTGTGCCGTAAAGTGGCGAAGCAGGTGGCGGTTTCCGTGAAAGAAGGCGTCCAGGTCGGCGTTGTGATCGGCGGCGGGAATTTCTGGAGGGGACGTACCAGCGAGGCCATAGATCGGACGAAGGCGGATCAGATCGGGATGCTGGCTACGGTGATGAACGCGATCTATGTGTCGGAGATTTTCCGCAGTGAGGGCATGAAAACCCGGATTTTCACTCCATTTGCCTGCGGCTCCATGACGGAACTGTTTTCCAAAGATCAGGCCAATGAAGCTTTCGCGAAGGGCTGCGTGATTTTCTTTGCCGGCGGTACGGGGCATCCATATTTTTCCACGGATACCGGCGTGGCGCTTCGGGCAATCGAGATGGAGGCGGATGTGATTCTGCTTGCAAAGGCAGTGGACGGCGTCTATGACAGCGATCCGAAGGTGAATCCGAAGGCGAAAAAGTATGATACGGTGTCCATTCAGGAAGTGATCCATAAGCAGCTGGCCGTGGTGGACCTGACGGCCTCCGTTATGTGTATGGATAACCATATGCCCATGGCGGTGTTTGGTCTGGATGAGCCGGACAGTATCGTTCGCGCGATGAAAGGCGAGATCACGGGGACGAGGGTGACAGTACACTAGCAGGCTTTGGTATACGGTTTGGGCGGTATCCGCTAAATCTATGGGGGATGCCGGCCGGACAGCACACCGGCCTGGGGCGGTATATAAACTATATGAAATATGAAAAACGGAGGATGACGCAGATGGAAGAAAAATTATTGGAATTTGAGGAGAAGATGGAGAAGAGTCTGAACAATCTGATCCAGGAATATATGGGCATCAGGGCCGGCCGGGCGAATCCCCGGGTGCTGGACAAGATCAGGGTGGATTACTACGGCGTGCCCACACCGATTCAGCAGATGGCGAACGTGTCTGTACCGGAAGCCAGAATGCTGCTGATCCAGCCCTGGGACAAGTCGACGATGAAGGTGATCGAGAAGGCGATCCAGACCTCGGATTTGGGGATTAATCCGAATAACGACGGTTCCGTGATCCGCCTGGTGTTCCCGGAGCTGACGGAGGACCGGAGAAAGGAACTGGCCAAGGATGTGAAGAAAAAAGGAGACGCCATGAAGGTGGCCATCCGAAATATCCGCAGGGACGCCATGGAGGCGATCAAGAAGGCCCAGAAGGCAGGCGAGATCTCCGAGGACGAGCAGAAGATCGCGGAAGAAGATATGCAGAAGATGACGGATAAGTATGTGGCGAAGATCGATAAGGAAGTGGAAGAGAAAACCAAGGAGGTTATGACCGTATAAGCTGTCATACTGTGAAAAGGTTTTGGCTTTTGGCATGATAAGCTTCTGAAAGCATATTTTTTGAGCGTATATTTATGGAAAAAGGGGGGACTGTTTTATGGCGTTTTTTGTGACGCCGTTATGAAGCAGTCCCCTTTATAGGATGTTAAATTTTGGCGGCATCTGCTGGCCGGATATGGAAGCGATGACTCCAGGGGTATTTCACTGAATAAATGGGAGGATCAAATAGTGTCTGAGGAAGAATTGAAAATTCCCGTCCATGTGGCGATTATATTGGACGGAAACGGCAGATGGGCGAAAAAGAGGGGGCTGCCCCGGAACATGGGCCATGCGGAGGGCTGTAAGGTGGTGGAGCGGACTGTGGAGGACGCCGCCCGTCTGGGCATCCGGTATCTGACGGTGTACGGTTTCTCTACGGAGAACTGGAAGCGCTCGGAGGACGAGGTGGGCGCGCTGATGCAGCTGTTTCGCTACTATATGAAACGGCTTCTGGGCATTGCCAAGAAAAATAATGTGCGGGTGAAAATGATTGGCGAGCGCAGCCGTTTCGCCCGGGATATCATAGAGGGAATAGGCCGTCTGGAGGATGAGACGGCGCAGAATACCGGCCTGACCTTTGTGATCGCCGTCAATTATGGCAGCCGGGACGAGATCGTCAGGGCCGCGCGGAAAATGCTTGCGGATGCCGGGGCGGGCAGACTGACGGCGGAGCAGCTTGACGAGCAGGCGTTTTCCGATTATCTGGACACGGCGGGCATTCCTGACCCGGATCTTCTGATCCGTACCAGCGGAGAGCAGCGGCTGTCCAATTATCTGCTGTGGCAGCTGGCTTACACGGAATTTTACTTTACGGATGTACTGTGGCCGGATTTCAATAAAGACGAGCTGATCCGGGCCATCGAGAAATATAATAAAAGGGACAGGCGTTTTGGAGGCGTAAAATAGCATGTTTTGGATTAGATTGCGCAGCGGCATCATATTAGTAGTATTAGCGGTAATCTTCCTGGTGGCGGGCGGTCCCTGGCTGTGGGGCTGTCTGACGGTGGTTTCTCTCATTGGCCTGTATGAGCTGTACCGGGTTGTGGAGATCCATCATCAGCCCCTTGGGTGGATGGGCTATACGGCCGCCGTGCTGTACAGCCTGCGCCTTCTGTGGGTGGCCGGCGCAGACCGGGTTCCGGTTTATTTTTTCTGTCTGTTTTTGATCCTTTTTCTGGCAGTTTATGTGTTTTCGTTTCCAAAGTATCAGACGGAGCAGGTGATTATGGCTTTTTTCGGCCTGTTTTATGTACATGTGATGCTGATGTATGTCTATCTGACCCGGATGCTCAACGGAGGTGTCTATCTGGTCTGGCTGATCTTCCTTGGCTCCTGGGGCAGCGATACCTGCGCTTACTGTGTGGGAATGCTGTTTGGGAAGCATAAGATGGCGCCGGTGCTCAGTCCGAAGAAATCGGTGGAGGGGGCCGTGGGCGGCGCAGCCGGAGCCATGATTCTGGGTATGATTTACGGAGCCGTGTTCGCGGAGCAGATTCCGGTGGAGCACGCGGTATTTGGCTGCGGCATCGTCTGTCTGGTGGGAGCGGGGATTTCCCAGATCGGAGATCTGGCGGCCTCGGCCATCAAGCGGAATCATAATGTGAAGGACTACGGGAAGCTGATTCCCGGGCACGGAGGGATTCTGGACCGGTTTGACAGCGTGATTTTTGTGGCGCCGGCCGTCTATGTGACGATCCGGTGCGTACAGTATGGGGAGATGTATTTTCCGGCGCTGTTCCGGTGAGAAATCGGGCGGAAGCATAGGGAAACCTGACCTGATTCCCGCGTAATAACCTTGGAAAAAAGGAAAAATCGAAAAAGTTTCGGGCAGGGTCTTCGGAATTGCCTGGGGCAGACTTTACAAAATAGTGTTCGGATAAACAGCTTTTGGGAAAACAGAAGGAAATTTAGAAAGGCAGAAGGAACATTGCATGAAAAATATCGTCGTATTAGGTTCGACGGGTTCCATCGGGACCCAGACTCTGGAAATTGTACGTTATCATAAAGATATCCGGGTGCTGGCGCTGGCGGCCGGAAGCAATATTGACCTGCTGGAGGCCCAGGCCCGGGAGTTTTTGCCGGACCTAGTCTGTGTTTGGGATCAGGAGAAGGCCCGGGAGCTGGCGGGAAGGCTGAAGGATGTGCCGGTAAAGGTATGCGCCGGTATGGATGGGCTTTTAGAGGCCGCGTCCATGGAGCAGGCGGATATGGTGGTGACTGCCGTGGTGGGCATGATCGGTATCCGCCCCACCATTGCGGCCATAGAGGCGGGCAAGGATATCGCTCTGGCGAATAAGGAGACGCTGGTGACGGCGGGGCATCTGATTATGCCGCTGGCGAAGGAAAAGGGCGTAAAGATCTATCCGGTGGACAGCGAGCACAGCGCCATCTTCCAGTCTCTGAAAGGAGAGGATTCCGCCCGGATTTCCAGAATTCTACTGACAGCCTCCGGCGGTCCGTTCCGGGGATGGACCAGAGAACAGATGAAGGATGTGAAGCCGGAGGATGCTTTGAAGCATCCCAACTGGTTCATGGGAAGAAAGATCACCATCGATTCCGCCACCATGGTGAACAAAGGGCTGGAGGTGATGGAGGCCAGGTGGCTGTTCGACGTGGATTTTGACCGGATTGAGGTGGTGGTGCAGCCCCAGAGCGTGATTCACTCCATGGTGGAATTTTTGGACGGCGGCATTATCGCCCAGCTTGGCACGCCGGATATGAAGCTGCCGATTCAGTATGCCCTCTATGAAAAAGAGCGCAAAAGTCTTCCGGGCGACCGGTTAGACTTTAAAACATTGGGGAAAATAACCTTTGAGGCGCCTGATTTTGTGAATTTTCCCGGCCTGGCGCTGGCCTATCAGGCGGGCCGGACAGGCGGCTCGGCGCCCACGGTGTTTAACGCTGCCAATGAATGGGCGGTGAGCCGGTTCTTAGACAGGAAAATCGGATTTCTGGCGATTACCGACCTGATCGGGGAGGCGGTGGAACGCCATTACGTGATAGAGAATCCCACGGTGGAGCAGATTCTTGACTGTGAGGCGGAAACTTATGAATTCTTGAATGGAAAAGTATTTTAATTACGAAGACGGATTATCTGAATGACGAGTATAGAAAGCAGGTGGAAGCATTGAGTATCCTGTTGCCGATTCTGGTATTTGGGATGATTGTATTTGTACATGAGATGGGGCATTTTCTGCTGGCGAAGAAGCATGGCATCGGCGTCATAGAGTTTTCCCTGGGCTTTGGTCCAAAGCTGTTCAGCTTTCAAAAAGGGGAGACGACCTATGCGCTGAAACTGTTTCCGCTTGGCGGCTCCTGTATGATGATGGATGAGCTGGCGGAGGAGGAATACGATATTATTCCGGAGAAAAGCTTTCGGAATAAGCCGATTGGCGCAAGGATCGCCGTGATCGCGGCAGGGCCGGTTTTCAATTTTCTGCTTGCGTTTGTGCTGGCGGTGATTGTGATTGGCACCGTGGGCATCGACCGGCCGGTGCTGTCCGGCGTGATGGAAGGATTTCCCGCCGAGGAAGCCGGAATGCAGGCCGGCGACCGGATTACCAGGATCAACGGGCAGGATATTGTGATTTACCGGGAGGTCAGCCTGTATCTGGCACTGCATCAGAAGGAAGACCTGGCGGTTACTTTTGAGCGGGACGGAGAGAAGCATCAGGTGCTTTTGACGCCCAAATATTATGAAGAGACGGGAACCTATATGATGGGGATTCAGGTGTCCGGCCAGCGGGATAAAACCACGGTTCCGGAGACATTGGGGTACAGCGCATATGAGGTGAAGTACTGGATCAGCTATACGCTGACCTCCCTGCGCATGCTGATTCAGGGCAAGATCGGCGCAGAGTCCATGACCGGACCGGTGGGACTGGTGAGCACGATGTCGGATATGGTGGAGGACAGCAAGCCGGACGGCATGCTCTATGTGTTCCTGAACCTGATTAATTTCGGCATTCTGTTAAGCGCCAACCTGGGCGTGGTCAATCTTCTGCCCCTTCCGGCTCTGGACGGCGGAAGAATCTTCTTTTTCCTGATCGAGCTGGTGCGGGGAAAGCCCATCGACCCGGAGAAAGAAGGAATGGTCCATATGGCGGGGATGGTGCTGTTGATGGCGCTGATGGTGTTTGTGCTGTATCATGATATTGTGAGGCTGTTGTGAGAAAGTAAAAGAGGATAAACGGGAAGGATGTAATCACCTATGAGCCGAAATCATACAAAGCAAATCAAAATCGGAAACCGCACAGTCGGCGGAGGAAATCCGGTGCTGATTCAGTCGATGTGCAATACGAAGACGGAGGACGCGGCGGCTACCGTGGAGCAGATCAAAAGGCTTGCGGACGCAGGCTGCGAGATTGTGCGGGTAGCGGTGCCGACGATGGAGGCAGCCCGGGCGTTAGAGCAGATCAAAAACCAGATCGACATTCCGCTGGTGGCGGACATTCATTTTAATTATAAGCTGGCCATCGCCGCAATGGAGTACGGGGCGGATAAGATCCGTATCAATCCGGGAAATATCGGCGAAGAAGAGCGGGTTCAGGCCGTGGTGGAAAAGGCGAAAAGCCTGAATATTCCGATCCGGGTGGGCGTAAACAGCGGGTCTCTGGAAGAAAAATATATTGAGAAATACGGCAGGGTGACGGCGGAGGGGCTGGTGGAAAGCGCCCTTGAGAAGACGGCTCTGATCGAGTCCATGGGCTATGATAATCTGGTGATCAGCATCAAATCCTCGGATGTGCTGATGTGTGTCCGGGCTCATGAGCTGATTGACCGACAGACCTGTTATCCCCTCCATGTGGGCATTACCGAGGCCGGAACCCTTTGCAGCGGCAATATCAAGTCCTCCGTTGGGCTGGGCATTATTCTGTATCAGGGCATCGGCGATACGATCCGGGTATCTTTAACCGGCGACCCGGTGGAGGAAGTGAAGACGGCCAAACGGATATTAAAGACGCTGGGCCTGCGCAAAGGCGGCGTAGAGGTAGTGTCCTGCCCGACCTGCGGCAGAACCAAAATCGATTTGATCGGTTTGGCGAACCGGGTGGAGACACTGGCGGCAGGTTATGACGATCTGGATATCAAGGTGGCGGTGATGGGCTGCATCGTCAACGGGCCGGGGGAGGCCAAGGAGGCAGATCTAGGTATTGCCGGAGGAGCCGGAGAGGGTATTTTGTTTAAGAAGGGCGAGAAAGACCGGAAGATGCCGGAAGGGGAGCTGCTGGAAGCCTTGAAAGCAGAGCTGGATGGTATGAGACAGGGTTGAGAAAGCCCCAAAGGGTGGTTGCAGAACAATACTAGCAGGTGTATATATGGCAAAAAGTTTTATGGAGGCGATCCCGAATCTCCAGGTGACGGAGGATTTGCAGGAAGCGCTGAAAACGGTGGAGGTAGAAAAGGTGGTTTTGTCCAGGGACAGGACCGACCTTCGTATTTATATCCTGTCAAAGCGGCTGATTCCGAAGAAAAATATCTACATATTGGAAGCGAATATCAAAAAGCAGATGTTTCCCCACAAGGAGATTGTTATAAAGATCGTGGAGAAATATCAGCTTTCCAGCCAGTATACGCCGGAAAAGCTGTTAGAGGCTTATCGAGACAGCATTCTGCTGGAGCTGAAGCATTACAGTATGCTGGACTATCAGATGTTCCGGAAAGCGGAGGTGACATTCCCGGAGCCGGAGCTGTTGGAGATGACGATCACGGAAGGGCTGGTACAGCACCGGTGCGGCGACGAGCTGAAGCGGGTGCTGGAAAAGGTGTTCAATGAGCGGTGCGGCTTCGGCATCGAGGTACAGTGCCTGTATAAAGAGGCAGAAAAGCGAAAAGAAGAAGAGGACCCCTGGCTGCAGCCTGTGCCTGCGGGCATAGATGCCGGCGCAGGCGCCTGTCAGGGCTGGGACGGCGGCCAGGCGTTGATGGCGGCCGATGACGAACCTCTGCCCTGGAACGACGCTGCCGGCGCGGACGGCGGGCAGGCTGCGGCAAAGCAATCCCGGGAAAAAGCTCAGGGAGGATCGAACCAGGGAACAAAAGGACGTGCGAATCAGGGAACGAAAGCCGGGTCCGGCCAGAAGAAATCCGGCTGGGAGGGCGGAAAGAAAAAATGGCAGCCGAAGGGCGGTTTTTCCCGGAAAAAATCGGACAATCCCGACGTGCTGTTCGGCCGGGATTTCGACGCCGATCCCATCAGGCTGTCTGAGCTTGTGGGAGAGATGGGCGAGGTGACGGTCGGCGGCCAGATCATCGCCATGGAGGAGCGGGAGCTGCGCACCGGCAATTTCATGGTTTTGTTTGATATCTACGACGGCACCGACACCATCACCGTGAAAATGTTTTCCAGAGCGGACCGGATCGACGAGATCAGAGGTGTGATCAGCAAGGGAATGTATGTCTGCGTAAAGGGAATCGCCATGCTGGATCGGTTCGACGGGGAATTGTCCATCTCATCGGTGAGCGGAATTAAAAAGGGCCAGGCCGACAGCGGCGGCAAACGAAGGGACAACAGCGAGAAAAAGCGGGTGGAGCTCCACTGCCACACCAAGATGAGCGAGATGGACGCGGTGGGCAGTGTGGAGGATATTCTGAAGCGGGCTATGGAGTGGGGCCACACGGCGCTGGCCATCACCGACCACGGCGTGGTGCAGGGCTTTACCGAAGCCTATCATATGGTGGGGGATAAGGACCCCTTCAAGGTGATTTACGGCATGGAAGGGTATCTGGTGGACGACAAAAAGGAGATGGTGGTCCGCTCGGCAGGCCAGAGCCTGGAGAACGATTACGTGGTGTTCGATCTGGAAACCACGGGCCTGACGCCCCTGCGTCATGAGATTATCGAAATCGGCGCGGTTAAGGTGCGGGAGGGAAAAATCATCGATCGATTTTCCACCTTCGTAAACCCCCGGACGCCCATCTCTTATGAGATCGAGAATCTCACCGGCATCAATGACGACATGGTGATCGACGCGCCGGGCGTGGAGGAGGCGCTGCCGGAATTTTTAAATTTTTGCCAGGGCTGCGCCGTCGTGGCCCACAATGCGGATTTCGACGTGGGCTTTGTCTCTCACAAGGCTCAGAACCTTGGAATAGAGTTTGCTCCAACCGTGGTGGACACCGTAAGCCTGGCCCGGCTTTTGATGCCCTCCTTAAAACGGTTTAAGCTGGACACCATCGCCAAGCACCTGAACATTTCCCTGGAAAATCATCACCGGGCGGTGGACGACGCCGAATGTACGGCGCTGATTTTTCTGGAATTTATCAAAATGCTGAAAAAGCGGGGGATCAAAAATCTGGACCAGCTGAACGAGGCGGGACAGCCGGACCCGGAGCTGATCAAAAAGCTGCCCATGTATCATGTGATCATTCTGGCGAAAAACGACACAGGGCGGATTAACCTGTACCGGCTGGTTTCCGAATCCCATATCACCTATTACGCCAGACGGCCCAGAATCCCGAAAACCCTTCTGGAACAGTACCGGGAGGGGCTGATCATCGGCTCGGCCTGCGAGGCCGGGGAGCTGTTCCAGGCGGTGCGAAGCGGCGCCGACGACGCGGAAATTTCCCGGCTGGTGAAATTTTACGACTATCTGGAAATTCAGCCCATCGGCAACAACCGGTTTATGCTGCGGGACGAGAAATACGGCCTGCATTCCGAGGAGGATCTCCGGGATCTGAACCGAAAGATCGTGGCGCTGGGAGAGCAGTTTCAGAAGCCGGTGGTGGCCACCTGCGACGTTCATTTTATCGACCCGGAGGATGAGATTTACCGGAGGATTATTCTGGCTGGCAAAGGCTTTGCCGACGCGGAAAATCAGCCGCCGCTGTTTTTTCGGACCACCGAGGAAATGCTGGAGGAATTCCAGTATCTGGGCAGCGAGAAGGCGGAGGAGGTGGTGATCACCAATTCCAATCTGATCGCCGATCAGTGCGAAAAGATCGCCCCGGTGCGCCCGGATAAATGTCCGCCGGTGATCCCCAATTCCGACAAGGACCTGCGGGATATCTGTTATGGCACGGCCAGAAAAAAATACGGGGACGACCTGCCGAAGATTGTGGTGGAACGGCTGGAACGGGAACTGAATTCCATTATCAGCAACGGCTTTGCCGTCATGTATATTATCGCCCAGAAGCTGGTGGATAAATCCAATGCGGACGGATACCTGGTAGGCTCCCGGGGTTCGGTGGGTTCCTCCTTTGTGGCCACGATGGCCAATATCACGGAGGTAAATCCATTGTCGCCCCACTATTACTGTCCTTCCTGCCATTACTACGATTTTGATTCGGAGGAAGTGAAAAGCTTTTCCGGGATGGGCGGCTGCGATATGCCGGACAAAAACTGCCCGGTCTGCGGGGAGAAGCTGAAAAAGGACGGCTTTGACATTCCCTTCGAGACGTTCCTGGGCTTTAAGGGAAATAAGGAGCCGGATATCGACCTGAATTTCTCCGGCGAATACCAAAGCCAGGCCCATGACTATACGGAGGTGATTTTCGGCAAAGGGCATACCTTCCGGGCGGGCACCATCGGCACGCTGGCGGATAAAACCGCCTTCGGCTATGTGAAAAACTATTTCGAGGAAAAGGGGCAGCACAAGCGGAAATGTGAGATCAGCCGGATCGTTCAGGGCTGCGTGGGCGTAAAAAGGACCACCGGGCAGCATCCCGGCGGCATTATCGTAATGCCCCACGGGGAGGAAATCTATTCCTTTACGCCGATTCAGCATCCGGCCAACGATATGAACACGAAGATTGTCACCACCCATTTTGACTATCACTCCATCGACCACAACCTGCTGAAGCTGGACATTCTGGGACACGATGATCCGACAATGATTCGTATGCTGGAGGATATCACGGGGGTGAACGCCAGGGACATTCCGCTGGATTCCCCGGAGGTAATGAGCCTGTTCCGGAATACGTCGGCTCTTGGCATTACGCCGGATGATATCGGCGGCTGTCAGCTGGGGGCCCTTGGCGTGCCGGAGTTCGGCACGGATTTCGCCATGCAGATGCTTCTGGACACGAAGCCCAAATATTTCTCCGATCTGGTGCGGATCGCCGGGCTGGCCCACGGCACCGATGTGTGGCTGGGCAACGCCCAGACGCTGATCTTGGAGGGAACGGCCACGATTCAGACGGCCATCTGTACCAGGGATGACATTATGACCTATCTGATTCATAAGGGGATGGAGTCGGAGCTTTCCTTTACGATTATGGAGAGCGTAAGAAAGGGCAAAGGGCTGAAGCCGGAGTGGGAGGAGGCCATGAAGGCGGCTGATGTGCCGGACTGGTATATCGGCTCCTGTAAAAAGATCAAGTATATGTTCCCCAAAGCCCATGCGGCGGCTTACGTGATGATGGCCTGGCGGATCGCCTACTGCAAGATTTTCTATCCGCTGGCTTACTATGCGGCCTTTTTCAGCATCCGGGCATCCGGCTTTTCCTATGAGCTGATGTGTCAGGGCAGGTCCCAGCTGGAACGGAACCTGGAAAATTACAGGCGGAACCAAGACAAGCTGACGAAGAAGGAGCAGGACTCTCTGCGGGATATGCGGATTGTCCAGGAAATGTATGCCAGAGGCTATGAATTTATGCCCATCGACATTTACCGGGCCAAAGCCAGCCGTTTCCAGGTCATCGACGGGAAGATTATGCCCTCCTTAAGCAGCATCGACGGCCTGGGAGACAAGGCTGCCGACGCCGTAGTGGAGGCCGTGCAGGACGGGCCCTTTTTGTCCAAGGAGGATTTCTGGCAGCGGACCAAGGTGCCGAAGTCGGTGATTGATTTGATGTCGGATATGGGGCTGTTCGGGGATCTGCCGAATACGAATCAGATATCGCTGTTTGATTTTGAGCTGGAGTGAGGAAA
>CAJUPT010000018.1 GCA_910588405.1 uncultured Lachnospiraceae bacterium | reverse complement strand
GCCTGCACTGCTCCATACGGACTGCATATACGGTTGCGGTTGTCCTGGGCGTGATCTGTTCCATTGCCGGTGTGTTGATGACGCCCTTTTTTCTGGATATCATGGCTGTGCCGAAAGACATATATGAACAGACAGCCGCTTATACACAGGTGTATTTCAGTGGGATATGGGCGATGATTCTTTATAACATGACTTCCGGCGTTCTTCGAGCATTGGGGGATTCCAAACGCCCCTTATATGTGCTGGTGCTCTGCTCGGTTCTGAACATAGCGGGGGACTTGCTGCTGGTGGGCGTATTCCGTCTGGGTGTCAGGGGAGCGGCTGCAGCCACAGTTTTTTCCCAGATCGTCAGCGCGGCATATACGATGTGGCTGCTGGCAGGGATTGAGCGTGAGGAAGGACAGAAAAAAATCTGGCACATACACTTTTGTAAAGAGCATATGCTGTCTATGATAAAGACAGGCTTCCCTCTGGCGCTGCAGGCGGTTCTCTTTCCCGTGGCCAATTCCATTGTCCAAGCCAGCGTGAACAGCATGGGGACAAATCAGATTGCGGCATGGGGAATCTGTGATAAGCTGGATATGCTGATCTGGCTGCTGGCGGATGCCATGAGTCCGGCGCTGACCACTTATACGGCACAGAACATAGGCGCCGGAAAAATAAACCGGGTAAAGCGGGGCGTGCTGGCAGGCGCAGGAATGTCCGCCGCCTGTGTGGCCGCGATTAGCGTCGTCCTGTTTTTCGGAACGGGGATGATGGGGCACTGGTTTGTATCTGCGGCAGATGCAAAAGATGTGGTGCCGCTGTCCGTTGTCTATATGAAAATCATGGCTCCTTTTTTTGTGTTTTATGCGCTGGCAGAAGCTTTTTCTGGCGCCTGCTGTAGCATGGGGGACACGGTAAAACCAATGCTTATTACGCTTGTCTGTACCTGCCTGCTCCGGGTTGTGGGCATATTGGTTCTTTTACCGAGATATAAGACCATGGATTGTATTGTATGGATTTACGTTGCTTCCTGGATTGCGACAGGGGTTGTTTTTACCATGCTGTTCTGGTTCCGAGAACGCGGTTTGAAAACGTTGTCTCAGAAGTTTCGCTGACTTCCTTTTACTGGTATTTCTTTCGCTGGTATTTGCCTTTTTCGCTTGTTTCAAATTTACTTTGATGATATACTCAAAATAAGAAACTTCAAGGCAACGTCAAGCAGTAAATCAGCTTCAGAGAGCTTAAAAGGACGTTGCAGAACTTTTACGGAGGTTACAATATGACGGATTTATTAAAAAAGATGCAGACACGCAGAAGCATAAGAAAATTTAAACCGGACATGGTGCCCCAGGAAACGCTGGATGAGATTATCACGGCAGGGACCTATGCGGCGACAGGGATGGGCAAGCAGTCCCCGATCATTATTGCAGTGACCAATAAAGAGATGAGAGATAAGCTGTCCCGTATGAATGCCGGAATCATGGGTTCCCAGGGAGACCCCTTTTACGGGGCGCCGGTTGTCCTGGTCGTATTGGCGGATAAAAGCTGCCCTACCCATGTATATGACGGCAGCCTTGTCATGGGGAATTTGATGCTGGCGGCCCATGAGCTGGGCATCGGAAGCTGCTGGATTCACCGGGCAAAAGAGGAATTTGAGTCGGCGGAAGGAAAAGAAATCTTAAAATCTTTTGGAATTACCGGCGAGTATGAGGGTGTGGGGCATTGTGTGCTTGGGTATGTGGACGGAGCGTATCCGGAAGCGAAAGCGCGGAAGGAAAACTGGGTTTATAGAATCCAATAGGCGCAAGAAGCTTTATAAAAAGTCCTTTATTGCGAAACATCCGGCAAAATATGCCGTCATAGAGAATACCTGCGGCGTGCCGAGGGCGTACGCTGCAGCGTGCGGAATGGCATGTTTTGCCGGATTATATTCGTGGCAGTTAGTTGATAAAGAAGCGGAGGTTCAAGTATATGAAGGTTTTAATGCTTAACGGCAGTCCCCATGCAGAGGGGAATACTTATGCGGCGCTCCATGAGATGGAGAAGATTTTTGCGGAACAGGGCGTCGGGACAGAGATCATACAGGTGGGCAGGGAGGCGATCCGGGGCTGCGTGGCCTGCGGCGCGTGCGCAAAAAAGGGGAAATGCGCTTTTGACGACCTGGTGAATGAGACGGCTCCGAAATTTGAAGCCTGTGACGGCCTGGTGATCGGAAGCCCGGTGTATTACGCGTCGGCTAACGGAACGCTGATTTCTTTTGTAGACCGCCTGTTTTACAGCACCCCTTTTGACAAAACCATGAAAGTGGGCGCCAGCGTGGTGGCTGCGAGAAGAGGCGGGCTGTCCGCCACCTTTGACGAGCTGAACAAATATTTCACCATTTCCGGGATGCCCGTAGCGTCCAGCCATTACTGGAACAGCATTCATGGAAGAACGCCCGGCGAGGCGGAGCAGGACAAAGAGGGCATGCAGACGATGCGTTCCCTTGCCCGGAATATGGCATTTTTGATGAAAAGCATCGCCTTGGGCAAAGAAAAATTCGGCCTTCCTGAAAAGGAAGAACGGATTGCGACCAACTTTATCAGATAGGCTCCCGATTAGATTTTTATAACCCCGAAAGGATCATTTTTATAAGATCGTTCTTTCGGGGTTATTTTTTGTATCATAGGAAAGTCCTCCGAACTTTCCTATGATATCAAAAGCCCTCCGGGCAGGATCGCACTGCGGCGGAAAGGTAAAATGTCGCCAGGGCGACCCGCCGCAGGCGGAGAATCTGCCAACGGCAGATTCTTATTCAATATATTTATTAATAATTAAAATGAATACATTGACATTATTAATATATGACGGTATAATTAACACATCAGAATCATAAGCGAGGAGAATATCAAGATGTTAAAATTGCCGGACAATTTTGAATCCTATGCAGAGGCCAGGAAAGCAGGGTTTCTGCGTATGAAGGACTGGAAGGAGAAGGGCGGAAATGTGGTAGGCATATTCTGTACCTTTGTACCCGAGGAAATTTTAAGAGCTGCGGATGCCGTGGCGGCGCCGCTGTGCGCTACCAGCGAGGAGCCGATTC
Organism: uncultured Lachnospiraceae bacterium; assembly: GCA_910588405.1. Classification (GTDB taxonomy): domain Bacteria; phylum Bacillota; class Clostridia; order Lachnospirales; family Lachnospiraceae; genus Paralachnospira_A. Next base: position 51,713 of record CAJUPT010000018.1, on the reverse strand, counting down.
CTGCGGCGGAGACGAAGCTGCCCAGAAATCTGTGCCCGCTGATCAAGGCCAGCTATGGATTTGCCCTGACGGATACCTGCCCCTATTTTTATTTCTCCGATTTAATCGTGGGAGAGACCACCTGCGACGGAAAGCGGAAAACATTTGAATTGATGAATGAAATTAAAGAAACCTATGTGATGCAGCTGCCCCATTCCCGTTCGGAGGCGGCGCTGGAATCCTGGAAGGGAGAGATGATCCGCCTGAAGGAAAAGCTGGAGGATTTCTACGGAATTGAGATTTCAGAAGAACGGATCAAAAAAGAAATTCAGCTGCGGAACAGGGAGCGCAAGGCGCTGCTTGGGTTTTTGGAGCTGGGCAAGCTGAACCCTGCCCCCATCAGCGGCTATGAGCTGGGAACCCGCCTAGACGGCCTGGGCTTTAATTTTGACATCGAAGACCGCTGCGCCGTCATTGAAGCACGGACGAAAGAGGTCTATGAGGACTGGAAACAAAATTTTGAGGGGAAACCCAATAAACGGCCCAGAATCATTATCACCGGCTGCCCCAACAGCGGTGTTAGGGATAAAATCATCAAGACTGTGGAAGAATTGGGCGCGGATGTAGTCGGCTTTGACTGCTGCAACGGAACCAGGGAAAAGGTGGAGCCAGTGGACGAGTCCATGCCGGTTTACGATGCATTGGCGAAAAAATATCTGAACATTAACTGCTCTGTCATGAGCCCCAATGACAGCCGGATGCGCTACATAGAGGAAATGCTGGAGGAATATCAGGCGGATGGTGTGATTGAGATCATTCTCCAAGCCTGCCATACTTATAATATTGAGTCCCATTATGTGAAAGAGACTGTGACGAATAAAGGAAAGGCTTATCTGATGATCGAGACCGATTATTCCCAGTCCGATAAAGGGCAGATTGGCACCCGTCTGGAAGCGTTTTTGGAAACCATTGAGAAGTGATGGCGGAATGTCTGCCGAATGAATAAGAATCTGCCTTTGGCAGATTCTCCGCCTGCGGCGGGTCGTCCTGGCGACATTTTACCTTTCCGCCGCAGTGCGATCCTGTCCGGAGGGCTTTTTGTATCATAGGGAAGTACAGAGGACTTTCCTATGATATGAAAAACTCTGTTTATATTGATCTGTGCGGACACAGGAAGCTTTCGGAGAACCGAAAAAGAAAAATAGAGCAGAAAAGAAACAAAGAAAGCGTGATGGAATGAATCATCCAACAGAAAAAACATATTATGTGGGAATCGATATCGGCTCTACGGCGTCAAAAACCGTAATCCTGGATGAAACCGAAATCGTTGATTCCTTCGTCCTGCCCACCGGCTGGAACGGCAGGGAGACTGCCTGTGCCATCCATGAAAAGCTGGCGGAAAAGGGATATGCCGAAAGGATGCGCTGTGTGGCCACCGGCTACGGAAGAATCTGTGTGGATTACGCCGACAAGGTGGTGACGGAAATTACCTGCCACGGAAAAGGAGGCTGGGAGCTGTTCCGAAAAAATGCCACAATCATCGACGTAGGCGGACAGGACACCAAAATCATCAAGGTGGCCGACGGGCAGGTATCGGATTTTCTGATGAACGATAAATGTGCTGCCGGAACCGGAAAATTTATCGAGGTGATGTCCACCAGGCTTGGGGCATCTCTGGAAGAAATGTACCGGCTGGCGGCGGCCGGGAAGCCGCTGGCCATCAGCGCCATGTGTACGGTATTTGCGGAGTCAGAGGTGATCAGCCATATCAGCGCCGGGGAAAACAGGGAGGATATCGCCGCTGGGGTGATCCATTCCGTGGCCTCCCGGGTAGCAAACCTGGCTTCCCGTTTTGGGATCAACGGCGACGTGGCGCTGACCGGCGGCCTGTGTGCCAGCCCCTATTTTATCCGCGTTCTGTCTGAAAAGCTGGGGCGGCCGGTGGAAACCCATCCTTTCGCCAGGTACGCGGGGGCGCTGGGGGCGGCGCTGACAGCGAGGAAAATGGGATGAGAAAATTTAATTGACAAGTAACCGGAAATGATTGAATGAATTCATAAACACTCTTGTTTTAGCATTGCGGCCGCGCTGTAACAAGAGTGTTTTTTGATATCATAGGAAAGTTCGATGAACTTTCCTATGATATCAAAAACGCTCCGCAAGGATGCACACGCAAACGCAGAGGAATTTGTCGCTTAAAAGCGACGCGTTTGCGGCGCAGAATCCTGCTTCGCAGGATTCTTTCATATCATAAGAAAGTCCTGTTTAAGTGGAATTGTACTGGATGAACAAGGAATATTGTGATAAGATAAACCATGTGTCTATTCGGATACTGTAAACAGCAAAAGTATTCAGCGTACCGTCCGGTTCATATTCAAACAGAACACTAGACTAGATAACAGACGGAGGAAACTACTTATGAAAATCGCGGTGATCGGTTACAGCGGCTCCGGCAAATCCACATTGGCACGGGAATTGGGAAAGCGTCACAGGGCAAAGGTGCTTCACCTGGACAGTGTGCATTTTCTTCCCGGATGGTTAGAGCGGACACGGGAGGAGGAAAAGAAAATCGTTAAAAGATTCCTGGACAGCCATTCCTCCTGGGTGATTGACGGAAATTATATGAAGCTGTTTTTTGGCAGGAGGATGCGGGAGGCGGACCAGATTATCATACTGGAATTTAACCGTTTTTCCTCTCTGTATCGTATCCTCAAAAGATATCACACCTATAAAGGACGCAGACGTCCTGATATGGCTAAGGGATGCAGCGAAAAAGTGGACGCAGAGTTTTTGCGGTGGGTACTGTATGAGGGAAGGACGAAAGAAAAGCAGGACGTTCTGAAAGCTGTAAAAAGGCGGTATCCGGAGAAAACGGTGGTTCTGAAAAATCAGCGGCAGCTTGGCCGTTTTACAGGAACCTATTGATTTCTGAAAATTTTTCTAGTATACTTTATCGTGCGAAGCGTAGATCACTTCAGCCATAAAAGGAGATTTTTCGGAATGCAGGAGGATAAGACAGAGCAGATCATAGTTGCCGTAGACGCCATGGGCGGGGATAATGCGCCTTTGGAGATCGTAAAAGGCAGCGTGGATGCGGTAAATAAAAGCAAATCCGTCAAGGTGGTTTTGATAGGACAGGAGGATGTAATCCGGCCTGTCTTGTCTCAGTTGCCCTGTCCGAAAGGGCAGATTGAGATCAGGAATGCCACAGAGGTGATCTCCACGGAGGAGACGCCGGTGATGGCGGTGCGCAAGAAAAAGGATTCTTCCATTGTGGTCGGTGAACGGATGGTGAAAAACGGGGAGGCGGATGCCTTTGTCTCTGCCGGAAGTACCGGAGCGGTGCTGGCCGGGGGCAGCCTGATCGTAGGCCGGTTAAAAGGCGTGGAGAGAACGCCGTTAGGAGCGCTGATCCCTACGGCAAAAGGCGTGGCTTTCCTGGTGGACAGCGGTGCGAACATGGACTGCAAAACCACCTATCTGGTGCAGTTTGCCAAAATGGGTGCCATCTATATGGAACATGTCATGGGCATCAAAAATCCCCGTGTGGCCCTGGTAAACGTGGGCGTCGAGGAGGAAAAAGGAAATGCCCTGGCAAAGGAAGCCCATCAGCTTTTAAAAGACTGCAGGGATATCAACTTTATCGGAAATATCGAAGCCCGGGAGATTCCGGCCGGGGGAGCAGATGTGGTCGTGTGCGACGGCTTTGTGGGAAATGTGGTTTTAAAATCCTATGAGGGCGTCAGCGGCGTCCTGATCAGTGAGATTAAAAAGTCTTTGATGGGAAGTTTACGGACGAAGATCGGCGGCGCTTTGATTAAACCGGCATTGAAGGAAATGCTGAAAAATTTTGACACCAGCGAATATGGCGGCGCGCCTATGCTGGGGTTAAACGGCCTTGTGGTCAAGACGCACGGAAGCGCGAAGGCGAAGGAGATCCGTAACTCCATTCTCCAGTGCGTGACCTTTAAAGAGCAGCGGATTAAGGAAAAGATTCAGGAGAATCTGGTGTCAGGTTCGGAGGACACAAAATAATAATAAGATTGCAGGAGAGAGATCATGGTATTTGAGCGGATTCAGAAAATTATGGCAGAAAAATTTGATATTGATTTGGAGCGGATCACGAAAGAGACCAGCTTTACCGAGGATTTGGAGCTGGATTCCCTGGACGTGGCGGAGCTGGTGATGGATATTGAGACAGAATTTGACATCGTAATTCCCGACGAGGCTTACGAGAATATCGTGACGGTGGGCGACGCGTCAGAGCAGATCGAGAAGGCTCTGGGCTGAGATATGCAGGCTGAATTTCATGTACTCTTGGAGTCTCGCAGGTACTGAAAGATTTCAAGGGTACATTTTAATGTGTGTGCGGCATGGAATCTGCCAGAGGCAGATTCTTTTTGCGCATATGGACCGGGCACTGGCACATGACGGGTCAGAAAAACAGTGTCATGTGATTGAAAAAAAGGCAACATACCACGCAGGGTTTTATAAGGAACGTTGCAGAATTAAAGGAAAAAAACTATGGACAAAGTATTTACGCCGCAGCGGCTGCAAGAGGAAATCGGCTATACCTTCCGCGACCAGGAGCTTTTGCTTACGGCGCTGACCCATCGCTCATATTTTAACGAGCACAGGGAGGAGAGGCCCCGAAACAATGAGCGGCTGGAATTTTTAGGCGACGCGGTGCTGGAGCTGGTAAGCAGCGAATTTTTATACCATATGGAACCGGAGCAGCCAGAGGGGCAGATGACCAGGATGCGGGCCAGCATCGTCTGTGAGCCTACGCTGGCTTTCTGTACCCAGACGCTTAAGCTGGGAGAATATCTTTACCTGGGCAGGGGAGAGGAAACCACAGGCGGCCGTTTTCGGGATTCCATTATTTCCGACGCCATGGAGGCGCTGATCGGAGCAATCTACCTGGACGGTGGTTTTGCTAATGCAAAAGAGTTTATCCTGCGATTTATCTTAAATGACCTGGAACATAAAAAGCTCTTTTTGATAGCAAGACTATCCTGCAGGAAATGATACAGAGCAAGGAAAACGGCACTGTCACCTACGAGCTTTTGAAAGAGGAAGGGCCGGACCATGACAAGCTGTTTACCTCCCGGGCCATGGCAGAGGGGAACGAGCTGGGACGGGGCAGCGGCCGGACAAAAAAGGCGGCGGAGCAGCATGCGGCGTATCAGGCGATTATCAGAATTCAGGGCGAGGTTTTGAATGTATCTGAAAAAAATTGAAGTACAGGGATTTAAGTCCTTTGCACAGAAGATCGATTTCCAGTTCCAGAGTGGGATCACTGCCATTGTGGGGCCGAACGGCAGCGGCAAGAGCAATGTGGCTGACGCCGTTCGCTGGGTGCTTGGGGAACAGAGCGCAAAGCAGCTTAGAAGCTCCAATATGCAGGATGTGATATTTGCCGGTACGGAAAATCGCAGGCCCCAGGGCTTTGCCTATGTGGCGATTACCTTTGACAATTCTGACCACAGGCTGCAGTTAGACTATGATGAGGTGACGGTTTCCCGACGGGTATACCGTTCCGGAGAGAGCGAATACCTGATCAATGGTCACAGCTGCCGTCTGCGGGATGTCAATGAGCTGTTTTATGACACGGGAATCGGAAAGGAAGGCTATTCCATTATCGGTCAGGGACAGATTGATAAGATTTTAAGTGGCAAGCCGGAAGACCGGCGGGAGCTGTTTGACGAGGCGGCCGGTATCGTCAAGTTTAAAAAGCGCAAGATGCAGGCTTTGAAAAAGCTGGAATCAGAGCAGCAGAGCCTGGTGCGTGTCAGGGATATATTAGGTGAGCTGGAACGGCAGAACGGGCCGTTGAAAAACCAGTCGGAAAAAGCCCGCCAATATTTAAAGTATAAAGAGGAATTAAAAAACTACGACGTTAATATGTTTTTAATTGAGGACAGGGAGAACCAGGTCCGTCTTTTGGAGCTTAACGGCAATCTTGCCACAGCCAGAGCTGATTTGGAGCAAAGCCGCGAGAAGGCGGAGCAGCTTCGGCTGGAATATGAGCAGCTAAACACCGTCAACAAAGCACTGGAAGAGGAGATCAGCGAAGAACGGGAGCAGATTTCCCGGAACAGTCTGAAAAAAGAAAATCTGGAAGGCCAGATCGGCCTTTTGCGGGAACAGATTCATTTCGAGGAAAACCGGAGAGAGGAATTTGCGAAAAGGTTTTCTCAGCTTCAGGAGGATAATGAGGAAAAACAGCGGCAAAAAAAAGAATTTGCCGAAAAGCAGAAAGCGCTGATAACACAGTTAGCAGAAGGGCAGCGGGAGCGCGATGCGCTGATTCAGGAAAATGCCCGGAGCGCAGAGCGGATTTCAGCACTGGATGCCCATATTTCTTCTGATAAAGAGCAGCAGTTTCAGCTGATGAATGACAAGACCGGTCTGGCTGCCAGAAAGCAGCGGTATCTGACGATGAAGGAGCAGGTCCAGACAAGGAAAAGCGAGATTTACGCAAGGCAGATACGGGGAAAAAGCGACGAGGCGGTACAGAAAGAGCTGGTGGAGGAGCTGGAACGAACAGCGAATACACTGGCGCAGCAAAATACAGAGCTACAGGAACAACTGCAGCATTTGACCAATCAGCATAAAGGGCAGGAGGAGCAGCTGTTGAAGCTGACAAGACTGCAAAATGAACGGCAGCAGGAATATCATGCTTTGCAGACCAGGCTGGAATCTCTGCAGAATCTTGCCGAGCGATATGAGGGCTATGGGAACAGCATTCGCCGGGTAATGGAGTGTAAAAGCCGGATGCCGGGCATTATCGGCGTGGTGGCGGATCTGATTTCTGTGGATCAAAGGTATGAGGCGGCTATTGAGACGGCTTTGGGCGGTTCGATTCAGAACGTGGTTACGGACTCAGAAATCACTGCCAAGCACTGCATCGAATATCTGAAAAAAAACCGGTTTGGCAGAGCAACCTTTCTTCCTCTGACAACCATCGACGGCTCCAGAACCTTGGGCGTGAAGGATGGGTTGAAAGAGCCGGGCGTAATCGGTATTGCCAGCGAGCTGGTGTCGGTGCGGGAGGAGTATCAGGTGCTTGCCAGATATCTGCTGGGGCGGATTATGGTGGTGGATCATATGGATCACGGTTTGGCGCTGGCAAAAAAGTACAGGTATTCCTTTAGGATTGTCACATTGGAGGGCGACCTGATCAACGCAGGCGGTTCCATGACCGGCGGCGCTTACAAAAACAGCAGCAATCTGCTGGGAAGAAAACGGGAGCTAGAAGAACTGGAAGACGGCATGAAAAAAGCTTTTCGCCGTTTTGAAAATGGCCGGGAAGAGTTGATCGCTGAAACGGAGAAAAAGAAGGAGCTGGAAGAAGCGCTGACCCAGTGCAGAGAAGAATTGGCAGATAGTCAAGTGGAGCTGGCCAGAAGTCAGATGGATTTAAAGCAGGGCCAGGATAAATTAAAAGAGCTACAGAAAGATGGCCAGGAGCTGGTCGGGGAGTTAGCGCAGCTAAACGAGCAGCTACAGGAGCTGGATTTTGCGAAGAAGGAACTGGAAGCAGAAGAAATGGCGCTAGAGCAGCGAAATCAGGAGTATGCCGGCTCCATCGACGACTTTACCCTGCAGCTGACCCAGGAACGGGAGCGAAAGGAAGCGCTTTCCCGGAAGTTAGAAGAACAGAACCTTTCTTATTCGGCAGCGGATCAGCAGCTTAGATTCCTGAAAGAAAATGAAAGCCGAATCCAGGCGGAGCTTGAGAAAAACCGGCAGGAGGCGGAAAGCATTGAGGCAGATACCCGGCAATCCCTTCAATTATCCGGGGAGAAGGAACAGCAGATCAGCCAAACAAAGGAAAGCATCCAAATATTGACGACGGAAATGGAACAACAAAATAGAATGACGGAAGCCAAAGCGGCTGATCGGGAGAAAAATATCGAACAGCAGAACCGCATGTTCGCGGAGCGGGAACGGCTGAACGAAGTAACGACCGGGTTGGATAAAGAAGTATTCCGTTTGGAGCATCAGAAGGAGCAGGCAGAAACCCGAATGGAAAAGGCGGTGGAGTATCTGTGGAGCGAATATGAACTGACGCCCTCGGAGACAGAGCAGTTACGGGATGAAACATTTGATAGCTTGCCTCGGTTAAAGGAATTATCGGAGGAACTGAAAAAGCAGATTAGGGCTTTGGGAAATGTCAATGTCAACGCAATAGAGGAATATAAAGAATTGTCCGAGCGCTATGAATTTATGAAAGCCCAGCATGACGACCTGGTGGCGGCGGAGGAAAGCCTAAACAAAATCATTCAGGAGCTGGATGAAGGGATGCGCAGGCAGTTTGAGGAACAGTTCCGGATGATCAAAAAGGAATTTGATAAGGTATTCAAGGAATTGTTTGGCGGCGGACAGGGGACTTTAGAGCTTTTGGCCGAGGAGAAGGATATTCTGGAAGCAGGGATTCAGATCATCGCCCAGCCGCCCGGAAAGAAGCTGCAGAATATGATGCAGCTGTCCGGCGGAGAAAAAGCGCTGACAGCCATCTGCCTTTTGTTCGCCATCCAGAATTTGAAGCCTTCCCCGTTCTGTATGCTGGATGAGATCGAAGCGGCCCTGGATGATCCCAATGTGGCCAGATTCGCGAAATATCTGGATAAACTAAAGAAATTTACACAATTTATTGTAATTACTCACAGACGTGGTACAATGTTAATTGCCGACCAGCTGTATGGCATCACCATGCAGGAAAAAGGAGTATCCAGCCTGGTATCTGTTGATTTGACAGAGCAGGCATCATAATAAAAGAAGGGGCCAGGGGACCCTGGGAGGAGTGTAGATGAGCAGCGAAAAAAGAGGGCTGTTTGGCCGGCTGTTTGCCGGCCTGGAAAAGACGAGAAACAGCATATTGTCGGGGATGGATTCCATTTTTAACGGTTTTTCGGCCATTGATGATGATTTTTATGAGGAAATAGAAGAAATCCTGATTATGGGCGATTTAGGGGTGAACACCACGATGAAAATCGTGGAGGATCTGCGCCAGAAGGTAAAGGAACAGCGGATTAAGGAGCCCTCCGCCTGCAAGGAGCTTCTGGTCCACAGCATCAAGGAACAGATGAACCTGGGGGAGAATGCCTACCAGTTTGAGAACTGCAAATCGGTGGTGCTGGTGATCGGCGTCAACGGCGTGGGGAAAACCACATCCATCGGAAAATTGGCTGGGCAGCTGAAGGATCAGGGAAAGAAAGTGATTATGGCGGCGGCGGATACTTTCCGTGCAGCGGCAGCAGAGCAGCTGACGGAATGGGCCAACCGGGCCGGTGTTGAAATAATCAGCCAGGGGGAAGGCTCCGACCCGGCAGCAGTGGTTTTCGACGCCGTCAATGCGGCAAAAGCCCGGAATGCGGATATTTTGCTCTGCGACACCGCAGGACGCCTGCACAATAAGAAAAACCTGATGGAAGAACTGAAAAAGATCAACCGGATTATCGACAAGGAATATCCGGATGTCTACCGGGAGACGCTGGTGGTGCTGGACGGCACCACGGGGCAGAATGCGCTGGTGCAGGCCAGACAGTTTAAAGAAGCTATCGACGTGACCGGTATTATCCTGACCAAGTTGGACGGCACGGCCAAGGGAGGCATCGCAGTAGCGATCCAGTCGGAGCTGGGTATCCCGGTGAAATATATCGGCGTAGGCGAACATATCGACGATTTGCAGAAGTTTGACGCGGACGCTTTTGTGAATGCGCTGTTCAATGTAAGGACAGAGGACTGAATGAAAAAGATTAAAACCTGATGGAAATGGCAGCTGAAACCAGAAGCCGCATACGAAAACCAGGTGTAAGACTTCACATAAAAGATGCGTGAAAAGCCGGAAACCAGGAGTAGGATTCCACATAAAAGACATATAAAACAGGTTGAAAAGGAATTGTAACAGCACATAAAGATGGAGTGAGTTTGAAAATATGGGAGCAGAAGCATTGACATTAGAGAAATTCGAGGAAGCATCGGAGATCGTGACCAGGGTCACGTCGGAGACAAAGCTGGTATACAGCGAGTATTTCAGCGCACAGACGGGGAACAAGGTTTATTTAAAACCGGAGAACATGCAGTATACGGGCGCTTATAAGGTGCGCGGCGCTTATTACAAGATCAGCACGATGACCGAGGAGGAGCGCTCCAAGGGCCTGATCACGGCCTCCGCAGGCAACCATGCCCAGGGTGTGGCCTATGCAGCGAAAATGTACGGCTGCAAAGCGGTGATCGTGATGCCGGTATCAACGCCGCTGATGAAAGTGAACCGGACAAAAAGCTATGGGGCGGAGGTAGTCCTCTCCGGAAACGTATATGACGAAGCCTGTGATTATGCCCTGCAGCTGGCGGAGGAAAAAGGGTATACCTTTATCCATCCTTTTGATGACCTGGATGTGGCGACAGGGCAGGGGACGATCGCCATGGAGATCGTAAAAGAACTGCCCACGGTGGATTATATCCTGGTTCCCATCGGCGGCGGCGGCCTTTGCACCGGCGTGTCCACTCTGGCAAAGCTTCTGAATCCCAGTATCAAGGTAATCGGCGTGGAGCCTGCCAACGCGGCTTGTATGAAGGCATCATTAGCTGCCGGGAAGGTGGTGACATTGCCGGAGGTCAACACCATCGCCGACGGCACGGCGGTGAAAACGCCCGGAGAGAAGATCTTCCCTTATGTACAGAAAAATATTGATGGGATTATCACGGTAGAGGATGAGGAGCTGATTGTGGCATTTCTGGATTTGATGGAAAACCACAAGATGGTGGCGGAAAATTCAGGGCTTCTGACCATAGCGGCGCTGAAGCATCTGGACGTGAAAAAGAAGAAGGTGGTTTCCATCTTAAGCGGCGGAAATATGGATGTGATCACCATGTCCTCCGTGGTACAGCATGGCCTGATTCAAAGGGATCGGATCTTTACTGTCTCCGTACTGATGCCTGACCGCCCCGGACAGCTGGTGAAGGTGGCTTCCCTGATCGCAGAGCAGCAGGGAAATGTGATCAAGCTGGATCATAACCAGTTCGTGAATATCAACCGGAATGCCGGCGTGGAGCTGCGGATTACCATAGAAGCCTTTGGTGCGGAGCATAAAGCCCAGATCGTAAGGGCGCTTGGGGAAAATGGTTTCCATCCGACGCTGGTGCCGACTCACAGTACGTATAATCTGTAAAAAGTTCGTCAAGTGAAATAAACACATTTTATATATCAGTTTTAAAAACCATATCAAAAGCAGACTTAAAAAGCGGAAACATGTTTTTGTTTTCGCTTTTTCGTGGTATACTCTAGGAAAGTTGTGAATTTGAAGGAAAAAGGTTTTAATTGGGTAAACAGAAAGAGAATAATGATGAGAAAATTAGCTTTATCAGATAAAATCTTAATGTCCGTAGATAAACCGGCCCGCTATATCGGAAATGAGTGGAACAGTGTGGTGAAAGAAAAAGCAGACGTAAAAATTCGCTTTGCCCTCTGTTTTCCCGACGTCTATGAAATCGGTATGTCCCACTTAGGCATCCAGATTCTTTATAATATGTACAATCAGCGTCCGGATATCTGGTGTGAGCGGGTCTACTCTCCCTGGACAGACCTGGATCAGGTTATGAGGGAGCGGCATATCCCGCTTTTTGCGGTGGAATCCCAGGAGCCGGTAAAAGAATTTGATTTCCTGGGCATTACCATCCAGTATGAAATGTGCTATACCAATATCCTGCAGATTCTGGACTTAAGCCGGATTCCTCTGCATGTCTGTGACAGGAGCGAGGAAGATCCCATCGTCATCGGCGGCGGACCCTGCGTCTATAATCCGGAACCGCTGGCAGATTTTTTTGACCTGTTTTATATCGGCGAAGGAGAGGTTGCCAACCTGGCGCTGATGGATCTGTATCTGGAATGTAAGGAACAGGGCATGGGCAGGCAGGAATTTTTACGCCGGGCTGCCGGGCTGCCGGGCATCTATGTGCCTTCTCTGTATCAGGTATCCTACCATGAGGATGGCACCATCAGTGCTTTTACGCCCCTCTGCAAAGAAGCACCGGAAAAGGTAAAAAAAGTGATTGAGACGGATCTGGATGATGCCTATTACCCGGATAATCCGGTGGTGCCTTTTATCAAAGTAACCCAGGACAGGCTGGTACTGGAGATCCAGCGGGGCTGTATCCGGGGCTGTCGGTTCTGCCAAGCCGGCATGGTCTACCGGCCCGTTCGGGAGAGAAGCCTTGCCTGGTTAGAGGAAAAAGCTTCTAAAATGCTGAAAAACACGGGACATGAGGAAATTTCCCTAAGTTCCTTAAGCTCCAGCGATTATTCACAGTTAGAAGAGCTGATCCGGTTTTTAATCGAAGAGATTGGAGAGAGAAAGATCAATATTTCCCTGCCCTCCCTGCGGATCGACGCATTTTCCCTGGATGTGATGCAGCGGGTGCAGGACGTAAAAAAAAGCAGCCTGACCTTCGCGCCGGAGGCCGGAACCCAGCGGCTGCGGGACGTGATCAATAAGGGGCTTATGGAAGAAGATATTTTAACCGGAGCGGCTGCGGCTTTTGAAGGCGGCTGGAACAAGGTCAAGCTGTATTTTATGCTGGGCCTTCCCTCTGAGACGGAAAAGGACATGGAAGGAATCGCTGTCTTATCCAATGAAGTAGCAAAAACTTATTACGACACGGTTCCCAAGGAAAAACGGAACGGCCGGGTGCAGGTGACAGCCAGCTCTTCCTTTTTTATTCCTAAGCCATTCACCCCGTTCCAGTGGGCATCCATGCTGGAGGCGGAGGAATATCTGGACAGGGCCAGGACTGTAAACCATGCCATGAAGGAGCAGTTAAACCGGAAAAGCCTAAATTACCAGTGGCATTCGCCGGAAACCACCATTATCGAAGGGGTTCTGGCCAGAGGAGACCGGAGAGTGGGAGCGGTAATCGAAGCGGCTTACCGGAGCGGATGCATCTATGATGCCTGGACAGAAAGCTTTCATTATGAAAAGTGGATGGAAGCCTTTGCAGCCATAGGCATCGATTATCATTTTTATACGTCCAGAACCCGCTCTTTGGAAGAAATTTTCCCCTGGGATTTTATCTATACCGGTGTGACGAAAGAATTTTTGAAACGTGAATGGAAGCGGGCGCAGGAAGGGATAACCACACCTAATTGTCGCATAAGCTGCTCCGGCTGCGGTGCGAAAACCTTTGGGGGAGGGGTCTGCTATGAAGCTGAGAATTAAATTTGCCAAGTCTGGCTGCATGAAATTTATTGGACATCTGGATATTATGCGATATTTTCAGAAAGCAATCAGAAGAGCCGGCATCGATATCGCCTACTCCGAAGGCTTCAGCCCTCATCAGATCATGTCTTTTGCAGCGCCTTTGGGGGTGGGGTTAGAGTCAGAGGGAGAATATCTGGATATTCAGGTACATTCCGCTTTATCCTCCCGGCAGATGGTAGAGGCATTGAATCAGGTAATGACAGATGGGATGAAAGTCTGCAGCGTCAGACGACTGCCGGAGGGCGGAAAAAATGCGATGTCTATCGTGGCCGCCGCCGAGTATCGGCTTCATTTTTTTGAGGGGTGTTCTCCGGAAATACAGCAGGCTTTTCGGGAATTTATGGCGCAGGAGGAATTGCCTGTCTTAAAAAAGACGAAGAAAAGTGAAATCCTGTTGAATATCCGTCCGCTGATTTACGATTTTCAGATCAATGATAAAGAAGTTTTTCTTAAGCTGGCGACAGGCAGCGTCCATAATCTGAAACCAGAGCTGGTGATGGAAACTTTTTTTGCCCGGACGGGAGAGATGTGGAATTCCTTTGCCTGCCAGATTTGCCGGATGGAGCTGTATGCATGGAGAGCGGATGTGAAAGAGCCGACGGATGCGGATCTCTCAAAATATGGACAGGTTCAGGCAGACAGCTTTATTTCATTAGAGGAACTGGGGGATAGCATTGAATAGAAAACTGGTTATTGCCCGATATGGAGAACGGACTCTGATCGTGGTTTACGAACAGGAAAAAGCCGTTTCCATACAGGTATATGAAGAAAACTCCAGCTTGGTGGGCAATATCTACGTGGGAAAGGTGAAAAATATCCTTCGAAGCATTAACGCAGCATTTGTAGAACTGAGCGACGGCCAGATCTGCTATTACGAGCCCAAAAACAAAAAAGTATTGTACACGGCACAAAACCGGGCGGACAAACTCACCGTAGGAGACGAGCTGGTGCTCCAGATCGGGAAGGATGCCACAAAAACAAAGGCGCCGCTGGCAAAGGCAGATTTCAATCTGTCCGGCCGGTATCTGGTACTGATTTATGGGGAAACTGGAATCATGTTTTCCAAAAAGATTTCGGACAGCGGATGGAAAGAAAAATGGGAGCAGAAGCTGAAACCATTTTGTCCTGAAAACTGTGGAATGATCGTCAGAACCAATGCCTATGACGCAACGGATGCTGTTCTGCTGAAAGAATGTGACCGACTGACGGAACAGATGCGCCGGATCGTGGAACAGGCAATCTATAAAAAATGTCATACTAGGCTGTATCAGGCTCCTTCGGCGCTGACGGCGCTGATCCGGGATTTCCATACAGTGGATGAGATCGTGACGGACTGCGCAGATCTGGCCGAAATGCTGCATGAAACGTTCCCAGGCTATCAGATTCGTCTGTATGAGGATGAAAATCTTCCTTTATATAAGCTGCATGCGCTGGAAAAACTGACACGGGACTGTCTGTCTCCCAAGGTATGGTTGAAATCCGGCGGATATCTGGTGATCGAACCCACGGAGGCGCTGACTGTGATCGATGTGAACAGCGGCAAATTCACGAAAAGCAAAAACCCGAACGGAACCCACAGGAAAACAAATATGGAAGCTGCGGTGGAAATTGCCCGGCAAATCCGGCTGCGGAATCTGTCCGGCATGATTCTGGTGGATTTTATCGATTTGAAGAAAAAAGAAGACCAGGAGACACTTTTGTCTTATATGAATCAGCTTTTATGCCAGGACCCGGTGGGAGCGGAGGCCCTTGACTTAACCCGGCTGAATCTGATGGAAATCATCAGACGAAGGATCTATAAACCGTTTTATGAACAGATGGGCGGACGGCTGGAATGGAGCGGGCACGAAAAATAATTGCATGATGAAAAATGATATTTACAGTAAATATTACTGTTATAAATATTGAAAATCAAAATTATTTCTTATATATTGACGTTGATTGAAAAAAATTTTGAAAAAATATTGATTTAATATTGACAGCGAAAACAATATGTGATATCCTTTGGACATCACATATTGTTCCATTTCGCACAGGACACTTTGCAGATACCTTTTGCAGCAGCTGCCTGGTGTCATTTTCAGGCGTAGCAGGCATTGTACAAAACATTCGATTTTCTCCTTGCCACATTTCTGTTTACTTAGGATGAATACATAGAAATACAGAATATATAAAAGCTGTCTGTGTTTACAGTGATCATCAGGCAGCTTTTTTATGTTTTTAATTATAAGATTCGGGCGTCAAAATCTGATTGCCAATTCATAAATTTGGTAATATAATATCATGCAGACATAGACATATCATGAATATGATATAAATATGGAAGTCAGAGATGGGAAATGGAATGAAAAGACAAAAAAGTATGGATATTTTATGGGACGGAGTCGTATCCTTATACAAATACATAGTCACCGGTTTTTTCTGGGCTATCTTGTTTTTACTTGCATATTATTGTATGTTTAGCACCTGTTTTATCTCCTGTGATACTAAAGAAACCACTTTTTTTGTGAAAGACAGCGTCGTACGGAACCTTCTCTCACTGACATTGGTGATCATTTTCATTGTAATCGCTAAACGTGCGGCAAAGCGGAAGACTATAAATGAGTTTGTTAATCGGGTGAACGAGGATGAGGTTTTCTATCGCCGTTGTCGCAATATCCTTTTATGGATGATATTTGGACTTTCAGTGATGTGGGTGATATCGACCCAATATGAGGCGGGTGCCGATCAGTTCATTGTACAGGATGTGGCTTATTATCTAAGTATTCGATCGGATACCCCTTTTATGCCGGGCAATTATCTGGACGGTTATCATAATCAGATCGGCCTGGTATTTCTAAGCTGGTTGTTCTCCCTCGTATTCGGCGGCTGTAATTTTCTGGCTTTTCAGTTGATGAACGCGCTGGGACTGATGTGGTTCTACCGTGAATTAACGGAGGTGTGCGGTATTTTTAAGTTTAAGAATACGGTACGTCTTGCAGTGCTTTGTGTGGGCATCCTGTTTTTTCCGCTGATCATGTATACATCCTTTGTGTATGGAACCATTCTGGGACTTGCGTGCTCTGTTACAGCCATAAAAAATGAATTGCTCTGTGTAGAACAACGGTCAGCGTGGAGAGGTGCGGCTGCGGTATTTTACATTACACTGGCGGTCATGTTGAAAAACAACTACCTGATTTTTATGGTGGCAATGATGATCTACGGAGCGGTGGAAGCCTTTCGCAAGCGTTGGTGCAGGTTGCTTCTGCTTCCGGTTCTGATCATTGTAGTTTTCTTCCTCCAGTCATCTGCGACGCTTAAACTGGCCAGGCATATGTCGGGGGCGCCTCTGGATCAGGGAATGAGCTCCTGGTCTTGGATCGCTATGGGGCTTCAAGAAGGAGAGCACCGTGCGCCAGGGTGGTACAACCATTATAATTTAAACTCCTACGGTGAGAGCGGCTTTCAGACGGATGCACATGAGAAAATGGCAAAGGAACATGTCAGGGAATCTGTCGATTTCTTTAAAGAGAACCGGAATGAGACCATTCGTTTTTTTACTCAAAAAACGGCGTCACAGTGGTGCAATCCCAACTTCCAATCTTTTTGGATCGTGCAGTTCCGGGCTTCTCAGATTCGGATGAGCAACTGGATATGGGAATTCACCAGTGTAAAAGGAACCGATTCTGCCTCTCGTTTTCTGGATCTTCTGGAATTTAATATACTGATAGGCGCGATACTCTATTGTCTGTTTTACTGGAAGAGGGAAGGATATGTCCAATCTCTGATTCTACCCATGATCCTGGTGGGCGGTTTTGTGTTCCATATGTTCTGGGAGGCCAAAGGACAATATGTCATCGTATACTTTGCGCTTCTGTTACCTTATGCGGCGGCGGGTTTTTCCAGCCTGACAGATCAGATTGCCCTCTGCATGGAATCTGACGGACCGGCAAAGGTCAAAGCTGCAGTGAAAAGAAACATCTTTGTACCGGCAGGTTTTGCCGTGTTCTCAGCGGTACTGACGGCAGTACTGTTTGGCTTGTATTCGGAGGGACGAGCTGACTGCCTGACGAAAGACACGGAAGCCTATGAGACGTATCTGAGCGCGCAGATGCCTCCATGTGATCTTAAGGAGGGCGTCTATCATCTAAAATCCGGTTCCGGTTTAAAGCTGGCCTGTTATGCGGAGGCGGAGAGGCAGAATGAAGTCCGGCTGACAGATGAGAAAGATTCTGATACAGAGAATATTCGAATTTTTCATTTACGAGGATATGTATGGCTGAAGTTTGCAAACCATTTTTACTTGAGTCGAGATGAAAGCACGGATCCGGAGCATGAGGGGATATTTGCAGGGAATGCCGACATCAACGATTACCAGAAGTGGAGTATCCGTAGGCTGGAAGACGGAGCATACTGTATTTTGCGCCCGGACGGCTATGCACTGACCTGTGATCCGGAATCTTGTACGGTTCATGTTGCGCCTTTTGACGGAAATGATAATCAATTATGGTATCCTGAAAAAATAGGCTGATTTTTGTTAAAACCATTGACAGACGATTTCTTTAATGTTAAGATATCTTCGTGTGCCGCACAACGAGGTATAAGTGTCGTTTTCAGGACGATCGCCGCAGTTGGCGAGTATTGAATTAAGGAGGTTACCATATGTACGCAATTATAGCAACAGGTGGTAAACAGTACAAAGTAGCTGAAGGAGACGTAATCAGAGTAGAAAAGCTGGATGTGGAGGCAGGTTCTACGTATAGCTTTGACCAGGTACTTGCTGTGAGCGGTGAGACATTTACAGTCGGCACCCCCACGGTAGCAGGCGCTTCCGTAACGGCCACGGTAGTGGGCAATGGAAAAGCGAAAAAAGTAATTGTTTACAAGTATAAGAGAAAGACCGGCTATCACAAAAAGAATGGCCACAGACAGCTTTATACGGAATTGAAGATTGAAAAAATCAATCAGTAATCATGATTCATATAAAGTTTTATCTTGATGCTGATCGACGGTATAAAGGTTTTGCAATTAAGGGACATGCCGGCTACGCAGCCTATGGTTCTGATATTATATGTGCCGCCGTATCGGCTCTTTCTACCAATACTGTGAACAGTTTGGAGACATTTTCCTCTGACCGGATTGAAACGCGGACGGAGGAGAAACTGGGCGCGTTGTACCTGCGGCTGGTGACGAGAGCGGACGAGACGTCTCAGCTTTTGATCAAAAGTCTGGCCTTAGGTCTGGAAAGTATACGCGGCGAGTATGGCAGTAAGTACATTAAAATCCTGTATAAGGAGGCATAAAGTTATGTTGAAAATGAATCTTCAGTTATTTGCCCATAAAAAAGGTGTTGGTTCTACCAAGAACGGCAGAGATTCCGAGTCAAAAAGACTGGGGGCAAAGAGAGCGGACGGACAGTTTGTGAAAGCTGGAAATATTCTCTACAGACAGCGTGGCACTAAGATCCATCCCGGCAACAATGTTGGCCGCGGTGGTGATGACACGTTATTCGCACTGGTTGACGGTGTTGTAAGATTTGAGAGAAAAGGCAGAGACAAAAAGCAGGTTTCTGTATATCCGAAGGTTGTGAACGAATAATTTTTTCAGTTTGCAGTCCGTTTCGTCTGACGAAATGCATTGCTGGGCAGGGTATGGTCCTGAGTTCGATGTATTTTGCCGGATACTTTGTAATCATAAAAGCCGACACCAGGAATGGGTCGGCTTTTTGTGGCATGGTGTTATATCATGGGACGAAGGACAAGCAGGAAAGCAAGTCCTGTGGTATGAAATATGGAGGAGTTTATGTTTGCAGACAGTGCAAAAATATTCATTAAGTCTGGCAAGGGCGGCGACGGCCATGTCAGCTTCCGCAGGGAACTTTATGTACCCAACGGCGGCCCTGACGGCGGCGATGGCGGCCGGGGCGGCGATATTATCTTTCAGGTAGATGAAGGTCTGAACACCCTTTCCGATTTTCGGCATGTACGCAAATATGTGGCTCAGAACGGCGAAGAAGGAAAAAAAAGAAAATGCCACGGCGCCGATGGTAAGGATCTGGTGATTAAAGTCCCTGCTGGAACTGTTATTAAAGATGACGAGACAGGTAAAGTAATCGTCGATATGTCAGGAGACCGCAAACGGGAAATTCTTTTAAAAGGTGGTCGTGGCGGGCAGGGGAATATGCATTATGCCACCGCTACCATGCAGGTTCCGAAATATGCGCAGCCTGGAAAGGCCGGCCGGGAACTGTGGGTGCGGCTAGAGTTGAAGGTGATCGCAGATGTGGGTCTGGTCGGTTTTCCAAACGTGGGAAAATCAACCTTTCTTTCCCGTGTGACCAATGCCCGTCCTAAAATCGCAAATTATCACTTTACTACGCTGAATCCTGTACTGGGCGTGGTGGATATGGGAGAGGGCAGTGGTTTTGTGATTGCCGATATTCCGGGACTGATTGAGGGTGCTTCCGAGGGTGTGGGGTTAGGCCATGCATTTCTGAAGCACATTGAACGGACCAAAGTGATGATTCACATGGTGGATGCCGCTTCCGTGGAGGGACGAGATCCGATTGCGGACATTAAAGCGATCAACAAAGAACTGGAAGCCTATAATCCGGAACTGATGAAGCGTCCTCAGGTGATTGCTGCCAATAAAATGGATGCCGTTTTTCAGGCACCGGGAGAACCAGATCCTCTGGAACGACTCAAGAATGAATTTGAGCCAAAAGGAATCCGGGTATTCCCCATTTCAGCGGTCAGCGGTCAGGGACTTCAGGAATTGCTATATTTTGTGGCCGAGCTTTTGAAAACCATGGATTCCGCTCCCATAATTTTCGAGCCGGAATTCGATCCGGATTATCCGGACAATGAGACTCTGCCTTTTTCTGTAGAAAAGCTTGAAGACGGAATATACAGTGTGGAAGGCCCCCGTATTGATAAAATGTTGGGCTACACCAATCTGGATTCCGAAAAAGGGTTTGCGTTTTTCCAGAAATTCCTGAAAACCTCCGGCATTCTGGAGGAGCTGGAGGCACAGGGTATCCAGGAGGGGGATACCGTGAAAATATATCAGTTACAGTTTGAATATTATAAGTAGCTTGAAATTCTGCACTTATCTATTTGGAGAGGAGATCTCAGTGACATCAATTAACAGCAAACAACGGGCATACCTGAAAAGTGCGGCTATGACTATGGATGCCATTTTTCAGGTAGGCAAAGCCGGTGTTACGCCGGAACTGACCAAAGCGGTGGATGAAGCATTGGAGGCCAGAGAGCTGATCAAAATTAATATGTTAAAAAGCTGCCTTGACGATCCCAAGACGGCGGCAGTCGTGCTGTCAGAGCGGACAAGGTCCCAGGTCGTTCAGGTGATTGGCAGAAAAATTGTGCTGTTCAGACAGGCAAAAGAAAAAAGCCATTTTGAACTGCAGAATTTATAAGATCTACAAAGCATGGGAAGCAGGAAGCGCAATATACGCAGGACATGGAGACATATATGGCTGGTAAAAAAATAGGAATCATGGGAGGAACATTTGATCCGATCCATATGGCCCACCTTCGCCTGGCGGAAACGGCATACGATCTGTTTCAGCTGGATCAGGTGATCTTTCTCCCTTCTTCTGACCCGCCTCACAAGGCAGGACGCAAGATCACCTGCTATGGAAAAAGAGCTGAGATGGTTAAGGCTGCTATCGAAAACAATCCTCATTTTATCTGTTCCGATCTGGAACGGATGAGAAAAGGCTATTCCTATACCTCTGAAACACTGGAATGGTTCGCCAGTGAAAATCCGGAAAATACTTACTACTTTATTGTAGGGTCGGATTCACTGTTTTATATGGAGGAATGGCATGAGCCGGAGAAAATTTTTCGGCTTGCCACGATTTTAGCGGCAACCCGCGGCGAGGTATCTGAAGTGCAGCTGGCAGAAAAAATACGATTTTTAACAGAACGGTATCACGGAAGCATTTACCCGCTGAAATATGCAAATCTGGATATTTCCAGCAGTATGATTCGGAAGCTGGTATCTGACGGCCATTCTATCCGATATTATGTGCCAGACCAGGTTATAAAATATATACAGGAAAACCGACTTTATATATAACCATATGCTAAATTTGATCAAAAGCATTATCATCGCGTCTGAATGTTCCGTAAATTTAAAACGGAATGTATCCGGCACATCTAAGCTGTTTTCAGGGAAACAGCAAATCATTTGGCAAACACCTGTCCCCTATGGGATAAGTATGCTTGTGAGTATACGTAAGCTTCTAATTTAAAATAATGAAAGAGAATAAATGAATGACAGATATTTTTGAAATTCGCAATCAACTGCAACAACGATTAAAGCCCCACCGCTATGAGCATACTCTTGGCGTTTCTTACACGGCTGTCTGTCTGGCAATGCGGTATGGATGTGATCTGAAACAGGCTGAGCTGGCAGGACTGCTTCATGACTGTGCCAGACAGTATAAGGCCGATGAGATGATAAAGCAGTGCCAAAAATATCAGATTGATATTTCTGAAGCCGAGCGTCAGAATCCGTTGCTTCTCCATGCAAAGCTTGGGGCGCAAATGGCTTCCTCAGAATATCATGTGGAGGACCCTGTGATCGCTTCCGCTATCCGGTATCACACCACAGGGCGGCCAGATATGACACTTTTAGAAAAAATCATTTATCTTGCCGATTACATTGAACCCAGGCGGGATCAGGCTCCGGATCTGGATATCGTCAGACCATTGGCTTTTCAGGATCTGGACAGATGTATTTATCAGGTGATGAAGCACATTCTGGAATATCTGGATCAAACCGGTGGCATAATCGATGATACGACAAGACAGGCATATCAATATTATAAGGAAAAGGAGAACAACTGATCATGTCAAAATCAATGGATATGGTAAAAACAGCATATCAGGCATTGGATAAAAAACTTGCGGAAGATATTAAAGTAATCGATATTTCCAAAGTGTCCGTACTGGCAGATTATTTCATCATCGCCAACGGCGCCAACATTAATCAGGTGCAGGCCATAGCCGATGAGGTACTTGAGAAAATGGAACAGGCCGGATATCAACTTCGTCAAATCGAGGGCTATCAGTCGGCAATATGGATTCTGATGGACTTCTCTGACGTAGTCATCCATGTCTTTTCCAGAGACGACAGAAGATTTTATGATTTGGAGCGAATCTGGAGAGACGGAACAATCGTGGAAATGGAAGCGTAAAATATTGATTTTTCAGTCTGCACCGTTCCTCTTTATCTGAATACAATCAGATAAAAAGGAACGGTGCAGTTTGCGTTATGAGTCCGTTTGAAAGCAGCGCGTTCATGACATGTGCTTTTACACTAAGCTCGAATCTGGTTAAATTATGAAATATTCATCCGTAATAATCCGACGACTTTTCCCTGAATCATCACTTTGGGAACAATAATCGGCTCCATCGTGTCATTTTCCGGCTGAAGACGATAATAACCGTTTTCTTTATAAAACCGTTTTACTGTGGCGGAATCATCTACGAGAGCTACCACCACTTCTCCATTTTCAGCAGTGTCGGCATGTGCTACAATTACGAAATCCCCATTTAGAATCCCCATATTGATCATGCTGTCACCTTTTACGCGCAAAATAAACAGATCCTTATTTGGCAGCATATTGACAGGCATGGGAAAATAATCTTCGATATTCTCAACTGCTAGAATAGGCGTCCCGGCAGCGACATTTCCAACAACGGGAATCTGAACCATCTCTTTCCGGTTCATATAGAAATCTTCATCAAGAATCTCAATCGCTCTGGGCTTAGTGGGATCACGACGGATAAATCCGTTTTTCTCCAGCGTCTCCAGGTGGGAATGCACCGAAGATGTTGACTTCAAGTGCACCGCCTGACAGATATCACGAACAGCCGGTGGATACCCTTTCTCCAAAATTTCTTTCTTTATATAATCCAGGATCTCCTGTTGTTTTGGTGTAATCTTTCGATTCGGCATAACATATTCCTCCCTCGTAAGCGCCCGGTATACTGCCTGAATATGAATCAGACAGTACACGAATCTCGTTCTGCTATTATACTAACACATGTTCGATAAAAATGCAAACACTTTTAAAACATTTGTTCGAAAAATATATTGACAAACATTCGTTCGATCTATATAATATATGCAAACATTAGTTCGATAAATCCATATGTATTGTATTTTACGACGAGGAGGGGGATTATGCGTAATTTCAAAACAATTATTGAAAGCTGGGGTCAGAATATTGATATGATCAGGTTTAGGAAAACAGACGGAAGAAAATCAGCATTTCTGGCTGGTATGGCGTTTCTGGTTGCTTTGGTTCTGTTTAGTATATTTTTTCGCGGAATCAAGGTAAGAGGACAGGAGCAGTGTGGATATAAGTATTATACCAGCATAGAAATTCAGAGTGGAGATACACTGTGGGGCATAGCAAGCGAAATCGCCGCTGCCTATGACCTGGATACCAGAACATGTGTTAGGGAACTGATGCTTATGAATAATCTGAAAAACGACACCATTCATGCCGGGAATTATCTTACAGTGTTTTATTATGACGATGATTATAAATGATACCTGCGCCTTACATCGAACATACGTTTTCGTTTCTTTGTATCAGTGAAAGATTGCCCTGAAACTGTCCTCATTTGTCCAAATTATTCTTGATCGGGCCGGATTATTCTTGCAAAAAAAGATTTACATCAGATTATAATTTTAATATAATTATATCTGAGTGAATATTTGAATCCGATCAAATGTACCATTGACGCATTTTCCGTATATTTTCTAATCCTGTAAAATGCATCACCGCCACATTTGATCCGGGTATTTTGTAATAAAAATCTGTAAGTATAACGCAGCTAAGGAGGATAAGCATGGCCAGAAAACAGGTCAAAAAAATGCAGGTACAGGCAGACCGTATTATTTTTGCTTTGGACATCGGAACGAGAAGCATTATCGGAATGGTTGGAATCGTTGAAAACGATAAAGTGAAAATTATCGCCGTTGAAAAAGAAAACCATACGGAGCGGGCTATGATCGACGGTCAGATTGAAAATATAGAAAAGGTATCGATGCTAGCCGGAAAAATTAAAAAACGTTTGGAAGAGAAAGTGCAGTGCAAATTAACCCGAGTCTGTGTCGCTGCCGCAGGAAGGGCTCTGCAGACCAAACGGGCCGATTTTGAGTTAAATCTTCCGGGAACGCAATTAATCGACGATGAAATTATCAGCCGCCTGGAGGCCGGCGCGATCACAAAGGCGGAGGATGCCTTTGATGCGGATAATGAAGCGGCAAACGACACTCGGCGTTTTTATCTTGTCGGATATACCGTATGTCAGTATTTCCTGGATCAGTATATGATATCCAGCTTAAAAGATCACCGGGGAAAGCATGTGAAGGTTGATCTGATTGCAACCTTCCTTCCCAGCGAGGTAGTGGAAAGCCTGTATACGACCATGAATAAAATTGGCCTGGAGGTAGCCAGTATTACATTAGAGCCAATCGCTGCCATTAACGCCGCCATTCCGGAGAATCTGAGACTGCTGAATCTGGTTATGGTGGACATTGGCGCCGGAACATCGGATATTGCCGCCTGCACCGACGGCAGTGTAACAGGCTATACGATGGCCACAGTAGCCGGAGATGAGATTACAGAGACAATTATGAAAGCATATCTGGTGGATTTCGGAACTGCGGAGAAGATCAAAGCACAGATTGGACAAAGTAAAGAAATCATTTTTACAGATATTCTCGGATTTGAACGAACGGCTGCTCAGGAGGAGCTTCTGCACTGTATTCAGGGGACCTGCGAGCTTTTATGTAAGGAAATCGCCAGTAAGATTTTAGACGTAAACGGCGGACCGCCTTCCGCATTGTTCCTTGCAGGTGGCGGCAGCAAATTGTCCGGTTTGAAGGAGGGACTTACCGTCGCCCTTCAAATGGATGCCAGCCGGGTTGCAATTGCCGGAAATAACTTTCAGGCGAACGCGTTTTCTGAGGAATATGATCTGAATAATCCGGAATATGCCACACCATTAGGAATTGCCATATCTTCCGGACTCAATCTGATTAATGACAGCTTCCGGGTAATCTTAAACGACAGACCGGCCAAACTGTTCCGGAGCGGCAGCTTTACGGTTTTGAATCTTCTGATGATGAACGGATATAATTTTCAGGATATCCTGGGGCGCCATGGCATGAATTTGACCGTAATGGTAAACGGAAAGCGCAAGGTGTTTTATGGTATGTCCTCACAGCCGGCATCTCTTTTGATTAACAAAAAAGAAGGAAAGCTATCGGATGTTGTTCGAGCCGGCGACAGCATCGACTTCATCCCTGCAGTGACAGGCGGAGACGCCAAGGCATGTCTCGGTGACATTGAAGGCGCCGCTGATTGCTTGGAGATCACTTTGAATGGAAAATATGTGCCATTGGAAACACCGTTGAAAAACGGAGATACAATCATTATTATACGACCGGAACCACCAAAACCGATCAAAGAAGAAATACCGGCAGAAAATGCAGAAACCCAGGAAGATGCGGCAATGGAAGGGGGCTTGGGAGATGCTGCCGAAACCATCGCCGAAAGCGCTGAAAATGCTGTGAATTCGGTTGAGAAAAATATTATAATAGAAACCAGTTCACTGATGGGAGAGCAGTGGACTGGAGCGGCAATACAGGAGACTGTGACACCTGTTCCCACACAGGAAAATACTGAGTCGAACATCACGCCTTCGGCAATAACAACCACTTTTGTTGGAACAACACAGGCTGTCGTCTCCAAGACAGCCCCGGCTACTCAGACAGAAGCAATGACGGTTACGCCGGTTTCCACTGAATCATCGGTGGCTGCACCTACTCCGGCTTCTGGTGCCATACCCTCCTCCAAACCGCTTCTTTTTTATTTGAATGATTCGCCCATCCGTTTACCCCGGAAAAAGGATGGAATGCCTTATTACCTGATGGATATGATCGAATATTCCGGCATTGATCTGAAAAATCCGAGAGGTAAGGTTAATCTGAGCATAAACGGGATGCCTGGAATGTTTCAACAGGAACTGAGAGAAGGGGATATGATTAAAATAGAGGAAGAACTATAGTTCTTCCTCTGTCCTCTTTTTTTCTCTTAACTGTACCTTATTCCGTGCATATCTGCGGTTTTGGTCTTCAATAGCCGCATAATGTTTTCTGGTTGTATTGACATCGGAATGTCCCAGAACATCCGCTACCAGATAGATATCGCCGGTTTCCTGATATAAATTTGTTCCATATGTACTTCTCAGCTTATGAGGAGTGATATTTTTCAACGTTGTGACGGACTTTGTGTATTTCTTTACCATATTTTCCACACTCCGAACGCTGATTCGTTTTTTTTGCAGGGAGAGAAAGAGGGCATTTTCATGTCCTTCCACCGGTATGATTCGTTTACGTTCCTCTACATATTCTTTAAGTACAGTTTCTACCTCATCGCTGAAATAGACGATAACCTCTTTTCCGCCTTTTCGATGAATTTTAATACCATCATTTTTAAAATCTACGTCAGATAAATCCAATCCTACACATTCTGATACACGGATTCCAGTACCCAGAAGAAGGGAGATTAATGCCAGATCTCGAACCTTTGTCTTTTTATGGAAAGCTTTTTGAGATTTTGTCAGCTGATCACCATCCTCAATATGATCTAACAGCATGGCCACCTCATCGATATCTAGACGGATAATGGCTTTTTCCGATGCCCTGGGAAGGGTGAGCAAAGCCGCCGGATTATTTTTTAACATTTCATGACGGTAAAAATAGTTATAAAATGTTTTCAGTGAAGCGGTTTTACGCATAATTCCCCGTTCTTTATTAATATGCTCCGAGGTATCTTTACTGTAGTATTTTAAATATTCCATATATTCCATCAAATCGGAGGCAGTCAGCTGGTCCAAAAGCTCCAGCGGAATATTTTTTTTATCCATATCTCGGAATACAGGATTACTTTTTTGTAAAAAATCGAAAAAAACATTTAAGTCATAGGCATACGCAATTCTGGTTCTGGAAGATGTAACAGGCTCGATTCCCCGGAAAAATTCTTTGACAAAGGGTGGGAGAGTGGCGATTAATTCCCGTAGCTTTTGTATATTTGCTATGTCAACCTGTTCATGATATGGACGATTGCTCATTGAATTCCGAACCTCCTTTCGAAATATTCGAACCTCTTTTTCTGATATATGGCTGTTTTTGAGGCCAGCCTTTGATATTTCCGTTGATAATGGAGGAGAACATTCGTTCTTTTACGCCCGGATTTTCCTGATTCAGTTGTCGAAGCAGATCCTTGGCATATTCCCGTCGGGTGTAACCGTCGGCCGGACAGGGACTTTTGCAAACCGGCAGCTTCATCAGATTCTGAAAGCCGATTACCTCAGCCTCCGGAACATAAAGCATAGGGCGGATCACCGTTAAATCCATACGGTCCAGATAAGTATAAGGAGAAAACGAGTAAAAACGTCCTTCATAAATCAAAGATAGAAGCATGGTTTCCACCACATCATCCTGATGATGGGCATAGGCAATTTTATTGCACCCCAATTCCTTTGCTTTCTCATTCAGCGCTCCTTTTCGCATTTTTGCGCAGAGGGAACAGGGATTTGTTTCTTTTCGCTCCTGAAAGATAATTTGTCCAATTTCACTTTTTACAATCGTATAGGGAATCTCCAGCTGTTTGCAAAGTATCTCAATTTTACTTAGGTCAAACCCTGGAAAACCAAGGTCTACAGTGATCGCCTGTAGTTCAAAGTTATTGGGATAAAAACGTCTTAATCCATGAAGCGCATAAAGTAACGTCAAGCTGTCCTTCCCGCCGGATATGCCTACCGCAATACGATCACCGGAGGCAATCATCTGGTAGTCATCCACAGCCCGTCTTGTATAGCTGAGTAATTTTTGTAATTTCATAAACGGTTTCCTCTACAAAGTGTTGATTAGTCTTTCCTATTATATCAGGTTTTACCCATAGCTACAAATGTTTTTTAGTGTTGAAAATAGACCCTGAATATAGACATAAAGATTTGTTGAAAATCAAATTGAACAGTATGAGAAAATTCATATTTGAATATTACCACTTGAAAATCACGGGAAAATCATTCCTAAAAATGATAGACAAACTACAAGATCAATGTTACAATAGCCGGGAAAATCTTAGCGAATCTTAGCGAAAAATAACATCAATCTAATTCTCGAAAGTAAAAAATAAAAATGGACACAATCTATATTTTAATCATCCTTGTTGCGTTACTCCTTTTAAATGTAATTCTGACACTATCAAAAAAGAGACGACTACCCAAGGCGGGTACATATCAACCAGATTTTGAATTTAAGCCCTGTGAGATTTATCCCTATGAAAAAAAGATGCTTCTGACAAAAACGGAATATAAATTTTATATGATCTTGAAGAAAAAATGTGATGATAAAAATTTACTCATATGTCCTAAAGTGAGAATGGAGGATTTCCTCAGTGTTACGGACAGGCAAAATTTTTATAAATATCGTGGCTATATCAAATCAAGACATATTGATTTTTTGATCTGTAACAGCAAATTGTATTTGCTGGCAGGTCTGGAACTAGACGATTATTCACATCAGCAGGAAAAAGCAAAGAAAATTGATGATTTTAAGGACAATGTATTTCACACAATCGATTTACCCTTGTATCGAATCAAAGTAACTGATGAAGATTATGATAAGCAGATTGATTATATGTTAAGAGATTTACGAGTGTAATTGTTAAGATCTTATTTCTGCAGCAGAGTTTAAACATGGATTGGGTAGTAATAGATCGGAACAGATCGATCATAAGTTATTTTTGAACAACTTTGATTTTGCTGAAAGAATCTGTGCAAATTATTCGTTAAAGTTGAGTTTTGCGAATAGTTATAAGGCGTTGCCAAATAGCTACCAACCGCTACCACTTCCTGTAAACACTTGACCTTTTTCTCATATAATGTTATTATAATGTCGTTTGCAGGGATGGGAGGCTGTAATCGGAAAATTAAATACGGAAAAGCGCCAGCGCCTTTTTGGAACGAACGGTTTAAAATAAAAAAGGATGACGAGGTGGAGAGCAATCGAAAATTCGGCGGATACTCTCCCGTACGGATTTCCAGGTACGAGATATATTGACAAATATGCGGGTAACTGCAAAACAAATACAATATAGCTGGAATATGTTCATTTGACACAATATATACACGATACGCATTGCTGATATATTATGCCAAATGAACATTCAACACTAAGATGTAAAATGTACTTTGAAAATTTGATATTGAATAAATAAAAAGGAGACAGAACATATATGTGTGGAATTATTGGATATACCGGTAATTTGGATGCGGAGGAGGTCTTGTTGAAGGGACTTTCTCAGTTGGAATACAGAGGCTATGACAGTGCTGGAATTGCCCTGGAGAATGGAAATGGCGATGTTACTTTATATAAGCAGGTAGGTCAGGTGTCAAATCTGAAAGAAGTCTGCCAGAATGCGGGCATTCCCCTCTCCCACTGTGGAATCGGTCATACCAGATGGGCAACCCATGGCGGGGTTACAGAAAAGAATGCCCATCCGCATCAGGCCGGAAAGGTTACGCTGATTCACAATGGTATTATCGAAAATTATCATGAGCTTATGGATATGTTTCATCTTCAGGGAAAACTAGTATCTGAGACAGACACCGAAGTCGCCACGCAGGTTATCGATCATTTTTACGATGGAGATCCGTTAAAGGCGATTCACAGCGCATTGGAGGTTCTGAAAGGATCTTTTGCCTTCTGTATTTTATTTGCGGATATCCCTGAGCGCATTTACTGTGTCAGAAATGTCAGTCCGCTTGTAGCGGCAATGTCGGAGCATGGCGCTTTTGTTGCGTCTGATTTGACAGCGCTCATCTCCTACTCCAACAGCTATTTTATTGTTCCGGAATATCATATTATGGTGATGGACAAAGATCAGATAACGCTGCTGGATGAACAAAATCAACCTGTGCAGCCGGAAATGTTGGAAGTAAACTGGGATGTGGAATCGGCTCAAAAATGCGGTTATCCCTTCTATATGCTGAAGGAAATCCATGAACAGCCGGAGGCAATTCGAAAAACGGTACTGCCCAGAATCAAAGACGGCCTGCCTGATTTTAAGCATGAGCAGATACCTGACAGTTTATTCGCAAACTGTGAAAACATTGCTATTGTTGCCTGCGGCACTGCCATGTATGCCGGTATGGTGGGCAAGGCGTTAATGGAGCCGATGCTGCGGATTCCTGTCTCTGTGAATATCGCTTCAGAATTTAGATATGAACAGCCGTTGGCAGACGAAAAGACGCTGGTGATTGTGATCAGCCAGTCAGGGGAAACCATCGATACGCTTGCGGCACTCCGCCTGGCTAAAAGTCTGGGATCGCCTGTGTTGGCGGTTGTAAACGTAAAGGGTTCTACAATTGCCAGAGAAAGCGATTATGTGCTGTATACCCATGCCGGTCCGGAGATCGCCGTAGCCAGCACAAAAGCCTATGCCGTACAGCTGGCTTCGATGTATCTGATTGCCTGCCGGATGTCTCTGGTCAGAGGTAGATATTCGGTTCAGGAGGGAAAGGAATTTATAGAAAATCTGCTATCCTGTGTTCCTGCCATTGAAAAAATTCTGGAACAGACTGACGCGATTGAGAAGGCAGCCCAGCACATTATGGCTGCGTCCGACACTTATTTTATCGGCCGCGGGCTGGATTATGCCTACTCACTGGAAGGAGCGTTAAAGCTGAAAGAGATTTCCTATATTCATGCTGAGGCATATGCGGCCGGGGAATTGAAACACGGAACCATCGCTCTCATCGAGGAACATACGCCTGTGGTTGCATTTGCCACCCAGAGCCATGTATTCCAGAAAACCATTTCCAACATCCGGGAGGTTCGGGCTAGGGGGGCTTATGTCATTTTAATTACCAAGGAATCCGCCGAAATTCCCGAGGGAATCTGTGATATCCATTTCACAGTAGACGCACAGAACGACCAGTTTACCGGCCTTCCCACCGTTGCCATTTTGCAGCTGCTGGCTTACTACACTTCCCTTTCCAAAGGACTTGATGTGGATAAACCGCGTAATCTGGCAAAATCGGTAACTGTAGAATGACGCTTGCGGAAGATGCTATATTTTCTTGAATTTTATAATTTCAATGTCGGTATTGCCCGTATTTTTGGGCGGTACCGACATTGTTTCATTTGAACAGGGTTAATACCTCTCGATATATTCTCCCGTACCTCTTCACACCTCTTTGATATCTCTATTATAATTATCAATTGGCAATAATTTATTAATGATATTCATTAATTAATTATTGACATAATAGAATCAATTTGCTATCATAAACACACAAAGGATTTTTATTTTGTTTTAAACAGAGATGAGAGGTGACTCGGCTATGAAATTAATCCAAAAGCTCATTGATGAACGGTATGCAAGGCTTGCCGCTAGGTTTATGACTCTTGTTTGCTATCTCGGCATGCTACTACTTACAATGGTTCTAGCCCTGAGTCTGATGGGTCGTCAAGCTTTTTCTCTCCATACTAATACGAACACCTATGGTACGGCAATTTTCTCAGAAAAAAATCATGATCCATCCTCTCGCAGCTTGATTGTACACTTAAATGACGACATTCAGGTATGGACGAATGCCAATGACCAAATCGACCTGACGATTCAAATCGGCCTCTCCATGATGTGTGCTGTCAGCATACTGCCACTGGTCTTTGCTTTCTGGTTTTTAAGCCGTGTATTTTCCAATGTCAGTAAAGGACAGATTTTCACGGAGCAAAATGCAGTTTATTTACTCTATTACGGACTGCTGCAGTTGGCCGCAGCACTTTTTGCTCCGTTTATCAAATTGTTGATTTGTTATCTCGTTAACCTTTTTTCCGACGGGCGGATCGCCATCGCCACAGGAAAAGACATATTGAGTGGTATGCTTCCCAGCATTGCTTTTCTCGTAGCCGCATATATCATTCATTACGGAATACATTTACAGGATGAGGTGGATCATACATTATGATTATTATCCGTCTTGACAGAGTTTTAGCAGACAGAAAAATGCGGTTAAACGACCTTGCGGCTCAGGTCGGGATATCCAATGTCAATCTTTCTTATTTAAAAACAGGGAAGGTCAAAGCAGTTCGTTTCAGCACGTTAAATGCTATTTGCAAGGTTCTAAGATGCCAGCCTGGCGATATTCTTGAATATGCAGAGGATGAAGCTGACAAGATTGCTGAAACAAATGGTGATGAATCGCAAATGGATTAAGAACGTACCCTCGCTTCGCTGGGGCAGACCCAGTGCATCCTCGCGGAGCGTTTTTGTATCATACGAAAAAAGAGCGACGTTCCCACTCTCCGCCTTACGAAGATCAAGAACGCCGCTTTTGTTATATTTCATCAAACTTGATTACTGGAATCTTCTGTTAATCAGCTCCACCAGAAAATCCGCCGTGCCTTCATGTCCCAGCATACTGCTGTTGATACAGATATCATAGCTCTTCAAGCTTCCCCATCTTTTATCAGCATAATAATTATAATAACTGGCGCGGCTTTTATCCGTTTTTACCATAAACTCCTTTGCCTTATTCAATGGAAGCTTATAATATTCCATAAGATAATTCAGCTTATCCTCTAGCTCGCCGTGAATAAAAACGGTGGTCACGCCGGGATAATCCGCCAGCGCGTAATCGGCGCACCGCCCCACAATGACACAGGACTCCTCTTCCGCAATCTTTTTAATGGTGTCAAACTGCGCAAGAAATACCTTCTGATTCAAAGGCATATCCAGAAAGCTGGTGTTATTATACCCCATGGAGTATGTGTCTGTTACAAGGGAATATAAAAAAGAATTTGTCGGCTTCTCGTCGTGAAATTCAAAAATCTCCTCGCACAAACCACTGTTTTTAGCGGCGATCGCCAACAGCTCCTTGTCATAAAATTTAATGTTCAGCTTTTGGGCAATCAGTTCACCGATATGCTTTCCGCCGCTGCCACTCTCACGTCCAATTGTAATAACTATTTTTTTATCCATACGAACAACCTCCTCCGCAGCATACCAAAGATATTTGCTGTACTTTGGCTATAGTATAGCATATTTTTTTGAAAATTCCCATATTTTTTTATGAATTTGTAAATATTTCTTTGCACATGAACCGGAATCCCACAAATCATCCAAACTATTTACTCGTGCAAAAACTGCGGTGGCAAAACTAAATAGAACTCCCATCAAGGCGCTCCACTATCGATGCAAAATACTCCGGCAGCGGCGCTTCAAACTCCATATACGCTTTCGTAGACGGATGGATAAAACCAAACACCTGGGCATGCAGCGCCTGACCCGACAGCATAACTCCCATGCATTTCATTGGGTTTGAATCTGGGCCATATACGTAGTCTCCAAGCAGCGGATGGTTTTGGTGAGACATATGAACGCGAATTTGGTGGGTGCGTCCGGTTTCCAGGCGGCATTCCACCAGTGTGAACCTCTCCCACTGCTTCAGCACCTTATAATGGGTAACGGCTTCCTTGCCATTTGTCCGGTTTACAGCCATTTTCATTCTGTCATTGGGATTCCTGCCTATCGGGGCGTTGATCGTACCCGTTTCCTCCTGAAATCGTCCGTGAACAATAGCCTGATACCGTCGTGTAATGGAATGCGCTTTCAATTGTTCTGCAATACAGGCATGAGCGCCGTCATTTTTACAGACAATCAAAAGCCCCGAGGTATCCTTATCGATGCGGTGAACAATTCCAGGGCGCATAACGCCGTTAATCCCTGACAGACTGTCCCGGCAATGATACATCAGCGCATTTACCAGCGTACCGGAATAATGTCCCGCCGCCGGATGCACCACCATCCCTTTAGGCTTATTCACCAAAATCACATCCTGGTCTTCATAGACGATATCAAGCGGAATATCCTCCGGCAATATTTCCGGAACAATGGCATCCGGCACCAAAAATGAGATTTCGTCCTGAGCCGTCAGACGATAGCTGCTCTTTGCAGGCAGGCCGTTTACCAGCACATGCCCCTCTTTTAACAGCTTTTGGATATATGACCTGGACAGATCCTCGCACTGCTTCGCCAGATATTTGTCCAGCCGTTCCGACTCCCAGGCGTCATCCGCCTTAAAATACAGCTGCTTCAACCGCAGTTCCACCTTTCTTCTACACCGCATATGCGTTGCATCTTTTTATCCAGTTTATCACAGGTAAAAACAGATGACAAGAAAAAGGGACATCCAAGCCGTATCCCGGTTCTTTCTGTACTTTGGGTATTCGCTTATTTCCTTAATTTGTTGTAAGCTATCAAATTAGCTTAGCAAAGCAAAAACGGAAATAACAGAGTTACTCAAACATCAGAAAGACCCCCCGTATCCTTTGATGTCCCTTTTCAATTTACGAAATCTTATTTTTTGATTTCCATTTGTTTCCCGATTGTTTTAAATTCTGCTGCCCGTTTATCTTCCGTTCGGCTGATTGCTTTCTGTTTCTATCATCTCCTCTCTTGGCTTATACGCCCCAGCAGTTGCCGTATGGTCGTCGTTCAGTATAACCATTTCGATGGTCAAATCAGCCAGCCCAAGATTCGAATAGCTATAGCCAAGACATTTCGCCGTTCCCGGCTGCGTTCCCTTTGGAAACAATTCATTGAAAACAAAAGCGCTTCCTCCGCTTACTGTTCCGTTTTCATCGCTTACATCATAAGAATAATTGCACCAGCCATCCTGATCCGGTTTACAGATCTGTTTGGTTCCCTTGATTATCTGGCAATACTTCTCCAAATTATCACCGTTCAGCCGTTCCACCCATTCTTCCACAGCCAGGTCTGTCTCATTCTTTTCTATGGTCTCCGGTTCCGCCGGCTCCTCCAGCTTATCCAGATAAGCCTGCGCTGCCACAGGGTCTGCTTTCGATGCGTCCATAGGCAGTACAAACAATGCGTTTACCCCGTCATAAGACTCATTTCTTTTCATCTCTCCGGTTTTTTCATCAATCAGGTAGGCATTGGAATCATAGAAAGCACCGGAATTGACACCAATATAAATTCCTTTATCGGCAAATATTTCAATGTTGTCCATATCGATCAGCCGATATTGTATGCCATCCCGGACAAATTCCGAATAGCCGCCGTCCATGGTTGCGATACTGTACCGGTCAGGATCAAGCCCTTTGATATAAGGAGAAACGAAAAAAGGGTCTTTGCCATATTCGTCGCTATGGGTATCCGGCATCGGCGCCCCATTCGTCCTGGCAATGGCCACGACGCTGTAGAACCGGTCGTCTTGCACCGTGCCGTCATTCTCCGTAACCAGATATTTGCTGAGATTCTTGCCTGCCACCGCTCCCATCAGCGTCACGCGGTAATCGCCAAACTCCTGGGTCTCATCCACCAAAATCGCATCCTTGCCCTGAAAGGCTTCCGCCAGCTTTGTGTCCATATGTTCTTCCGCCACCTGTGCCGGGCTTAACAGCTTCCATGCCGCGAATGCGGTTGTGGAGCCCAGTACCAGGATACAGCAGGCAGCCATTACCGCCGCCGGAAATATACTTCTCTTACCTCTTCTCATAAAGGTCATCTCCTCTGCCTGATTCAAAATATTCTGATTCAGCCGCGGATCCGGCTGAATTTCCGGAGAAAGGGCATGTTTTAAAAGTCTGTCAACATCATGTTTCACTTAAAACAACCTCCAATTCTTTTTGCAACACCTTTCTTGCCTGAAAGAGCCTGCTTTTAACGGTTCCCTGGGGCAGCTTAAGCACCGCCGCGATCTCCGCCACCTTCAGATCCTCCATATAGAACAGAAGGACAGGCAGCCTGTACTTTTCCGGCAGCGCCGCTACGGCTTTACGCACCATGCGGGCTTCCTCCTGGAAAATCATCGCCTCCTCCACCGTCTCCTGTACCATGGGCAGCTCTGCCTCCATATCGTCTATGGAGACCTGTGTTCCGGTAATCCGCCGCCGCCAGGCAAATTTGCGTTTTCGGTTCCGCCATTGGTTAACGGCCACGGACAACAAGCAGCTTTTGGGATTCCTCCCGGCATCCAGCCGGTCTAAAAGCTCTATTGCCGTTAAAAACGTATCCTGATACAGATCATCTGCCTCCTGCCGGTTTTGGGTCAGATGGCAGCAGAAAGAATAGATGTCCTTTCCGTATGTCCGTATGCACATTTCCAGCTCTTTATGGTTCATGTGAGTGTTCCTCCACCTTATCTCAGACGTCTGTTTCAGGGGTTTGTTTTGCCCTTCACTGGTATATGGTCATAAACGGCGGAAAGGTTCGCAAAAGGTTGTACGGCAATTTCATTATTTCTTTTTCCGATATATTTTAATATTTGAAAAGCAGAATCGTAACCTTTACTTTTTATTCTATTTCTTTTCTATAATGACTTTATTCCAATATTCTTTGACTGCATACAGCCGTAATAAGAAAGCTGTTTTCTCAATCTGTAAAAACATATCTGTTTAACCGGTCAAATGCCTCCTGTACCCGGGAAAGCGGCAGCGCCAGATTCATGCGGATATGGCAGGGGCCGTGGAACATTCTGCCGTCCTGCCAGGCCACGCCCACATCCCATCCGGCTTTCTGCACTTCATCGATGGTTTTCCCATGAGTTTCACACCACTTTGTACAATCCAGAAACAGCATATAGGTTCCCTCCGGTTTGGAAACGCTGACACCGTCAAAGTGCTGCCGGATATAATCACAGGCAAAATTAATATTACCGCTTAAAGTCTGACACAGCTCGTCCACCCACACATGGCCCTCCGGCTTATAGGCGCCGATCAGTGCATGCATGGAAAGCACATTCATATCGTTATAGTGAGGAAGGGAGGATTCCTTCTCGATCCGTTCCCGCAATATTTTATTGTAGATGATATGATAGCTTCCCACCAGACCGGCCAGATTAAAGGTTTTTGACGGGGCATAAACAGCCACCGTCCTGTTCCTTGCATCGTCGCTGACACTCTGCGTCGGAACATGCTTATGTCCGTTCAGAATAATATCTGACCAGATCTCATCGGAAACCACCATCACATCATGTTTGCGGAATAGTTCCATGGCCTGCTCCACTTCCCAACGTTCCCACACCCGTCCGCATGGATTATGAGGCGAACAAAATACGGTGGCATGTATTTTATTCTCCGTAATCTTCTTCTCCATATCTGCGAAATCCATTCGGTACACACCATTTTCATCCAAAACCATAGGACTATGGACAATATGATACCCGTTATTGGTCAGACTGCCGGTAAAACCTATGTAAGTAGGCGAATGGAGCAGCACATGATCACCTTTGGAACAGAGCACATTCAGCGCACTGATCACGCCGCCCAGCACACCGTTCTCATAACCGATATGCTCCTTTGTAAGTCCGGTCACTCCGTTGCGCTTTTCCTGCCACCGGATAATAGACTGAAAATATTCCTCCCTCGGAAAGAAATAGCCATAAGCAGGATGCTTGGCCCGTTCGATGATCGCCTCCGGAATCGTGGGCACCGTAGCAAAATTCATATCTGCAACCCACATAGGAATCGCGTCAAATCCTTCCTTCGGCGCATCCGGCGCAAATCCTGGCGTACCCAATCCGTCGATGGCGACGGCATCCTTTCCCCGGCGGTCCATAACAGTGGTAAAATCGTAATTCATTTGTAGCTTCCTTCCTTTCTTTTCTATAAAAACTGTGTAAATTATCTTTATATATTGGCTATACTGACTCTTTAATTTCTTTTGAAAAATAGATCCTATTACAAATCATCCTGAACAATGCAGCATATTAAAAACGCGCTGCGCCATACACAAACGCGCATTGTATCGGAAATGCATCAGGACCCCCTATTTATACCCAAAGGTATAACAGGCAGTCCTGATTTTCATTACGCAATATCCAGCCAAACGCGCCGCTGCCAAGAATATGCTTCTCGATGACGCATTTTGTCAAATTGCAGAAGCTCCGGTCAATCACGCCGGTAATGCAGCTGCGGTTATCGGATCACTTTATGATTCAATTAATCTTTTAGGTTTTTCACCTTACACCTGATATGCAAACTCGCCGTTCTTCTCATTAATCCCATAAAAATCCGCGAACGTCAGCCTGAAGATCTTATCTTTCTTTGCGCTTAGATCAATGCCGTTTTTGATCAGGTACAGGTACAGCCCCTCATTGGAGATATCTCCCAGAGACAGGTACCCCGTCAGCTTTCCGTCCGTGATCACAGCCTTTTTGTATTCACCGGCCGTCTTATGGACCAGTACTTCAGCCCCTTCCGTCAGATCCAACCGCCCTGCGGACAGCATGGTGACGCCGAAGAAGTTGCTGGTGTTTTTGAAGGGATAAGGCTTTTCATAGACCTCGTCGATCCCTGCCATATTCCAGGCCGCCGCCTTGCCCTGAGCCATAGCGTCGGGCCATACGCCGGACAGGCCGGTGCAGTCTCCTGCCGCATAGACATCCGGCGCAGAGGTGCGCAGATGATCGTCCACCTGAATTGCCCGCTCCGCTGCGATGCCGCTGTCCAGAGCGATCTGAATCCTGGGACGAACGCCCGCCGCCATAATGATAAAATCGCAGGGCACATGGTCGCCGGTAGACAGAATCACTTCCGTGATATTGCCCTCCCCGTCCACTACCGCGTCGCTGGCGCCGATGCCCAACAGGAACTTGCACCCGTGATCTTCAAAGGCTTTCTGGTAAACCGAAGCCGCATACTCGTCGGTCTGCAAAGGCATTACCCGGGGCGCCATCTCGGCGATGGTAACGTCTGCCCCCCGCTCGCACAGGGCGGAAGCCGCATCCAGGCCCACCAGGCCGGAGCCCACGATAAACACCCGCTTTCCTCTTGCGAAAGCCTCGTCGATCTTCAGCGCATCGCTTAAATCCCGGAAGCCGAACACATTGGGCGCTTCCCGGAAATGAGGGATGGGAGGGATAAAGAATCCGGCCCCCGTAGCGATCAGAAGCTTATCGTAAGGAGCCCAATACTCCCCATAGCAGACTTTCTTCCCCTCAACATCGATTTTATCCACCGTCTGGCAGGCGATATGGGTGATATCGTTTTTCTCGAAAAAGTCCGCATCCACAAAATTGATGCCCTGGGCATCCCGTTCATGGCCCAGATATTTGTGAAGCATACAGCGGGAATGCACTTTTTCGTCGGTGGAAATCACGGTGATCGTATCCTTCGGGCGGACATCACGAAGCACCTGGGCGGCGCTGATACCGGCGGCGCCGGCTCCTATGATAACAAATCTCTCCATACTCACACCTCCCTCACTTCGATGGCCTGCTTGGGACAGGCCCGTACACAGGCGGGTCCTTCCTCCAAATGGGCGCAGAAATCGCATTTGATAATCCGCTTTCGGTCAGGGGAAATGGCAGGCACGCCATAGCGGCAGCTCATCACGCACATATAGCAGGCCGCGCATTTTTCCTTATCATATTCCACCAGGCCGTTTTCCATGTTTTTCTTAAGCGCCCCGCTCATGCAGGCGCCCGCGCAGTCAGGAACATCGCAGTGACGGCAGAAGATGGGCGCATAGCCTCCCTTTCCGTCAGCGACAATGAAATTGCGGGACTGGTTGGCCGGATCGGTCAGATCCAGCGTATACAGCCCTTTTCCTCCGTCCTGCCGGTGGGATTCCATACAAGCCAGGGTACAGTTTTTACACCCGTCGCATTTCGCGGGGTCGATAAAAATTCGTTTCATCTTGGCAGATCCCCCTCTCTGTCGTCAAATATTCAAAGCCTTCCGCTTCTCCTCGATAATCGCTTCCAGCTGATTGGCGGCGGACTTGCCGTCAGGGTCCACGATCACGCGGCCGCCGGTCAGACCTACCATATCTTCGGTCAGCACCTTGGTCACAACACCGCTGCCGGTGATGAAAGGCGGTACGCCAAGATGCAGGGGCAGTCCCAGAGCCAGAGCGAACGCGCCGTCTGCCAGCGCCTGCTCCTCCAGCCACTGCGCGGCCGAGAGCACCAGAGGCAGCTGAGGCAGATCGACGCCCAGTTCCTCCGCGATTTCCGTCGCCACGATCTCCAGACGGCCGATGGCCAGACAGGGACCGAAATTCAGTACGGGCGGAATGCCCAGCTGCTTACAGACAACCTTTAAGTTAGGACCGGCAAGCTCGGCGGCTTCGGGCGTCATCAGGCCGATATTTTCCAGTCCGCCTGAGGAACAGCCGGCAGTGAGCACCAGGATATCCTTCGCAATCAGCTCCTTGGTCAGCTCGGCCGTCAGCGTATCATGGCCGTATGCCACGCTGGAGCAGCCTACCACGCCAGCCAGACCCTTGATCTTGCCCGCTACAATCAGATCGATCAGCGGCTTCCAGCTGTCGCCCAGGAACGCTTTCAGGCTTCCCTCGCTGACGCCGGTCAGGGTATTTTTATTGCCGTGGTCGGTGAACAGCTTCATGGGTACACTGCCCCGGCGTTCTTTGTATGCCGCAACGATCTCGTCGATGATCCGGTCGCCGTCCGCCTCACGGGTCTCGTAGTTAAACGGAATATACTCGGCATTTGCCTTCTTTGCCACCACGTCCAGGCAGATCTGCTTAATCTTCAGTTCATCGCAGATCGGCTCGATACCGGGCAGGGTACAGTTAAACTCACTGAGCACCGCGTCGATGGCGCCGCAGGAAAGCACTGCCTCGGAAATATAGTTATTGCCCGCGTGGCCGTCGAAAATTTCCGTATAGTGTGCGCCTCTTAACTGAAGGTCCTGTCCTACGCAGGTACAGCCCACCAGCTTAAAACCCTTGGCTCCGGCAGCCTTTGCCTTTGCCACTACATCCTCATCCAGAAGACGATCCTGGATATATGTAAACAGAGAATGCTGATGACCGGTGATCAGGATATTAATATAATCAGGATCGATGACATTCATGCCTACGGGAGCCGTACGGATCTCCGGATCGCCCAGCACCACATCGTTTAACAGGTTGGTCAGCTGCAGACCGTACAGTCCGGTGGAAATACCCAGACGCAGGCAGGAAACCAGCATCTCAACCGGGTCGGAATTTAAGTTGGTGGATGTCTTTACCACATTGTTGAATACTTCGCCCTTCGCGCCGCCGGGCATGATGCCAAGCTCTTTCCACCGCTTTACGCGGGGCGCGTAGGCCAGCTTCTCTACCAGCTCCATAGGCTCGTATTCGGGACGGTACAAGTCGGACAGAACCGCATCCGCCACTTTCACGCACAGATCATATTTGTCCTCGCCGGTTACGCCGAAAATCTCCGCCAGACGGTTCAGCGCCTTTTCGCTGCGGATCTTATCTTTGTGCAGTCCGGTGTTTTTCAGCTGTCTTGCCGTGTTCTCCACCACATGGATGTAGCATCCGGAGCCGGCCGCTACGGCACGAAGGAAATTCCGGGCTACGATGGTGTCCGCATTGGCGCCGCAGATACCCCTGGGGGATTTGGGAGTAATCCGGCAGGGTCCGTTGGCACAGAGACGGCAGCAGACGCCCTGCAGGCCAAAACCGCATTTGGTGGACTGGCCTTCCACTCTGTGGTGGGCAGTCTCCAGGGGGAGCTGGCGGATATATTCCTCCATCGGCTTATCCGCACTGGCACAGGTATTGCGACTGAGGCAATCGGTACAAGTGTTCATAATGATATTCCTCCTCCATAAAAGATTGTTCTGAAATGGTTTACGACGCTGTAAATTCCGCGAAAACAAAACTGAATTGATCCGTTTCGCCAAAATTCAGCCTGAAACTACACGTCTATTCTAACATAAAGGCGACAACGGCGCAAGAACTTCTCCACTTGCGCGTTTTATGCTATAATACGGAGGACGGCGGCTTGTTTTTACGGAAAATCAGGCAGACGCCGCCAGATTTTTGATCAAATAAACCGGAGGCAGTATTGATATGGCAGAAAAAAAGATAGAAGAAAGATTGAGGAAACAACTGGACTTTATTCTGGAAATTGACAAAGAAAAAAACATTTTCCGGCAGACCCATCTGTCCGGTCATGGCAGAAATGAAAATGACGCCGAACACGCCTGGCATATGGCGATCATGGCTTATCTGCTGCGGGAATACGCCAATGAAACGGTGGATATCGCCAGGGTGATGCTGATGTGCCTGATCCACGATATCGTGGAGATCGAAGCCGGGGATACCTACGCTTACGACACGGAAAATCTGAAAACGCAGAAGGCCAGAGAGGAGGCCGCGAAGGAAAAGATTTATTCCCTTCTGCCCGAGGACCAGAAACAGGAGCTGACTGCGCTGTTCGACGAATTTGAGGACAATCAGACCGCCGAGGCAAAATTTGCTCACGCCATGGATAATTTACAGCCGCTTCTGCTGAATGACAGCAACGACGGCGGCGACTGGAGAACACATCAGGTTACTGCCGAGCAGGTGTACGGGCGACAGAGGAAAACAAGGCAGGGGTCGGAGGTATTGTTTGATGTAACGGATGGTATTATCAAAAAACATATTAAAAAAGGAAATCTGAAAGAGTCCGACAAAACCCTCCGGTGACGCGTTTGGCTGGATACTCCGTAATAAATAATCCGCTGCCATGGGGTTCTTTGCTCATGGCAGCGGATCTGTAATTACGCCGTATGTATGGCTTTATCTCTTTGATGTTTGTATAAAATCTCGTGTACTCTTTC
The DNA here is from genome assembly GCA_910588405.1 of uncultured Lachnospiraceae bacterium. Taxonomy (GTDB): domain Bacteria; phylum Bacillota; class Clostridia; order Lachnospirales; family Lachnospiraceae; genus Paralachnospira_A. Next base: position 8,778 of record CAJUPT010000018.1, on the reverse strand, counting down.
TACTTCATTCAATATCATTTCATCTGTACTCTTCAAATCCGCAACATACTTGATCAGCTGATATTTTAAGTTGTGTACATCGTAATCAATTTTTTCTACTTTCTCTTCAAGTGTATCGAATTTCTTTTCAAGTGTATCGACTTTTTTCTCAAGTGTATCAAATTTCCCCTCAAGTGTATCGACTTTTCTCTCTAATGTATCAAATTTTTTATCAAAAGCATCAAATTTTTTCTCAAATGTATCGAATTTTTCCTCATATGTATCGAATTTCTTCTCAAAAGTATCAAATTTTTTCTCAAGTGTATCAAGCTTTTTTAATTCTGTAAGTATCAGATCAAACTTTTCGCCGTCCGTCATGCGATCATCCCCTTCCTGATATCTTTGCGGCAAAAATGTTCTGCTTTTCCAGTATAGCATGCCCGCCTGCGAAAGTCCAGTGTAAAAGACGCCAAAAATCGTCAAAAATCTTCACCGCAAAAATCCTCACGCTGCCTTTACATCCTGCCTCTTAAGAATCCGGATTCCCATATAGCTGAACAGACAGACAAAAACTGCACAGGACAAGGCGAACCGAATAAGCTGTGAGCTTAATACATCATTATATTTATTGGCGTTCATCCCCAGCATCATCAGCGAATAGGGCCAGAACAGGCCGAAACCGCCGTTGGACAAAAGCAGCCCTCCGATGGAGCCTGCCAGTCCGATGCCTACCGGCAGGGCGAAGCTGCGGATCTTCATAGAAAGAACCAGCTGCAATGATGCCGCCGCCATGCCGCCGCAGGCGCCCCGGATCAGCCAGAACAGCATGTTAATTGGCGGCAGCCCCGGCAGTCCGGCGTATTTCCCGCACAGAAAATACAAAAACCAAGTCCATAGCTGGGTTAAAAGCGTCATCTTGAATACCTGAACCAGCTTGGACAAAAAAACGCACTCCACCGGAACCGGCGCAGTCATACAATGGTTCCAGTTATAGTTCAGATGCTCTAGCCGCCACAGATATGAACAGTAGATTCCAATCAGCGGCCCGTAGAAAAAATTTGAATAAAATAATGTATGCTGGGTCCACAGACTGTACCATTCCGATTGCAGAACTTCCCGGTTCATCATATAATTCCCCGTTCCCATAATGGCCGGGAGTATAGGAACGATCAGAAAAAACAGCCAGACCATGGAATGTCTTATTTTTATTTTCTCCGCCCTGACACAGCGAAGCAGCACCAACTCTCCCATTTTTAGAACTCCTTCCTCAAAAACAATTTTTTTCCACCCAGGTACAGCGCCGCCGCCAGCAAAAAGACAAAAATCAAAAATCCATAATCCATTGGTCTTTCATACAGCGTTATGATTTTGGTATCTTGATCCCAGTCCATGTTGACGCTGCGCAGCAAGCCGTAATACCCCCAGACGACCAGCCTCTGAATCTGTGACGGCAGGAAGTTAGAAAACAATCCGCCAAATGCCCCCAGCAGTCCGGCGGCCAGCGGAATGATCTGATTCTCATAATACATGGACAAAATCTGCTGAATCAGATAAACCGCCAGATTCACCGAGAATACGCTGACCCCGAACCAGACCATATGATCTGCCGGCAGTTTCTGTCCAAAATGAAACATTCGGGACAGCGCCGTCAGGAAAATGATCTGTGCTGCCACGATTGCCATACAGTAAATGGCCCCCAGCAGAAATTTACACCGGTAAATGGCATCCTTTGTCTCTAGCGTCTCCAAAAGCTTCCAGGTTCCGCCTTTATGCTCCGTATCCCAGATCCGGCTGGCCGCAACGGCCAGAACCACCGGTAAAAAGATGGAATTCATTACGCCAAACTCCACAAATCCATAGTAAAATCCCTGGGACAGTTCCATTCCTTCCGCCCTGGAAAAAATCCAGAAGCACCAGAGCAGCTCCATACCCATCACGCCGGCAATGCTCAGCCAGATTTTTCGGTACCTGGTCTTAGCCAGCTCCGCTCGCATTTCTCTCATTGATATGCACCTCCTAATTTAGTTCCGCAACTTCCCTCCCAAGCCCCCTGGATCTGGAAGGATTTTTTATAAACTTGATCGGTTCCCGGTCAGCCCCAGGAAGATTTCTTCCAGGTTTTTCTGCCGTTCTTCCACTCTGATCACGCCTACGCCGCCGGACACCAGACGGGACACGCAGCCGGCGATGCGGGCATCCGGCATTTCCGGCAGCAGCAGTCCTTCTTCCGCCGTTTCGTAAACGATTCCTTTCTCCGAAAGGATCTGCTCCGCCAGTCCCTGATTCATGGTCCGGATATAGATTTTCTTCCGGCTGTGTTCGTGGAGGGCTTCCAGACGATCCTGAAAAATCAGCTTTCCCTGATCGATGATGCCCACCTGGTCCGCCATCTGGTCGATCTCTCCCAGCAGATGGCTGGATACCAGCACGGTCATTCCATATTGCTCAGGCAGGCTGATAATAAGCTCCCGGATTTCCTGGATTCCTGCCGGGTCTAAGCCGTTAGTAGGTTCGTCCAGCAGAAGCAGTTTCGGCCGCCCCAGCAAAGCGCAGGCCAGTCCCAGCCGCTGTTTCATGCCCAGAGAGTAATGGCTGACCTTTTTATGCTGCTGATTTTCCAGCCGGACGACGGCCAGCACATGACTGATCTCTTTTTCCGAAATATTTTTCAATGTGCAGACGATCTGCAGATTTTCTTTTCCGGACAGATGCCCATAGTAAGCGGGAGATTCGATCAGAGAACCGGTATTTTTCAGGATCGCCAGCCGGTTCCGGCTGTTCATCTCCGCCCCCAGCACCTTCACCCTTCCTTCCGTGGGCTTCACAAGCCCCAGAATCATTTTCATTGTCGTGCTTTTCCCCGCGCCGTTCGGCCCCAGAAACCCGTAAACGCAGCCCGTTGGAACCGACAAATCCAGACGACTCACTGACAGTCTCTGTCCGTAACGCTTTGTCAAACCTTTTGTTTCAATCATTGTCTCCATAAAAATAAACCTCCTATTACAGTTCCGTAACTCCCCTTCCGGGGCTTGTACGGTCCGTTACTGTTCTGAGTTTCGCTGCTCTCCCCTTCTTTTACCCCTATCCTATCAGCGCCGCCTTACACGCCGGTTACGCCAGCCTTACTTTTACCTTAATTTACTGAAAACAGGGATGCAAAACAGAAGAAAATCATGTATACTTTTCATAATGTATTTGCTCTGAGAGAAACCGCAAAAATCAGACAAACATTTTTTCTGTTTTTTGATGACAGTTCTGACTTTATATACAAGGAGTTTACCGATATGACTGACCTTTATGACAGCCGCATTTTGATCATAGACGATCACCTGCAGCTGCGGCGCATGGTGACAAGGATTCTGGCGCAGGAGGGCTTTATCTGCTTAGAGACTGCATCCTGCTGCCGGGAGGCCGCCGAAAAACTGAAAACCTTCCGTCCTGACCTCCTTCTACTTGACGTGATGCTGCCGGACGGGGACGGCTTTGCTTTTATGAAAGAATTGCGGGAATGGTCCAATATCCCGGTTTTATTCCTTTCCGCCAAGGACGAGGATCAAAGCCGCTTAACCGGGCTGGGGCTGGGCGCCGACGACTATATTAGCAAGCCTTTTCTGCCTGAGGAACTGCTCCTGCGGCTGACCGGCGTGCTGAAACGGACCTATTTTCCACTGTCCGCGGCTAAAGCCGTCGGCAATATACTGACACTTGGAAACAGAAGGGTAGATTTTGAGAGCGGACTGGTGGAATGGGACGGCGGCAGCGTCTCCCTGACCGCCAAAGAGCTGGGCATATTAAAAAAGCTTGCTGAAAACAGAGGAAAGATCGTCACCTTTGACAGCCTGTGCCAGTCAGTCTGGGGCGACGATTATTTCGGCTATGAAAATACCCTGATGGTACACATTCGAAGACTTAGGGCAAAAATCGAGGAAGCCCCTTCCCATCCGGTATGGCTGTTGACAGCCAGAGGACTGGGCTATCGGCTGGCAAATGAGTAAATGCGCTGTCTTTCAATGTTCTGTTTTTAAAATGACAACTAACGCATCAGAAACGAGGCACCGATGAAAAGCTTACTGCGCATCATCCGCCGCTATGTGTTTGCGGCATTTTTCATCATCATACTGATTTTATTTCTGGATATCGCCGCCTACATTGCCATGTTTTTCGGACTGGGAGACGACATTTACGGTAATCGGAGCAATCTGATCACTGTTTCTGAAGAATTGACTGAAACGGACGGACAATTTTCTCTTTCTCCCGAAGGAGAATCCATTCTGGTTTCCCACTATGCCTGGGGAATGCTGCTGGATGTAAGCGGAAACGCGATCTGGACCTGGAACCTGCCGGAGGAAATCCCCACCTTCTTCACGGTACCGGAAGCGGCCTCCTTCAGCCGGTGGTACCTGCATGACTATCCGGTCTATGTGTGGCAGCACGACCGGGGACTGCTGGTACTGGCCCGCCCGAAGGGAAGCTTTTGGAAACTGAACATAAATCGGCCCCAGCAGCTTATGAAGCGGCTGCCGGCCTACGTCCTGCTGATCCTGACCATAGATTTGTTACTGATTTTTTCGGTGGCCGCACTGGCAGGCGGACAGTTATACAAGGCCCTACGCCCGATTGTAAACAGCATACGGGATCTGGAAAAAAAAGATCAGGTTCATCTGCCGGAAACGGGAATGCTGTCGGAACTGTCCGTGTCTTTAAATAAAACATCTGCATTACTGGCTGAGCAGGAGGAAAAGCTTGCACAGCGGGATCATGCCCGGGCCGCCTGGATCAGCGGCGTCTCCCACGACATCCGCACGCCCTTATCCCTGATTATGGGATACGCCAAAGAGCTGGAAGATCTGGAGGACCTGCCGGAATCTTCCAGAGCCTCCGCCCGGATCATCAAGGAGCAGAGCCTGTGCATCCGCCAGCTGATCGAGGATCTGAATCTGACCTCAAAACTGGAATACCAGTCCTGTCCTCTGCGAATCACCACCTTCTACCCCGCCGCCCTGCTGCGGCAGACAGCGGCAGATTTTATGAATCAAAATTCGGATGGTCCCTGGGAGATCCAGGTGACATGCAGTCCGGCATTTTCCTCCGCTCAGATCGATGCGGATTCCGGATTGATTGCCCGGGTGTTCCGAAACCTGATCGGCAACAGCATCCGACATAACCCGGAGGGCTGCTCCATTCGAATCATAGCGTCCCTGACCCAATCCGGAGACCGGTGTTCTATCCTGTTTATGGACAACGGCGCAGGCATTCCCCGCCGGGTGCTGCGGGTTCTGGAAGCTGATGAGACGGAAAATCGGGCCGCCGTCACGGAAGGTAACGATCAGGAAAATCAGCCTCATGTGATGGGGCTGAAAATTGTGCGACAGATTATCAAAGCCCATGGAGGCGACGTGGAATTTTTGAACCGGCCGGATGGTCCTGCAATCCGACACAGCATGTCACCGGAGAATTGCGCCGAATATTCCACAAGAAAAAAAGGATGCCGCATTGCAGTCACCCTTCCTTCCCATTGATCAGTCCGGTTTTGCTCCGAATTACTCCTTCAACATATTTACCAGAGGTCTATAGGCTACTCCTGCGATTAACCAGATCATCCAGGAGACGCCCCAAGAGCCCGAACTGAAGCTCCAATTCAGATATATGATCGAAACCAACAGCCAATATACGCTGTCAAATATTTTTAAAAATCCGGTTTTTTTTTCTTTCAAGTAGCTTTCCTCCTGCAGCAGAACATGATATGCATCCTGACGCATTCCAGCCCGTACCAGTAAAAAACTGCCGGCTCCCACCAGAATCAAAAGCATTCCCACGCTGCATAAAATCAACGTATCAGAAAGCTCCAGAACACTGCATACCACCACCTGTACCGGAGAAATCACACAGAGGATGACGCCTGCCGCAATCTGAAGTACAAAGGACTGGTGAAAAGCTTCCTGCTCCTCCCTGATAAACTGCTCGATACCTGGGTCAATTCTAAGAATTTCCTTTTTCAGGTATTGAAACATTTCCAGCTTCGACCCGGCTAAAATAAACAACCCTACGCCTGCCGCAACCAAAATAAATAAAAGGGCCAGGCCCAGAGCAACGCCCCAACTTTCCTGCTCTGCAAAAGCTACGATTGCTGCCGGAGACCAAACGCACAGCATTACGCCTATGCCGATCCCATTGGAAGCCGCAGCCATAGCCTGAAGATAATCCTCCACCTCGTCGAAGGATACTTCCCGTTCCTTTATATCCTGATCGCGGAATTTTTTCTTTGCACCCTTTTTCTTATTTTTATTTTTTCCATTCCCTTTCGAACCTTCTTCCTGTTTTTCCGGATTTTTTTGTTCTTTCTCTTCTCTTTTTTCCTCCTTTGCATCAAAATAGGTCTGATCTTCCTCCTGGTGGTTCAGACCCAATTCTTCCTTTAACTCTTCCAGATTTCCAAACTCGGAGATGACGATACCCACCGCTTCATTTTCAGGTTTCCCTTCATTGCGCAGCTCCCGGTATTTGTCCTCCATCATATCATACAGCTCCGATTTTACCCGCCGTACTTGCTCCGAATCCGGTATGCTCAGAAACATATTGTCCAGGTAAACTTTAATGGTCTCCATCCTGTTTCCCCCTTAATATAGTTCCGCAACGCCCTTCCCAAACTCCAGGAACTGGGAGTTGCTATTTTTTTCATCCATCATTTGACACTGCCTAAATTTCTTCGCAGCGTTCTTCGTCTGCGATAAATCTGCTGACCACCTCCATCGTCACCTGCCACTCTCTGCACTTCTGCCGGTAATAGTCCCGGCCCTTCGGTGTAATCCGGTAGTAGGTTCTGCGTTTTCCATTTGTCTCGCTGCCATAAAAAGATTCGATGCAGCCATTCTTCTCCAGCCTGGAAAATGCGGAATACAGCGTAGTCTCCTTCATCACATATTTTTCTTCCGACCGGCTTCTGATCTGCTTCGAAATTTCATATCCATAAGAAGGCTGGTTCAAAAGCAGAAACAAAATCATAGTGTCCGTATAGCCCCGGATCACATCGCTGCTGATCAATTCCATCCCTCCCATACCGTATCCATCATACGTGTCTGTCGCACTTTGCTTATCATACTATGCCTGTCGTACTACGTTTATCATATTACGTCTGTCGTAGTAATTCAGTTATAGCACATTTATGTAGTGAGGTCAAGAGAAAACCAGCAAAATTGTGCATAATTTCTGTCGCGGTGGCTATGCTGAGGCTTGAGGAGTAATGTCAGAATGCTTCACTCCCCACAATCCATGTAGAATCCCTGCGCCGGCCACGGTGGCAAGCATATACAATATAATCGTGGGGACTTGTCCAATCACAGGAATCAAATGCCGGAAAAATGGCTGTGTAACAGGCACTTCAGGATTAATATAAAACATGTTCATCTCCCCTTTCCCCCGCAGCAAGGCATTCAAAAAAGCCGCTGTCAGACATCCTGTGCCGTACAGCAGCGTCGCATAGAAAAAATCTCTTCCGGTTCTTTTTGTCTCACGCCTCCAAGCAAAGCCTGACAGCAAACCAATCACTGTCAGAAGGATATGCCAGAGAAAGGAATGCAGTGTCAGGGCTGTCAGCGGATAAAATAGTCCCGAGGTATCTGCCCAGACCATGATACTGCCTAACAGCGTATAATCCATCAGAAAAGCCAGCAGGGCTGTTCTCATCTGCTGATTTTTTACCCGGAGGAAAGCCGGCAAAAGATACATAGGCAGACTGCATAGCTGAAAGGGAAAATACCACCAGTCATATACACCTTCGTTGACCGTCATAGTTAGACACCATTGTTTCCAGAGCTCGCTGGCTATAAGCGCCAAGCCCAATATAAAAAAGACATGGTTAAGTCTCTGCGCCTTCATTACAATACCCCCAGATGATCCAACAATATTTTTGTTCCCATCACAATCAAAATTACGCCTCCTGCCAGCTCTGCCTTTGACTCATATTTATTTCCGAATAGATTGCCCGCCTTGATACCTGCCGCCGACAAACAGAACGTGACCGTCCCGATAAAGGAAACTGCCGGCACAATCCGAACATTTAAAAAAGCGAAGGTTACGCCTACGGCTAGCGCATCGATACTGGTAGCCACGGCCAGCATTAGCATGGTTTTCACATCAAAGGAATCATCCAGTCCATCCACCTCTTCATTTTTTAGAGATTCCCTGACCATATTTCCGCCGATCAGACAGAGCAGTACAAAAGCAATCCAATGATCAACGCTGGTAATCATCTGTTGAAACCGGATGCCCAGCAGATACCCTGCCATAGGCATTGCTGCCTGGAAACCACCGAAATACAGTCCGGCCAGTAAACAGTGCTTCAGCGTAAGCTTCCGCACACTCAGTCCTTTACAGATCGACACCGCAAAAGCGTCCATGGACAATCCCACCGCAATAACAAATAATTCCCATAAATTCATAAAACATTCCTCCTCTTTTGTATATGTTATTTCTCTTGCCGCCAAATCAGTCCGGAAAATTTTCTTATATTGAATATTTCCCTGTTTCTTATGCTACAAAAAGACTCATGAACAAGAAGCCAGTCCGCTGGCCTGCTTGTCCATGAGTCTCGTTTTTTCAGATAATGCCAGACCTTATATGGCACGTTCTCCGCTCCCATATGCAGTCATTATGTTGACAGAATCACAGGCATCCGTTAAGTCGATTCCTGCAAACTACTCCCTCAATTTTCGTCATTAGCTTTTTACACAATTAACTATTTAATTAACGGCTGCTTTCGGAAAAGATTATTCTGGCATGGATTATGAAGAACTGCCTGGA
>CAJUPT010000017.1 GCA_910588405.1 uncultured Lachnospiraceae bacterium | reverse complement strand
GCCCATGAAAAGCTGCTTGCCATGCTGGACGAGGCGTTTTCCGTTATCACTCCCATGCAGGCAAGGCGTGTTAAAAGCTACTACATCAGAAGGTTAGATTTCACCCGGATCGCAAGAGAGGAAGGCGTTGACAAGAGCATGGTAAGCCGTTCCGTACACCGTGGGCTGAAATATATGCGTGAGTTTTACAGCCTCCAGCAGATGGAATGAGATGCGGCCTATGCAGACAATCAACCTGAAAAAATATTATTACCTGCTTTTTGCCACGGACACAATGATTGAGGTATCGGACGAGGTGGCATAATTGTCATGAATAGGGTAATATTTAACGTAAATAGCATTTTTTCCATTTTCCGGGATGAAATTTAATACGGAAATCAACTTCTTGATGTACTCAGCATCCATTTTGTTTTTACCTTTTTCTTTCCATTTTATAGGATAAATTATAGCACAAACGTTCGTAAGACTCCAGCGTAATTTACTTTCTGCCGCTCAATTCCCTTCCTACTCAACCCATATCACCTGCCGCACGCCCGCCAGCTCCGTATACCCTACCTTCACCTGATCCCCGGCCTTATAGAAAGGCAGATGCTGGGAAACGGAGATTCCGGCCGTGTAAACCATATCGCTATCCTCCAGCATAAAATAATACACCGTATTCCCGTCCACCACCGCTGAGGAAATGGCCGCTATTTTACCCTGGATCTCGCCGCTCTCCTCCGGCTGAATCTCGATATCCTCCCCGGTGAACTTGGAGGCGTAATCGGCTCTGGCCTCGTCCACGGTGACGCCGGTTCCCACTACCTGATACTGCTCCACGTCCACAAAGGCATACATCTTCACCAGCCCCGCCGCATCCTTCAGCGACATAAAGTAGGTGGGCCGGTTGGACACATTCAAAAGCAGCGGGAAGGTGGACACATAATTCAGGTGCTGAACCTGCCCCTGGGCGGATTCCATGGCGGAGAATTCCTCGGCGCCCGGAACCACATAGTATTTCGTCTCCTTGGTCCGCAGGTTTGCCAGGATAAATCCGGTATTGGACTCATCGCTCATCACGGAGGTCATGCCGGTATACAGCCAGACATCGTCGCCGATGGCCAGATAATTATAGCCCGCCGTGGTCTGCAGCACGCCCCGCTGGCCGATCACGGAGTTGATAAAGCCGTTCTGGAACTTGCCGTAATAGTTCATCTGCTCCACCACCAGGTCCGAAAGATAAACCTGGTCTACCCAGCTGGGAATATCCTTCACATCATAATAGGCACATTCCCCAGTAACCGCGTTGACCAGCACGGCGCCGCCGATATCCTTGCCGCTCCACAAGCCAATCCGATAACGGATGGTGGGAGCCACCCAGTAAGGCGTCCCCTCCTCGTCGATCTCAAAGGAAATCTCGTCAAAAATCTTCGTCGGATAATGAAAGCGGAGATGACGGTAAATATTCCGGAAAAAATATTCCCCCCGGGAATACTTGATTCCCGACTCCATGCGGACCAGCGTCGTCTCCTGGGTCACCATGTTCACGGTAATATAGGCCGGCAGGCCCTGGGAACGGTTATACAGCCATTTCACCGGGTCGCCATAGATCAGCGGCGTCACCCGGTAAGGGGTTCCCTGGTAATTAATCTGGGTAAAATCTTCCTCGATCTCAAACTGGGACACCAGGTCAGACATCTCCCCCAGCTTCCTCCTGCCAAGCCTGGACGCCGTGTCCCTGTCTACCACCGGGATCTGGGACATTTTAATCTCCGCCACGTCCTGGGTAAAATCACCGGTCTCCACCGAAATCAGGCTTTTATAGCGGGACGCATGAAAAAACGGCGCGCCGATCAGATTTCCAAACATTAAGAGGACAACCACAAAAGCCAGGAATCCCAGGAAAAATTTCACCGGCTTCCCCAGCCCCTTAAACCCCGCCCCCGCCGTGCGCAGATCGCTTCTGGGCAAAGTGTAAAAAAAGTCTCTGATCGCGGAAAAGAAATTCACAATCAGGCAGATCGCCCCCACAAACACCAGAAATGTCCAGAACTGCGGGCTTCTGGGATTCATCGGCGGCAGCTCCACCCAATATACAAGAAAAATTAAGAGAACCGTCAAAAGGATTTTTAAAAATCCTGACAGCTTATGGCCTCGTTGCTTCATATTCATCAGCCTCCTTTTCAGCCGTATGGACTCTCAGTGTCTCGCAGTTCCTGATTTTGCGAAATTCTGAGAGTACATCTGCATATACCCTCAGAATCTGGCAGTGCCTGGTGAGAGTATGGCTACATGTACCCATGAAGACTCACAGAACCTGCCAGATCTGACTTTGTGAACTTCCGGGAGTACATCCATGTATTCTCTTGAGTATACCACAAAACAAGCATTCCGGGACAAATACTTTTAAAACGCCCTAAAAAACATTGGCTTTTTCCTAACATTTCCGCCCTTTCACCGGCAGACAAATTTGATTTGGTGTGCTATTATAATATGAGCGATTATACACGAGAACATGCGTGTCATAAAATATACTATCATGATCCATACAGGAGAACCCATTCAAAAATGAACAGACAACAAAAACATTATATAAAAATCGCGGCCGGCATCCTGATCTTCGCCCTGTTCCTGATCACCCGGCTGTACCGCCTCCCGGAAATTCCCAGAGGAATCCATGTGGACGAGGCCGGCATGGCCTTCGACGCTTTTTGCCTGTCACATTACGGAACGGACAGATACGGCCTTTCCCGGCCGGTTTACCTGGCTAATTACGGCGGCGGGCAGAGCGCGCTGTACGCCTATCTGGCGGCCGCAGCCATCCGCCTTCTTCATTTTTCCCCCACCGTATTCCGACTGCCTGCCGTTTTCGGCGGGTTTTTAACGCTGCTTTTCGGCTCGCTGATTCTGAAACGGACACTGGGAACAAAAGCTGCTCTGACAGGCGCTTTGCTGTTGACCGTCTGTCCTTATTTTCTGATGGCCTCCCGCTGGGGGCTGGACTGTAACCTGATGCTTGGCTTCTCCGTCATGTCTCTGTATCTTTTGATGACTGCGGTTGCTTCCGGACGGACAGGTCTTTTTGCTCTGGCCGGGCTTTCTTATGGCGTTACGCTGTATTCCTATGCCATTGCCTTTATCGCACTGCCCCTGTTTCTTGCTCCGGCGCTTTTAGGGCTGATCTGGCGCAAAAAAATAACAGCTTCCCGGCTGTTGGCTTTTGCCCTGCCTCTGGGCCTGCTGGCATCGCCTCTGTTGTTGATGATCGCATTCAATTCCGGCCTGGTTACGCCCTTTTCTACCCCCGGCTTTTCCATCCCCATTCTGCCGGAATACCGGAGCAGCGAACTTTCTCTGATACATCTTCCGGAGAATTTGAATCTGTTTCACACCCTGCTTTTCCATGACTTTCTGTCTTACAACGGATTTGCCGCTTATGGAACGCTGTATTACCTGTCCATTCCCTTTTTCCTGGCTGGGCTGGCACAGGCGCTGTTTGCCGCATGGGGACGGCTTTCCCCCCGCCGCAAAAACACTGGCGGCATTACAGGCGTTTCTTCCTCTGAATCACGGCAAGCTTGCGGCATTCCGGACGGCACTAACGGAATTCCAAACGACACTGACGCCGCAGGCAATATTTCCCCACAGACACAGGACCGTCTCCTTGTCCTGCTCTGGTTTTTCGTCCTGCTGCTCGTCGGCCTGTCCATGTCCGGTCCCAATATCAATCGAATGAACGCCATCTATTTTCCGCTGCTGTATTTTACGGTACAGGGACTTTTGCTGTGCGGCGCGGGCATCCGCAGGCTGACCGGCAAATGGAGCTCTCGGATTTTTTCCTGCGGCATGGGCGCTCTTTACCTGCTGCTGTTTCTCTCCTTCGCCCGTTTTTACTACCGGGATTATCCGGACCAGATTTATCCACAACAGTATTTTAATGACAGCTTGATCCGGATTCTTGACTATATAGACGAAAAATTTCCCGGCCAGAACCGGGAAATCTATGTGGACCCCTTTGATGACAATGTGGTCCACCCCTATATCTACACGCTGCTGCGCTGTCCGGAAAACCGCAAGCTGTGGCTAGCGGAAAAACAATGGGACAACAGCTACGGCCCCTATCATTTTAATCTGCCCGGTGAGATCGATCCCGACGGCATCTATATTATGTACGCCGACGGCATCTCCATGGCAGCGCTGGAACAGGCCGGCTTTATCTGGGAGCCTTATGAACTGTGGAAAATATACGGAAAACCACAATGAATAAGAATCCTTCTTCGCAGGATTTTCCGCCTGCGTCTGCCCGGCAGACGCCCGTCATGGCCATCTCACAGATTCCCCCTGTGAATAACCTGATCACTATTCCACAGAAACCTCCGGCTTGTCCACCTTCCACACTTGTTTATCCACATAAAATATCCACAGGACACAGTATTTTCCACATGTTATCCACATTTCGGGCAGGTTATCCACACAATATTGTGGATAACCTGCCCGAAATACTACTTTTCCACAGAAAACAGGTATGCCAGCCCTTTCCGGACCCAACGGATTGTTTCTCACCTGCACGTCTCCAAAAACGCTTCCAACAGCTTTGCAGTAATCCCCCAGATCACTTTATCCTTCCAGGGATAAAATAAAACTTCTTCCCGTTTTTTCCGCCAGGGGTATTCCCTGCCGTTTCGGATACGATGGAAAGGAAAATTTTCATCGGGAACCGTGTGCTCGGTGATATAATACCGCTCCGGTTCTATTTTAAGAAGGGTATGCAAGGGAACAATAAAAACGCTCTCCACCTCAGCCTCACTGTAGGTTCCCCGGTAATCCTTGAGAATGGCGGAAAAAGTATGAAGCACCATACCGCCATCCTCCACCAGCGTATCCATTTTTCCCAGCAGCTCCAGGCTGCTCTCCTCCACCAGCAGCTCCTCACAGGTTTCCCGGACCGCCGCTTTTGCGGCCGTCTCTCCGGGCTCTAACATTCCGCCTGGGAAACAGATATCTCCCGGCTGCCGGTCAATCTTTGCAGAACGAACTTCAAATAAAAGCCCATAGCCTTCATTGGTCTCCAGCAGAGGGATACAGACTGCAAACTGTTTACAATGTCTGATACCCACCAGTGTAGCGGCGTGAGTCTTTATCTTTTCCAAAATTGTCTGATCAAATCTTTCTCTTTCTGCCATCTGTGCCCTCCGATATCAATGACATACGCTTTGCTGTTCACCCACTCCCGCTTACCCGATCAACGACATCGCCTTCCCAATGATTCCCGCCTCCCAAACCGCCAGACTTTCATCCACTCATCCGCGATCATCTCATGACCCAGAGCGGTAAGATGAATTCCGTCCGTCGTCAAAGCTTCCACGGGATACTGCCCCTGAGCCGCCTGAAAAACATCCCACAGCGGAATAAACGCTGTTCCATACTTTTCCGAAAGCCGGCGCAGGGGCTCCCGGAAAGTCCCAAGAGCCGGCATCCAGTTTCGATACTCCGCAGGCTTCGGAAACAGAAAAGGTTCCATCAGAATAATCCGGGCGTCGGTCTTTTCCCTGACCTTGCGCAGCAGCCATTCCACATGGCGGCCGAAGCCTTCTCCGTCATATCCGCCCGCGCCGCACAGATGGATGGAAAGATCATTGACTCCTGCCAGAATCGTCAGTGTATCCGGTTGCAGCAAGATACAGTCCTCCTCCCACCGCTGCCGCATCTGAAATGCCGTATATCCGTTGTGTCCCCGGTTTATGATCCGAACGGCTCCGGCTTCCGCCTCCGAAAGCTGCTCCCGGATCATCCGGACATAGCCGAATCCCAGTTTCTCCTGACCCTCATCCCACAGCCGGTCGCAATCCGTAATACTGTCCCCGGTAAATACAATCCGTTTCTCCTTCATCCTCCGCCTCCCGGCTGTCTCTGCGCAACTTTATATTCCTGACCAGTTTTTCTGCTCTCTTGTCCAGTTTCCCCTGCTCCCTTATGCCATCTATGTATAAATATTGATCGTTAAATCCGTTATACGTTTCCAACCAATATAAATTAAGCATAGCTTACTGCGGGCGGCATATTGGACAGGCTATTCAAACAAAATCAACAGCGCAGCGTTCCGACACAACATCCGTACCTATGACCTATGAATCCACAATATCCTCACTTGTAAATATGCAGCAGACGCAGCAGCTCCGCCAGCTGTCCTTCTTTCTGCCGCACATCCTCAAGACTGTGGTAAAGAATTGCCTCCCTGTACACCTCGTCCACTTTCTGCCCAAAAATCTCCTTGGAAAACTTCTGAGAAGACCAGGCTGCATTGGAAGCGACCCGCCGGTACTCTTCCTCATCGGAAAACAGCCGGTCAATGGCCTGCCAGAATTCCTCCTCCGTCTCATACTGCCAGCCATTAAACCCATTCTCAATCACGCCCTCTAAGCAGGCATCCTTTCTGCACACGGCAGGCAAACCACAGGCTAAAGCCTCCGCATAGGTCAGCCCCTGTGTCTCACTGCTGGACGCACTGACAAATACATCCCCGGCCTTATAGTACAGCTTGGTCTGCTCCGGCTTCACCATACCGGAAAATATCACCTGCTCCCCGATTCCCAGTTCATCCCGGCGCTGCTCCAGCACCTCCCGGTATGGGCCTCCGCCCACGATCAGACAGCGCACATCTTTTCGGCGGCTTAAAAAAGAAAAAATTTCCTCTACATTTTTCTCCTTCGCCAGCCGCCCTACCAGCACCAGAATCTTCTCGTCAGGTCTGATTCCCAGACTGCGGCGCAGAGCCTCCCGCTGGGATGCCGTCTCCGCCTCCCGGAACTGTTCCAGGCTGATACCTGTGGGGATAGTCTCTACTACAGGTTCTACCTCGTATTTTTTCAGAAGATTCTCCACCTTTTTAGTAGGGGCGATCACCAGGTCCGTCAGGTTCAGCACGCTTCTGCTGAATTTTTTCACCAGCAGCCGCCCCATCCGGCGGCTCGGCGAAAAATAATGGGTGTAGTCCTCATAAATCGTATGATACGTATGAACAATCGGGGCATGGGTCAGCTTTGCGATATATCGCGCATAAAGGAAAGTGGTAAATTCACATTGGGAATGAATCACATCAGGCCCCCATTCCACCAGTTGATTCAGATAAGGGTGACGCATACACAGGGACAATCTGGCATTGGGATAAATCTTCCCCATGCCTAAGGAACGGATATAATACACGCCGCCCTCCATATGGGAATGCTGATTGGCGGACAATGTCAATACCCGGACCTCATGCCCCTGTCTGGTCAGCTCCTCCCGCAGATTCAACACAGAAGTCACGACGCCGTTTACCACAGGCTCATACCATTCTGTTGTAATCAATACTTTCATAATCTGAACTTATCCTCCTGAAATTGCGTTCCGCATTTAGTTACCGCTCCCTGACGCTCCTTCGCCGCCGGTTTCCTCATGTTTGTCCAACGCTGCCTGCAGCAAAACATCATGCTGGTTCTTCCCCGGATCTTCCAGCACAAGCTCCAAGCAATACTGTAAAAGCACCCCGATCTGCCGTCCCTTCGGTATCCCGGCGGCAAGCAGATCGTCCCCGGTAAGCTGCAGCGTTTTCAGGGACACACAGTCCTGCCGCTTTACAATCTCCTGATAAATCTGATGAACCTGCCGCAGGTGTTCCAATCGCTCATTGGTGCCTTCCGGGGTCTTTCCCATATTGTCCCCTTCCATCAGAAGGAGCAGCAGCGGAAAAATATCCTCTCCCACCCGGTTCAGCATCCGGCGCACCTGCTTTTGTGTCGGCTCAATGGCGTCGCTGTGATGACGGATCAGCTTTTCAGCCACCCGCAGCGTGTCATTGTCAAATTTCAGCCGTTTTAAAATACCCTTTGCCAGCTCCGCCCCTCTCCCGGCATGGCCGAAAAAGTGATCCCGGCCGCTCTCGTCTGCCCGCCGACAATCCGGCTTCCCCACGTCATGGAGCAGAGCGGCCACCCTGAGCGCCGGAACCGGCGGCACATGGCAGAGCACCGCCAGCGTATGGTTGCCCACGCTGTAGCAATGGTACGGCGTATTCTGGGCCGTCTCCATCATCCGGTCAAATTCCGGCAGGATGTAAGCCGTCAGCCCCGTCTCATATAAAAGCCGCAGCTTCTCCGGATGGGAGGAAACCAGCAGCTTCAAAAGCTCCGTCCGCACCCGTTCCGCACTGATCTTCCGAATCGTCGGCGCCAGCTCCTTGATCGCTGCAAGGGTAGCTTCCTCTATGGTAAATCCCAGCTGGGCAGCAAACCGGACAGCACGCATCATCCGCAGCGCGTCCTCCCCGAACCGGTGCAGCGGATTCCCCACACAGCGGATCATCCCCTGTGCCAAGTCCTCTCTGCCGCCGAACAGATCGGTAATGCCTTCTGTTTCATTATATGCCATGGCATTGATCGTAAAGTCTCTGCGCTTTAAATCCTCTTCCAGGCTGGGGGTAAAAGTCACCTGCTCCGGGTGCCGTCCATCAACGTAAACGCCGTCGATCCGGTAGGTAGTCACCTCATACCCCTGATGGCCGCGCAGCACCGTCACCGTACCATGGGCAATACCGGTATCCACCGTACGCCGGAATACCGCTTTCACCTGCTCCGGCCGAGCCGAGGTGGTAATATCCCAGTCCTCCGGTTCTCTGTCAAGGAGCATATCCCGCACGCAGCCCCCCACCGCACAGGCTTCATAACCCTGCTGATTTAACTGGCCGATAATCCATCTCACATCCTCGGGAATGTTCATCTTAATACGCTTTCCCCCAGTAAACCATCGCCTTCGCCGGCTTTCCGCAAACGGGGCAGATCTCCGTGATCGTCTCCTGCTTGAAAGGCATACAGCGGGAGGTGGCGGTGGTATCCTCCTTAATTTTCAGCTCGCAAGCCTCATCGCCACACCACATCATCTTCACGAAGCCCGGCTTATTTGCAATGGTATCCTTAAATTCATCGTAGGTCTTCGCCTCATAAATATGGGATTCCAAATGGGCCTTTGCCCGAGCCAGCATATCATTTTGCATCGTTTCCAGCGTCTCGCCCACCTTCGCGGACAGCTCATCGAAAGGCACCATAATCTTCTCTCTCGTATCCCGGCGGACGATAATGGCATGTCCGGCCTCGATATCCTTAGGGCCGATCTCTACTCGGAGGGGAATGCCGCGGATTTCCTGCTCGCTAAACTTCCAGCCCGGACTCTTGTCAGAATCGTCCACCTTTACCTGGAAGCCTGCTTCAATCAGCTGATCCCGCAGCTGATATGCCTTATCCAGCACGCCTTCTTTATGCTGGGCAATCGGCATCACCATCACCTGTACAGGGGCGATCCTGGGTGGCAGCACAAGGCCGCTGTCATCGCCGTGCACCATAATAATCGCTCCGATAATTCTGGTGGACAATCCCCAGGAGGTCTGATGTACATACTGCAGCTGATTCTCTTTGTCGGAATACTGAATATTGAACGCCTTCGCAAAACCGTCGCCGAAGTTATGGCTGGTTCCTGACTGCAGCGCCTTTCCGTCATGCATCAGCGCCTCAATCGTATAGGTAGCGTTGGCTCCGGCGAACTTCTCCTTGTCTGTTTTCCGGCCTTTGATCACCGGAATTGCCAGATACTGCTCGCAGAAATCCGCATAGATATTCAGCATCTGAATCGTGCGCGCTTCTGCCTCCTCCTCGGTGGCATGGGCGGTATGGCCCTCCTGCCACAAGAATTCTGCGGAGCGCAGGAACGGCCGTGTGGTCTTCTCCCACCGCACCACGGAGCACCACTGATTATACAGCTTCGGCAGATCTCTGTGGGACTGAATAATCCGGGCATAGAAATCACAGAACAATGTCTCCGATGTCGGGCGGACGCACAGCCGCTCCTCCAAAGGCTCCAGGCCGCCCTGAGTCACCCAGGCCACCTCCGGCGCAAAGCCCTCCACATGATCCTTTTCCTTCTGCAGCAGACTCTCCGGAATAAACATAGGCATGTAGACATTTTCCACGCCAGTTTCCTTAAACATGGCATCCAGCCGTTTCTGGATATTCTCCCAGATCGCATAACCGTTCGGACGAATAATCATGCAGCCCTTGACGTTTGAATACTCCACCAGCTCCGCTTTGCGCACCACATCCGTATACCACTGGGCAAAATCCTCGCTCATCGACGTGATCGCTTCCACCAACTTTTTTTCCTTTGCCATTGCAACCTCCAATATATATAATTTATACTGTAATTAAATAAGAATCCTGCTTCGCAGGATTCTGCGCCGCAAACGCGTCGCTTTTAAGCGACAAATTCCTCTGCGTTTGCGTGCGCATCCTCGCGGAGCGTTTTTATATCATAGGGAAGTTCGTCGAACTTTCCTATGATATGAATAAGAATCTGCCTTTGGCAGATTCTCCGCCTGCGGCGGGTCGTCCCGGCGACATTTTACCTTTCCGCCGCAGTGCGGTCCTGCCCAGAGGGCTTTTTGTATCATAGGGAAATACGGAGGACTTTCCTATGATATAAAAAAAACCCTTGCTCCCCACAGCGATGCACGTAAACGCATCAGGGACCAAAGGCTGTTCGGCGGTACCACCCTGATTAGCCTGCCAAAAAGCAGACTCTCTCATTCCCCGTTATCGCCGGGATACGCCGTGTGTTACATGCTTTGTATCATCTCCACACAGGACTCCAAGGAAGGTTCCGCATCATTTTCCGTGGTATCTCGCAGCCAGGCGCACTGTTTTGCTCACATCCGGCAAAATACCCTGTAAGCAAAACAGCACGTCCGAATACCTTCTCTGGCGAAAAAGCGGGTGCGTACTAGCCCTTTTCAACGTCATACATCATTTTATCCAACCAAAGCGGATTTGTCAAGATGGCTGTGCCTTCCATGCATGGCCCCCCTCGCGGAATAGCGGCATCCGAACAGGAACTGCGGAACGGCTATCTCGAAACGGGAACTACGATTTTTCTGTCAAAAAACATATTTTTTTCAAATATTTTCGCGTTTTTTGTAATAATTCAAGTGTTTTTGCGTTTATATTTACGTAGTGTTTTTGAAGAAACAAAATCAAAGCGGTCCATAGCGCGCGAATTCATGAATCATGGGCCGCGGACAGCAGCAAACACGAAAGATAAAAGGAGAAGGAGGCACCATGCAATGTTCCTCTTATCTGAGCATGTCCCGGACAACAATGACAAAATAAGCATCCTATATAAAAAGTTTGCCCACTCTGTCTGGTATGTGGCAATGTCTTATATGAAGGATGACCAGTTGGCGGAAGACATTGTTCAGGAAACATTTCTTAGGCTGACCACTTGCCCGGAAAAGGTCGGACGGATCAACACCTCGCAGACGAAGCGGTTTTTATTCACAATCGCCAAACACTGCTGTATCGATGTGCTCCGACGACAAAGTAAGTATGTGGAATTGGCCTATGAGGAATATATGGACTTCGAGGCTCCCAGTAAACAGGAACTTCCTTTGGAGCATCTGGTCATGCAGGAGACGATGGAGGATATCCGAAGAGCGCTGGCCAGGATGCCGGAGCGGTATCAAACCCCTCTGGAGCTGCATCTGGTCTATGGCTTCACCAACAAGGAGATTGCCAGTCTTCTGAACATTTCTCCCAATCTGGTGGGCGTCCAGCTTCTTCGAGCCAGGGGCATGATCAATAGATTTCTGAAAGGACGGAAGCGATGAACCAGGATGAGCGTTACCAACAGCAATACGACGATATACTGGATGCTGTTATGAAAAATATGCTGATCAGCAACACGGATTCCTGCTTTGACGATATTCCTTCGGAAGAGGAGATCAGAAAGTCCCATGACTTTTCGCAGGAATTTCTCCAAAACATGGAAGTCCTCCTGTACAAGAACCAGACGCTGAAACGGAAATTAAGACATCCTGCCAGGATAGGGACAGCGAAAAGCATCGAAGAGCCAGACCAAAGCTTCTGGGAAGAATGGAAGCTGCAGCATCAGACCGTAAATGGTTCTTTCGCCGAGGGCCGCAGCCACCACAAACTGCGCCCTCCGGCGAAAGCAGCCATTGCGGCTGTGGCTGCGCTGGTGGTTTTGATCGGAGGCATTCACCTGTCCGACAATGGATTCCTACGTGCATCCCGAACACAGAATGTGGTGGAGCATGGTGGGGAGAGTATGTTGTTGACGGATATGATGGATGGGGATTATAACTTGGAGTTTAGGAAGCCAGGGTTTGTTCCGGAAGGGTATAATATTTTATCCGATTATAATTCCAATTGTATGCGAATTATAGAATATTCTAATGGCACTAAAACATTAACCATTAAATATGATATATTATCAGATACAGATTTCTTTTTAGACAAAGAACGACATCCGGATAATGAAAAATCCATTCGATTAAACCAAAAATATGATGCTATACTTTCTTTTTCAAAACTATCCGATGCATATACCACACTTACCTGGCAGAACGGGCTTATTCAATATCAAATTTACAGCTATGAACCAGAAAAAATTTTGATTCAAATTGCTGAAAGTATCATACCTTGATGACGGATTTTATAAAAATATACTACACATTTTCAATATATGAGGAGGTTATCTTTACATGCTTACAAAGAAAAAAATATCCTTCTTAATTGGTACAACACTTATTCTCACCCTGATATTCGGGACATTTACTTATGCCGCAGCTGGATCTGATCTGGCCACACCAATTACTGACCCTCAAGAGGCAAGATATGCTATTTTAGATGGACTCAACATCGGTATAACCTTTAGTAATGGTAATGCCTATTGTCATGCCAGCGGCAGTGCAGGAGCTGCAACTAAATTTATAGTCAGAGGTACTTTCCATAAATATGGAACCAATGGTCATCTCGACTTAATCTGCAACTGGCCTGAACGAACCACACATGGACAAACTTTTATATTTGACGAACATGCTTTAATGGTCACACCTGGGAAATACCTTTTTACTTTATACGTCGATGTCTATAGCGGCGATCAACATGAATATTTAGTATTTTACAAGGAAAGCACCAAAAGTTAAAACCTTTAATTAGCTTTTGCATTATCAGTTTTTATATTTTATTAAAGCATTGTAAAAAACTTTTAATACCGCTTATTATATAATTCAATATTATTTTTGATCACCCCGGCCCACTGCCATCTGATCCTGCACGCCAGGACAATACACGGCATTCGGCCGCCGGGGCACATTATCACAGTAAATCCATCCTGTTCTCAGGATGATTTACATATAGCCTGCGACGCATCAAAATTTTTTGTAACCTTTAAATTTTGAAGAATCTTCAATCAATTCACGCAAACGCAGGCCGAAGAAAAACTGAATATGGGCAACCAACAGGGAACAGCTTCCGATTAGCTGACGGAGCCCCTTCCCTGCGCAGAAGCCGCTCTTTGTATCTGCAGGGCAAACGGGCGGCAAATAAGTTCTTCTTCAAAAGCAATACTTCAAACAAAAACCGCGCCGGCGCTCTCGACAGTCGCCGGCGTGGTTTTTGTTTCAATTCATATACCTGATCAGCCTATTCTTTTTCCAACCATTTTCCTATTGGTTACTACTTTTTACCGGTCATTCCCTCATTGGTTATTTCCTTATTTCATCCATTCTTCTCTTGGTTATTTTTTCTCTCAGCCATTACTACTGCCATCTGTTCCCGCTTTCCAGCGACCCGCTTTCATTCCATGTTATGGAGTCATCTTCCTCAGAGAAATAACATTTTTCGAAACAGTTGTTGCTCTGGAAAATACAATTTTCCAATGTAAACTCCGTCGTAACGGGCTCCGCCGCTCCGCTGTTCCGAATATTAAACAGTGCTTCGCCGCCATTGCCGCTGAACGCGCAATTTTCAAATCGGACGTTTCCGCCGCCCATCCACTCCACGCCGCAGGAGCTGCAGTCCCGGATCACGGTATTCTGAACCGTCAGATTGCCGCCGTAACCGGAGATTCCTACCAGTCCGCAGCCATAGATGTCACATCCTGCCAGCCTGACATTCTCTGATCGGGAAATGATAAACACGCCTGCACTGCAGGCCACTTCCTTTGGAATGTCATGCCCCATCACCAGGCCGTATACCAGCAGATTGTCACACTCCGTAGCCATCAGGATTTCCTCCTCGCCGCTGTCTACCACCAGCCGGGTCTCCCCGGTTCCTATAATCGACAAATTTTCATAGCCATAAAGAGAGAAATAGCCTATATCATAAGTACCATCATTCAGATGGATCTCCGTATTTGACAGATTCCCTCCGCTAAACAAGGCGCTAAGCTCGTCGGAGTCATTCGCCTCCACTACGGTCCGCTCGATCCCGTCGTCCGGAATCTCCGGCAGCTCAAGACCCTCTTCCGGATCAAAATATACTTCTTCGTCACCGCCGGTTTTGCCTCCAGCCGCATCCTGCTGCCCATCGCCCTGGCTCCCGGCAGCTTCCGCTTCCGCCAGCAGCGCTTCCAGTATTTCATCACTTTCTCCCCATATAAAATCAGGGATATCGTCGGCTGACAGCATCTCTACCTGGAACTCCGGCACACCGTCGCGCAGTGTCGCCATCATCCCGGCCTGAATCATCACACTGCCCGCCGCATCATTTTCCACTGCCCGACACTCTATTTCGCCTTCCAGAAGTCCGGCCCGCACATAATCGGGACCGATCTCCACCCAGCCGCATGTTCCCCGGATTCCCACCACCATCGTGGAGGTGCGGATCTCCATCGTCTCGTCATCAGCAAGAGGCTCCGTCACATCAAAAAACAGACCGCCGGATTGCAGCTGAATCTCAAGCTGCTTTCCCTCCTTGCTGATCTCCACCTCACTGTCCTCGTCCATTTTAGCCAGCTTCACCTGGTCCAGGTCGATCCATGCGAAGCTTCCGCTCTGGGTTCCCACTTGATAGCCGCTAAAAAGACCCAGATTCTCCTGCAGAGAAACAGTCTGCCCCTTCTCATTCAGTACATCCACGGCGCCTGTCGTATGCGTCAGGCGCATCGTCGCAGCTTTCCCCTCTCCGCCGCCGCAGGCCGTACACAGCAGCACTGCCGCCAGCAAAAGTGCGGAAAACCGCATTCTGTTTGTTCTTCTCATCTCTTATCCTCCCTGATCATCGTCCCGCCGCCTCTCTCTCGGAGGTATTTTAACGCCCCCACAGGGCCTGTCTTTCCGGCGGAGTAAAATACTTCCAGTAAAGTGTACATGAAAACAGGTAAATATGCAAGAGCAATCCAGTTTCACCCCCAACAAAATCAGGTTAAAAATTGTTTAAGCCACCTAGTGTGTCAGCACACTAGACCGCCGTTGACATCACAGAGATGGCGGTGTACGATAACTTTTATACCCGCAACGGAACAATGGAAAAAGCAGTTGAATATATTAAAGAAGTTTGAATGAAACAAAAGTAAGAACTTTGCAATAAAAAAGTAAGAATTGAAAAATCTTGTCATAAAGAATTAAAATCCGAAAGTGTAATTTTCATTGTTTCCCCGTATATCCTGTGATAAACTGTAACAAGGACAGAAAGAACAGCGTACGTCCATGATAAAAGGAGGAAATAAAATCATGAATCGTCTCAAAAATATTTCGAAGCGGTTCCCGGTGAAAATGCTTGGGACATCACTGCTTCTTTTGACACTGTGCCTGACCGGCTGCAGCAGCAGAGAGGACAAAAACGCAAACCCGGCAGGAACAAATGCCGGAACAACCGCAGACGCGAACGCTTCGGCGCAACCAGATCAATCCGAACCGGAGACAGGAACAGCTGCTTCCCCAGCCGAAACAGAAGAAGTCAGTATGACTGACGACGCTAATCCGGCGAATGCTTCAGAGGCTTCCGGCGCCACCGATCCTGCCACTGATACCGACAGCAAAAATGCCCAAACGGAAGCCGCAAAAAAAGAGCCCCCTGCAGGATGGGAACTGACGCTGCCCAAGGAGGACTGGGGCCTTTTCTTTGAACATCCCGGCAGCTTTGAGCAGCCCTCCGGAAACGCGTCGCCGGAGGATCTGGCCTGGTACGACGCCTATTATATGGGGAACGCTGAGGACAAGGTGCTTTACCTGACCTTTGACTGCGGATACGAAAACGGAAACACGGAGCCGATCCTGGCCGCACTGAAAAAGCATAATGTAAAGGCCACCTTTTTTGTGACCGGCGCTTTTCTAGAATCCGCGCCGGACATGGCAAAGAAGATCGCGGAGGAAGGCCACACGGTGGGCAACCACACCTACAACCACCCGGATATGGCCGCGATCGCCGATCTGGAATCCTTTAAAAAGGAGCTAGACGACGTGTCCGACCTGTTTTATGAAATTACCGGCACGGAGCTTGCCCCCTACTACCGTCCGCCCCAGGGAAAATGCAATGTGGACAACCTAAAGATGGCCCAGGAGCTGGGCTACGCCACCGTATTCTGGAGCCTGGCCCATGTGGACTGGGATCAGGAGAATCAGCCCAGTCATGAGGAAGCCTTTGAGGTCATTACCCAGCGGACCCACCCCGGCGCCGTCGTCCTCCTCCACGCCATCTCCCAGACCAACGGGGAGATTCTGGATGAGATGCTGACTAGATGGGAGGATATGGGGTATACGTTTGGGACGCTGAAGGATTTGACGGGGAAGTAACAGGTAAACTATCTAATATTTAGTGCTGATAATACCTGCATTTCGATTAGAGATGCAGGTATTTTTCTATATGCACCATTTTTCTTTATATTTGTTTATTCGTTTGTTCTCAGGAACCGGATATTCTGCTGGCATATCTAAAGGCAGTGCAATAAGAAATTTACCGCCCAGGAACAGCAGGCAAAATACTTTATTCTCCGTCTACACACTCCCACCGAAACCGCACCTGGAACCTGATATCCTTTTCCCCGCTGATATGATATGCCTCTTCCACATCGGTAAGCCAGCTGTCGATGCCGCCTACGCCGCGCATCGCGCCGCAGACTGTGATTACGGTGCGCACCGGCTGAGGCAGTTCTTCTCTGTGGGCCGCCTGGTCTAACTGGGCGGGCGTGTAAGGGATGGCGGAGAAGGCAAAGGGTTCTTCGCACATTTCCAGGCTGAGCTGTCCGCCGTCTTTGTGGAACACGGCCTGCACCGTATCCATATGGCAGCCGCATTCCTGGGGAACCAGATAAGCGGGGATATGGGGCTGTTCCTCATGCCAGCCGAAAACGCCGCCTTTTTTTCTGTCCGGGTAGGTCTCGCCGGACAAGCCCTGCCACCTGGTCGCCTCAACCGGCTCCGGCGTGGAAAAGCGCAGGCCAAACAGCGGAAGCTGAGGGCGTCCCTCCTGACCGTAATAGTGGACATCTGCCGTCATGCTGCCTTCCGCCCGAACCGTATAGGTTACTTCCGTGCGCAGATCCGGCACTGCCGGGGAAGTATACGTATAGCGGATACTGACCACGCGTGCTCCTTCCTCCACAATCCGGATATCCTCACATTTCTGCCAGCTATCCGCCGCAGCCCACACCGAACTGTTTACGGCAAAACCGCAGCCCAAGTCATTCTCCGTAGCTGCACGCCAGTAAGCGGGACGAGGGACGCGCCAAAGCCATTCATGGACGGCAGCCATTCCCATATCCCCATTATTATTTTCGGCAGCTTCTCCTTTCTTTTGCCCGGCACCGGCGCCAAACACTTTCAGCGATACCGGCCCGCCTTCCGGATAGGAAAACAATATTTCAAAATTTCTCCCCCGGACGCCCAGCGCACCGTCTCCGTGGGCTACTCTTAAAGCACCCTCCCCCTGCACGGTTTCCCGTCCGTCTTTTCGCGCAGGCATATCCAAATCCTTTTTCCCGTCGTTCCCAGCAACGCTTTCCGACAATGCCTTCACACACGCTTTCTCCGTCATCTTAACAGCGCCCGCTAAATCTTCTCCCCTGTTTCCTCTCCTGATCTGCCCAATCGCCTTTTCCATCCCTGCCCGGTTCGCCTCATCCTGCGCCTTTCGCTCCTCCTCACCGGCATACCAGTAGCGCACCTCCTGCATGGCCGGTTTTTCCGTGCCGTCCGCAAAGACGATGCCGTTTCCACTGAAGGCATAATCTGTCTGCCGTTCGCCGAAGTCGCCGCCGTAGCCTAAAACCGTCCGGCCTGCCGGGTCCTTATGCCACAGCGCCTGGTCCATATAGTCCCAGATGAAACCGCCCTGATACTGGGGGAATTCCTCTCCTAAGCGGATATAGCTTTCCATCCCTCCCAGGGAATTTCCCATATCGTGCATATATTCACAGAGAATAAAGGGCTTTTCGGCTCCGCCCTCCAGATACTCCCGAACCTCCTGTGGCGGCGCGTACATCCGGCTCTCCACGTCTGAGATCCGGTCATATGCCCGGTTATGGTACACCCCTTCATAGTGTACCAGGCGGCTGTCGTCATGTTTCCGGAAGTACTCTGCCATCGCCAGGATATCCTCTCCCGCATAAGACTCATTGCCGCAGGACCAGAACAGAATCGACACATGGTTTTTATCCCGCTCAAACATAGACTTTGCCCGGTCCAGCACACAGGCTTTCCATTCCTCATGACTGCCAGGCACATTCCAGGAAGGCTCCACTACACCCAGCTTCTGCCAGGAGCCATGGCTTTCCATATTTGTCTCATCCATCATATAGATGCCGTTTTCGTCACACATCTCATACCATACTGTCTGATTGGGATAATGGCAGGTACGAACCGCATTGATATGGTTCCGGCGGAATACCTCCATCGCCGCCTCCATATCCTCCCGGCCAATCACCCTGCCGTGACGGGGATTCCACTCATGGCGGTTCACGCCTTTAATCATCAGGCGCTCCCCGTTCAGCAGCATCAGGCCGTCCTTCAATTCGAAGCGGCGGAAACCGATCTGATAAGGCACGGCCTCCGTCACCTGCCCATCGGCTGTCATAACAGCCAGCGTCACCTGGTACAGCTCCGGCGTCTCATGGCTCCAGAGAAAAACCAAGGGAAATTCCAGTTCCTGTGCCCAGGCATAAACACACCCGCTCCCTGCCTGGTTCTGTCCGTCCGTCCGCACGCCCTGCCCTTTATCCGGGCATCCCATATCACGCCGCGTCAGGACATCTTCTATCTGCGTTTGCTTTTCCTGCTCCAATTTTAACAAGCCGTCAAACAAAATCCCCTGCTTCTTATGCGCAACTCGGCACCGCACCTGTGCCCCTTCCGTCTGCCCGCTAAGCCCCAGCCGGATTTTCAGCCTTCCGCCGTTATTGTCCTCCGATAGCCTGGGCTGCAGCCAAAGATCCTCCAGATGAAGCTCCGGCTTCCCATACAAAAACACTGACCGGAAGATCCCGCTGAACCGGAAAAAATCCTGGTCCTCGATCCAGGCCGCGCTGCTGCGCTTATACACCTCCACGCAGAGCCGGTTTCCCTTCTCTTTGATATAAGGGGTCAAATCGAAGTCCGAGGGCGTAAAGCTATCTTCCCCATAGCCGATCAGATGGCCGTTCAGCCACAGATAAAAAGCCTGCTCCACTCCCTGGAAGCTGATACAGACCCTCTTTCCAATCAGCCCCGGCTCCAGGTCAAACTCCCTGACATAGCTGCCCACCGGATTATCTTCCCAGTCAAGCTTCGGCGGCCGAAGTTCCGCATGTCCGTCCCAGGGATACAGCGTATTAATATACTGAATCTGTCCAAACTTTTGCAGCTCGATATGGCCGGGAACCCGAATTGTGCCGAAACCGGAATCGTCATACCCCTCCTGCCAGAAATCCGCCGGCCGCTTATCCGGCGCTTTGCTCCACTGAAAACGCCAGCTCCCGTCCAGAAACTGGCGCAGAGAAGTCTCACCCTGTTCCATCTCCTTTAAAGATGCAAAACATACATGATCGGAATGGGCATCCAGCCGGTTCACCTGAAACACCTGCGGATCTTCCAGCCAGCTGAGTCTGTCCGATAATTGATCCGATAATTGATCCGGTATTTTGTCTGTCATTTTTTCCTGCATATAACCAAACCTCCGCTTACTGAATGTACCAAAACGGCCTGCCGGAAACCGGCAGGCCGCTGTGACTCATTTGCCTTTTATATGATTTTAAATTACCATATAAATTTTCAATTGTCAATTACAAACAAATATGTAAGCCAATCCATACCAATCAGCCATTGCCGTTCACTTCTTGACAGGCGGCAATCAGTCCTCGAAATCAGCTACATTGTCCTTGGTTACTACGGAAACGCCGGTGTCTACGCTGGTCTCTGTCAGGGTCTCGCCTTCCAGTAATGCTACTGCAGCTTCGATAGCTTTCTCGCCCATTACGTTAGGGTTCTGTGCCATGAACGCCAGCAAGCAGCCGTCTTTTACCAGGCCGCGGTTAGAGGAAGAGTTATCGAAACCTACGCAAAGGATGTTCTTGTCGTTGCTGTTTGCTTCTTTTACCGCATTGCCTGCGCCGGTGGTCGCACCGTCGTTAGCGCCGTAAACGGCAACAACACCGTCGTTGATCAGGGCGTTGGTCAGCTCCTGCGCCTTAACGGCATCACCATCGGAGTACTGAACTTCACTCATCTCAAAGCTGGAACCTTCAAAAGCGGAAACAAAGCCGTCCACACGGTCGATACAGGACTGAACGCCTGCCTGTGCGGAAACAAGGCCGATGGTTCCTTCGGTTACTTCATTGTCAGCCAGGTATTTCAGCATTTCTTCACCGGCGATTTTGCCTGCGGCAAAGTTGTCAGTTGCGAAGGTAGCGGAAGCCTCTAAGGAAGCGGTCGCATCTACGTAGATCAGCTTAATGCCTTTGTCCAGGGCAGCCTGAAGGGCATCGTTGCAGGCGGTGGAGTCATTTACGGAGATAATGATCACGTCTGCGTTGTTGTTGATCGCGGTCTCGATCTGCTGGATCTGCTGTGCATTATCCTTCTTCTCGGGAGCCAGCCACTCATACTCGATGTTCTTGCCTGCTGCCTGCAGTTCTTCTACCTTAGCCTTTGCAGCCTTCTCCAGTTTTACCCAGTGAACGTCCATCTGATCCATGGTGATCAGGGCGATGTGCATCGGCTCGCCGTCTGCTTTCGCTGCGGCTGCGGTCGTCTCACTGTCCACGCCTGCATTCGCCTCGGTAGCGGCAGCCGTCGTCGCGTCGTCCGCGGCCGGCGCTGCGGTCGTGCTCTTGGAATCTCCGCCTCCTCCGCATGCGGTCAGGGCAAACACCATCATCAGGGCAAGTGCCAGTGCAGACAGTTTCTTCATTGTTTTCATTGCTTTTTTCTCTCCTTTTTCTTTTATATATTTACTAAGAAAACGCGGTAAAACCACATTTCCATAGCAGCAAAATAATAATCTGTTTCTTTATAAGAACGCCGTCACCCGGCGGCATTCTCCTTCTTGGCTTCCGCCTTGTTGTCCTTGTCAGACTTTAACGGATGTTTGCCGTTACGGCGGATTACGTCAAAGAGCACGCAGATCACAACGATCACGCCGATCACGATATTCCGGTATGCCACGGGAACATGGGCAAAGGTCAGGCCGGACTGCAAAATCGCCCACACTGCGGCGCCGGCGATAACGCCTACCAGCAATCCGCTGCCGCCCAGGGTAGACACACCGCCGATTACGGCAGCGGCTACGGCGTACATCTCATAGCTCATACCGGCATCCATGGAACCCATACCGGACTGGGCCATCGTAATCAGGCCTGTCAGGAAGGCGCAGAAGGCGGAAACCATATAAGCCTTTGTCGTGGCCATAAATACATCGACGCCGGACAGCCTAGCCGCGTCCACATTAGAGCCGATGGCATAGATATGGCGGCCCGAACGGGTATAGGTCAGGATATAGAAAAAGATAAACCATACGATCAGCGCGATCCAAACACCGTTAAAGATGCCCAGCGTCTTCCCGTAGTAGAGCACGTCCTTGAACATCTGGGCAGCGCCCTCGCTTCCGATGTTATCCGTATTATAATTGTTATTGGCCAGCTGTGCAATACCCCTGGCAATGGTCATCGTTCCCAATGTCCCGATAAAGGGCGGCAGCTTGAATTTACCTACCAGGATACCGTTTAACAGGCCGACGGCCATACAGCACACAAAGGTCACGATGACAGCCACGACCGGGCTAAAGCCCTTGCACATCATCGTAGCGGAGATCATGGCGCTCATGCCCAGCACGGAACCGATGGAAAGGTCGATGTTTCCCGTGATGCAGACATAGGCCTGGCCGATGCCCACTAACAGGAAGGGAACTATGGAACGCAGCAGCGCCATCAGGCTGTCGCCTTTGATGAAATTCGGGTTCATGATGGAGAATACGATCATCAACACCGCCACGCCGACAAAGGCAGTGATCACGGAGGCCGCGCTCTGGCTGATTTTAATTTTTTTATTCATGATTCTGATACTCCTTTTTATCGTTTCTCAAAGCTATATT
The DNA here is from genome assembly GCA_910588405.1 of uncultured Lachnospiraceae bacterium. Taxonomy (GTDB): domain Bacteria; phylum Bacillota; class Clostridia; order Lachnospirales; family Lachnospiraceae; genus Paralachnospira_A. The sequence continues at coordinate 34,452 of CAJUPT010000017.1, read as the reverse complement.
CACGACACTAATACTCGTTAGAGCCGAACTGAGTTGCGTAGGTCATAATCTCCTGCTCCGTCGTCCCGCGGGGGTCTACCTCGCCGGTAATACGCCCGTTGCACATTACCAGGATTCGGTCGGAGATACCCATCACCTCCGGCATCTCGCTGGACACGATGATCACCACGATGCCGTCCTTTTTCAGCTGGTTGATAATCTGGTAAATCTCGACCTTTGCCGCCACGTCGATTCCCCTGGTAGGCTCGTCAAAAATCACGACTCGGGAGTTTCTGGCCAGCCATTTGGCCACAACCACCTTCTGCTGGTTCCCGCCGGAAAGGCTGCCCGCCTCCACATCGGCGTTTGCCATTTTGATGGTCAGGGAGGATTTACCCTTCTCGATCATATCATTCTCTTTGCTGCGGTTCACCGTGCCGATCTGGTTACAGATCAGATCCAGGTTCGGCAGGGCAATGTTATCGCGGATCGACAGCTTGGTACACAAGCCGTCTTTCTTCCTGTCCTCCGGTGCAAGCACGATCCCCTGACGGATCGCATCCGCCGGGCTGTTAATCTTTAGTGCCTTGCCGTCCAGAAGAATCTCGCCGCTGTCCTTAGGGTCTGCGCCGAAGATCGCCCGCATCGTTTCCGTACGCCCTGCGCCTACCAGGCCGGAGAAGCCCAGCACCTCGCCTTCATAGGCCTCAAAGCTGACATTCTTCACCGCGCGGCCTGCGCACAGGTTCTTCACCTCCAGCACCTTTTTGCCTCTGGGAACCGTATCGCGGGGGAACTGGTTTGTTATCTCACGGCCTACCATGTTGGCGATAATCTCGTCCATGGTAAAGTCTTCAAACTTCCCTTCCGTAATATACTGGCCGTCCCTCATAATCGTGACGCTGTCCACGATATGGTGAAGTTCCTGGAGACGGTGGCTGATATAAACAATCGCGCAGCCCTGGCTGCGAAGCTCCTTGATGATCCGGAACATCTCCTCGATCTCCGCATTGGACAAAGCGGAGGAGGGCTCATCCATTACCAGCACCTTGGCGTTTACCAGCAGCGCTTTCGCGATCTCCACCATCTGCTGGCGGCCCACCGGCAGATCTCCCACTATGGTATCGGGGTCCAGGTCGGTGATGCCAAGCTTAGCCAGCTCTTCCCTCGCCTGGCGGTTCATCTCCGCGGTGTCCAGGCGGCCGCCCTTTATCAGCTCCCGCCCGAGGAACATATTGTTGGCCACAGTCAGATGCTGGCACATGTTCAATTCCTGGTGAATGATGGCCACGCCCAGATCCTGGGCCTGGCGGGTGTTCAGATCGCCCTCCACCTTATGGCCGAAAATCTCTACCTCACCGGAATCACGGGTATACACGCCGGAAAGAATCTTCATCAGCGTGGACTTCCCCGCGCCGTTCTCCCCTAACAGTGCCATCACCTCGCCGGTACGCAGATGGAGCTGGACATCGTCCAGCGCCTTAACGCCTGGAAAAGTCTTTGTGATGTGTTCCATAGAAACGGCATACTCGCTCATTTCCTGACTCCTTTCGTCTTCTTTTTTGTTACTGTCAGGGAATATCAGTCTTTCGCAGGCGGATATTCGTTGCATAACAGACGGTAGGGCGGCTCATCCTCCTCAATCGTGGGGAAACGTCCTAACGGCTTATAAAAACGGTTGTCCGAATTGTCATCGTTGCACATGGACACCTCTCCGATCAGCACGGGGCCGGATGCAGGGTCGATGGTAAACTCATGATAATAATAGGGGTACAGGGATAAAGATTCCCCCGGCTTCAGGACGATTTTGCTGCCCGCCGGCACCATATAGCGGCGTCCGTCCTGGCAGATCTCCACATCTGTGTCCGCCAGCCCCTCATCCTTCGTCGCATTCCAAAGCTGGAAAATGATATTTCCGCCGCCCCGGTTGATGATATCCTCCATCTTGTTCCAGTGGAAATGGTTGGGGGAAACCTGCCCCGGCCGGAGCATCATAATCTTCTCGGCGTAAGTCTTTGTGTACTTGTCATTATGTACGTTCCCGTTGCGGATGGTGATCAGCGCCAGCCCCAGCGTATCATAATGCCCCTCGCCGTAGTCGGTAACGTCCCAGCCAAGGGCATTGTCCCGGATCTCGTCATACTCGTGGCCTTTTTCCTCCCATTCCTCCGGCGTAAAGCTTAAGAAGGGCGGCAGGGCAAAACGGTACTCCGCCAGCATTGCTTCAAACTCTTTGATGATTGCGTTAATTTCAGAGCGTTTCATGAAAGAATCTCCTTTCCCAAACGATATATCATTTTTTATTATTTTTTTGACACTACTTTTGCGCCAGAATATCCGCCACTTCTTTTCTGGCGGCCGCAAGCGCCTCCGTTCCGTCCAGAACGGAAAATTTCAGCACATTGGTTTCCGTGCCGAAGGGCGGCAGATGATGCAGCGTCCCTTCCGTTTCATGGAACGGCCTGCCGTAAACGCTGGAATTCGCAGGCTCCAGCCCCAGCACGTAATCTCCTGACGCCGTGGATTTCCACTCCATAAAGTAAGGCAGGTTCTTACAGGAAAATTCCAGCCGAAGCCCCAGAGAAAGCTTCTCGTTCAGCACGCAGACCAGGGTCCGGTCGCCCTTTGTCCTGGCCAGATCATGGATAAACACATATTCCGGTTCATTGTCCTTCGGCCCGTCCATCCGGTTCCAGCCGGATTCATGACCTTCCGAAGCCTTGTCCCTTGCTTTTACGGAACGGGTAGGCGCCAGCAGTTCTGTTCCCTCGTCCAGCAGCGGATAACCGATATTAATATGGTAGAGCAGCATCAGCGGTTCAGGGCGGTAAGACTGGTTTTCGATTCTGTCCGTCACCGTAACGGACGCCTCCCCATACCGGGTCTCGATGCTGCGGCGCAGGACCATATTCTCCCCAAACAGCTCCGCCTCCCGCATCTCGCCGCTTACCCGCAGCACATAGTCAGCTTCCTCCCATACGCCGTCCGCCTGCAAATGCTCTGCCGGCGTGGTACGGATTCTGCCGTGCATGGGGTAATCCTTTTCATTTAAACGGCAGGGCGCGCAGATATTTTCCAGCCCGGCGGTAAAGAACAGACCGCCCATAATGCTTCGCTGGGCTTCCTGACCATTCGTGTCATAGTGATTCCGGCCCTGCAGCCCGGGTTTGGAAAGGAAGTTAAATCCAACACCTTTATAAGTGAACTCCTCCACATCCAGGCATTTGTCCGCAAGCACTTTATAATGTAACGGGCCGTTTTTCACTTCATAAGCTTTCAGGCCCGAAGCGCGCCCCTCGCTATATGTAACGGGACGAACATATGCCAGCTGCTGCATGCTGCCCACCCGCCTGAGCAATTCCTCTTTTTTCATCGTTTCCTCTTTTCCGGCGTATATACCAGCTGTCAATAGGACATTTCACATGGCCGCCGTTTCTTCAAACTACCCTGCTCACTCTAAATTGGCATGGTACTGCCACAGCCCCTTCATATCCAGGTTCTGCCGTTCGATGATCATCTTCGCCAGAATATCCCCCACCAACAGCAGCGACTGCTCAAACAGCGAAGTCATCGGCTGGCAGGAATCGATCTCGTCTTCCAGATAAAACTTGGTGCGGACAGGAATCCGGACCATAAAGTCACAGATCTTCTTCATCTCGCTGTTTGGATTGGAACCGATATGTACGATCCGGCAGTCCACGGCGCTGCGGGCCTTTTTCGCGATCCCCAGAGGAAACAGGGATGCGCCCGAACCGGAGCCCACAATCAGAAGGTCATCCTTTGTTATGGCCGGTTCCGTAATCTCCCCCACATAGTGAGCTTTAATTCCCAGATGGGCCAGCCGCTTGCACACCGACTGCAAGCTTAACAGAACCCTGCCCACGCCGACAAAAAATACCTGCTCCGCTTTCAATATCTCGTCTGCCAGACGTTCCAGTGACGCCGGATCGATACTGGCGAGCGTCCGGCCCAGCTCGTCTAAAACAGCGGCACAGTCCGCCTGGTACTGTTTCGCAAATTCATTGCTCATCTTCATCGCCTCCCGATCTGACTGTAAACCACAACAGATTTTAGTTCAGTCAGAACCAAAACTTATCTTATTTTTCAGAGCCAAAACTTATTTAGTTTTTACAAAATTTTTAATAACAAATTCCTGATCCGGGCAGGCCGGAACATCAACTCTGCCATTTTGCGCAGGATTTCGCTCTTAAACGCCCAGTACATCGCCCCGCAGCCGGTTTAATTCCTGCAGGCTCTCCCCCAGACGATCCCGCTTGATACAGGTGCTGCCCACCACAAAGTAATCCGCCGTATCCTTCCCGTAAGTACGGATATTATCCGGGGAAATCCGGCCGTCCAGCTCGATCTTCGTGTCCAACCCCCGGCCGTCGATCATCTGCCGCAGCTCTCTGATCTTCCGGTCCGCATAGGCCACCTGCTTTTCCCCTTTTACAAAGGCATAGCCCGGATTAATCAGCATCAGAAGCACCGTATCGCATTTTTCCAGCACATAATCTAATGCTGACAGTGGCGTAGCAGGCCGCAGGGCCACGCCCGCCCTCACGTTTCTGGCGTGAACGCGGTTTAACATCCCGTCGATATGGGGCTCGGTCTCAGCGTGAAACACAATCTGCTGTACGCCGATATCCAAAAGCTCGTCTATAAAATAATCCTGCTCCGTCACCATCACATGGCAGTCAAAGGGAAGATCCGTCTTATCCCGGAGCTGACGTACCGTATCCAGTCCCAGTGGCATACTGGGACTGAAATGCCCGTCCAGAATATCCACATGAAGCATCCTAATCTGATTCTGCTCCAGCACCTTGACGTCCCGCTCCAGATTGCACAGATCCAGACAGATCAGAGAGGGGGTAAACACGCAGGGGCTGTTCCAAATATTATCCATATACGTATGGTACCTTTCTATAATAAATCAACAATATAATATCAGTTCGCCGCCAGCTGCGCCTCGATCTGCTGTCTGGTAGGCAAGGAAGGAATCGCTCCCATCCCCTGCACGCAAATTCCGCCTGCCGCGTTACCATAAGCCAGAGCCGCTGTCAGGATCTCTTCCGTAAGCTGTCCGGCCTCCGAGATGTCCTGAAGCCGCAGATAGGACAAAAAGCCTCCCCAGAAGGCGTCTCCGGCGCCTGTGGCGTCCACGCAGTTTCCCTTAACAGCAGCGCCAAACAGCACCTTATCGTTAAAATAGCACTTCGCGCCGTCGCCGCCCATAGTCTCCACCACCACGGTCAGCCCAAACCGCTTCATCACTTCGGGAATATTCGCCTCACCGCCAAGCATCCCCGCCTCCGCGTCGGAAATCTTCACCAGATCCACATAGGGCAGGACCTCCATCACTTTCGCCGCACAGGCGTCCTGGTCCCCTTTCCACATCACATCCCGATAATTCACGTCAAAGCTGACCAGCTTTCCCATCTCCCGGCCCAGCCGCAGTGCGCGGACCGTAGCCTCCGCCGCCGGAGACGCAGACATAGAACAGGAGCCGGCATGGATCATTACACTGTCTTTAATATCCTCCTCGCGCACATCCTCCTCACGGATAAACATATCTGCGCCGGGCTTTCTGGCAAAGGTAAAGGAACGGTCGCCATCCGGGGAAAGGGTTACAAAAGCCATGGTAGTAACCGCCTCCTCACACAGCTTGGGGATGATGCAGCGCACCTTGTGCGCCTCCAGGGTTTCTTTCAGAAACCGCCCGAAATCATCGTCTCCCAAAGAGCAGCACATTCCCGTCTCCAAACCGTTTTTCGCCATGGCAATCGCCACATTCGCAGGCGCTCCGCCGGGATTTCTGATATAACTGGCAGGCTCCCTGCCAGGCGTAAAGTCAATCACCATCTCACCGATACTGTACAGATCCATTATGCAGACTCCCTTCCTGTATAGTTATCTCTATTTATCTTGTATTTTTATACATTTTTCTAATATAAATATGTTATATTGTTATATAATAGTAACATAAAAAACAGCAAACTGTCAATGAAGGATTGTGGAATTTTCACGACGCAAACACCCCTCCGAAGGACACGAAATACTCCTGATATCGTCTCTTTCGAAGGGGCGCATTCTTGCAGTTTCTACAAGAAAAGGACCGCATTACCGCAGGTAATAGTCTTTTCCATATGTCTCCACTTCGTCGGCAATCCACATATTGATTTTCATAACCGCCGGATCGTCGATTCTTCCCGGAACGCCGCCGCAGAAGCCATAACCGCCGCCGGGCGCATATCGATCGATGGCCTCCCGCACGGAACTTCTCACATATTCCTCGTCCACGTCCGGATAAGTAACAGGCATCACGAAATCGTATCCGCCTACAACCGCCAGCTTTCTGCCAAATTTTTTCTTCACGGCCAGCAGGTCATTGGTGGTCTGGGCAGGATTCCATATGCTGATACCACAGACATTTACCATATCATCCAGGAAATCCTCACAGCGTCCGCAGTTATGGTAATCGATGGGTATGTCGTATTCCCTGACAATATCCGTCACTCTCTTATAACGGGGAACCAAAAGCTCCCGGAACTGCTTTGGTGAGATAAAAGGATTCAGCTTCGTAGCGGAGTCGTCGCCAAAGTTCCAGATATCCGGCTTATAATAATAGAGCATCTTTTTGGTCAGCTCCACAGCCACATCGCACATCATATCAAAAAGCTCGGCCACCTCGTCCGGCTCCTCAGCAATGGCGCACAATCCTTCCACAAACCCCATCATACCCATCAGGGGCTGGAAAAATTCACAGAGGGAGCACCCCATAATTGCAGTCTTTTCCCTGTCAATCCCCAGTGCCTCGATGTCTTTTTTCGCCATTGTCTCCCAGTCCACATCGGAGAAATCCGGTTTCTTAATCACATCCCGCCACTTGGTGATATCGTCCAGAATATGAAAGCTGGTATCCGGCATGGACGCAAAGCCGGTCTCCTCATTCGCAACATACCTAACGCCGAACGGGTCCACACCGCCCTGGGGTCCTCTGTATGTGCCCAGACAGGAGGGCGCCAGCAGCACCGTGTCCGGGTCCTTGTCGCCCATCTTCGCATACCCGTACACCGGAATGCTCTCAGGCATCTCTCCTCTTGCCATACGCATATAATTTTCTTTTGGCGTAAGCTTTGACATTTGCAGTTTAACCTCCTTTTTGTAAGTATAGTATCTGGTATCTTAACCCTCATATATGATGTCTCCATCATATCATGCGCCGTCAGAGACTGTCAATTTTATACTTTTTTCTAGTTTTTCCGCATCCCTGCCATCCATCGACACTCCTTGGACCAACACCCCATACAGCCCATTATTCGACAGCTTGGGGCCTCGACGCCTCGGAAAAAGAAACCTCCACTCCATTAACTCTCATAAACAGCAGTCCAAAGGATCTCGGGCCGCAATTACAGGTAATGGAAGAGGACGCTTTCTGTACATAAACACGCTCAAAGGGGCAGTACTGCCGCACCAGGTCCTGTACCAGCCTGATGCTTTCCCCCTCCATTCCGGAATAAGTGATAAACAGAATGCGTTTATCAATATTTCTCGTATTCGCAAATACCTTGCGGATATAACGTCTTGCCACATGAAGAAAACTACCCATCTCCACACCGCTTACCACCATCTTACTGTTCCGAAGCATTATGATCGGATGCAGGAGCAGCGCATCGCAGATTGCCTGTACCCGCTTGGAAATATGTCCTGCCCGGCACATCATATGGGTGCTGTCGATAATAAAGGCGGATGATATATAACGCTGCAGCTTTTTCACGGTTCTGATGATCTCTGTTTTCGCCATATGATTTTCCGCCATGGAAGCGGCATAGAGCACCACCAGCCCCATGCTGCTGGAAAGATGGCCGGAATCCAGTACCGTGACATTCTCAAAGGATTTTGCCGCTTCCACGGCATTGGCATACCCCTGACTGGCATGCCTGGCCATAGCGATATGTATCACGTTCTGGGCCTCTGTCAGCCTTTCGGCAAAAAATCTCTCATAATCCTCCACATCCGGCGGCTGAGAATAACCGTCATTTCCTGCCTCGATATGAGACAGCAGCTCATCTGCTCTCAGCTCCTGTTCATCCAGAAAGCGTCCTTGATCCGTACGGATATAATAAGGGCATACGGAAATACCAAATTCCTTTATCAGCGCCTCCGGCAGATCGCAGACACTGTCCGTCGTGATCATCAAAGAACGTCTTTGTGTCTGCTCGAAAATCAGTACGTCTTTTCCGATCTCCGACTGGATGGCCTCCTCGCTAAGTTTTACCAGCTTTTTCGGCAAAATGCTCAGCACACTTGCCTCCAGTAAAGCGCCGCTGACCGGTTTGGCCAAGTAGCCGCTGAAGCCCTCCTTTCGATAAATCTGCTGGTTATCGCTCCCTGCATTGGCCGTCAGCGCGATCACCGGCACATCCCGACACAAACCGCCTGGCTGATTACGCAAGGCATGAAGACACTGAATTCCGTCCATTTCCGGCATCAGATGATCCATCAGGATCGCGTCATAATGCTGCGTCTGCGTCAACCGCAGGCATTCGGCGGCGCTCAGTACCGTATCGATCTGAATTTTTGTCTCCGTCAGCAGTTTCCGCACCACCATCAGATTCATCTCATTATCATCCACTACCAGGATATGAGCCTCCGGCGCCTCAAAGCTCTGCCGGTACTGTTCTCCCTTGCCGGCGCTTACCCGGGATTCCAGTGTAAAGGTTCCCAGTTCTTTCACATCCACAATATCCTGCTCCAGCATCACAAGAAAGGTAGAGCCTTTGGTATAAACGCTGTTGACGCTAATCTCTCCTCCCATCAGCTCCACCAGCTGATGCACGATGCTGAGTCCCAGGCCGGTTCCCTCGATATGGCGGTTTTTCTCTTCGTCCACCCGTTTAAACGCGTTAAAAATATAAGGAATATTTTCCTTTTTTACGCCCTGGCCCGTATCCTCCACCGAATACCAGACACGTACCCGATTTAATGACAGCCGTTCGCACCGAATGGAAAGGGTAACTGAGCCTTCGCTGGTATATTTAACCGCATTATTCAGCAGATTAATCAAAATCTGCTTGATGCGCACCTCATCGCCGCAGAGCATACTGGGAATCGAAGGGTCCACATGGAGACGGAATTCCAGCCCCTTTTCCTTCGCTTTCACCCAGATCATATTGACAATCTCAGAGAACATAGCGCCTGTCTCATAGGAGACGCTGATAATTTCCATACTCCCGGATTTGATTTTGGACAAATCTAAAATATCGTTAATCAGTGTCAACAGGATTTTACTGGCACTCTGAATATTTTTTGCGTTCTCGGCCACGTCCTCGGGAATATCGCCCCGCAAAATAATTTCATTTAACCCGATAATCGTATTGATCGGCGTACGGATCTCATGACTCATACTGGTGAAAAAATTATTTTCCGCCTTATTCAGTTCCTCGATCTCCTTCTTCTGCTGTATGGCCAGCTCGTTTTCCTCTTCATAGAGCCTGCTCAGCAAAGACATCAGGATACTGATCAAGAGTCCTACCAGCACCACCGAAAACGCCGAATCGAAAAATGAACGACCGGCCGTATTCTGAGCCACATACTCCGGGAAATAAAAGGCCACATAATAACAGCAAAACGTCTCCGCCATACAAAGCAGGAAAAAAAAACGCTTTCGACTTCCCTCCAAAGTAATGCTGATATAGACGAAGCAGAGCACAAACCACTCTGGCATCCCGCTATAAAATCCGCCTGCCGAGAAAAAGCTGATCGGAAAAAGCAAAAGCAGCAGCAGCGCAATAGCCGTGGCTCCTGCGTCAATGCACTCCTTCCGAATACTGACTTTCACGATCAATGTCATACCAATAAGACTGATCGCCAGAATTCCCAGATTGATCAGGTTTCTCCCCATAGGCAGTATGATCAGCAGAGCGACCATGCAGATGCTTGCGGCCACGCGGAACATACGTTCCCTCAGGCTGATTTTATGATTAAAAATAATGTCAGACCACTTTTTCAACACCTCATACTCCCTCCTGTTCCTCCTTTATAACCTGGCAATGGCCTCACAGACCTCATCGTACAAACGAAGCAGTATGGGGTGGCCGTGCCGAATGTATTCCATATTCTTTTTCTTTCCGGCCTGCTCTAACAGCCTTGCCTGTTCCGCCAGCGTCTCCGCGCCGATGGTCATGGATGTGCTTTTCAGCGCGTGAACCTTCACCGTGTAGTCCTCCACATTGGCGCTTTCATACAGGGACTCCAGCTCCATTTTCTTTTCCTCTGCCTGAGAATAGAACATCTGCAGCATTTCCAGATAAAAATCATCTTCTCCGCAGCAATAATCCAGTCCCAACTGTATATTGACACCAATTCGGGCAAGGGGCACAAACGAAAAAGCAGGGCGATTTCCCACAGCAGACTCATCGTATTCATATTCGTCTTCAATTTCATCTATTTGATCTTCATCTGTCTCGTCCGTTTCGTCTGCTTCGTCCGTCTCATCCGTTTCCCCTGTCTCGTACGCCTCATCCGCTTCGTCCGTCTCATACACTTCGTCTGCTTCGTCCGTCTCATCCGTTTTGTCTGCCACGTCTGTCTCATCTGTTTCGTTTATTTCGCATATTTTCTCTGCTTTGTCCGGAGATAATTCCGCAGAAACCGTCTCCCCAGCAATATCCTCTTCTGACGGGTTCTTTGGCGCCGCCTCCTCCGGAATGATTTCATCTATATTTGGAACAGCCTTTCCTGGCCCATCCTTTTCTAGAACCTCTTTTTCCGGTTCATCCTGTGCCAGAACAGCCTCATTCGGCGAAATATTGTCCGAATTCAGATTGTTTTTCTTCTTTTTCCTTTTGCGCCTCAAAATAGAAGGCCGATTAGGTATCGCCGCTGCGCCCGGGCTATCCGCGCCTTTCCTTGCCGCTTCTGACCCTCGTCCATCCTGCGCCCTTTCCTTCTGCGAATCTGATTCCTTCTCAGACCAAACTTCTTTCTCCGGCGTCTCCGCATATTGCACGCTTTCATCCGGCAGCACCCGGCGCAGCACTCGCTCCAAAACAGCCCGCTCAATTGGCTTCGGAATAAACTCCGTAAAGCCCTCATGGCGAAACATTTCTCTTGCTCCGCTGATGGTATTTGCAGTCAGGGCAATAATCGGCAGCTCCTTATACATTCCATTATTGAGCTCGCGAATCCGTTTCAGCGTTTCCACGCCGTCAAAGCCTGGCATCATATGATCCAGAAAAACAATGTCATACCGAGTACAGGCGCATCGCTCCACCGCCTCTTTTCCGCTCAGGCAGGTATCCACCTGTATTCCATAGCTGCCCAAAACGCCCTTGGCCACCACCAGATTCATCTCCTCATCATCCACAGCCAACACATGGACGCTCTCACAGGAGAAAGGCTTACGGCCTGCGGCCTGGGCTTCTTTGAACTCGTTTTCTCCGATCATGCCGTTTAACAGATTTACAACAGAAAGGGCAAAAAACGGCTTACGGATTACCATAAGCCGGCTGTCCCTGCTCATCAGAAAATCACGCTCAGCGATCACAACCACCGGAAGAGTGCAACCCAATTCTTCGTAATAAAAACTATTTTCTTCATACTCGGACTGGGCGATAAACAAATGGGTTACGCTGTGATTGTCCAGCACCTTTTGCAGCCCCTCAAAATTATGGACCTGATAGCCCTCGATTCCAAGCCCTTCCACCATATGCAGAATCATATTGTCATAATATCCGCGGACTTCCTCGCTGTTGTATCGCTCCGGACGGAAATAGCAGGCAATGCACAGCCGCTCCGGATGAGAAATCGTCAAGGCCGGACTGTCATCCTTTACCCCCTGAGGAATGGTAATCCGGGTTCTAAGACCCTCCTGCTCTTTACTGTCAAAATGTATAAACCCGCCCATGGCGTGAAGCAGGCCCCTGGCGATAGGAAGCCCCAGCCCCAGTCCGCCGGCAAAACGGCCGCTTCCGGAATCCGCCTGATAGAAATCATCGCACATCTGCGTAAGCTGAGAATTTGTCATACCGATCCCGGTATCGCAAACATCTATAATCAAGTTTACGCCATAGCTCTCCTGCCGGACGTTCACACAGACATTAATGCCGCCATTTTCCGTAAACTTTATGGAATTGTCCAGAAGAATCTTCATGACATGAGATATTTTCTCCACATCGCCCACCAGAACCGCCGGCATCATAGGGTCCAGATCGAAAACCATTTCCAAATCGTGTTTACCGCCCTGCATGGCTGTCATCGTAATGATATCATTCAACAGAGAAGTGATCATATAGGGTTCCCTCGCCGGAATCAACGTTCCCTCCACAATCTCCGTGTAGTCCAGCATATTATTAATCTGGTTGGACAGACGCTTGCCCGCCATCTTGATCGACTCCAAATCTGACCGCAGCTCCGGACAAATTTCTTTCTCCAATATGACATCGCTGATCCCAAGCACCATATTGATCGGCGTTCTCAGCTCGTGAGATACATTAGACAAAAACTCAGCATTTTGCTTTCCTGATTCTTCCAGCAGAACAAGGGTACTGTCATACTGCTTTCTGATTTCCCTCCTTCTGTTAATCCGGTAAACCGCAATAATCAGCGCGCCAAGCACCACTGTGCCCCCAAGCCCTAAGCGCACCAACTCCTGTGCGCCCATATCGTAGGTGATTGTCCGCAGGAGAAAAAAGTGGTACAGCAAAACCAATACATATAAGGAGGCTGTCATATACAACAGCCGCTTTTTGTTAAACATAGAAAAAACCAGAATCAACATACAGGCCACAGCAGGCATTTCAAAAAGAGTCGCTTTATGTACGCTGAAGAAAAAAAATCCCACCATTAAAAGCCCTGCGCACAGGTTTTCATAAAAAGTTGCGGAACCCGCCCTTCCGATATGCAGGCACCACACCATAGTATTGCCAATTAATATAACGGGAACCATCCACAGCTCCCAAGACATAGCAACTGTGACCAGAATCAGCATCACGCCAAACATCGTGACAATACTAGCCAGAAGCAGCTGGATACTAGTCTCCTCTTTTGTTCTCATTGCTCCTCCAACCCCAGCGCAACCCGTTTCAGCAGTTCATCCGGGAAAAACGGTTTCTTCAGATAATTCACTGCCCCCAAGCTGATAGCGGTCCGCACATCCTCTTCATATCCGGAAGCCGTTAAAAAAATAACAGGTATATCGATAGAAGCCTCTTTCATCCGTTTAAAGGTTTCCAGGCCGTCCATAACCGGCATAGCTATGTCCAAAAGAATCAGATCAATTTTTTCATTCCTAAGTTTGAGAAGCGCCTCGTTTCCCGATTCTGCGAGAAGCACATTGTACTCCTTCTTCAGAATCATCTGCGTTCTCTTCAAGTTCATGGCATCATCATCTACTATCAAAATACGTTTGCGCATACGGCTGCCCTCCTAAGTCTGATCTTGGGATTTCATACACTCCCATATTTTATATATTTTAAAGCAGAAACAACAGAAAATCAAGTACAAGGATGTCCCAATTTGAGCAATTTGCTAATGATATGAATAAGAATCTGCCTTTGGCAGATTCTCCGCCTGCGGCGGGTCGTCCTGGCGACATTTTACCTTTCCGCCGCAGTGCGATCCTGCCCGGAGGGCTTTTTATATCATAGGGAAGTTCGTCGAACTTTCCTATGATATAAAAAAAGCGGTTCCTCTGTTTTCATAACAGATTAACCGCCTGTAATTTACATTTATGCTATATTCTGGCTTTGGCCATGGCCTCTAAAATATCCACGCAGCCCTTCACCCCGAAGGTAGCTCTGTTTAACAGGATATCTTTCCCCTCTTTCCTATCCCATTTTCCGTTGGAATAGTAGGTGTAATATTCTCTTCTGGCCGCATCCATCTTTTTTACCAGCTTTTTGGCCTCGCCTTCTGAGATATCGTGCTTGTTTTTGATAATCTCCACCCGCTTCTCAAACGGCGCATAGATAAATACTTTAATGCAGTTGGGGTTGTCCCTGAGAATAAAGTCAGCCAGCCGTCCGATAATAATGCAGGACCCCTTGGCTGCCAGATCCCGGATAATCTCCGTCTGCAGCTGAAACAGCTTATCTCCCATGGAAGGACTCAGACGGCCGATAGTCAGATAGGGGCTCAGGGCATGGCCGTAATAGCTCTCGTCCGCCGGCGCCAGCACCTTCACGTCGATGCCGCTTTTCTCCGCCGCCAATGCCAGCATATCCTTGTCATAAAGGCCGAAGCCGATGCGCTCCGCCAGCTCATTTCCGATTTCATGTCCTTCCGCGCCGAACTCACGGCCGATTGTAATAATCAGTTTACTACCCATAACACTCTCCATCTCTGCGTTCCCATGTTTTTCAGTCTGTTTTCTTCTGACCACGGCTCATAGGGGCTTACATGCCTCCACAAAACTTTCGAACAGCCTTTTCGCATCCTTATCCGTACGATCACAGAACTCCGGATGCCACTGTACCGCCTGGATAAACCGTTTTTCAGGCATATAGAGTGCTTCCGTCAGACCATCCTCCGAGACAGCCATGGGTCGCAAAACCGAAGCCAGCTCTTTCACCGCCTGATGATGATAGCTGTTTACCGCCAGTTCCGCTTTGCCCAGAAGCCGAAACAACGGTGTATCCTCCAAAATCTCCACCCGATGGCAGGGAACGTTGTAAGGGGGACTCATATGATGCTCCACTTTGCCCTCCGCCTGGTATTCCGTGGGAATATCCTGATACAGCGTGCCGCCGCAAAGGACGTTAATCAGCTGAATCCCCCGGCAGATGCCAAATACGGGCAGGTCCTTTTCCAGCGCATATGCAAAAACCGCTTTCTCCAAAACATCCCTGTCATGGTTCGCCGGACCGCAGTGAGGTCCCTTTTCCGCTCCGTACAAAGCCGGGTCCACATCATGCCCGCCCGTAAAAAGGAATCCGTCGCACAGCCCGCAAGCCTGGGCGATCGTCTCCTCATCCGCCTTTAACGGCAGAATCACCGGAAGCCCTCCGGCAGACCGGATGCCTTCCATATATCCCGGCACCATCCATATGCTGTCCTTTTCCTCGTCAAATAAAGGGATTACCCCGATGACTGGTTTCATAGCTGTCTCACCCCTGCCTCAAAACCCAAAGCTATCATATTCTATCTTCTATCAGCATATCCAAATGAAAAATAACACCGTCAAAACCTTCTGATATGCTTCTAAATATCCATTTCATTATATAAAATAATGAAAACATGCAAAAATTACTGCAAACCACATATGTCCTGAAATCTGTATTATAAGATTATAGCACTTTATTCAGGAAGCTGATGGTCCGTGCTTCCTTCGCATGATTGAAAATCTCATCCGGCGTCCCTTCCTCCACGATATAACCGCCGTCCATAAAGATAATCCGGTCCGCCACCTCTCTGGCAAAGCCCATCTCATGGGTAACGATAATCATGGTCATACCTTCCTTCGCCAGCACCTTCATCACGTCCAGCACCTCGCCCACCATCTCAGGGTCAAGGGCCGATGTGGGCTCGTCGAACAGCATCACGTCGGGAGACATCGCCAGGGAACGGGCGATGGCGCACCGCTGCTTCTGACCGCCTGAGAGCTGTGCCGGGTAAGCGTCCGCCTTATCCGCAAGCCCCACCCGTTCCAGAAGCTCCATGGCTTTTTTTCGGGCCTCTTCTTTGCTCATCAGTTTCAGCTCCACGGGAGCCAGCGTGATATTATTCAGAATATTCAGGTTGGAGAACAGGTTAAAATGCTGGAATACCATGCCGATGTTCTCCCTGACCTTATTGATATTGATTTTCTTATCCGTTATGTTCTGTCCGTCCACAGTGATCGTGCCGCCGTTGGCCGCCTCCAGCCGGTTCAGGCAGCGCAGGAACGTGCTTTTTCCGGAGCCGGAAGGACCGATCAGGCAGACCACCTCGCCCTCATGAACCTCCACGCTCATATCCTTCAGCACTTCCAGCTCACCAAAGCATTTGTTCAGATTTTTCACGGAAATTTTAACCGGTCTGTCCGCGATATTTTTATTTTCCACGATGCGACACCTTCCTTTCCACAATCTTGGCAATCTGAGAAAGCAGGGTGCAGATCACCAGATAATAAAAGGCTACCACCAGCCAGATAGGCATGGACTTTGCCACCGCGTTTGACGTCAAAATCTTACCGTTCTGGGTCAGCTCGCGGATTCCGATAATGGAAATCAGAGAGGTGTCCTTCAACGTGATAATAAACTGGTTGATAATCGCCGGAAGCATGGTGAAAAACGCCTGAGGCAATATAATCTTCTGCATGGCCTTGCCGTAAGAAAGCCCTAAGCTTCTGGCCGCCTCCATCTGGCCTACGTCCACCGCCTCGATCCCGCCTCTGACGATCTCCGCCATATAAGCGCCCGCGTTCAGACTCAGCGCCACGATACCCGCCGTAAAAGGACCGCCGATATCCTTCCACTGAAAGCCCAGCGGCCTGAGGGACTGGGCCAGCCCATAGTAAATGATAAAGGTCTGAACCAGAAGCGGCGTTCCTCTGATAATCCCGATATAAATTTTTGAGATCAGCTCCAACACCTTAATATTCGACACCGTAAACAGTCCGAAAATAACCCCCAAAACCGTAGCCACAATCAGCACCACGATCGCCAGCCGCACGGTCTGTCCCAGGGCCGGAATAAATGTGTTCACACTTGAAGTTAATACATCCAGAAATTCCATAGCTCCACCCCTTTTTACGATCTTTATCTATTTTCCGATTCCCCATACTTCCGAAATCCCGCTGCGTCTGTAGGGACAGCGTCTCAAAAACCTGATTTTATGGCATTCCGCAAGTACGTTTTATAAATCTGCCTGCAGGCTATGACCCCTGCAGGCAGCTGATATGCAGAACCTGTTCGTTACTGCTTTATGATCACCGCAAGCGCTGAAAGCCTGTTCTGCCGGCTTTACCCGCTGTCTTATTCCGCCGCAGCAGCGCTTTCTGTCTCCGCCGCGCTTTCTGTCTCTGCCGCGCTCTCCGTCTCCGCGTCATCCGCGGAACCGGTGGCCACGTAAGTATTTACGATCTCGTCATACTTGCCGCTTGCCTTCAGGTTCGCCAACCCTTTGTCGAACATCTCCAGCAGCTCCGCATTCTCGCCCTTTAATACGGCAAAGCCGTAGGAAGAACCCTGCTCCATGGGCAGAGGCAGCTTCAGCTCGGTGCCCCTGGAAATCTCATAACCCAGCACCGGATAGTCGTCAAAGCACGCCACGCTGGTACCGGACAGCACGTCCTGATACATTTCCGCTGACTGCTCAAACTGGGCAATCGTAAAACCGTACTGATCCGCGATGCTCTCCGCGAAGGTACAGCCCTCGGTACCGATCTTTGCGGCTACCTGCTGACCCTTCAGATCCTCATAGGAAGCGATCTCGGAATCGGCGGCCACTGCCATACCTACGCCGGAATCAAAGTAAGGCTCGGAGAAGTCATACAACTTCTCTCTCTTCTCCGTGATGGACATACCCGCAATCACAGCGTCCACCTCGCCGGACTCCAGAGCCGTCACGGCCGCGTTAAAGCCTACTACCTGTAATTCATACTCAAAGCCCTGATCCTCAGCGATGGCCGCCAGCAGATCCAGGTCGATGCCTACCATCTCGCCGTTATCATTCTCGAACTCGAAGGGCGCGAATGTGGTGTCGGTAGCGATCACATAGGTTTTGCCCTCGCCGTTCGCAGCAGCCGCGGCAGTCGTCCCTTCGGTTTCCGCGGAAGCGGCCGTCTCATCTCCCGCCGCCGCAGTGGTGTCACCGGCAGGCGCCGCAGTGGTTCCTTTGTTTCCGTCGTCTTTGCTTCCGCAGGCGGTCAGGGAAAATACCATAACCACAGCCAGAAGTAATGCTGCTAATTTTTTCATAACTTTCCTCCTTCAAAAAAATAAAAAGTTTCCACAGGAAAGACGCTCCGAACGGACGCCTGCCCTGTGATATTCAAAAAGCGATAACTCCTTTGGGGTTATCGCTTTTGATAACTTTACTCTATTAGTCTACTGAAATATTATACCATCTGTATGACATTTGTCAACTGCCAAAATTACCGGTCAAAATTTCAGTTTTTTATCAGATTTGAATTTAAACTTTCTCCGCTTCCGGTACAGGCGGATATTCTGATTTCTCTCACTGTTGAATTTTTTAATAAACACAACGGACAATACGCTTAATACGACAAATCCCACGCCCGCCGCCACATACCACACATTAATCAGAATCACCGACTTGTCATTCTGTCCGGCCAGCGTCTCCGGAATGGATTCCACCTGACCCGCACTCCGGCCCTCCGCCGGATGCTGATCAAAATCAAAGGCTTCGTCCGCCGCGGTAATCAGGCGCAGACTGGCCTGCCCCACTTCCATCCCCTGATAATAATAGGTAAGATCCGCGAATACGTCCGACTGGCTGTCCTCGTTGTTGACATAAGTAAGCTCCGGCTCCGTGTCAAAAAAAGATACGTTCTGGGGAAGGATCACCCAGCCCCCGTCCTGGAATTCTATGCTGGCCTGGCGGTCTTCCTCCATGCTGTCCTCGAAAAAGCCGTTGGACTCCAGCGTATACCGGTCGTCCGTCTGAGCGGGCTGATACATTCTGAAATTATTAAAGCCATATTCCAAAAGTACCTTTGTATCCTCATAGGTCGTGTCCATACTGTGCATCACGACGCAGACCAGCTTCATATCGCCTTTTTCCGCATAAGTTACCAGCGTATTCCCCGCCGGCGTCGTATAGCCGGTTTTGCCGCCCAGAACATACTCGTAATATTCCTCCCTCGCAGGAAACAGCATTCTGTGCAGGTTCGCCATGGGACGTTCCTCTTCCTGCAGCTGCGTGGGAGGCAGCACATAGGTCTGGGCCGAATCGATCTGCATAAATGTCTCGTTCAGAGCGCAGCCTCTCATAATCATGGCCATATCATAGGGGGTCGTCCAGTGTTCCTCATTGTGGATTCCGCTGGGATTGACAAAATGGGTGTGTTTCGCCCCCAGCTGGGCGGCCCGCTCATTCATCATCTGAGAAAAGGCTTCGATGGAACCGGAAATATGCTCTCCCAGCGCATTGGCCGCATCGTTGGCCGAGGGAAGGAGAAGGGCATAGATACAGTCCTCCACCGTCATCTGCTCCCCCTCGACGGCGGCGATATTCGCGTATCCGACCGGAACGGTATACACCGCGTCATGGGAGTATGTGACCACCTCGTCCAGAGAACAGTGTTCCGCCGCTAAAAGCCCGGTCATAATCTTGGTGATGCTGGCCGGGTAATAAGTATGATTGGCATTTTTTTCGTAGAGCACGGTCCCCGTGATGGCATCCATCAGAACCGCTCCTTCCGCTTCCACCACAGGAGCCTGGGGCCAGTTCTCCGCCGTGACATAGCGAGTGTCGTCCTGCGGACCTTCAGGGCCGCCCTCTCTGGCGCCGCTTTCTTCTGTCTCCTGGTTGTTTTCGCCGTCCTCACGGCTTCCTTCGCCCTCTCCGGTTTCTGTCTGTCCGCTTTCATTCTCCGACGGTTCCGCATAGACAAACGCGGGAATAACCGGAAAGCATATAAGAACGGCAAGCAATACGGCAAGCAGCTGTATCCATTTTCTTTTCATAATCTGTCAACTCCTTTGACGGCTGTGGTCTGTCCCATTTATATGCAAAAGGTTTTCTTTTTACGACGTTTGGTCCGCAATAGCCGCAGCCTGACAATATCAAAACCCACAATGACCATAGGGGCTTTACCGGAAAGCTTTTCTTCGTTTGCAGTAGACAGTGCTGGCCGTCAGAACGCCAAGCAGCGCCACCGCGAAAATCAGCCCGATGTAAAGGGCCGTGTCCACGAAAAACGGCTCCGGCACGATATTGATCAGCAGATCGGTGGCCGGGTCCAGAATCCACAGGTCATTGTCAAAAAAGATCTGATGAAATATGGTGAAATATTTCGTAAAATCCGTGGAGATCAGCACGCCGAGCGCCAGGGCTATGGCCGCCAGGACGGCACTTACGGCCTGAAATGATCTGGCCAGGATATAGATCGTATCTTTTTTTCTGCGCAAAGCCATAAACAGGATCAGTGAAACCGCCAGCACCGCCATAATCCGGCGCACAAGCAGCCCTTTCAGAAACAGCGCCCGCACATCCTCCATATGGGCGATCTCCCGCTCATTAAAGAACTCCCGGGACTCCCCGCCGATCACGGTCGTCACATGCAGATCCTCCCGATTCCCCCGCAGGTAGGCCATCATCTCATCCGTCACCTGCAGAAGATCCTCCATTGTCATATCGATGCCGGCATCGTCCAGCACATGATATTTCCTGTATTCATGTTCATAATATCCGGGAATACCGTAGGCCACGACCTCCACGGAAGTGATCAGCCAGATCAGTATCAGCGCCAGCGCGCAGAAAATGCCTGCCGCCGTATCCATACTTTTATTCGAATCCAATATAAAGCTCCTTTTCGTCACGGACGCCCGGCAAAGGAACGCCCAATCGCAGTTCTAATGCATTTTAGCATAGTTCGTTGCGCATTTCAAGTTGTGCGTGTCCCGAAACGTGAAACGTTCAATATTCCGCATAATTTCGAGCTTACACAACTCGGGATTTCATGTATGTCATACATGAAACATCTCACAGAATAGCTGCGCCTGAACAGTAATCCAAACATCTGTTTTTTATTTTTTTCAATAACAACAGTATTTTGACAGAATGACCAGATTATAGTAAAATGAAGAAGTGAAAAACCGTCTGCCCGATCGACGGCAGACCGAAGGGAAGGGAATATTCATTATGAGACTGCGCAATGTGCCCGGCTCCCGGGAGATGCTGGCGGCCAGCAGCTATTGCTTTGAGACGCCAGGAGAGTTAAAAGGACGCTGGCAGAAGGAATTCGGAAATCAGAATCCTGTCTATATCGAAATCGGCATGGGCAAGGGAAAGTTTATCACCCGGCTTGCCGCCTCCCATCCGCAGATTAATTATATCGGCATCGAAAAATATTCCAGTGTTCTGGTGCGGGCGCTGGAGAAGCTGGAAGCGCAGCCGCTGCCCAACCTGCGTCTGATCCGCATGGAGGCGGAAAATCTTCCGGATATTTTCGCGCCCGGAGAGGTTACTGGCATCTATCTGAACTTTTCGGACCCCTGGCCCAAAGACCGGCATACGAAAAGACGGCTGACCTCCGTCCCCTTTCTGACCCTGTATTGGCAGATTCTGAAACCGGAAGGACTTGTGGAATTTAAAACGGACAACCGCCCCTTATTTGATTTTTCCCTGGAATCCGTGGAGGAAGCCGGCTGGAAACTGCTGAGCCACACCTTCGACCTGCACCGCAGTCCCATGGCCGAGGGAAATGTTATGACCGAATATGAGGAAAAATTTTCCGCCCTGGGCAACCCGATCTGCAAGCTGATTGCCATGCGGCCTTAGCGTGTGTTTGAAAAACGCTTTCTGCCAGACGCGCAAAAGCCCTCGGCACAGGCGCACATGATTTTCTTTTGGCCGCATATAATAACAGTAATATTGAATGAAACCGGATACCGGATTACGCATATGATTACGCCGCATCCCAAACAGCGTCTGTGATCTCCGGTATGCCGTCCAAAGGGACTATGGCCAGAAAATCAACCTGGAAAGACACAGTGGGAAAAGCCACTTTAAGCAACCCGGAATTAAACCGAAAAGCGTTGAAACTGAAAAAATCCTTTGACGAGATCGATAACCTGTTAAAAGGTTTAGATAAATCCAACAATAACAAGAAACAGAAGTAAAACTGACAGCCTTCCCTGCTGGAAAAGGAGGCTGTCGAACCAGAATCAGGAGGAAATAACTATGGCAATGATCATCAATGAAGATACGTTCCAAAAAGAAGTGCTGGAATCCGATATCCCCGTACTGGTAGACTTTTTTGCGGAATGGTGCGGCCCCTGCAAAATGCTGGCCCCTGTGCTGGAAGAACTCTCCGCCGAATTTGAGGGCAAGGTAAAAGTGTGCAAATGCGACATCGACAAATCCATGAGCCTGGCCGCCCGCTTCCAGGTACAGGCAGTTCCCACCCTGGCATTTTTCAAAGGCGGACAGCTGGCCGAGATCGCCGCAGGCGCGCTGCCTAAGGCTGCGCTGACGGCGAAGATGAATGAATACGCCGGATAATGAAAAATTACCGCATTATGAAAGAGCTTAAAAATAGCCGTTAAGAAAAACAGGCACTGCAAATATGGGATCATTCCCTGTGTATTGGCGGTGTCTGCTTTTTCTTTCTTAACATATATTTTCTTAATATATTTTTTGGCATTGATACCAGCAGCATTAGGTGAAAAAGTAACTTTTAAACCTTTTGGAATATTTTCGTAAAAATATTTTAAATTTTTTCAAAAAAAGACTTGTCAAACCCACAGGAATGTTATATAATATTCGACGTGCTAAAGAAAACAGCACAACATCAAGAAGCGCCTCTAGCTCAGCTGGAAGAGCACCTGACTCTTAATCAGGGTGTCCAGGGTTCGAACCCCTGGAGGCGCATTGAAAGTCGAAAGCTTAGCGGATATGCGGGTTTTCGGCTTTTTTGCTACATGAAAATCGACGGTTTGGGGAGTCGAATCAGGTGAACCAGGATTCAGGGCAGGAAAGTGGTTTCAGGGAAAACTGATTTACAAAAATTGCATATTGAAATAGGTTTCGGGGTATGCTATAATGGCCGTAGGCAAAAAGAAACGAACAATCCATTCAGAACGCCGAAAAACCCCCGGAGGGCTAGTCCGAGGGTTTTTCTAATCCCGTTTGGTACATGGCAGGGCTTAGAGCCATAGGCTAATTACCGCTTCTTCTTACTGTCTAACCATTTGCAGATGAGGTGGCAAACCACACCTGACATGACAGTAAGGATAAAAGAAACGAATATCTCCATTCAGACGCACCCTCTTCCCGTACCAGTATAGGGGCGGTAACAGAGCCATTATAGCATACCGTGTCGGATATTGGAATCACTTTCTATTGTCTGATAAATTCTGATAAATTCACCTTCAGCAAAGCCGATCAGCTGTTACTGAAAATGAATTGTTAGATAATTTCTCCGATCAGAAAAATCACTTTAAATATTTATCTGTGCCATGGCGGTCCATGTTGGCACGCTTTTTAAATAACATCAGCCGCACTATCCTTTAACAGAATGCCATCAATATGTGAAATATTGGTTTTCACCGCTATCAGCTGATTAGCGAAATGAAGATAACGGCGAGTCGTGTTAATATCCTCATGCCCCATTAAAATCATCAGCCGGTAAATATCCACCTGCCCATACCGTTCATACCGGTCAAGGCAGTAATTCGTAGCGAAGTTATGGCGAAGCTTATGGGATGAAAATTCAAACGGCAGTTTCGCCGCCAGTTTTGAGATCATGTGCTTCACCGCGTCACATGTCAGATTCTGACCCCGCCTTCCCACAAAAACACGTTCGGAACCGGAATAAGGACAGGCATCCTGATAGGCTTCCAGATAATAGCGGGCAAGACGCCCCAGCGGAACGACATGTTCTTTATTTCCTTTTCCACATACTTTCAGGATATTGGAATCAAAATTTACATCTTTCTTAAGCAGGCCGCACACTTCCGCCTGCCGTAACCCTGAATCCAGCATCAACGCCACCAATGCGCAATTGTGGTATGTGAGCCATGGCGACGCCGCCCGGATACTCTGGAAAATAACGACAATCTCCATATCCGTATAAATCCGGAGGTTCTTTTTAGGCATTTTAGGCACACGTACTTTACGCAGGACATAAGAAACATCATAATCATCGGCAATATACTGCAGGAACACTTTTAAATGCCTCACCGTAGTAGACAATGTACCCTGTGAAACGCCCTTCTCCATACACTTTTCTATGTATGCGCCAATCTGCCCATTAGAAACCGCCTGAACATCCGTGTCCGCTCTGTGAAAGGGATTGAAAGGCTTTCCAACCTGATCTGTATCAGTTACGCGGCTGTGCGGCTGCTCCCATACTGCTGCAGGGAATTCCAGGATTACCAGGGACAAAGCCCACAGGAAACCCGTTACCAGCTGGGAGAAAAAATCCGCATGGACATAATAATCCACAGTTTGGGGCAGGCCATCGAAACTATTAAAAAAGACTTTCCACTAAAAATGGCTTTCCAGGAGCTTATACGCAAATGTGGTTATCTATAAAAAGTTGTAAAGTGCTATTAGATGAAAATATTCAAGTTATAAGCGAAGAACAAAAACAGCGCTTAGACAAACAGATTAACCACATGTCCCCCCGCAAAGCTTGATGGGGGACATGTGGTTAATCTGGTAAATTTTATTCAATTTATAAATAACGTACAATGACAATATAGTGTATTTAACCGGGCAACCGGGGGACGTGCTCTCACCTATTCCGAGTCTTGCGGAAAGGGGTGATTATTATGAGTACATATGAGGAATTAAGTCTGATCGTAAGCGTTGCTTTACTGATCGTGGCCATTCTGAATCTGGAAAATAAGAAATAGCCGTTCCATCTCTGCAAAAGCTGAACGGCTATTTCTTATATAGTTGATAACTTTCGCCGGGATAGGTAGAGTGCCGCTACCTTCCGGCTGTCCTGTTAAATACATTATATGACATCCTATTTAATTTGTCAAATACATAAATGAGTGTTAAGTGTTACAAATGTCAAGTATATCGGCCAACACAGAAAGAATAAAGAATTGGTAAAAATCACCCCTCACAAATTTACAGCCCAGGACGCATAACCTTTCTTAAAACCTGATGCCTGCCGCCCCGATCACAACGCCCCAAAACACCGCGATCCCATACAGCGCTCCGATAATCCCCAGTTTTTCCTTCCGACTTTGCCCCTGACGCAGAATAATCAGGATACCCACGCCCGTATTCACCAGCAGTCCCGCCATCAGCTGGCTTGTCCCGATGACGCCGTCCAGATACAGCTCCGTAATCACCACGGAGGATGCGCAGTTGGGAATCAGGCCCACCAGGGCCGCCGTCATTTCTCCCACCAGCGGCAGGTCCACGAACAGCATCCCCAGCCGTTCCTCGCCTGCCAGTCCGATCACCCCGTTCAGCACAAGGGTCACCAGAAAAATATACAGACAGATTTTCACCGTATGGCTGACCGCAGATTTCAGAATCCCTCCCTCACAGCCGCAGCGCTCCGTCTCGCAGATGGCATGAATATCCATTTTATGAGTGTTAAGCCGCAGCACTTTCCGGCACACAAATTCCACCAGATAGCCGGAAATCATGCCGATCAGCATCTTCAGTCCGAGAATCTTCAAAATCACGCCGAGCTCCACCTGCTCAGCCAGAAGCACCGGCAGCATTTCCTCCGAAGTGGAAAGATAAATGGACATCAGCGTGCCCAGTGTAATCACCCGTCCCAAATACAGACCCGAGGCCGCCGCCGAAAATCCGTGAGGAATCACACCCAGGGCCGCGCCCCACAAAGGCCCCAGCTTTCCGGCGCCCTGAATCCTCCGGCGGGCTTTCTCCCCCGCTTTGTGCTCCAGCGCTTCCATTACCAGATAGGTCAGAAAAAGAAAAGGAATCAGCCTTAAGCTGTCCCATATCGTATCCATCAGAATATCCATTACACCATCCATCGCTGTTTTCCCTCTTTCCCTCATATATATTTCGGCGTCTCGCAGTGCCTGATTTTCAAAGATGATTTTTTGTCAGGTGCGTACAAATTTATGAGGCGTACATGGAACGTACATTGAATAAATTTGTGTGCTGCCGGTGGAAAATCAGACGCAAAAACAGGCGCTGCCAGATTCCAGGAGTACATTCATACCTTCATATACTTCCAAAACCTCTCTGCCTGACTTATCAGCACACCGGCGGCAATATGTGGTTTATTATAGACAAACCGCCGAATTTAGTCAATGCCATCCTGAACCGAGAAAAAAAGTCGGAAAAGAAAGTTGACCGTGAACCTGAATTTCATTTATTATTTCTGCCGCCGTCACATATATTGAAAAGAAATCAGCTTCCGTAACGGACGATCAAACGGCTGCCTTTACAGCCGCAAAACGTTCATGGAGCGGCAGGCTCACAAAACTGCCGCCTGGCGAGGGATATCATGAAAAACAAAACCGGAACAGAATTTTTAATGGGAATCTGCATGCTGCTGCTGGTAACGGCAGTGTCTCACTACATGACCCAGAGCCGGCCGACCGTCGGCACGCCCGAGAACAAGACAGGACCCGTGGTTGTGGTGGACGCGGGACACGGCGGCCATGACCCTGGGAAAATCGGCATTAATAAAGCGCTGGAAAAAGACATCAACCTGGCAATCGTCAAAAAACTGCAGTACTACCTGGAAAATGACGGCGTAACCGTCATCCTCACCCGGGAGGGCGACGACGGACTCTACGCCAGCAGCGACGGCAACAAAAAACAGGCCGACATGCGCAAACGCTGCGAGATTATCGACCAGTCCGGCGCCGACCTGGTAGTCAGCATTCATCAGAACAGCTACCACGAAGAAAGCGTGAAGGGCGCCCAGGTATTTTATTATAAAAGCTCTCTTAAGGGGCAGCGGCTGGCAGAGCTGGTGCAGAAGCGGTTCGACTTTGTTCTCGGAGAGGAAAACCGGCGCGTCATCAAGCCCAACGACAGCTATTATCTCTTATTACATACCAGCTGCCCCATCGTCATCGTGGAATGCGGCTTTCTCTCCAACTGGGAAGAAGCGGAGCGGCTGACCGGCCAGGATTACCAGGACCAGGTAGCCTGGACAATTTATATGGGGATTATGCAGTATCTGAATGAGATGGATTAGTATGGCGGCCAATGTTTTTTTATGATCTCCCGTACCGCTAAATACACGCCCAAAATCTCGCAATACCCGATTTTGAGAGATTCTGAGCGTACATCTAAAAAGAGATGCAGCAAAAAATCATTCATTGTTTGTAATTTATCTAGTTAGTTTTCACTACCTTTCGCTCATTTCCTGTTGATTAACAGCCAGACCTGAGTATAATGGAATCAGAAGAACTCACAGATGATACCAATAAGGGATAAGAAAAATATGATCGAGATGAAACAGCTCCAATATTTTCGTGCCTGCGTGGAAACCGGAAATTTCAGCAAGGCGGCCGAGCTTCTGTATACCACCCAGCCCAATGTAAGCAGAACCATCAAATCCCTGGAAAGCCAGCTGGGGGTGTCGCTGTTTGAACGTACCGCCAGAGGCATCCGGCCCACGCCGGAGGGAGAGCGTGTCTATCGGTACGCCCGGCAGATTCTGGAAAACGCAGAATACCTTCAGGTGATGTCCCAGGGAAACGCCGCCAGGCATTTTTCCATTTTCTCAACACCCAGCCGCATACTGGCCGCCTTATTTGCCGAATATTACAACAATATGGCCGACCATACCGTCCGGTATAAATTCCAGGAGGGCAGCGCGGAAGAAACCGTAGCCAGAGTGGAAACCCATTACTCCGATATCGGCTTTCTTCTGATGCCCGGCCAGTACCTGGTTTCCTTTTCCTATCATCTGGAGAGACGGAACCTGACCTTCACTCAGCTTCAGGAAACGAAGCTTTTGTTATACGCAGGCCGCCGGTCGCCCCTGTTCCATGCGCAGACCATCCCTTTAGAAACGATGACTCAGCTTCATTTTGTGAAAAACGACGAGTCTGTCTATTCCCTGGACAACTGTATGCAGAGCCTTCTGCCCGGCCTCGCTTACCGGCAGAACCAGAAAAACGCTCTGGTCACAAACAGCGACCATCTCACCATGCAGCTACTGAACAAAACGGATGTCTGCCATATCAGCACCGATCTGTACGTGCCGATGATGCCCGCCCTTACCCAGTCCCCCACCGACTCCATGCGGGGGATTCCCATCGAAGGAGCCAATACGGTTTCTTTCGGCTACATCCGCCGTCAGTGCGAAGCCCTCTCAGAGCCTGCGGAACATTTCCTCAGATGGATTCACGAAATGTTTCAGTGTCCTTTCCCCGGACAAGAGAAAGATCATCCGTTTTGAAAGAACCTTCCCGGCTGCGGGAGGTTTTTTCTACAATGGAGCAGGCTGTTCCCTTCCTTTTCCTAACCAGGCGCAAGACATTCCGTAATTGCATAACATACCCATACAAATCCCGGCATATCTCCTTCCTGTTCCCTCTGGTATAATCATGGTAAAAGATGAAAAGCACATGAACTTTTGACAAACGGACAAATTTCATCCGCCGAAACAGTCGTCTCAAGACAAAAAAACGGATACCGCAAAGTTCGGAAGGACATGAGATTCACAAGGAGGTGCATAATCATGAAAAAAATGGCTCAGTTTATCGCAACAGCTTTATTGACTTGCATGATATTCTCTGTCACCGGTTGCTCTGCCCCCAAAAATGAAACAAATGATTACAGTCAGCAGGAAACCGTCATCGGCGTGGCGGTATACAATACGGAAGACCCGGAGGTTCTGGCCTTCCGGAACTATTTTAAAAACTATCTTGCCAACTGTTTTCATGTCTCCTTCCTTTATTCCGACAGCATCCGGTCAGCTGAGGATGAGCAGGCTTTCGTAAAACAGGCCGCACAAGCCGGAGTGCAGGGAATTATTTCCTTTATCTCTTATGATCTGGAAAATACGGTGGCTTTGTGTGAAGAAGAACAGATTTATTATATGATGGGCTCCGGCACCATCGCTGACGAGGCTTTTGAAGCGATGAAAAACAGTCCCCATTTCCTGGGTGTCATCGGGCCCAGCGAAACAATCGAGCGTCAGGCCGGCTCGGATATGGCAACTTTTTTCGCAAAACAGGATACCGAAAAAAATGCAAGCTACCTGATTTTCACCGGAGGGGGCAGCCTGGGAAATGTCATGCACCAGTACCGTACGGAAGCGATTCTCACCTGTCTGAAAGAACAATACGGCCTTGACTGCGGACAGTCCGTGACCCGGCTGGCGCTGTCTGACAAGCCTGTAGTACTGTCCGGCCAGAATATGACTGTCACATTATTCCCCGGCTATGTCAGCCGCCCGGAGGTAATGACGGCCGCGAAGGAACAGATCACGGACGCGGATTATTCCTTTATTCTGAGCGTTATGGGTCTGTCCGAGCTCTATGACGATATCAAGGCCGCCCGGAAGCAGCAGCATGCCGGCCTGACCATGGGCGTGATCGACTGTTTCTCCGAAGTGAACTTTAACGCCGTGCAGGACGGCTACCTGCGCTATGTCACCGGCAAATATTCCTCCCTGGTCGGCCCTTCCTTCGCCGCCATGTACGACGCCATCCACGGAAACGCTGTCAATTATAAAAAAGATGGCGAGGCTTTCCAGCTTACCCAGGGCTTCTGGACGGCTGACAACGCCAAAAGCTATGAACAGATGTATGCGTACGCAGTCAGCGATTATCTCAACGCATACTCTGGCGACGACCTGATGAGCGTGATGAAGCTATATACGGCGTCAGCCACCTTTGCTGATTTCAGAACGCTGACCGAAGCTTACGATATTGAAAGCATTCAGGCCCGGAGAAACTGACAGATCGACCCGATCTGCCGCCTGAGCGAAAATGCCCCGAACAGGGTATCATGATCCCTGTTCAGGGCATTTCTTTTTTGATTATTGCTCTCCGGGCTGTTCATTATTCTGCCGGCCTTTTTCTCTACGCTCCATATGGGAATAAATAAAACTGACGACCATACACAGCACACCGCCCCCGGCCAGCGCCGCAGCCCGATAAACCCATCCTGTACCGGCCAGATCCGCCGTTACCATTTTCACCACGCAGACAAACATAAGAAACAGCGCATACGCTCTGATCTGTCTGCCGGACAATAGAAATCCCAGCATAAGGATTCCCACTGCTGCCATCAGCAGAATCAAGCTGACAAAAATTGCATATGGAATCCGAAATACCAGAACCAGTTTGTACAGACTGAGGGAAAACATAGCCAGGGAAACCGGACAAAATACCTGGCCATACCGGTTCAGCCTCCGCAGCATAAATTCGGCAGAGACCCCCGGCGGACAGTGCGGAAGCAGCAGTGCCGGATGATCCGGCCTGTGGCGTCCCTTATAGCGGATGCCGCACCAGGCCGCCAGCGAGCCGGCAAGCAGGTATAAAACGCCTGCTGCCAGCTCCAGGCCAATCCCGTCCCCCTTGCACCATTCCAGCGTTCTCCAGGACATTACCCATAAAAGGCTCATCCCCACACACAAAACCGGAAAAAACCTGTAGTCCCGACTTTCCATCCATAAGGTCAGCCCGACAAACACTGCCAGCATCGCCGCCTCCACCATCAGAACAAAGGGCGGTTCAAAGTCAGCGCAATAGGTTACACATACCACAAAAGCGGCAAGCATGGCCACACCATAGCGGCTCACCTGACGGAATGTAAGGATGGCCGTGTCTGCGCCAAACCTAGGCTGTTCGTTTACAGGTTGTCTACTCACAGGTTGGCCGTTCATAGGCTGTCCACTCACAGGTTGGCCGTTCACAGGCTGTCCGTTCATAGGATATCCGCCTGGGGATAACCCGCCCATCATCTTCACCAGATATTTAACCGGCAGTCCCAAGGCGAAAATCATCATCAGCGCAAACGTAATATCCGCCTCGGGATGGCTGATTTCCCCAATCAGCAAAAGATACATCCCTATGTAGGCAGGAACAAAAGCAAAGGTTTTACAAAAAGCCGGACACAGCAGCATATAAAAATAATAAGCCGCCAAAATCAGGTACGGCACGGGATAGATACTCCCGGTCAAAAGATCGGAAAGTGCGATTCCCACCCAGAGCATGGGATACAAAATCCAGGCGGACGTCACATTCCGGTTTCTCGCCCTGAGCAAAGGAGCCAGCAACAGCAGCAGAACGATACCCCCTGTAACCGCCCCTTCCCATTTCCCCAGCAGCTCCATCAGCCTTGTACAAAACACTGCCATCTGGCACTCCATCAGGAAAACTCCCGCAGCCTCCTCTTTAACGCCTCCCTGATACAGATCACACCAGAAAATCAGCACAATTCCGCCCAGCACCAGTGCGAAAAGCCGCAGCGCCGCACTGTCCTCCCCGGCAAACAGGATGGTGTAAGCTGCCAGAACATTGACAGCCGTAAAGTTTTTCAGCCAACGCAGTTTTCGATTCGCAGGCTGATCGGAAGTCCGCAAAGCCTGTGCTTTTTCTATTCTGCCATATCCCACTGTCTGACTGGTTCTCACTGTTTTGCTGGTGCCTGCTGTTTCTCCGGCTTCCGCTTTTCCTCCGGTTCTCCATAAAGCACCGAACGCTTGTGTTCTGCCAACCGCATCCTCACAGACACCCATCATCATACCGGTATCAAGCAGCCCATCGCCGCCTGTCTTTCCGTCGTTTCCATCGGTTTTCACAACCCCTATACGGAAGATCTGAAACAGCGTAAAGCCGTAGACCGCCACAGTAAACAGCAGCCCCGCCCACCTCTCCGGTATCCCTTCGCCCTGAGATGAGACCAGTATCGCCGTAGCCAGATTGCCCAGGTTGACCACATAATAAAACAGCACCGTTCCGCCGGAAGCGGCCATGTAAAATGAAAGAAGGGCCCAGACCAGTATACAGGGCAATACCCACTCTATGGACACCAGATGCCAAAGGAAATGAAGGGCGACGCAGTCCATATACAGAACCCCCAGGCCACAGGCCGCCAATGTGGTGGGAATCGCCGAGCTTCTGCCGCTCTGATGCAGCAGCCAGCCGCATCCTGCCATGCCGATCCCAAGGCCAAACATCAAAAACGCCTGCACCAGCTCATCCGCCAGCGCCCAGGCCGATACCATTAAAAGCCCGCACCCTGCCAGAATACAGACGGCCGCCAGAAACGCTGTCCCATATTTCCCCACATCCATCTCGCCCACCTGATAAAATCCCCTGTTGGCGCGATTTTCCCTGCGCTGCCTGCGCATTTCGGGAATAACGGAAGCACGCCTGCGGGAGGACTGCGGCTGTCCCGGAGACTGCGCATGGGAACGCTGCTCATAATGGGACTGTCTATACAAAGACTGATCGTGGGAATACTGTCCGGAGGGAGACTGTCCATGAGCCGGCCGTTCAGAGGGTTCACTGTCGGGTTTTCCGTCCTGAGCAGATTCACCTGGCAGCTCTCCATGAATAACCCCTTCCATATGGGCCATCTTATCGTTTAGCCATTTTACCTCACTGCGCAGCTTTTGCAGTTCTTCCAGCAATTCTTCCCGGCTTTCTTCGTTCTGCCTGCTATTATTTTCTTCCATAGATTCCCCTTCGTTTTATTTCTCTGTTCCGTCAGAAAAGTCTCTGCGCCTTTATGATATACTCCAGCAGACGCTGGCATCCCTCACGTATATCTTCATAGGTCAGATCAAAATTCCCCGTATACCACGGGTCCGCAATATCTCTCGGACGATCCGAAAAATCCAGCAGACGGCGTATTTTCCCTTCCGGATCTCCTCCGGCGATTCTGCACATCCCGGACAGGTTCCGTTCCTCCATGCCGATCAGATAGTCATATTTTTCGTAATCGCTGCGCCTCATCTGCGTCGCCCGATGATTTCCAAGGGGAATCCCCTCCCGTTGCAGCTTTTCCCTGGTACCCCTGTGCACCGGATTCCCACGCTCCTCATCGCTGGTTCCGGCAGAAGCGATGTAAAACCGGTCGGCCAGCCCCCTCTTTTCCACCATATCCTGAAACACAAACTCCGCCATGGGAGAACGGCAGATATTGCCCAGGCAGACGAATAATACTTTGATCATAATTTTTATATCCTTTCATAAGCCTTTACACCTTGATATTTCCGGCGTTTCGGCACTTTTTTCAATTTTTGGATTTTTGCCGAAATCTACGTAAATCCTTATAAATCCACACAGATTTATGGGCAAATGGTGTAGTAATTGGTGTAGTAATCAACCTGATTTTCTCTCTCTTTTCTGAGATTCAAAACTCTTTAAGTCAATGATTTTCGTCATCTGTTCGGCTACCCGGTCATAGTTGGCATGAGTGTAAACATTCAGTGTAACCTCCACATCGGAATGCCCCATCGCATACTGCAATGTCTTAATATCCATACCTGCGTTCGCCATATTGGTACAAAACGTGTGTCTGAATACATGCGGAGTAATATGCGGCAATGGCTGATCGGGATGAAGTTTTTTATACTTTTTCATCGCCCATCGCATCTCATTTTCGATATGCAGCGCCACTTTCGGATGGTCATTCTTATCTAGCAAGAGAAAACCACTGTAGCCATCTATAATCATCTCTGTCTTTATCCTGCGACGATCCGCAAGAATATTCCTCAAACTTTGATACACGCCATCCGTCATTGGAATAAAACGAATACCGCCGTCTGTCTTGGTTTTCTCAACATAATATTTTCCGCCACGTTCCCGGACAAGCTGGTGATCCACCCGGATTCTTCGGTTTTCAAAATCCAAATCTCCCTTTGTCAAACCACAAAACTCACTGACATGCATACCGGTTTCCAGCAACACGACAAATTCATCGTAATACTTCATATAAGTTTCATCTTCACGGATAAAACCCATCCAGCATTCCTGCTGTTCCTTTGTCATGGCAATGCGCTTCTGTGAATCATTGGGAACAATATCAATCAATTTAAACTCAAAAGGGTTCCTGCGGATAATATCATCGTTATATGCCATTTGAAACGCTGAACGGACAACGCCTTTGACACTTGCGATTGTGCTGTACCCTTTCCCCTCATCATGAAGCTTCATCATCCACTGCTGGGCATCCGACACTTTGATATCCCTTATCTGCCGATATCCAAAGTCCTCTTTCTTGACTAAATTCAGTACGAAACTGTATCCGACTTTCGTGTTGTAGCGTACGCCCTGTTTCAAGCTAATGTACCGCTCTAAAAGAGCAAGCACGGTCATTTTTCCGGCAGTATAGTCAATCCCGTCATCCAGCTGCTTCTGAATTATTTTTTCCTTTTCCCGTAATTCTTTCAAATCAGAGGAGTAAATGGTTTGCCGCTTTCCACGGATATCCGTATACCGATATTGATAAATCAGGTCTTTTCTCTGGCTCTCTCCCGTCCGTAAAATTCTTCCTTTATTGTCTTTTCGCTTCTCGGACATTCTCAAACTCCTTTCCGTGATGGAAAGAGCCTTGATATGACACATTCATTGTATCATATCAAGACCAATTTTTACATCACTAAATTTTAGATAGAATACGCCTGCTCAATATACTGATCGAACAGGCGGCGTTTAATTAACCGTTTATTGCCTACCCATAGGACAAAACGGCAGTTTTCATGACTGGAAAGATCACGCAGCTTATTGATGCCAATTCCCGAATAAGCGGCGGCTTCTTCCAAACTCAAATTGCCTTTTTCCCAGATAGGAATCTCTTTCATAGACAATTACCCTCCATAAATATTTTTATAAAATTTATGGTGAATTTAGATTATCTCTTTAGAAGTTCTTATATGTCGGT
>CAJUPT010000016.1 GCA_910588405.1 uncultured Lachnospiraceae bacterium | reverse complement strand
CCACAAAAGTTCTTTCGCCTTCTCCATCCGGAGAGACGTGACATACTGAACGCAACTAATCCCGGTTTCCTCTTTAAAGCACTTTCTCAGATATCTGGAACTGATTCCAAACCGGTCCGCAAGCTTTTCCACGCTCAGGTCGTCCTCATAATTCTGGTTAATATAGCCGATAATTTTTTCAATTTTACCGCTGCCCGCCATTCTGTCCTTCTCTTCCGTCCTTGCAGAAAGCTCGGCAAACAGCTGAAAAAACAACAGCTTCATCTGAATGGCATCATAAGAAGAGCTTCCGGCCAGACGGTGGCGCCGGCCGATGCTTTCCAGAAGCTCCCCCACCGTTTCGCAGCCGGAAAGCTTCTGAAACTGCCTTGCCCTGAAAAAAGGAAAGGCATCTCTGAAATAATCCGGAAGCTCCGCGTCAAATTCCAGCTGCGCGATCTGGCAGGCTTCCTTTTTATCCACCAGAAACCAGTGGGGAACCCCTTTGTATACAATCATACAGTCCCCCTCCCGAAGGGGTAAAAACCCTTCGTCAGTACCTACAATACAATGGCCTGATTTGATATAGATAATCTCGATCTCTCTGTGATTATGCCGTTCAAAACGGTAGCTGGCCAGAAAACGGAACACTCCCGCATTCCGGATTTCCAGCTTTATGGAGTCCTCCGCCAAAACCCGGGCGATTATCTGCTCTAACCTGTCCATCCTTTGTCTCCTTTCGTCCATATTATCAGCTTTGTGGATTTTATTCTTGCATTTAATGGTATATCTTCTGTTTTTTTGTGTATTTTTCGGAACTTATTTATGAATTTTCCCTGAATCATATCAAAAACGTGGCCTTCTGTAAAGGAGACAAGTGGAATACTTTGAATAAGAATCCTGCCTTTGGCAGATTCTCCGCCTGCGGCGGGTCGCCCTAGCGACATTTTACCTTTCCGCCGCACACATATTACACTTAGCGAGGTTTTTTCGAGCTTAGTGTAATAGCGTACACAGTAGTGCGATCCTGTCCGAAGGGCTTTTGATATCATAGGGAAGTTCGTAGGACTTTCCTATGATATCAAAAATCCGATACCCCCGATGTTGATCAGGAATATCGGATTTTCAAATATTTGAATCCGTGAAATCAATTATTCTTATATGCCAATCCGCAATCAAATTGCCAAAGAACGAAAATTATACCTGCGCATGTTATGTCCAACTCACCTCATCCGCCCCATCCTCTGTGCCGCAGACCATATCCAGCGCACCGTCCACCAGCTTCATCAGTTCCCAGACAGAACGGAAATAGACTGTCTTATCCCGGTCCAGCCATGTGATCCTTCCCTGCCAGCTGCTGTTTTGACGGTGCTGCACACGGATCACAAAGGTTCCCATATCCCCATGTCTGCTCAATAATTCCTCGTCGTTCATCATCTTTGTCCTTTCCACCGGACTCATCCCCCGCGCTCTTTTCGTTTTAACCTCCGCAAAAGTTCTGTCAACCGTTCCGGGATACGGGAAATTTATCCAGTTATAAAACTGTTCCAGCCAGGAAAAAAGCTGCTCCATCGTGCCAAAGCGCTTCCCCTCTCTGCTGTAGGCATGGTAAAGCCGGCCCTGAGGCTGATGCTCCTGTCTGCTGTCCACACACATCACCACTCCGTTCGGCGTCCCAATATACCACTGCGATCTCTCCATAATTTCCCCTCATTTCCAGTTCATCATCTTCTGTCCTGTTTTCTGATCCATCTTATGCGTGCATATTACACTCTTTATATGATACTGGATTCCCGTCCGCTGCCTCCCCAACCGGAAACGGCTGTTGATCCTTTTTTGCAGAATCCGGCAGTTTTCCCAGGTCGTATTAAACAACAACACCAGATACTGCCCTTTTCCATAACGGTTGACCACATCACTCCTCCGGACCGACAAACGGATCGCTTCGCTAAACTTTTCCGACAGCTGTTCCAGCGCCGAAGTATTTTCAACAGGGTTTCCTTTTCCGTCTACCAGGGTGCAAAGCATCAGATATACGGACTGCCCGCTGCGCTCCAGCATACGGGTCATCATCCGGTAGATTCCTTCAAATACGGGCCGATTACAGACATATCCTCCGAATACCCCCTCTTCATTCCCCGACAGCAGCCCCTGTATCTCATCAAGGGTCGTATATGTATGGTCCAGCTGATCCCCCATGCCGCGCAGCAGCTGCGTCAGGCGGACAGAAGGGCGCATTCCCTGCTCCTGAAAATAAAAAGAGACCGTATCATCATAGAATTTTCTGGCCTTTTCCATCCTTCCGGATGCCGCCAGCGCCTCCATCGTCACAGTCTCCCAGTTTGCCATAGGCTGTACCCTGGCCGCATGAAGTCCCAGTTCCTCCATCCGGGCATAATCCTTCCCTTCTCTTAAACGCTCTACCGCATGTTCCATGCAGTAGCAGAACTGTTTTCGGTAACGCCTGGTTTCGATCTCCGCCCAGATCGCCTTTCCCTGGCTTCCCATAAATTCGCCCATATAGCAATAGCAGGCCGACAGGCACTGCTCCAGCAGACATTTGGGATCTTTCTCCGTTTCGATCCTCTGAAAAAGACGGTCCATCGCGGCAGCATCCTCCTCGACCTGCATTTCATCCGTCCAGTAATAGATGCCGTCCTTCTGCCGGATATATTCCAGCCCCGGCAGACACATCCTTCTCAGCCTTTTTTTTGCGTTATAAATGACGGTGCGCATGGCGTGGCCGCGATCCTGGATATCCCGCCCCGCGAATAATACCTCCTCCAGAAGCTTCCGTTCGACTCCCCTGCTCTGTTTATGCAAAAGCAGCTGCAGCAAACTGACAAACTGTGTCTCTCCCACCCCGTTTCCGCCGGCGATCCTTTTTCCCTTCCATGTCACGGAAAACTCCCCAAAAGTACGTACATGTAAAATATTATCTAAGTTTTTTACCCCCCCCTCATGATTTTTGAAGACCTGATTCTCAGGCATCATTTCAGCCCCTCCTTTTTCGCTCCCTGAGCCTACCCGCCAGAAGATTGAACATCGCTCCACAGGCGGCAAAACCGATTACATAAGCTTTACCAACCGGACTGGTATAGAGAAGGGTCAGCTCTCCCAGCACCGGATAGTGGGCGGCTACTCTGCCAATCAGCGCCTCATAGTCAGCCTCATTCATATCCTCTCTGGCATTGGCATCACCTTTGGTTACAAAGGAGCCCTCAACCATTTTATTTTTCACAACCCTGTGAGCGACCACAGAACCATTGCTCCAGAAAGCAATCACGTCCCCTTCCCGTACCTCCTCCGGCGCGGCCGCTTTCACATAGATCACGCTTCCCACCGGGATTTCCGGTTCCATGCTGCCGCTGACCACATTATAGATCTCATAACCCATCAGGCGTGGGACCGTCACCGGCAGGCAGGAAGCAATCACGCTACACAAAATCAAAATTCCGATAATACTGCAAAGGGCGGGAATCACATTCCCTCCCTTTGCCTCCGAACGCCTATGCATCTTTTTCCTTTTTTCGTTTCCGGAATACGAAGAACCAGACCCCAAAGCCGGTCAGCAGTGCCAAACCCGACAGAATGCCTACCTTCGCCGGAACAGGAATTCCGATCAGTTTCGCGAAGTCAAAGTTCCCGCTTTTACCGTTGCTGATCGTATCACCGTCAGCCAGCGGAACCTCTTCATCATCAATCGATGCGATATCCGCAGGCCCTAACGGCACATCCTCATCCTGAATGTCTTCAACCGGAGGAGTATCGGCATCCGGAGCCGCCGGTCCCGCTGCACCTGGAGCCGCTGCTCCCGGGGCTGCGGCTCCAGGTGCCACGGCTCCCGCGGCAGCGTCACCGGGCGCTGCCAGACCTGCCCCGCCTTCACCCGGCGTCACCGTCCCTTCATTGACCACCGTAGTAGTGGTGGTGGTAGTAGTGGTTCCCGGCACAGTCACCGTCTCCCCGGCCCTCACACGTCGATATACAAAGGTGAATACATTCTCCGCCGCGTTCTCGCTCAGCCTGCCGATCAGATTATAGGCCTGGGGCTGATACCCCTCAAAATACAGATAGGACACGACCGGGCGGTCGCCGACATTGCCATAATAAGTTTCGCTGGGCGCCAGAGAGTTGCCGCTCTCATCCTCATAGTTTACCGTATATGCCACGGCATCCCCAAGAATCCCATAAGCAATCACATAGTCTTTATCGCCCTCTACGGTAAACGTGGTATAATAAACGGTATTATTATCCTTCCCGCTCTCCCGGATTCCCCGGATGTAATACTTTCCGCTGTCCTTGAGGGTAATCATCCCATTGTGAAAGCTTACCCGCGCCCCTGGCATCAGATTATCAAATACCAGGCACTCGCCACTCTCAAGCGTCGGGGACTGTGTCCCGTTATTGCTCAGGTTCCCGTCCGGATTAAACGCTCCCTGGGCGCCGGCCAGGAAACGAACCTGATAGGTATAGCTCTCCTTTTGGGCCGCCATCGCCGGCAGCGCTATGGTGCCGGCCAGGCAAAGGGAAAGAACCAGCCCGGATATTCTTTTCAGAACTCTCATATCAGATCCCTCCCTTCTTCTCTTCCTTCTTTTTCTCCGCCAGCCCATACAAAGCCAAAAGCAAAAGCAGGGTGCCGCTTATTGAGGTCAAAACAACAAACAGGGTCAGATGTGACTCATCGCCGGTCCGGACGATCGAACTGCTGACCGCCCTGCTGCCCTGTTCCCCGGGGCTTTGCTCCCTGTCCGGATTTTCCCCGTTCACAATCTCCCGGTTCACAACCTCCTGGTTCCGGACGGAGGCTTCCTCTTCTCTTATGGCATCCGGGTTCATCTCCACCGCAAAATTCATCTGCAGGTCCGCCAGCGTATTCTGGTAGTCATTGCCCTGGGTCTCCCCCTCCAGCGCTACCTCAAGCCTGATCTTTCCGCTGTCGCCGTTACCCAGCGTATCCAGGTAAAAATAATCCTCCAGGCCCACTGTCGCCTCCCGAAGTCCCTCCCTGCCTCCGCTGCCCTTCTCGCCGCCTACCGTATCGCTGTCAAACAGCACCGTCTCCTCATTGTTTTTATCCGTGTAAATCAGCCGGTAGGTATAGGCGCCGCCGGAGGCGCCGGAATTGGCGCTTCTGTCCTCCAGGGAATACAGGACCTTATTGGTCATATACCAGTTGGTCGCCGCCGCGTTTTCATTTTTCAGGGACAGCTCTACGACGGCATTGTCCCCCGGCTGCATCCCATAGATTGTATCATTGATATCCGATGTTTTAAAGCTGCTTTCCATCTTTTCATCATCAGTAAAGGTCACCCGCCAGTCTGCGCCGCCATAAGAGGTCTCCGCGCGGACGCTCATGGCCATGGAGGCGAGCAGGACAGCCGGAAGCATCAGATGAAACAGTTTCTTCATAGTCCTCCCTCTCTCTTACAGACTCAACATGCCGTTATCGACAGTAACCCTACGTCCCCACGCGCTCCATATCGCATCCTGGGCGTTATGCTCCTGAACCGCGTCCACCGTGGCCTCGACGCAGAATTTTACGCCGTCATAATCGTAGGACGTAATGATCTTCATGCCGTTAGCCGTCTCTTCTGTCGTCTGCGTTACCTTTTTGGCCACACTTTCGTCTATTCTCAGCCGGCCTGAAAATGCCGGGCTAGTTTCCCCGCTTTGCAGCACGCGGCTGTAATACAGGATTGTCCGTTCATCCGTACTGGATTCCTCATCGATCATCCAGCCGTTATCGGTTTTAAGCTCCAGGTCGATCAAATCAGGCGTCAGCGTCTGCTCCTTCTGCCCTTCCCCGTTCAGCCAGTATTTGTACAGGCTTACGCGGACATACTGGTTGATTGTCCCGCTGTTTTGAACCTTCAGCTCCTCCGGATACCAGACGCCGATCCGCAAACTGTCTCCCTCCGGCACCATATCTTCCAGAAGGGCGCCCTTCTCCTCCTGCCAGCTTCCGTTATCCCTCTTGCTGTCATAATTACGCCAGGAGACCTCCTGCCCATTTTCCAGAAGGGTCACTCCAATGTCATACATCTGCACACGCGACGTATAGGTTTCCGAATAATAAGTAAGGGCCGCCCTCGCCCCTCCTATGGAGGATGAGGCCAGAAGCCCTGCTGCCAGCGCGAAAGCGCCCAGTGTCCCCGCAGGGGAAATAATCAGTTTTCTTATCCTGCCCGCCATCTATTCCTCCTCCTTATTCCCGCCGCCTGACTGAGAAATGCCGTTATCCAGCACGGCGTCCCAGTCTGCGTAGGGCGTTTTGTCGTCCCGGTATTCCACCGGCGCGCTCTCATAAATTACAACCACATTGAACATAGTCCCGTCCTCCACATCGTTTTCCGGGACATTCCCGATCTTCACAGAGAGTACGGAAGTTTCTTCGCCGCCTGATAAAATTTTATCATAATAATAATAGCCGTCGCCGCCGTCGCTCCAGCCTTCTCCCCCGCAGGTCAGGGGATAACTGCCGCTTCCGAAGGCTTTCGCGCGGATATAAACCGGTTCTGAATCCGGGTCACTGGTAATCGTCACCCGTTTTTCCCAGTTAGAAAATTCTTCCTCGATCTCTGTCCTGTCACCCAGCGCGATCGTGATGCCGCCCTCGGCGGAGGCATAGGTGGTAAAATAGGCCCACGCCCTGCCGCTTCCGGCGGTCACGGCCATGATTAACGCAAGGAAAACAATGAAACAGCCTGCTTTCTTCATTCTCATTCACCCTCCTGTCCGCCTGACGGCGCCGGTTCCCTGGTCCACTCCCATTCGCCGGCCTCCTCATCATATTCAAACCGGTTATTAATTCCATGGCCGTGTGTCCGCTTGTGATTATACACATTCTCAAAGGCTGCCCGGTTCTCCGCATCCGGGTCCGCCGAAATATTGTCCAGAACTATCGGTCCGTCGTCTGACGGAACCATCTGGCTATAGGCAAAGCCGTTATAGATCTCTGTCACCGTCACCGTCGACTGTGCCGGTATCCGCTCCAGCCTGACGGATTCGGTTCCCGGCCCTGTAAAGGTCAGGCTGGCCACCTCGTCATAGACAGGATTCGCTTCCCCTTCCCGCGTCGCCACGACACGGAATACGAAGGTAACCGGATTGGCCGTCCCTTCCGCCGTCTCATAGCTGCGCAGTGTCTTCACAATCTCCAGCGGCGCGTACCTTGG
Organism: uncultured Lachnospiraceae bacterium; assembly: GCA_910588405.1. Taxonomy (GTDB): domain Bacteria; phylum Bacillota; class Clostridia; order Lachnospirales; family Lachnospiraceae; genus Paralachnospira_A. The sequence goes on along the minus strand of CAJUPT010000016.1, from coordinate 49,767 downwards.
CTCGCGCCCGGATTTCAGATAGATATCAGCCTCATAAAGCCAGGGGCCGGGATTCGCCGTGCTGACCGCGCCGTCCGTGTCCGCTTCCTTTGTGGGAAGCGCCACCAGCTGAGGCTCGAACAGGTATTCATACTGATCCGAATTGGCAATCGTCACCAGCTTCTCCTGCTCTGCGGTGTCCTCTCCGCCCGAGGCTTCCACCTTCACGGTCTTGACATATTTATCCTTCGTCAGATTCGCATCCCTGGCAACCAGCAGGTACAGTCCTCCCCGTACATCCGAACCGGACAACACTGCCTTCCCGGCATTATCCACCGAGCCGGACGCTGCCGGACGAAGGGCCGTGTCCGGCGCCAAAGTGATTCGCGCCGCTTCCTGCGCCAGCGCCTCCCAGTCGGATGCGGTAAGCTCCTGCAGTCGGGAATAATCCGAAATATCAAGCCCTTTATATGCGCTTTCCGGCTCAAACTGATACTGGTACGCGTTATACCCTTCAAGCTTTTTCGCGCCGGCCACCTTATACAGCTCCAAAGTAATATGCGCCTTCTTCATATCCTCCAGGTATTCCGCCTTCTCCGGGTCCGAAGCATCCACAGGGCTGACATTCAGTACACATTCCCGGGACGTGTCAACCGGATCCGACGGGGCCGTGGCGCCGATCAGCGGCCTTGCCGCGCATACGCCAAACAGCAGCAGGACGGCAGACAGGTATATCCATCTCTTTTTCATGGGCATCCCCCTCCTTTACATCAAATTATTTTTTCCTCATCTCATCCAGCAGCTCTGCTTCCGTTTTTTTCGGCCCCAGCCTGCCGTAATAGATCAGCATAGCCAGCAATATGACAAACAGCAGCGGGATCCCGATGGCGGGCGCCACTATATAGTTTGGTATCCGGACCGCCTCCGACACAACAACCACCTCGCCGGCGATATTGTCGATGCGCCTGCCCCGCACCAGCAGCCGGTGGGTGTTGATTCCATAGGGCGTGCAGGTGACCAGCGTACAGTAATCCTTTCCCTCCTGAATCCCAAGCTCCTCCGTTTCCTCCGGCAGCACGATACGGATCTGGTCTACCATGTAGGTGATCGTCTGGTTCAGGATATTAATCGTAAAAATATCGCCCTCCACGATCTGATCCAGGTCAGAAAGAAGCTTGGCGCTTGGTAGCCCCCGGTGTCCCGACATAACCGCATGCGTCCGTTCCCCGCCTACCGGAAGAGAGGAACCAGGAATATGTCCTACCGCAATCTGCAGCACCGCTTCATCCACGCTGTGATAAACCGGCAGATTTACGCCAATCGACGAAATCTGTATATACCCCATGATACCGGTTCCCGTGATATCCAGAAGGCTGTCATATTCTGCAAGCTGTTCATCGGTCAGTGCAAAATTCGTACCGTTCTCCAGACTTTCATTATATTGATGAGCCGCTGTCAATATCGCCTCTCTTTCCTGGTCGGATAAACTCTCCACAGCCTCCGCGTAACCTGCGATCGCCCGCGTGGCGTGCATGGAGTTCCACCAGTCGCTGACCGAAGGATAGGCCATAATCCCTGCTCCTGCCAGCAAAATAAAGACCAATACGATTGTTGAGACGGAAGGGCCTTTTCGCCGCTTCTTCTGCGCTTTCTGCGCTTTCTGCTCTTTCTGTTCTTCCGCCTTGGCTTTCTCTTCTCCCTGCCGTTCTTTTTTCTTCATAGGTTTCCCCGCAATGAATTGATATGGTAATATCCTTCTCACTTGCTGACGTCCGCCGGACCGGTTACAAACGGTCCGTTGCTCACCGCGCGCCACGTGAAGGTGTCAGCCTGCGCGGCAGGCCGGCGACGGGACATCCCGTCCCCGGCCGCAGTCCTGTTCTGAAACTGCTTTTCCTGATATACTTTGTTCTCAGAACAATCTGTGAAATCTTACTGTTTACCGGGCGCTCATGCGCTTCTTAACAACCAGCAGGATACCTGCCGCCGCAACAAGGATGCCGCCGACCGTGTAGAAAATCGTAGTACCGATACCGCCGGTGGAGGGAAGGAGGGAACCGGACTGATTGAGTACCGGAATCTGCGGCGCCGTACCGTCAGCAGGTACTGTTGCAGTCAACATAGTATTTCCTGTTGAATCATCCTTTTCTCCACTGTACGTAATGTTTCCCTCCTTATCAATCTCAATTTTAATCGGCTCGGCTAATTCATTGAAGCCGGTGGGAGCTTTCGTCTCTGTCAGATAATAAGTATCCGAGTCCAGACCTTTTATAACAAATTTACCCCCGGTTACCGTTGTGATCTGTGTACTGCCAGTTTCATCTTCTTTAGCTAACCTGTAGACTTCTTCATTTCCCTCTTTCACAAAGCTAATGGGATTACTTCCCTTCTCATCTTTGCTTAAGGTAAATATGGCGCCTTCCAGACCTGTATCTGCACTGTCATGTTTAAAAATCTCTACCTGCCATGTCTTCGTTACAGTTTGGCTCGGTGTTGTTTCAAAAGCAAACCCGCCATTCTCACCTGGCTCACCAAACGTCACTTTACTGTCATTCAGGTTTCCGTCTCCAGCGATTACCGCCTTTTCATTCAATACCGCGGAGTAGGAAATCACGATTACATCGTTCGGCTGCAAAGCATTGTTAAATGCTTCCGTAAACACTACATCAAACGTACATGCCTCCATGTCTGTAGTCTTATGTCCCGGAGCCGCTTTTACCTCATAACTCGAAGAATCAACCGTCGTTGTCGTGTCCCCTCTAGTTAATGTAACACTCACACTGTCTTCATTCCACGTAAACCCTTCTCCCATAGAATCATGGAATACAAGGTTTTCAACACCTACCGCATTATTATTAACGCCTTCAGCAGCCGGTATCGTAATCGTGCTGCGGAAATTCACTGTCTGGGTGATATCCGCGTCATTTTCGCTTCCATAGCTGCCGGTAGAATCTTCTTCAACCTCTTTTTCGTTGCCCGGACGCTGGTTTTTGTCCATGATTGTTATATTCGGAGTCAATGTGTTCAGAGAACATACGGTACCCACATTGGAGTCAAGCAGATAATATCCAAGCGGCAAATCCTCAATGACAACTGTTCCATCATCTGCAGTTCCGACTGCGCTGCCGTCATTCGCTATATTGTTGGTTTTCGCATATTCCAGAGCCGCTTTTGCGAACTCCCCCGCATTAGCTTCTGTAATAGTCGTTTCGAGTACATAGGTTTTGCCGCCCTGAACACTTGTTTTTGTTACATAATCTGCTCCGGCACCGCCTTCTGCAAAGAATCCGGCCCAATTTTCTGCAATATAGTACGGAAAACGGCCCTTGTCTCCTTCGACTTTTTCATCGGGCAAAACATAACTGTCCAGATTAAAAATTCTGTAGACATTATATTTTGCATCTTTTGTGGTGTTACTGATTGTGATACTGCCTGTTTCACCCGCCGCGAATACCGTCACCGACATCGCCAGCGCCATAACCATCGCCAGTAAAAGACTGGCAAGCTTCTTAATTCGTTTCATCCCTCATCCTCCTTTTTTATTTTTTCTTTGTTTTGAAACGAGTTTTTGAGTCTCTAAATCCATAAATCCGGATTTTCATTCAGAGCAAAGAGAGCTTTTATCCCCTCCTTCTTCTGAATTTCTTTTTATACATAAAGCCTGCGCCCAGCATGGTGAGCAGAGCGCCTGCCAGTGTATAAACAGTCATCCCCGCCCCACCGGTCTCCGGCAATTTGTAGAAGGTCTCATTGACAACGATAAACGGATCTCTTCCAGTTCCGCTGCCTGACAGTCCTGTAGCCGCAACCGTGTACTCCATCGTTGTATCATCAAAAGTAATTGTAACCGTAACAGGGTCTGTGGAAATCCTGTACCCGTCAGGAGCCTTTGTCTCGGTCAGGCGGTAGGTTCCCACGGTCAGATTCTTGAAAGAAACTTTGCCCTTCTCATCAGAGCTTACCCTCTCTGCGATCGTTTCCCACCCCGGAGCCTGGTCCGCGCCGTCCTGTGTCTGCGCACCTGTGTCTCCATCCGGTGTGCTTCCGTCTTCCGAACTTGTTTCCCCGGCCGGCGTCAACTGCTTCTCCAGTTTGAACTCCGCGCCGGACAGAGCCGTGCCGTTTTCGTCCGTCTTCCTGACAACGAACCCTGCAAAGGAAATCTGCGCTTTCACATAATTGGATTCTATATTTTGTCCGGCATAGCTGTTGGTAGAATATCCAAAGCTGTTGGTAGCCTCCAGATAAACAGCCGTCCCCGTATCTCTGTCCTGCGCTTCTTTGCCATTCAGTTTCGCTTCCGACTCAGGCGTCAGCGCATCCATGACCTTGACCGGAACGATAAAATCGATCTGGGCGTCTCCAAATTCTACCCCGTCATTTGCCACAAATTTGAAAGCGGTAATCTGATTCCAGTTTTCCTGTGACCAGCCTGCTGTATCCTGCCTCCATATATCAGCATCTACCAGGCTTGCCATGTCCTTCTGATACACTTCCTGAGAATCCGTATAGTAAACCTGATATCCTTCCGGAGGTGTGATCGGCCCCCTCAGATTCACGGTAAATTCCGATCCTCTGTCCGCCTGGTTATTGACGCTCCGGTCGCCGATCCTGGGAAGCACATCATAAACGACCAGGTTCTGGTGGGCTGTTCCCGCAAAATTCATCATGCTCAGTTTATATTGGAAGCTGTCTCCCACTTTAAGCCGTAATGCATCCCTCGACCAGGCATTGGAATTCTCCTTTGCAATATACTTACGTGCATAAATACCCGCCACGCTCTGAATGCTTCCTCCGGCCTGATCCCACCGAATCTGCGCATCCGTTCCTTTTCCCTGGATATTAAGGCTATCTGGCTGCTGGCCATGGCCGGTGGGCGGCTCATCGAAATCTTCGCTGACCAGATAGGCGTCGTTAATATAAGTCCCTGGAGTAGCATCATGTTTTACTCCCACCTTAAACCCAATGTAAATCGAGGAACTTCCATCTCCCTTAAAGGCATCCAGTGTCTTTCTCACCTCATCCACATTCAGATAAATAATCACCGCCGTTCTTCCGCTGTTATGGTAATTTTCGATGATCTCCTGATCCTTTACATACCTGGCTCCATATGCGTCTGCAAAGAGTAATTCTCCTGTAGCGGATTGCAGAACCACCAGCGAATCCGGGAGAAGATCAATGATACGCAGATCATCATAGTCCTTGTCTTCGTCCAGACTTCCTTCCACATAAAGCTGGGTAAATGTATACGCTCCATCATTATAATCCCACTTCCCATTCGCCTTCTTCTTGGGATATTTTAAATTATCGCCATAGTACATCTCCTTCTTTATCCAGACACTTTCCGTATTCTCGATCAGCTTGAATTTATTTTCATTCTTTAGAAAATAATACGGATCATACGGTCCGGTATGTCCCTCTGCCTGGTAAGCTACATAGGCATGATTGTTGTAAACATTTTTAAGGTCGTTCTCCGCTCCAGGCACAAAATGTTTTACATCGGGATTTCGGAAGGTTGAGAAGGGCCATACTTCTATCTTTCCGCCGGGCGCCATTTGATAGTCAGCATTAAAATGAATCACAAAACTTTTGTACTCTTTTTCCGGATTCAGCGTTAATGTATAGGTGTCATATATGGTTGCCTGATAAAACTCCAGCTTGCCTGTGTACGCGAAATCTGACGGATTATATATATCACCTTTTACTTTTTCGGGTTCTTCCGGCGTTGCTTCTTTGGTATCCCCGGCATTGTCATAAGTAAAGGCTTCCACATGATCTATTTTTTCCCAGACTTCCTTTTTCACCACAATGCTCCGAAACTTCAGCCTCTCATCTATTACATCATCTCCTACCTCAACATTGACCAGGTTGGATGAGGATTTATTCCCAAAAGCCAGAGACCACCTGTATGAGCCTGACCGGGTAACGTACGTATCCATGACGGTATCCGCGGAATTTCCTTTTGTAAAGCTTCCCTCCGCTCCGGGCTGGCTGGTCAGGGTGAAAATAATGTCATCCTCGCATGTATCCGATGTCTCTTCCTCTGACGGGCGTACCGGATCGCACACTGCCCCTACATGGTTCTCCAGATTCTTTATCAGGAATCCGTCAGCACTCTCCTCGTCAATTTTGCATCCGGGGAACCGCAGCTTCAGCTCTGCCTGCGAAATCTCCAGCATCAATTTATTGTCGTATTGATCCGGATTCCAGTCCGGCACCACTTCGAAAACGCGTTTTACCGTATGTCCCTGCGAATCTGTCTCCAAATCGATTTCCCATCCCGGGTTGGCCGCAGGATCGAATACCGCATACTGCATATTGCCGTCGGAATCTTTATAGGTCGGCAATGTATCCCTCAGCGTGATCGTGTCGTATGCCCGGAAGAGCTGATGGTTATCGCCCAGCTTATACCAGAAGCTGACGTACTGACCGCTTTCCAACACGCCGTTCTCTCCTACCCTGGCTGATACTCTTGTATAATCCTCCTTCATATTCTCATATATATTTGTATTGACATACTTTGTTATTTTAGGCTTTTCGTATTTCGGACGGTATATATTTTCCGCCGTTGGCTTGGATTCCTTTTTTTCATCTCCTTCCTCGAACTCAAGGGTGCCGAAGATTTTCAGCTCATAATCCGCAGGTACCTCGGCGACTTTAAATTTCATATCAAAGGGAAGGGTAAGCGCGCCCGTAGGAATATAGTCCTTCAATGTAATGGAAATTTTATAGTAATCCTTCCCGTCCCTCGTTTCCTCTGTCACCGGGCTGATCTGATGCTTCACCTGATCCTGAGGAAATTCAAGAATGCTGATTTCCTTAGGATCCATATACTCTTGCGGGAAATAAAGGGACAGTGTTATATCACCGATGGCGGTATTTCCCAGAATATTTGAGGTATACAGCTTGAAATTGCCCTTCATTTCATCCTTGGTGTAATTCGGTTCTTCTCCGACCGGAGCCTTATCGGCATGGCTCTTCGTATCCCCATATAAAAGCTCCAGCACCATTCCGCTGGGCTTCTCTCCCTGCTGGCCGACAGGCAGAAAAGCTGCATAGTCCGGCACAGTCTCCGGATTTTCGTCCAGCAGGTCCGCTCCCATCATCTCCCAAAGCGTCAGCAGGTAATCCGCTCCCGTCACATATTCCCGCAATGCCTCATCCAATTCCAGATAAGCGCCGTAAGCTTCCTGTATCTGTACTTGAAGAGCTATCATGTATTCAGCGAGAGCTTCTTCCTCCTCTTCTTTGGCTTCCTCATACGCCGCCATCTTCCGGGTGATCTCTTCCTCGGAGGGCAAGCCGGCGATCAGCTGGTTTACCTTCTCTACTTCTTTTTGTTCCTCTTCCGTGAGGGTGCGCTGCTCCCCGTAGCCGCAGATCAGCTTTCCTTCCTCGTCATAGCATTCCAGCCCGTGAATATGGGTGGCGTTATGGCCGCAGATCAGCTTTCCAGCCTCATCGTAGCAGCTGTCCTCATGAATATGCAGCTTCGCCCCATTGTTCAGCGCCGCCACTTCCTCCGGCGTCAGTTCCACGGTCTTGAGGCATTCTTCCGTATGTACATGCTCCTCTAGCTGAAGCAGTCCGCAGGAGGGGCGGCTTCCTTCGATCAGGTCGCCGTTTTTATCGAAGCAGTCCGGCGTATAGCAGCAGGCGTCGCTTTGGGGATCGACGTCATGGGTATGAAGCTCCAGTTCACAGATCAGAACCTGTCTCGTCTCATAGCATTGATCCGTATGCACATGGCCTGTGTCGCTTTTCGCGCCGCCTTCCGCCTTTTGGGCCTCCGAATCCTTTGGTTTACCCGCAGGGCCTGCGGTTTCAGTCTCTTTTACCGTATCCGTATAACAGCCATCGTCATGCTGATGCTCATCCTGGCCGCAAATCAGCTTCCTTTCCCCGGAACAGCTGTCATCATGCCGATGCTCCGTCAGCTCACAGACCGGAACTGTCTCCGTCACATAACAGCCTTCCTCATGCGTATGTTCTTTTTTGTCGCAGGACAGCAGGCTCTCGCCGTCTTCCCCCTCGACGTAACAGCTATCGTCATGGATATGCTCTTCTTTGTCGCAGGACAGAGATTCTACTGTCTTGTAGCATCCATTATTATGAATGTGTTCCTCTTTACCGCATCCTGAACCCTCCTCATAACAGCTGTCCTCATGAATATGCTCTTTCTTTTCACAGGACAGCTCCCTGACAATCTCCGTTTCCCGCAGGGCTTCTGCGGTTTCAACCGCGTCAGTGGCAGCTTCCTCTGCGCCGCCTTCGCCTTCCTTCATCCCGCAGATCAGAATCCTTTCTTCTTTATAACAGCTTTTGTCATGCGTATGAAGCTTATGCTCCTTCAGCGGGCAGACCAGTTTTCCGTTCTGGTCATAGCAGTCGTCATTATGGGTATGGATCACATAATCCGCCATCCCGCAGACCAGAGCCTTATTGCCCTCCCCGTCCTCATCATAACAGTCCGGCCTGTGCTCATGTACCTCACAGCCGCACTCCAGTATCTTTACCCTGTGCGTCATCGCCTCACCGTACAGCTTCAGAAATCCAAAGGTACCCAGGGCGACTGCCGCGGCCATGCACAAAAACATGATCGTCCACCGTCTGCGCTTTGTCTGCTTCTGCAGAAACCTTCCGGCCCGCGATAAAAGCCCATATTCCATAACGTCTCTCCTTTCTCCTCTCTATCCTTTTTCAATGCACAATTTCAAACTCGGACAGCGGCCAGACCCGGACCAGTATCCTGCCGATCACCATGTCGCTGCTCACACAGCCTACCGCCGTGTTCCGGCTGTCGATGCTGGTCGCCCTGTGGTCCCCCATCACAAAGCATCTGCCGTCGGGCACCTGATAGGGAAGCGTAATATTGCAGTCCCCCAGGGCTTTCTCCGTGACATACGGTTCATTCAGCAGCACGTCATTCACATAGACATTCCCTTCCGAATCGATGTTCACCCAGTCTCCCGCATATGCGATTACCCGCTTGACCAGGATATTGTTGTTATAATAAAACGCGATGATATCGCCGGTCTTGTATTTATTCCCGTTCAGCGCCACCACGATATCTCCATCCTGCAGCGAATCCGTCATGGAGGTTCCGTTGATCTGTAAGACCGGGAGCAGCAGCACCGCGATCAGCACCGCCGCCGCCGCGACGACCATCAGGGAGAAAACAGTGCTTCTCAGCACCTGGCCGAAGCTGTTCTTATATTTTACCCTCTCAAGCTCAGCCTCCAGAAGCGCAAGCTCCGGACGCTCCAGCTTTTTCTCACTCTCACTCATGTAATTCCCTCTGTATCATGTTTTCCGTCTATCTGAACAAAGCCCGCAGCCGAAACAGAACTTCCTCGGCCGCGCCGTTCTCTTCGAGCTCTCTCCACCTGTCGGCCTGCAGCACCTTCATCTCCTCTTCCATCTCCTGAATCCTGTTATCCTTATCATTCAGCCGTGTTTTCAGCCGATCGATCATAACGTCCTTCCCGCCCAGGCTTTCCTGGAAACTGTTTCGTTCTTCTTCCAGAATCCGATCTTTCTCATCCAGCCGTTCCTTCAGTCTTTCGATCTGTTCATCCTTCTCATCCAGCTTCCCCTTCAGCCGCTCAAGGCTTTCTTCCAGGCCGCTTATTTCTTCCATTTTCTCAGCCATCGCTGTCTCAAGCGCTGCCGCTTCCTTTGTCTGGGCAACCAGCATCTGCAGAAGATCCTGCCTGCCAAGCCTCCGCAACTCCTTATCTGTCATGAAAAACCTCATTTCCCCGCTATTGCCGGCGCCGCATAATGTCTGTGTTCATTTTTGTGATATTGCGGTCACAACCCCCTCTATAGCACCTTGAAAAACTCATATATTTTGCAGTGCGCGCAAACCTGAATGGTTTATTTGCCATATAACAGAGATATTTTAAAACAGCGGCATTAGATAAGCCTGGCATCATGTTGCAAAATATGAATTTTCCGAGTTTCCGTGGCAGACGGAATCGGTATATTTATGGTTTTGACCCCGAAATCATTGTTTTCTAAAATGCAGTATAACAAAGCTTCTGTCAAAAAGTACGTCAAAAACAGTTAAAAAAATAGGTTACATACGAAAAAAAATGACGCGGCCCCGAAAAGATCAAGGGCTTGCGCCATCTTATACTTTTTAAAATAATAAAGGAATTGGTTTGTATCCTCTTTTTTGAATTTGTTGGTTGCCGAACTGATTAACTGATGATTCCAAATCCGACAAAACGCGTCACCGGCGCGTTTTGCCGGATACTTCGTAATCAAACGGAGATGTCCGCAGTCGCGGACATCTCCAAATATGAATTTCAGACTGTATTACGCTTTCTTCTCTTCTTTCGCCAGATGGAAGGAAATCAGCAGATCATCCTGATGTACGGCATCCCCTTCCTTCACATAAATCTTATCAACAGCACCGTTCACCTTGGACACTACGGTGGTCTCCATCTTCATGGCCTCCACAGTCATCAGCGGCATATTCTCCTTTACCGGGTCGCCTTCTTTGACAAATACCTTGCTGACCGTGCCGGGAATAAAGGAGCCCAGATGCTGAGGATTGTTCTTATCCGCTTTCAGCCTCCGGTCGGAGTTCACTTTCAGGCTCTTATCCTGGATCTTCACATGGCGCAGCGAGCCGTTCACCTGGAAGGTCAGGGTACGGATTCCCTCCTCATCCGGGTCGCCGGCCTCGATGTATTTGATCAGCAGTTCTTTTCCTTCGTCGATGCGCAGGTAGGTCTCCTCCCCTTTGCGCAGGCCGAAGAAATATACATGGCTTTCCAGGCGGGTCACATCGTTATACATATTAAAGTGCTCGCAGTAGTCCTCATATACCTTTGGATACAGGGCGTAGCTGATGGCTTTTTGGTCCATCACCTCATCGGACATATTTTCATAGTGGTATTTATCCACCAGATACTGCTTCACCTTTCCCAGATCCATCGGCGGCAATGCCTTGCCGGGACGCTCGGTCAGCGGCTGGATATCCTTCAAAACGATCTTCTGCAGCTTTTTCGGGAATCCGCCGTAGGGCTGCCCCATCATGCCCTGGAAATAGGAAACCACCGAATCCGGGTAGGAGAGTCCTACGCCTGCTTTCAAAATATTGTCCTTGGTCAGCCCGTTCTTAAACATAAAGATGGCCAGGTCGCCCACTGCTTTCGAGCTGGGCGTCACCTTCACGATATTGCCCAGAAGCTCGTTTGCATCCTTATAAAGCCCTTTGATAGCCTCAAAATCATCGGCAGAACCCATGCTGCTGACCTGGGCTAACAGGTTGGAATACTGGCCGCCGGGAATCTCATATTTATAGATTTCCGCATTGGGCGCCCGCATATCGCTCTCAAAGCTTTCATAGACCTTTCGGATCCGCCCGTAATAACGGCTTAAGATATCCAGCTCTTCGAATACCAAACCGGTATCCCGTTCCGTGCCCCTTAAAGCCTCCACAACCGCGTTCATTGAAGGCTGGCTGGTCAAAGAGGACATGGACTCCACGGCCAGGTCTACGATATCCACGCCCGCCTGAGCCGCCATCAGGACAGTGCTGACGCCGTTTCCCGTAGAGTCATGGGTATGTAAGTGGAGCGGCACATGGAGTTCTTTTTTCAGGGCTGCCACTAACTGCTGCGCAGCCAGAGGCTTTAACAGGCCTGCCATATCTTTAATAGCAATGGCATGGCAGCCTAAGGCTTCCAGCTCCAGCGCCATCTTCACATAGTAATCCAGCGTGTATTTTTTCTCTGCCGGGCTTGAGACATCCCCGGTATAGCAGATCGTGCCTTCCACAATGCTTCCGGTCTTCAGCGCTTCCTCAATGGGCATTTTTAGATTTTCCACCCAGTTTAAACTGTCGAAGATACGGAACACATCCACGCCCCGCTTTGCGGAGATGCGGATAAATTCCTGCACCACATTGTCCGGGTAATTGCTGTAGCCCACGGCATTTGAAGCGCGCAGGAGCATCTGGATCAGTGTATTCGGCATACGCTCCCGCAAAAGGGAAAGCCGCTTCCAGGGAGACTCCTTTAAGAACCGGTAAGCCGTATCATAAGTAGCGCCGCCCCAGCATTCTACGGAAAATGCGTTCTGCATATAGGCATTTGTGGCATAAGCCGCGCCGCACAGATCCTTGCTCCGCATACGGGTCGCCAGCAGCGACTGCTGGGCGTCACGCATCGTTGTATCGGTAACATACAGCTTTTTCTCTTTTAAAATTTTCTGCATCAGTTCCTGGGGACCCAGTTCATTCAACAGGTCCTTCATTCCATACACCGGCTTTGCGCGGTCCACCTCCGGAAGCACCCGGTTTTCATACTGCTTCTTCTCGCCGATATTGGAATTCACGATGCGGTCGCCGAGGAACTCAATGATCTTCGTGGCTCTGTCCTGGCTCTGGATCATCTGGAACAGCTCCGGCTTGTCCTCAATAAATGTGGTGTAGCATTTCCCCTCGCGGAAGGTTTCGTGGTTCAGCACATTAATCAGGAACGGCGTATTGGTCTTTACGCCCCTGATCCGCATCTCCTGCAGCGCACGGATGGACTTGCTGATGGCCCCGGAGAAGGTACGGCTGTGGGAGATCACCTTCACCAGAAGGCTGTCATAATAAGGGGCGATCACCGCTCCCATGTACGCATTTCCGCCGTCCACGCGGATGCCGTTGCCCGCTCCGGTACGGTATACGGTGATTTCACCGGTATCAGGCAGGAAATTATTGGCCGGATCCTCGGTGGTGACACGGGTTTGGATCGAATAGCCGTTGCACTTCACACTCTCCTGGGATTTGATATTGATCTCGTCGGAATCCAGGGGATAGCCTTCGGCAATCAGGATCTGGGACTGTACCAGATCCACATTCGTCACCATCTCGCTGATGGTATGCTCCACCTGGATACGGGGGTTCATCTCGATAAAATAAGGGTTGCCCTCATCATCTACAAGAAACTCCAGCGTCCCTGCATTCTCATAACCCACCTTTTTTGCCAGGCGGATGGCGGAACCGAAGATAATATTCCTGGTCTCGTCAGGCACGGAGAAGGCCGGCGCATACTCCACCACCTTCTGGTGACGCCGCTGTACCGAACAGTCACGGTCAAACAGATGAACCACATTCCCGTAGCGGTCGCCCAGGATCTGTACCTCCACATGCTTGGGGCTTCTTAAATATTTCTCGATAAACAGCTTGTCGTCGCCGAATGCCTTTTTGGATTCGTTCTTCGCTTCTTCAAATTCCTTTTTCAGATCCTCGGCCCGGTCCACAATACGCATACCCCGGCCGCCGCCGCCATTGGAAGCCTTCAGCATAATGGGATAGCCCACTTCCTTGGCGATCTTTGCCGCCTCCTCATATTCTTTGATGGCATGGTCCACGCCTGGGATAATCGGCACCTTGGACTGGATCGCGATCTGCTTGGAGGAAATCTTATCTCCCATCATATTCATGACCCTGCTGGACGGACCGATAAATACAATGCCGTTTCTCTCACAGGCGTCCACAAAATCCGGATTTTCAGACAAGAATCCATATCCGGGATGGATCGCATCTACATTTGCCGACTGGGCAATCTTGATAATGGTATCAATATCCAGATAGGCGTCCACCGGGCCCTTTCGGGTATCCAGCGGATAGGATTCATCCGACTTTGAACGGAACAGGGCGTAGCGGTCCTCCTTGGAATAGATGCTGACCGTGGTGATTCCCAGCTCGTTTAACGCACGGAACACACGGATCGCAATCTCCCCCCGGTTTGCCACCAGCACCTTTTTAAAAGGGGTGGGTTTTACTTTTTTGTCCATACACATTCTCCTTAAATCAATTTGTTTCCATAGCTTGCCGCCTAAAAACTGACTTATGTACTCATAAATCAGTTTACCATGAAAATGGCTATTTCACAAGATATTACCATATTCAATCTTATCATTTATCCTTATATTCTTCGAATTCTTTATCTTTAAGCTTAGTATTTCTGAAATTTTGTATCTTTTTATCAGCTATTTAAGACCTTTTATCCCACAAATACCGAATATCCGCACATCAATACGAATACTTCACCTTATACTCATTCCCGCCGCCAATCAAAGGACTCCCGCCACCGCAGGCCGCCAGGGTGGGGTCCAGCAGATTCCAGGAGTTTCCATAAAGCCGGACGCCATAAAGCCATCCGTCATCTTCCGGATAAACGCTGACCCAGGCATGAAGCACATCGCCTGCATATCCGACTTCCAGCTTCGCCGGAATACCCTGCAGGCGCAGCAGGGCGGCCAAAAGGGCGGCATAGTCAAAACAAATGCCTTTGCCGGATGCCAAAACCTCATCCACGTCAGGCAGATAACCATAGGCTACCTGGGCAGCCTTTTCCTCATCATAGGAAATATTTTCCGTCACATAATGATAAAGGCTGCGGACAATATCGGCCTCAGAGCCGGTACCTGCACAGCCGGTGCAAACCTGCCTGCCTACGGCGGCCGCTAAAGAATTTGGGGTAAAGGAAACGTATTGATTAGGATAGAGAAACGGAAGAAATTCGTTTTTAAGCTTTACGTCAAGCTCCTGTTCAAATACAAGGGCATAGGTATCGTTTTTAACATTTTCGTAAACACGAAGCGAATATACCCCGCCGCCGGATGAAAGCGGAAATACCTCATACTTCCCGCCCCGGGACAGCAGGTAAGTATAAGCCTGGCCGCCGAATGCTTCAAGCTGCAGCTTTACCTTGGCATTATCCCCGCCGTACCGCACCATGACGTACCCTTCGTCAATATGGGAAGCGTCAACAGAAACCGTCTCCGACCCGTACACAGCTATTCCGTCGGCAGACGGCTCCCGGATCACAGGAGCCTGCCTGCCCAAAGAAGCAGGCTTGGTATGGGAAATGCAGGTCCCGCCGGTGAGAAAAAGGGTACAGGACAAAAGCATCAGCAAAACAGATGCAGGATGCAGCAGATTTTTATGTGGCATTGAAATCCTCCTACCGTCTAAAATATTAAAAGCATTGAGATTTCTAAACTTGCCCTGTAAAGGCAGAAATGATGTCAGACACGGCATTATGCCGGGGAATCGACAGAAACGAAATGCTTTTTCCATATTTTAGCATATTTTCACCGGATATGCCAGTCCTTTTTGAAAAATTTTTAAAATTCTTTACTGATTCTCTTTCGGTACATATACCTTCTCCATATTTTTCAGCAGCAGCCGGTTACACTCCTCCTCCCCCTGCTTCCTGCTCCTGGCATCCTGCCCGATCGCCATCTCCAGCATCCCCTTCACAATCAGCGTATTGGTCTTGCTGAAATAATCGGCGTCCTCATCCGTCAGCAGATTATAATTTGCCGCCCGCCTGAGCATCAGAAAATCCCTTTCCTGCATGTCATTGGTAAACAGCAGCGTATAAAAGTAGGCCGGATACCGCTCAGAGCCCGCCATCGGGAACAGCTCATAGTATTCCTCCAGCGCATCGGAAAACATAGTCCGGTACTGCCCCCACATCAGACGGTAATACAGATCCGGCCGCTCAAAAGCGTACCGGTTGAACAGCTTCCATCCCTCGATATACGCCTCCATCAGGTTATCGTCGGCGTCCATCAGCTGGCCGTACTCTTCCATATAGTCGCTGAAAAACCGGATCGTCCCCAGAATAATCAGATATTCCAGGCTGTCAAAATGACGGTACAGCGCCGCCGGGGAGCATCCGTTCTCTCTGGCAAATTCCCGGACGGTGATTTCCGAGGCGTCTTTTTCTTCCAAGTTACGATACATCGCCATAATCAGGCGGCGCTTTGTATTATTTCCTTTTTCATAACCAGCCATATTACTTATCCATCCAATTTTCGCAGATTTTTCCGCAGTATAAAAATATCCCTATTACAAGAATGCCAACACATAAAATACTACCCTATTTAAAAATATCCGTCAAGAAAATTTCAGCAGTAAAAGGAAGCAAAAAAGAGACTGATATGCCGGTTCTTGCAGTCTGCAAACCACACATATCAGTCCACGGTGAATATCAGTCTTTCAGATTTCAAATGCGTTATTGGTCAATTTCCTTCGGATCATGAGTTTCAATATACTCGATAATATCAAGTATTTCATCACTGCTCATTCCTTTTTCGCGTAATTTTCGAATTAAGTTTACTACTTCTTTGCCAGTCATGCTTTCACCTTCTTTCTTTTTGAAATACCGGCCAACCTGCTATATAAAAAGTATATCAAAAAGAACAAAAAGTGTAAACCCTTGTTTATGCGGACTTCCACGTCTGATTATGATAAAAGAAATTCGGTATCACCGTACCCGCCACCGTTATCACAATCGCCGGGATCACGCCTCCGCCGAATATGGCTTTCAGCGGCGAAACCAGTTCAAAGGCCAGAGCCGTCACCAGCCCGCAGGTTACGCCGACCCTTCCTGCGTTTACGCTGAGACGGGAACGGAAGGCTTCTGATTTTCTGTCGCGGTAAAGGAGCCCCACCGCAAACATGGGAATCAGCACGCCGCCGCAGACCGTATAGCCATAGGTTCCGAGGGCATAGATAAAATCACCCATCAGGCTGGCCGCCAGCGCCACAACGCCTGCCACAAAGGTGGCGATCTTTGCGTATTTGACACTGACCTTTCCCGGCAGCTTTCCTTCCGGGTCAAGAATATCAGATACAACGTTCGCTGCAGCACAGTTTAAATGGGTATCTGCACAGGACATACAGGCTGCCAGCACGCTTTCCGCCAGGATAATGCCGCAGATCCGAGGCATTTTATTTAATATCATCCACACCAGCGCCCGGTCGCCCGCGTCCACATATATCAAGGAAGAGATGCCGATGGAGATCATCAGAAACACCAGGATGATGTTCATGAAGAAGGTAACGCCGTAGGCTCTCTTTGCCGACTGCACATCCTTGGCCGCAAAAGCCCGGTTCCAGAAAATCGGATTGGATATGGCTCCCACCAGCCCTGTCAGGAAGCTGGTGGCGATAGCAAATGGCGTTTCCACGAACAGATCCCATTTGGAGGGATCCACCGCCATAATGCCTTCCCGCAGAAATCCAAAATCAAAATGGAAGGACTGCAGGCCGAACCAGATCACCATAGCCGCAAAGATCATCTGCATCGTCCCATGGATGGCGTCCGCATAGATCACAGCCGTCAGCCCGCCGCTCACCGTATAAAAGATAAACACTGCGCCGCAGATCAGGCAGGCCACACGGTAATCGATGCCGAACACCTGCTCTAACACATAGGACACCCCCATAATCTGCGCGCCGGGCCAGACCACATTTGGCATCAGGGCCGCGATTCCGCCCACACGGCGGATATACCTGTCGCCGCCGAACAGATAGCCGGATACAAAATGGGGCATACTCAGATATTTAAACCGGGCCAGATAAGGCGCCAGCAGATATCCCATAATGATCCCGCCTAAAAAGCCCTCCCCCAGCCACAGCCAGTAGGCGCTGATCCCTTCCATGGCTCCCCGGCCGGCCTGCCCGATAAAATTGCCGGAGCCGCTGAAAGATGCCCATGCGGTCAGAAATAATAATACTACCCCTGTCTTTTTTCCGCCGATAAAATAGTCGTCCGCGTCGGCGGCGCTGCCCTTTGTCCGTATGCCGATGATAATACATACTGCCAGATCGATTAGTACCAAAATGGCTGAAATGATAACATCTATGCTGTTCATAACATCCCCCCTCGTCTCTTATGGAACAGCCGGCTTTATCACAGAGTTTCCCGTTTCTCAATCTTTTTTGAATACCGGTAAGTGACAAAAGCCACGATCACACCCAGCACGCCGCAGGCGATGGTGTAGTACCAGATATAGTCATAGCCCACGTTACCGTTGGCATCCAGCCAGCCCCCGGCCAGCTTCGCGAAATATACGTCCGGCAGGTAACAGATCATGGAAATAATGCCTGTGGAAACGCCGGTCAGATGAAGAGGGATACCCACCTCGCCCAGCGTGGCAAAGTAGATCCCGCGCATACCGGAATAGACGATAGCAAAGGCAAAGGATACCGCAATACAGAGCACCACCGCGCTCTTGGTGAAAATCAGCGCCGCGCACAGCACCGAGGCAATGGCCAGGTAAATGCCAAGCGTCTTGGATTTATTGCCCACTTTATCAGAGATAAACCCGATGCAGAAGGTCATAACCGCCGCGATAATATAGTTGCGCAGGATGGCGAAAAAGCTGGCCTGCGTGGCCGAAATGCCCAGTACGTTTACCGTGTAGGCGCCCAGATACCCGTTTCCTGCCGAGGTAAAGGAAAAACAGAAGAAAATCAATGCGGAAATCAGCCAGGTTCCCGGCATTTTTAATACGGTAATCACATTTCCCATGCTGAAAGCCGCCTGGCTTTCGGTATCTCCCTCGCCTTCCTCCGCTCCGGCCACATCATTAGGCAGGAAGAAGAATAATAAAAGGGCAAAGATGAAAAACAGCGCACCGCTGACCATTAACAGCATCCTCCACTGCTGTCCCACCAGCCGGGGGTCCAGCTCACCGCTTGGAAGCACGGCCTTACCCAGCAGGCCCACGCCCACAAAGCCGATCAGTGTGCCGAAAATGCCCCTGACAAACTCGGAGGTGGAGAACATACGTCCCTGCTCCTTTGCATTGCCCATCTTACGGGTCAGTTTCAGGTAAGCAGACCAGATCATAAAGCTGGTTCCCACGCCGTACAGGATATGGATAATGATAATAGACACTTTGCCCGGCACCATGCCGAACCAGAAGGAGCAGACGCCCATCAGCACGCCGCCCAGGATCAGAAGCCATTTTTCCTTGAATTTGTCGGCCAGGATACCGCCGAAGGGATAACCCAGCATGGACACCACGCCGAATGCCAGGCCGAAATCCCCGATAAACTCATTTACCTCAGCAGCAGGCACGATGGCCTTGTACTGGGTAAACAGGATACACATCTGATCATAATAGCTGTACCGCAAAAAAGGCACATACACCATAACGCCCGCCATCAGCGCACACAGCGCCACGATGACCCATCGTTTACTACCCGTTATTTTCATACTCGTCCTCCTATTCCAGTTCCGCAACTCCCCTCCCATGCCCCCTGGATCTGGGAGAATTTCCAGCCACTAAAGTGTCTGGAAATCCTCCCGGGGCTTGTCCGGTCTGTTGCTGATTCCAGTTCCGCGACTCCCGCTACAGTCTCGCTCCGTTTCTCTCCAGCACCGCTTTTACCCGTGCCATGGCATCCGCATCTGTTTCCGGCTTGTTACTATCGTATTCCTTCAGCAGCCTGGCCATCTCTCTGTCGATGCTTTCCTTAAAATAATCCTCTCCCTTCGCATTCCGGGAGCCTACCCGGGGAGAATACAGGGTGTCGAAATTATCCAGGGTATAATCGGAAGTGACGAAGCTGCCGTCATGGCCGATTTCCTTGATTTCTTCCAGATTCAGCGTCTCCTCATTGACCTCGATAGGCGTGAACGCCGTCTTCACCTGGCGTATAATCTCAAAATCGATCACCATCTTCTCAAAAGATGTGGCGTTTACGCTGTCCATTACGCCGCCGGCTTCCATAATCAGATTGATGCCGTGGCGGTATGCGCTGGAGAATGTCAGCATGGACTCATACCCTGTCTGGCAGTTCACTACCGGCGCGTCGGTCTGGCAGCCGCCGCCTCTGGAAGGCAGGCCGTAGAACTGAGCCAGGTTTGCCCCGAAGCCCTGCATCAGCGTTCCCTCCGGCGCGGCACAGGCAAAGGTAATGCCGCCTCTCATATCCGCTGCCGTGGACTGTACGCCGAATACCACCGGTGTGCCGGGACGGATCATCTGGGCCAGCACGATGCCCGCCAGGCTCTCGGCCGCGCCGCTGGCCAGGGTTCCTGCCATGGAAAGGGAGCCGGTAGCGCCAAGCATAGCGGCCGGGCAGAGAATAGCGGCCTGCCCGTACTCAGCCAGAAGCATCAGGCAGTCCAGCATCCTCTCATCCAGGGACAGCGGGGAAACCGTATTGATCAGCGCAATCATTCTGGGCTTTTCGATCATAGCCTCTTTTCCGCCGAACAATTCGCTGCCTGCCTCCAGAATCAGTTCCATCTCTTCCTTCAAGCCTGTGGGAAGCATAATGGCCTTTTCAGAATGGGTCAGCGTGGCATAAAACATCTCCATAGCTGCCGCATTCTCCGGCACGTCGCTGGGCTGGATCATAATCCCCCCATTAATCGTATAATTTTCACTGGCCTCAACCAGCTTTAAGCATTTGATATAATCCTCCATGGTACCCCGGCGGCGCAGCCCGTCCCACTCGTCGATAAAAGCGCATCCGTAAGTAGGGGCGGGATTGATATGGCCTTCGCCGATTACCGTGTCATATTTGGGATTTCTGGCATAAAGGGTAAAGGATTCCGGCGCTTTCTTTACCCAGTGCATCACCTGCTCTTCAGTGAAGAACGCAGTATTTCCTTCTACTCTGATGCCGTTGCTTTTCAGAATCTCAACTGCTTTTTCATTGTGTATCCTTACGCCCACCTCCTGCATAATCTCCATAGCTGCCTGATGTATCATCTGTTCTCTTGACATGTTCCCATCCTCCTATTCCAGTTCCGCAATTCCCCTCCCATGCCCCCTGAACTGGGAGAATTTCCAGCCACTTCAGTGTCTGTACATCCTCCCGTCGCTATGAGCACTTAGGATCTGTCTTTTAGATCCTTACGTGCGATGCATGGAAAATAGTTAGCGGGTGTTTTTTAGCCGCTTACTATTTTCCCAGGCATGTCCGGTGATTGCTGTTTTCCAGTTCCGCAACTCCCTGTTTTTTATCTGTTCCTCACGCCCAGCTTCAGCACGTCCCGCAGATAGCGCACACTTTCCTCGCAGGCCGCAAGCTCCCTGGCCCTTGCCTCCTCGATAGGCTCCTCCATACTCTTAAA
This sequence comes from uncultured Lachnospiraceae bacterium, assembly GCA_910588405.1. Classification (GTDB taxonomy): domain Bacteria; phylum Bacillota; class Clostridia; order Lachnospirales; family Lachnospiraceae; genus Paralachnospira_A. The sequence continues at coordinate 28,888 of CAJUPT010000016.1, read as the reverse complement.
AGCGATCTCATTTTCAAAAATAATTTTATCCATCGAGGACTTCTCCCGGATCTGTGCCACCATCTTTGGGCAGTCCATGGAGCCCTGGCCATGGGGAGCGCCGATATCGTGAACGCCCAGCGGGTCAACTACAATAATGTCGTCGCTGAAATGACAGCAATATGCTTTGGGCAGCATCTTCTCCATCACGTCGTAAGGGTTCTCAATCACCTGCAGCGGGTTCATGGTATCCACGCAGGTTCCGATCAGCGGATGGTTTAATCTGTTCACGATCCACAGAATCTCATCTGCAAAAGTATCCGTATGGTTCTCGATTGCGATCTGCATGCCGTATTCCTCGATCATCGGAACCGCTGCCTTAAACTGGTCGTACCGGTCGGCCATCTGGCGCATCACCTCCGGATGCATGCAGGAGCCGTACAGCTCTCTGGGGCGGAGGATATCAAGGCTGAACTTCACCAGCTCCGCATCCAGGTCATGGCCGATCTTAAGGGCTTCCTCCACCGTGCAGTTTACACGGGAATCGCTGCCTGCGTGAAAAGAGGAATTAAACTCCAGGAATAAGCCGTGGTCTTTTGCGGCCTGAGCCACTTTTTTCAGGTTTTCCGTTGAAAACGGGTCTTTTTCGGCAGTGGTCAAAAGATCCACCTTTGTAATCTGAAGTCCGTCCAGCTCCCATTTCTCAGCCCTGTCCATCAGCTCATACAGAGACATGGTCTGCTCAAAATAATAATCCTTGCCAAATCCCCAGCTCTCTCCCAGTCCGAAAAAGTGCAATGTGTAGGTGTGCATGCCCAGCCTGAGCGGTCTGTTTTTGTCTGCCATTTTATACTCCTCCTGTCCGTTAAAAATTTTACTGCTGTCCTTTTTTGATAAATTTGTGAACACGTTTATTTTTTATATATTGTAAACATGTTCACAAATTAAGTCAAGAGGTTTCTACACACATATTATTTTTTGTGAAACTTGCAATGAACTGAACAGAAGAAATGCCAAAAAATTTATGTAAAAGTATTAAAAACCGTCGTTCAACGGATTTTCTGCATCCGTAAAACGACGGTTCCCTGTTCCAATATTTTTCATCCTTTATCTTTACAAAATCTGGCTGAACTCCACCCGCTCCCTGTCCGGCCCTTCCACGATGAAAAAGCGGACGCCCTTCTCCCAGAAAGGCAGAAACTGAACCGGCTCCAGTATATGCAGCCCATTTTCCCTGGCCAGCTGATAAGCTGCTTCAATATCCGTGACGCCGATCGCGAAATGGTTAATAGCTCCGTCCTTTCCCGCCGGACTGTCACATTCATAAATTTCCAGAACCAGATCGCCCAGCTTTAAAAAAGCCACCTGCTCCCCGGTTTCCGGATGCTTTGTCAGCAGCTCCTGCCGAAATCCAATCTCCTGATAAAAAGCAATGCTTTTTCCCAGATCCCCCGTGGGAATCCCAATATGCTGCAAGCCTTCGGCCAACGCTGAAAAATCCATCATTTCCTCTTTTCTGACACAAGTCCTTCTCAAACCGGGCAATATCCAATAAGCCGATTCCTTTGTGTCCCGCTCATACTTTTATCACCGCTTTGACAATATCCGCCTTATTTTGCAGGCTCTGCTCCATGGCCTCTTTCATCTCCTGCAGCGGGAACACATTTGATACGATCCCTCTTAAGTTTACCCTCCCGGAAGCCACAGCCTCGATGGCCATCGGATAAATGTGCCGGTACCGATAACAGGTTTTTATGGTCAGCTCCTTGTCCAGCGCCATACTCAAAGGCAATGTCATCTCCCCGGTTGCAGAATAGCCCACCAGCACGATGGTGCTTCCTTTTTTGGCTGCCCGGATCGCCTGCCGGGTAGTCGCTTCCGTACCCGCTGTCTCGATTACCAGATCCGTTCCTTTCCCGCCTGTCAGGCGCATCAGCTCATCAGCGGCATCGGTCCGGCTCCCGTTCACGATATCCGTAGCGCCCAGCTCCGACGCTTTTGAAAGCCGTTTCTCCATAATATCAACGGAAATGATCCTGGTCACTCCCATCGCCTTTAGCGCCATTATGGAAACGAGGCCGATGCATCCGGCTCCCATAACTGCCGCAGTCATTCCCACATGGGCGCCTCCCTGGGCCGCCGCATGGAACCCTACCGCCAGCGGTTCGATCAGGGCTGCCTCCATCGTATCCATGCTGTCCGGAATTTTAAAGCACAGGCCGGCCTCATGGGTTACATATTCCTGAAATGCGCCGTCATAAGGGGGCGTGGAATAAAAAATCACGTCCGGGCATAAATTATACCGTCCTGTCCGGCAGAATTCGCAGTGTCCGCAGGTACGCCCCGGCTCCAAAGCCACCCGGTCGCCGGGTTTCAGGTTTTGGACGCCCGGCCCCAGCTTCTCCACGGTTCCTCCCACCTCATGCCCCAGCACAAAAGGCGGATGTACCACCACGTCGCCGATCGCCCCATGTTCATAAAAATGCAGGTCAGACCCGCAAATTCCCACATACTCCACCCGAATCAGCACTTCTCCCGGTCCCGGCACGGGAATATCCCGCTCCTTAAGTTCGATTTGCCTGATTCCGGTCATTACCGCAGCTTTCAACTTTATAATCCCTCCCTGTTCTTCCTGTCCCGTCAGATATCCGGATGCCGGCACAGGTAATGCAGGCCGTATAACACAGAATTTTCCGGATCCTTTGCCTTCCTGATCTCCACGTTGCCGCAGCAGTCCCAAATATGCTCCTGGATTCCTTCCGACAGCATTTCGTACAGCCCCTCAAAATTCATGATGCCGCCGCTTAGCACCACCACCTCCGGGTCATAGGCATGGATCAGGTTCAAAATCCCGGTTCTCCATGACTTTACACAGTGTCTGACCGCCCGCACAGCCACGGCATCCTGCTTTTGGTACCATTTTTGCAGCACCCTGAAATCCAGCCCCGCCTCGCCGGACAAGCCGCTTTCTCCATATCCCGGATCCTGCTTTACCAGCCGCTTAAGCGCCCATCCGGAAGCCATGGCTTCCAGGCAGCCCTGGTTATTGCAGATACAGCCGGGGCCGTTGACATCGATAATAATATGCGAGGCTAGGGCGCCTGCCGTATAATGCCTGCTTTTCAGGATCTTTCCCTCATAAGCCACCGCCGTCCCCACGCCGGTTCCCAGAATCAGCATGGCCGCATCCTGAAAACCCCGGGCACAGCCGTAATGCAGTTCCCCCAGAAGAGCAAGCTTGGAATCCATCTCCATCACCATCGGCAGGCCGAAGGCCTCCCGGCACCAGCCCTCCAAGTTCATCCCCAGGCTGTCCTCAAATTTCCCGATCAGCCCCACGGGCCGTTTCCTGATCGGATCCACGATGCCCGGCATGGAAATCCCCACGCAGGAAAAACTCTTCAGCCCTTGGCCGCCGGCCACCTTAAACACCGCCTGTTTTGTATCCTTAAGCCTGGCTGCAAGTCCGTTCTGCGCATAAGCCGGAATCGAGGTCTGGTTTAATATACGCCCGTCTTCCATAGCCGCCAGCTTAATCGCCGTGCCGCCGAAATCTATTCCTATCGTTTTCATTTGCCCTCTTTCCGGCTTTTACAGCCTCTCTGCCCGGATTCAATTTCAGAAAGTTTTTCCTATTTTTTCTTTTACGCCTCAGTTAATCCCGGAAACCCAAAGGTACAGTCGCGAACCGTTACTGACGGCCGAACCGCTTCAATCCCGTCCCTTTCTGCCAGCCCAAAGGCAAAGGCCGTCGCCGTCCCCGCCGCGGCTCCGGTTTCCAGCGCTTTCTGCCAGCTTTGTTCCGCCGCCCATCCCGCCAGAAAGCCTGCCAGCATGGAATCCCCGGCTCCCACGGTATTGCCTACGGCTCCCCGGATTCCCTCCGCATAGAATACCTGGCCGTCGGCCGTAAAGAGCACCGCGCCCTCCTTGCCCATGGACACCAGGATGTTTTCCGCCCCTGCCCGGCGCAGCCTGCGGATACATTCCTCCAAATCTTCCGCCCTCCGAACAGACATACCGCACAGCTCCTCCAGCTCCTTAAGGTTCGGCTTAATCAGAAACGGATGGCAGGATAACAATCTCATCAGTTCTTTCCCGGTGGTATCCGCAGCGATATGAAGCCCCGAAGGCCGCAGTTTTTCCACAAGATATGTATAAGCGCCAGCCAGCCCTTTCGGCACATTCCCGGACAAAACCAGATAATCCCCGGGCTTTAACGACCCAAGCTCCGCCGCCAGCCTGTCTATGTCCTCTTTCCCGATCACAGGCCCGTTTCCGTTAATCTCCGTTTCCTGCCCGGCAGTGATCTTCGTATTGATCCTGGTAAACCCATGATCCAGCCAGACAAACTGACATGAAACGCCGTAACGGCAAAGCATAGCCTCATAAGCCTTTCCGGTATCGCCGGCCAGAAATCCGAAAGCTTCCGTAGCCATGCCCAGCCTGCTTAAAATAATGGATACATTGACCCCTTTCCCGCCGGGAAACACATAGGCTTCATCGGCTCGGTTTAACTGTCCCTCCCGAAACCCGGAAAGGGTTACCAGATGGTCGATGGCCGGATTTAACGTCACCGTAGCAATCATACACTGCCTCATAGGCTGAATTCCTTCGCCGCCTCAAACATGGCGATAATATTTTCCACCGGGATATCATTCTGGATATGGTTGCAGCTGGAAAGAATATATCCGCCGTCATAGTACATGGCATCCAGCATTTTTTTCACTTCATCCCGCACATCCTGGACGGTTCCCCGCATCGCCTTCTGGGTATCCACGCCTCCGTGGAAACAGATCTGGCTGCCAAATTCCTGTTTCAGCCCATACGGGTCCATATCCGCCGCCACAGTCTGAATCGGGTTCAGGATATCCACGCCGCAGCCTATGATCGCCGGAATCGCTTTCCGAACCGCGCCGCAGCTGTGCAGGAACACTTTTGCACGGGGCGCTTTCTCCTTAATCATCGCGTTCAGCTTTTTTCGCTTTGAAAGGATAAATGTCTCCAGGCATTCGGGGGACAGCAGCAAAGAGGTCTGGGAGCCGTAATCGTCGCCGGTTTCCACGATATCCACATAAGGGCCGATCTCATCCAGCACATAGCCGTACCATTCCATCTGTACCCTGGCCACCTGGTCTGTCAGCCCGTGGGCAAATTCCTCGTCGGAAAGCATATCTACCATAAAGTTTTCCGTTCCCCGAAGCCAGCAGGCCAGCTCAAAAATCCCGTTCATCGGCGCCCGCAGGGCGACGGCATATTGATTGTCCTCATATAACCTCTGAGCCTGTTCCTTCATCCCAGTAAGGTCGATCAGCTCCTCCGCCCGGGGCCAGGCATAGGAAGCCAGATCCGCCGTATCCGCATCCTCCAGCGGATTTTTCACAAACTCCATCCCGAAAGGACCCTTCTTCTGGACAACCCCCCACTCATTCTGAAAAGAACCGTCCGGATAATGAACCGGAAATTTTTTATTTGTCTTCACAAACAGGCGGCGGATATCGACCTGAAAATAATCAAGGATTCTCTCGTCATAATAACAGGCGTTGCTGCCCTCCCTAAAGGGCGGGATATCTTCTTTAAAGCCAAGATAGTTTTTCAGTTTAAAATAAACGCCGTCTAACAGGCAGCAGGCCATCCCTCCCAGATCCAGGGGCACCCGATCCGTCTGCTCATGGTTCAGTGCTTTTAATACTCTCTCTTTTGATGTCATATTCTCCTCTTTCCCGGCGCGGCTTGCCGCCCATGCCCGGCAAACCTTTAACAGATATTTTCTTTGTGCATTTCACCAAGGCGCGCCACAATCTCCTGGTACTTCCGGTATTGCCTGCCGTACCGTTCCGCCTGCACACTGTCCGGAACAAAGGTTTTCCCCCTGCTTCTGGCATTCATTTCGGATGCGGCCTCTGCCATATCTTTAAAAATCCACGTTCCGTACCCGGCGATTACCGCCGCCGCCTTATGGGAGGTATCTTTTTGCAGAAGCTGTACAAAGGGCAGGCCCAGCACATCCGCCTTAATCCGGATAAATTCCTCGGACCTGGCGCCTCCCGCGCTGGTAAAAACTTCCTTCACCTCAAGCCCCGGGAACATTTCTTTGATCCGTTTTAAGTAAAATCGGTATTCATACCCGATGGACTCCATAATGGATTTAAACATATGAGCCCTGCCATGATAAAATTTCAGGCCGATCCAATGCCCGGAAAAGCAGGCGTCGCTGGGACAGATCCTGCCCGCGAAAAAAGGAATAAAAAATAAAGAATCATTTTCCACGCCTGCAGTCTCTTTTGAGAGGGCATCAAAGGGCAGGCCGCCGTCATAATTGACCTGGTCATGATACCAGCTCATATCCTGGCCGCCCAGCACAAAGCCAAAGGGAGTAAAAAGCTTTGGGATCACCGACCGGGGGTACAAAAGAATCTTTTTTTCCGTATCCGGATGGTATTCATCCACGCAGGCGGTGATGACGGAGGCAGTCCCCGCCACATCCAGAACCATATTGCTTTTGACCAGCCCGGCTCCCAGGCAGGAGGCCGCCGTATCGCCGCATCCGGCCATAATGGGGGTGCCTTCCTTCAAACCTGACTGCGCCGCCCATTCTCCCGACACATGGCCCGCCACATCAAAAGGCGCCACGATCTTCGGCATAATTCCTTCCGGAATCCCAAACAGCTCCAGAAGCTCATCGGACCAGCAGCCCTTTTTCGTATCCGCCATATTGGTCAGGTGGATATGGGTATAATCGATGTAGGCCTCCTCCGCCTTTAAGCCGGCCATCCGGCCTGACACATAGGTAGACGCAGGGATCATTTTCCGGATTTTCGCGAAAATCTCCGGATGGTTTTCTTTCCACCAGTAAATCTTCGCCCCCTGGGCCACAATGATGGGACAGCCGGACAGACGGATAATCCGTTCCTCTCCCATCGCCTGCATTTTTCTGATCGACGATTCGCACCGCTTATCCAGTCCTGGGTCATAAGGAATCACCGGATTCCAGTCCTCGTCGATCCCCACGATACCGGCCATCATCGCCACCACCGCAATGCCAGCGATGCAGGAGGCGTCCGCTTTGCTTTCCCGCAGCAGCGTTTGCGTAGCCAAAAGCACGCCCTTGGTCAGTTCTTCGGCCGGGATGCTGATTTCCCCGTCGTCCTTCTCCGTATACCTGTTTTCAGAAAACGCGCTGTACAGGACATCCCCGGACAGGTTTACCAGCGCAGCCTTCGTTCCCTGGGTGCCCAGATCCAGCGATAAAAAATATTTTTCCTTTAACATCTGCCGCATCCTTTTTATCAGTTGTTAACCAGTCACAAAGTTCACTTAAGCCCCGTCAGGCTTCATCACGATCTTCATCGTTCCCGCAGGCTTTCCGTTAGTCAGATATCCCGCCAGCGTCTCCATGGAAACCACCTGGCTGATCACATCCTTTACGCGGATCTTGCCCTGGGAAACCAGGTCTATGGCCTGTGAATAGGTATGGACCGCAGTGCATGTCCCGATATAAGTCCAGTCGTTGGCATAAATCTGGTACGGGCTTATGGGAACCATCGTATCCGTATCGGCACAGCCAAACTGAAGGATTCTGGCACGCTTTGCCGCCACGCCAAACATTTGTCCTATCACTTTCGGATTGCCCGTGGCATCTACCACCACGTCAAAGCCTTTCGGATACGCCTTCTTAACCTCCCCGATATTCCGGAAGGTTTTTGCCGCGCCCATCGCCGCCGCCCGCTCCAAGCATACGGGGTCAAGGTCTACGATGGCGACCTGGCTCATTCCCGCAATATTCAGCGCTTTCAGCAGCAGAAGCCCCATCGGCCCCGCGCCGAAAACCACCGCTTTCCCGCCGTATTCCGGCTGCAGCCGTTTTACCCCGTAAATCGCGCAGGCCAAAGGCTCGATCAGCGCGCCCTCCTCAAAACTGATGTTTTCAGGCAGCTCATAGAGCTGGGAAGCAGGCACAGCCACATATTCCGCAAAAGCCCCGTCCCTTGTCACGCCGGAGGCCTGGGCATTCTCACACATGTTTTCCTGGCCGTTCAGGCAGTAATAACAGTGATGGCAGTATATATTCGGATCAGCCGTTACCCGCTGGCCGGCCTTCCATCCTTTTACATTTTTCCCCGCCTGTTCGATCACGCCGGAAAATTCGTGCCCCTGAATCAGGGGATAGACCGCCGGGTATGTCCCGTGGTAAATATGGAAATCCGAGCCGCACAGGCCGGCTGCTTTTACTTTAATCAGAACCTCGTCTTCTTTTGGAACCGGAACCGCTGTGTCTCCCACTTTCATCTGTTCCACGGCATTTAATAATATCGCTTTCATAGTCTTCCTCCTTATTGTAGTTCCGCTGTTTTTTAGAGTTAATGTTTCTTTTTCTCTTTAATCGTGGAAAGGATCACCGCGGCGATGATAATCGCGCCCTTTAACATCTGCTGCGGATAGGCGGGTACGTTGCACAGATTTAAAATATTTGTGATAATCGCCAGGATAAAGGCGCCGATCAGGATCCCCAGCACATTGCCGGAGCCGCCGGACAGGGAAGTCCCGCCTACCACCACGGCCGTGATGCAGTCCATTTCCAGCCCGTCGCCGCTGGCCGGGGAGCCTACGCCCAGCCTGGCCGCCAGCACGACGCCGCCAAGGCCTGCCAGAAGCCCCGTGAAGGCATAAGGCAGTATCTTGTAAAATTCTGTTTTGATTCCGCTTAGCCGGGCCGCTTCCTCATTTCCGCCTATGGCATAGCAGATACGGCCGAATTTTGAAAACTTGATCAAAATGACTGTCAGAAGATATACCAGGATCCAGATCAGCGTAGGCACCGGAAGAAACCCGAACAGCCGTCCGCCGCCCAGCATCTTAAATCCGGCCACATTCTCAAAGCCGGTCCACTGGATCGTCTTGGCGCTGGTAAACCAGTAAGCCATGCCCCGGGCAAAATACATGGTGCCAAGGGTTGTGATAAAAGGCGCCACCTTAAGCTTTGATACCAGAAGGCCGTTCAATATCCCAAACAGCGCACCTACAAGAACAGCCATAAACCCGGCCGCTACCCAGTTATGGCTTTCCAGCCAGGTTGACGCCATCACGCCGGCCACCGCAGCCACCGAGCCTACGGAAAGATCGATGCCCCCGGTCAATAGTATGGTAAACATGCCGCAGGACACAATCATAGACACGGCCATCTGCAAAACAAGGTTTTCAAAATTGGACTTTGTCAAAAACACCGGCGACGCGATACTGGAGATCACAATAATCAGCACCAGCACTGCCAATGGGATCAGCTGGGATTTGATCGCCTGGGAAAATCCGCTTAATTCCTTTGTTCCTTCTTTTTTTCCAACCATTTTAATTACTCCTGTACATTAGTGCGATGATATTTTCACTTGTCATATCCTGTTCTTCCGTAAGCATGCCGGAAATTTTCCCTTCCCGCATCACCAGCAGCCGGTCTGCGATCCCTATCGCCTCCTCCGTCTCGGAAGAGATAACGATCACCGCCGTACCCTGCCCGGCCAGCTGATGGATCAGCGTATAGATTTCCGCTTTGGCGCCCACGTCGATACCCTGGGTGGGCTCGTCAAAAATCAGCACTTTAGGATGTGCCGTCAGCGCCTTGGCCACAACCACTTTCTGCTGGTTCCCGCCGCTTAGCTGCCTGCACAGCGTCTCTATAGATGGAGCTTTGATATGAATCTGCTCTTTGATTTCGTTTACATATTCGGTTTCCTGCCTGCGCTTCACCATTCCGAATGAGAAAAACCGGTCGATGTCGCTGTAAGTCACATTTTCTTTGATGGAGCGTTCCGCCACCACGCCCTCTCCTTTCCGGTCCTCCGGCGCAAGAAAAATCCCGTTTTTAATCGCCTCATAGGGAGATCTTATCTTAACCTGTTTTCCTTCTATATAAACGGAACCGGATTCCAGCCGGTCGATCCCGTAAATCGCCCTGGCCAGCTCCGTCCGTTTGGAGCCTACCAGGCCCACGATTCCCAGAATCTCCCCTTTTCCTACCCGGAAGGAAATATCATGGATATTTTCATTGGCAAGGCCCTCGATCCGGAATGCTTCCTCCGTAAAAGGCCCTTTCCGCTTTTCGGGAAACATGGCGGTCAGCTTCCGTCCAAGCATATGGTTGACCAGCATATCATTGGTCAGGTTCTTGTTCTCCAGGGTGGTAACCATGGCGCCGTCCCGCATCACCGCCACCCTGTGGGAAATCTTGAAAATTTCTTCCAGCCTGTGGGAAATATAGATGATCGTCGTTCCGGCTTTCTGAATCTGTTCGATCATCCGGAACAGGATATCCACCTCATTGTCAGACAGCACTGCTGTAGGTTCGTCGAATATCACAATCCTGGGATTCTGCCTCAGCATCTTTACAATTGTCACCAGCTGGCACTGGGCCACGCTCAGATCTTTCATCTTTGTTTTGGCCCGGATCGCAAGGCCATACTCATCCATGGACTGCTGGGCCTTGGCATAAATCGCCTTCCACGGCACAAAGCCCCCTTTCGTATAGCCTTCCTCGCCGAGAAAAATATTTTCGGCCACAGTCAGCTCAGGCACATATTCGGCCCGCTGGTAAGCCTGATAAATGCCCAGCCTCTTTGCCTGCAGCGGGGAGCCGATCTCCGTTTCCTTTCCATCCAGCAGAACCGTCCCCGCGTCTTTTTTGTGGGCGCCTGTCAATATCTTCATCAACGTGCTTTTCCCTGCGCCGTTTTCTCCTACCAGCGCTAAGGTCTCGCCTTCATAAACATCCAGATCGATATTTTTCAGGGCGTGTACGGCCTGGAAATATTTTTCGATTCCTTTCAGACTTAAAATCTTGTTCACAATCGTCTCTCCATACTTCTTAATTAATATGGGGTGCCGGAAAGCTGTTCTTTGTCTCCCGGCGCCCCGCACCCCTTTACCCTTTATGTTTCAGGCATATATTAGAACGCGGAATCCGGGTCATATACCTCGTCGATATTCTGTTCATTGGCCTCTACCGGCGCCAGATGCAGAATTCTGTTTTCCGGAACCGTTCCGTTTTCCAGGTAGGACAGCACTAAATCCGCGCCGATCATACCCATGCCCACCGGATCCTGCCCGGCGATAAATTTAATATTGGTACCGTCTTTGATGGCTTTTAAAGCTGCCTTGTCGCCGTCACGACCGCACATATACATCTCGTTTCTGTCCGCCCGTTCACATGCGGTCAGCGCGCCGATCAGGAAAGGATCGCTGATGGCAAACATAATATCGATCTGTTCGTTGGCTACCAGCATGTCCTCTGCCATCTGAAGCCCCGCTTCCTCTGTCCAGGCGCCGCCGTACAGATGGGATACCTCTTCCAGCTTATGGTCGGCCTGTACGCTGGCCACGCCGTCCCAGAATCCGTCATAAATCAACTGTGCCACCGCGTTTCCTTCCACGCCGTCGAACACACAGCAGGTTCCGGCTACTTCGCCCTTCTGGTCCACCAGATAATTCGCCGCGTTTACGCCGCAGGAAAATCCCAGCGCATAGTTATCGCTGCCCACAAAGGCAAGATAATTATGGAAGTCATCGGCCAGCGCGCTGTCCACCGCTACCACGGGAATTCCGGCATCCGCAGCCTTCTGCAGCGCCTCGCTAACGCCTGAAGGCGGATCCACCACGTTAATGATAATAGCATCCACATCCTGGGTAATGAAATTCTCAATCTGGTTTACCTGGGTCGCCAGGTCTGCGTCCGCGTCGGAAACCAGGCATTTGGCTCCCAGGGATTCAATGTAAGCTTTTGTCTCCGTAGGGCCGGCGTAGAAATAGGCTGACGCCATGTTTCCAGCCACATAGGCAATGGTGTACTCTTTGCTCAGCTCACCCTCAAGCATAAAGGTATCTCTCGCCACAAAATCCTCTGCCACGCCGTTATCGATCCCCGCATAGGCGTCGATCAGGCTGTTTCCCGTGCCCTCCCCCTGGGCTGCCGTTTCTTTTGCCGCCGTTTCTTTCGCTTCTGTCCCGGCAGCCGTTTCCTGCCCTTCTGTCTGGGGAGCCGCTGTCGTACCTTTGTCTTTGGAATCTCCGGTACCGGAATTTCCGCAGCCCGTCAGACAGCCGCCGATCAGTGAACACGCAAGCAATACGGCAATCATCTTCTTTTTCATTTGTTACACCTCCATAAAAAAATTTTTTTATGCTCAAATTGCCCGACACTTGGTCTTATGGCAACAAAAGCCATTTGTGTAAACGTTTACATTCCCATGTAAAATTTTCCTGGCAGAATTTTATCTGCCAGAAGGTCAATCGTATGCGGTTATACCAGCAAAATATTCTTGACGGATTCCCCGGCCCGCAGGGTCGTGGGAAACGTGATGGTGCGGACTACTTCCGGATTTCCGTCGGCGATATTATTCAGTACCAGCTCCACCGCCGCCGTGGCCATCTCCTTTAACGGGATCGCTGCCGTGGCAAGCGTGGGGCTGTACAGTTTAAAATCTCTCAGACCGTCAAATCCTGATACGGATACATGCTCCGGAATCTTAAGCCCCCGCTCCATCAGCGCCGTGTAAACGCCTTTGGCGCAATACTCGTTCATACACTGTATGGCCGTGGGCGGATCCTGGCAGTCCATCAGCTTTAATGCTCCCGCATACCCCGGAGTCGTGCTGTTTCCTTCATCCACCAGGTAAGCGTCACAGAATTCGATTCCATTGTCCGCAAGGGCTTTTTTATAGCCGTTTACCCGGTCTAAAAGGCTTGGATGATGGAATTCATACCCTACGAACCCGATTTTCCGGTGCCCGTTCCTGATCAGGTAATCCACCGCCTGGTACATGCCCTTTTTGTTCTCCACGCAGATCCGGTCCACGCCGTCAAACCCGGTCTCGATCGCCACTACGGCCAGGTTTCTTCTGATTTTCTCAATCAGCTTTTCCGAATCCAGCAAGGCTGAGCTTAAGATAATCACTCCCGCAGCCTTCCGGCTGATCAGGTCGTCGATATAGTAATTGATCTTTTCCAATTCCGAATTGGAAATACACAGCTGGAGGGAATATCCCTTCTCCCTCAAGGCAGGCTCTATGTATGTGGTCATCTCCGCATAATATACGTTAAAAATATCCGGGATGATCATGCCCACCACTTTGCTGCTGCTCTGCTTTACAAGGCCTCTGGCCACTTCATTGGGAATATACCCTACGGTATCGATGATCTGCTGCACTTTCTTTTTTGTCTTTTTACTCACCCTGTCGCTGCCGTTGATCACCCTTGACACCGTCGCCGTGGAAACCTGCGCCATTTTGGCAATTTCTTTAATGCCATACATCTTTTCCATGATAATTCAGCTCTTATTTTCTTTTTTTCATCTATGAACCTATCTTACCATCTTATCCTCAATTGGTCAATAGTTTTTTTGAAAACGTTTACATTTTTTATCTTAACTATTTTGCACAAAAATGCTCCGCCCGGATACAACGCATATCCTGGCGGAGCAAAACTCTTTATCATTCTTTTTGGCTTCACTTTACGGCTCCAAATCCTCCCCCACCCTGAGCACCTGCCCCATCAGCTCCATCAGCTTCGGGATATCCGCCGGCTTAGCCATATGGGCATTCATGCCGCTCTCCCTGGACTGATACCGGTCCTCCTCAAAGGCGTTGGCCGAGAGAGCGATGATGGGGATGCCGGAGCAGGCCGGATCGTCCATATTTCTGATAGCCCTGGCGGCCTCATAGCCGTTCATTATCGGCATCTGAATATCCATCAGAACCAGTCCATAGCGGTCCGGAGCGGCTTGCAGCTTACTCACGGCCTCCTGGCCGTTCTCGGCTGTCTCCACCCGGAATCCTGCTTCCTCCAGAAGCTCTGTCTCGATCTCCAGGTTAATCTGGTTATCATCCACCAATAACAGTTTTCTGGAACCCATGGCCTTATTAAGCGCCTGTAAAAGCGCCTCCGGTTCCATGGCCTGACTGCTCTGAATCCGCAGTCTGAGGGTCACTGTAAATCTGCTTCCTTCTCCCGGAACACTATACAGGTCAAGGTCTCCGGACATCATCTCCACAAAGCTTTTTACGATCGTCAGGCCCAGTCCCGTTCCCTGCACTTCGCCGGTCATCGAGGCTCCCCCGCGCTCAAAGGGTTCAAAAATACACTCTTGCAGTTCCTGGCTGATGCCCTTTCCGTTATCCTCCACAATAAACCGGTAGACCGCATGATTGCTGGCCGGGTCTTTTTCCTCGGTTACTGTCAGGCGCACCCAGCCGCCGCCGTCCGTGAATTTCACCCCGTTATTGGTCAGGCAAAATAGAATCTGCCGCAGCTTCTGGCTGTCGCTGTAAACGTCGGCATGGGTTAAACCGCTTAAATCCACGGAGAAACGGATGCCCTTTTTCCCGGCGCCGATTCCCACGGTTTCCTGCACATTTTCGACAATGTCCCTCAGACTGCACGGGATATCCTCCGCCTGCATGGTGCCGGACTCGATCCGGGAGATCTCCAGCACGTCATTGATCAGGTGCAGAAGCTGGGTGCCCGCGGTCTCGATCCCGTCCAGATATTCCGAAAGAATCTCCGGATGGTCGATATGGGTTTTGGCCAGCGCCGTAAAACCGTTGATGGCATTCAGCGGCGTGCGCATATCGTGGGACATGTTCGCGAGAAATGTGTTCTTTGTGACATTGGCCAGCCTGGCATGGTTCAGGGCATCCTCAAACACCTTTCTCTGCTCCATCTCATGACGCACTTCTTCATCTACCCTGCGGCACCCCAGAACAATCCGGGAAACGGGCCGCTCATCTCCCACGCCGGCGATGCGAAGCTGCAGATACTGCTGCTCCCCGTCTTTCAAAACCCGGAAATTCACATAGTAGGACTTGCTGTCGGCCAGCTTTTGCTGCATATAAACCGGATCGATGGCCTGAACCACCATGGCCTGGTCCTCAGGGCAGACCCAGGTCTTCACATAATCTACGGAAAACCAGCCAAAAGGACGAGGCTGCAGCTTTCCCTCAAACTGCCGTTCTGCCCGGCTTCCCATCCGGTAGGGCAGGATCTTATCCGTTTCCAGATTGACATAAAGGATGGACTCATAGCTGATGCTCAGCCCTTCGATTACCTCCAGCCGCCGTAACTGCTCCTGGTTAATGAAATTCAGTTTTTTATTATATTCCCGGGTCTGCCTTTGCAGCTCCTCCTCCTTCTGCTCCTTCTCATATATCAGGCGTTCCTGCCGTTCCTGCAAAGCCATTCGTTTTTCCGTGGCGTCCCCGGCAAACACATAAAAGACGTCCCCCATGGTGTCGCTGCGGATAAAGTGTCCGTAATCCTCTATCCAGCGCACCTGGCCGTCCTTCCGGATAATCCGGTATTCCACATAGTCCAGGTCATACTGGCTGTGGGCGATCTGCTCCTGAATGCTTTTTTCAACTTCGTCCAGATCCTCCGGATGTACAAGCCCGCAAAATGTGCCGCCTGTCAGCTCCTGAAATTCTTCGAACGTATCACAGCCAAGGATACGCCGCATGGCTTTATTTGCGTATATGATCCTCTCCTCCTGATCGGCCTGATAGACAAAAAAGCCTCCCGGCATCTGATCCATCATCTGTTTGATCTCATCATTCCCAAACAGGCCCTTTTTCATTTTATCAAGCTTATCCAATGCTGCCACCAAGCCTTTCTTTTCCGCTTATTCTGTGTCTTTGGACAGCGTATTCCTGAAAACATCTGTCCAATCCGGCCGCAACTTCCTTCTGGTAAAAGTCATGATAATAACTTATCATATTTTCCCAAAAAAGTATAGTATTCTAATAGAAAAAGAACCCCAAAAAGAATCCCGATATTCGCCAGGTACTGACTGATTATCGGGATTTACGCCGCTGTTATTTATAGTTTTTAAACAGGATTTTATATATTCCAAACAATATTTTTTGATATTATCGTATCTAAAGAGACATGGCCTGACCATCAACAGGCTTATGATCCGCAATCGTTGCAATGACTGGAAGAAGATTCAAAAAACATCGTTTCCGGTTCCTTTTAATGATTGCTTTTCGCAAACGGGCAGCGTTTCCCTATACACTGATTATTCTGTTTAGAGTGTTTGCACACAATGCCTGCCGTCTGCATCTCAATCCCAAAATGCCTTTTTACAAAATCAGCTGCGGCAAGGATCGACAAATAGGAATCCCTTTTACAGCACCGCGGCCCACCGATCCTCCCAATCTGCTCCAGCGCCTTAGACGTCATTAAATTTGAAAGTCCGAAGGGTTCCTCCGCAAGCGGCGTGGATTTGGAAATAATTGACACGAACATGCCTGTGCTGATACCGGCTCCGCAGGCGCCCCAAAAACCGCATGTCCCGCCGGGAACCTTTTTCCCCCTGTTCATCATCTCAGACAATGCTTTTTCCAGCTCAATGTCCCCGCCGGCGTTCCTGTATGCCGTCAGCAGGGCTGAACCAACCATAACATGGTGCTCCGGCCCATGCATATGGCAAAACGGCTGTCCCATCATTTTCTCAATGATCTCAATCGGATTTTTTGAAGATTCCTCCAAACACAGTCCGATGATGACATCCATACCGGCCGTATGGCACTCATTACAGACATAATGTCCTTTGGCACATCTGGTTTTACTGCTCTCCTTCTTATGGCATATGGCACATTCCATAGCCTCATCCGTTTCCAGATATACAAGCGGCTCCTTACAGATTAAACACTCCTCTTTCATGCATTCCTCCCCGCACTGTTTATTTATCATATGTCCACGCTTTACCGCCTTTATTCCAGACCAGGCTGCCAATCCGCAATCACTAAAACGTCGGATGACACAGTCCGCCGGCACCATCCTTACCCGCCTGCTCCATCCTTAAATGTGAGACAGGCTCATGCCATTCCTCCAGCGCCCCTTCCACCTGAAACCCGGGATAAAATACTTGGATCTGTTAAAGCTCACGCCAAAGCCCTGCACCCTCTCGACGCAGAATCATGAGCATCTGTTTTTCAATAGGATTCGGGTGTCAAATCAATCCCATTCCATCGCCTGATTCCGGGAAAGCTGATAAAAACTTCTAATCACGTCTTCCATCGTAATCATTTTCATCTCAGCCTCTGCTGCGTCCTGAACCTTCTGATAATATTCCCGCAGCGCGTAATGGATATTTACGCCTACGTTACAGTCCGGATTGATATTCGTATCCGGATGGAGCAGCGGCTTTGTCCCCTCAATCGCCTGATACATGTCAAAAAGGGTGATATCCTTCAGCTCCCTGGTCAGCTTCGGTTTTGCCTGCCCCTGGGAACTGCTTAAAATTCCCGCTTTGCGCAGCGCCATCATCAGTTGCCGGACGTAAGAGGCGTTGGTATGGATACTGAATGCGATCGTGGCGCTGCTTAGATCATTTTTAGGATTCAGGTAAATAAATGCCAGCATATGGATGGCGTCGCTGAGCTTTGTAGAGTACTTCATAATACATTTCCTCCCAAACCCGTCAGGGCGTAGCGAACGGATATCATATCTGCAATATCATTATATCACAAAATTCAAAAAAGCACTTGTTAAAATTTTAAAACATTGTATTCCGATTCCAAATGCCATGCTTTACCTCCTGTCCGTATCCGTCACGTCATAAGGCGTGGCGAAGGAATCCTGCAAAGCTCCTGCCTTGCGCCCCATAGGATTCTTCTTATGCTCACACGGATATTTGGCAACTGCTTCAAAACTTTTAAAATAAAGTAAGCTGCTCATATTCCGTTCTCCGATCCAATAAGCAGGGAATCTTTCCTCAATATCATACCCTACTCTTTTTCATACGCCACCCGACAGGTTTTCCGGTAGCAGGCCAGGCCGTACTTGTGGATCGTTTCCATTCCCTCCTGCCTTAAAAAAGCGGTGTATTCATGGGTTTCAATCTGCTCCGTTGCTTCCTTAAGCGCAGCGTCAAAAGCGCCATTCTCGGCGTATTTCACCTCGATGACGCAGCCGGTTTTCTCCCGCGGGGCGATCAGCAAAATGTCGGAGTAGCCGGTGCCGGACTCGGCGTTTGATTTTACGATCCAGCTTCCTTCTGCCCGTAAAAGTCCAAGGAAGAGGCCATGAAAGAAATTTTCCTTTTTTTCCTTTCTCACCGCTGTGTCACGGATGCTGATGGATTCTGACAGGAATGCATTGAACAGCTCCTGCACGGTTTCCGCATCGCCGGTTTTAACCGCTTTGCAGAAACGCTCCCACCGGCCTGTGTCGCCTGTTACCTGATCCTCAAACCATGTGCGGATTTTGTTTTCATAAATCCTGTGAATTTCTTTATTAGGAATCACCAGCTTATGACGTCCTCCCTCCGGCTTTCCGGCATCGGTCAGATAACCCGTGGAATAGAGCACGCTCCACAGATAGGTCTGGCGAATATTTATATTTTTGTTACCAAAGTCGGTATAAGTCAGCTCCGGAATAATCTCTTTCTCCACCGCCTCACCGGAAATCAGTGTCTCGATCTCCCCTTTTGTGGCTTCTGTCGCATCTTCCAAAATATCCCTGATGATAGCGTTGCTGCTGCTGTTCTCCCAGTGGGATCTCATTGGAGCGTCCTTTGACACACGCAGCAGGTCACACTGGTTGATCACGTCCCAAGGACAGTAGACATCCACGTCCCCGAAATGGTAGCCGTCATACCAGTCCTTCATATCCGGGAAACGTTCTTCCACTTCATAGTACCTGAGCATCTCCCTCACTTCCTGATCCGTAAAGCCGAAATACTCCGCGCACTGCACGTCGGAAATCGAGCGCACCTTGAAATTATTTAACCCCGTAAAGATGCTCTCTCTCGCAATCCGCAGGCAGCCGGTAAGCACGGCGAAATCCAGGCTCTTATTTGTTTTAAGCGCCTGACTGAGGAAAGAACGGATCAATTTAACCATCTGCGCATAATAACCATCCTGATAAGCCTTATCCAGCGGCACGTCGTACTCGTCGATCAGGATTACGACACGGCGGCCATAGTGGGCACTAAGCAGCCGACTTAACAGCTTCAGGCTTCCATGAAGGAACGCTGGTTTCTCAAAATCTCCGAAGATAAGCTGCTGAAGATTCTTCTTATCCACTTTCGACAGCCTGTCACTTTCCTCCAGAAAATCAAACCGTGATGCCTCCGCGCTAATCAGCATACCCAGACAGTCATACGCCGTTTCAAAATCTCCGCCCTCCACGTCCTTTAAACTGAGCGAGATCACCGGGTATTTTCCCATATGCTGTTCACACAGCTCCGTCTCTTTGGAGATATCCAGCCCTTCAAACAGGGACGCATCCGTCCCAACCTCAAAAAAAGATTTGAACATATCCATATTCAGGCTTTTCCCAAAACGCCTGGGCCTGGTAAAAAGATTTACAATTCCTTTTGTCTCTAAAAATTCTGTGATAAAGGCTGTTTTGTCCACATAGTAATAATTTTTCGCCTTAAAGTCCTCAAAAAACTCGACTCCGATCGGAAGCGCCTTTTTTCTTTCATTCATCTGGCTTTCCTCCTTTCTGAATAAGAATCTGCCTTTGGCAGATTCTCCGCCTGCGGCGGGTCGTCCTGACGACATTTTACCTTTCCGCCGCACACATATTACACTTAGCGAGGTTTTTTCGAGCTTAGTGTAATAGCGTACACAGTAGTGCGATCCTGCCCGGAGGGCTTTTTATATCATAGGAGAAAAAATACATAAGGGTTTATGATATGCTCAGTATATCATAAACCCTTATGTATTTACAATCCAATTTCGTGATACCGCGCCATCCCTTTGTCATCTGTGTTGGAAGCTATCCGTCTGCCAGGATCTGTTTTCAGGCCTGACCCGGCAGGCAGTACTCCCGCTGATAATCTTCCCCTAACCTGTCCGCCGTTTCCCTTGTTTCAAACAAGCGGCTTCCAAATTTTAATACCGGCATAACGCCCATCAGGGAATTCGTGAGAAAGCATTCGTCAAACCTGCTGATTTCCGCCCCATGCAACCTCTCTTCCCTGATATCATAACGTTCCAGCAGATGCCCCCGCATCACCCCCGGCAGCAGGCCGCTGGAAATGTCCGGCGTAACGATCTGCCCGTTTCTGACAAAAAAGATATTCGACGCGGTTCCCTCGCAGATTTCGCCACGGCAGTTAAGAAAAACCGCCTCGTTTAATCCTCTTGCCGCCGCTTCTCTCCGCTCGCTGATACACTCGCCGTAATTCAGGGTTTTGTGAAAAACAAACCGGGAGGTTTCATTTCGCCTGATACGAGCAAAATCCACCGTAAACCCTTTTTCATAATCTTCCGTTTTATAGGGATTTTCCCGGGGCAGGAACAATGTATTTCTTTCTGACACCACGATTTTCAGAACGCCGGAAGACGGCAGGCTTTGTCCTCTCAGACACCGGTATACTTCTTCCTCCGTCACACGCCGGGATATCCCCAGAAATTCCAGCCCCCTCGCCAGCCGTTCCAGATGCCGTTCCAAAAATATGGGACAGCCGTCATAAACGGCCACTGTCTCAAAAGCCCCCAGGCCAAATAAAAAACCTTCGTCCAGTTTAATGTTCATCAAAACATCCCTTCATCCCTGTATAGCTTCCAATAGAGCCTTCGCTTTCTGCAGTGTTTCTTCATATTCAAATTCCAGTTCCGACTCGCAGGTGATGCCGCCGCCTACGCCGATCTGGTATACGCCGTCTTTGTGCAGCGCCGTCCTGATCACGATATTCAGATCACAGTCTCCTGAAAGGGTCAGATATCCGATGGAACCTGTGTAGAGATTTCTCCTGTCGTGCTCCAGCCCGTCGATGATCTCCATGGCGCGCAGCTTGGGAGCGCCTGTAATGGACCCGCCGGGGAAAGCCGCCTCGATCAAATCCATCACGTTTTTCCCTTCTTCCAGATCCCCCTCCACATTTGCCACCAGATGAAAAACGGTGGCATAGGTTTCCACCTGAAACAGCTCCGTCACCTTCACGCTGCCCGGCACGCATACCCGGTTCAGATCATTTCGCTCCAGATCCACGATCATCAGCAGCTCGCTTTTATCTTTTTCCGAATCCGCCAGCTCTTTTTTCAGCGCTTCGTCTTCCTCCGGCGTCGTCCCCCGTTTCCTCGTTCCCTTGATGGGCCGTGTCATCACATGCCCGTTTTGCATCTGTAAAAACCGCTCCGGCGAAGCGCAGATAATCTGAAAATCCCCATATTGAAAATATCCGCCGAAGGGAGAGGGATTTTCCCGGCGCAGCCGCCTGAATACCTGGTAAGGCCCGCTCTCACCGGACACGCTCAATTGCTGGGTCATATTCATAATATAAATATCCCCTTCCACGATATGGCGGATCGTATCCTCCACTGCTGTTAAATATTCCTTTTTCTCAAAATTTGCCTCCACGGTAATTCTGCGGCTTTCCCTGCGGTTTTCTTCTTTCCAATCCGCTTCCGTGATTCCCCGAATCCGCAGCAGCAGCTCCTCTGTCATCCTCCGGCTGTCTTTCAGATTCCCATTCCCGATCAGATACAGCGTATGGGCGCTGTGATCCTCCACGATAAACAGGTCATAAAAGCAGAGAATACAATCCGGGATCTCCACTTTTTTCCGATGCCTGCTTCTCACCCCTTCTTTTTCTCTCCCATAATCATAGGAAAAGTACCCGACAGCGCCGGAGACAATGGGAAGCGTTGTGGGATTCTCTTCTCTGTGGCTGTTCAGGTATTCCTTTACATATTCCTCAAAAGACTGCTCACATTCCACGCCGTTTACCGTAAAAGTCTCTCCTTTCACTAGCGTAAGGTACGGAAACAGACCGATAACCGAATAGCGCCCCAGAGCATTTTGCAGAGAGGAATCAAGAAACACCGCCATTTCCTCTTCTGCGAACAAGTCAAAAATTCGATGAATCGGCGGAAAGTCCTTCATCATCCGGATCGTTCTTTTGGGCATCGCAGTCCCAGACAAATTTTTCATAATATCTCCCTTAACTACAGTCCCGCAGCTCCCCTTCCAAGCCCCCTTAATCTGGGAGAATTTTCTGCCGCATTTGTGTCAGCAAATCCTCCCGGGGCTTGTACGGTCCGTTGCTGTTTTTATTACAGTTTTGCAACTCCCCTCCACTTTGCGCAAATTTTTATAAAGTTGCAAAGAAGCTCCTGACCATATTCCGTCAGCACTGCCTCCGGATGAAACTGTACGCCGTAAACAGGGAGGGATTTGTGGGAAATTCCCATGATAACGCCTTCCCCTGCGCTGGCGTCCACTGACAGGAACGAGGGCAGTCCCTCCCGCTCCACTACCAGAGAATGGTACCGGGTCACCCGGAATGCCTGGGGCAGCCCGGCAAACATCCCTGTCTTGCAATGGGTGATCTCCGTTACTTTTCCATGCATCGGCAGGCTTCCTTTTTTCACGGAAGCGCCAAAATAATGTCCTATGACCTGATGGCCCAGACACACGCCTAAAATCGGTATTTTCCCTTTAAATTTGTCCAGAATCCGCAGCGATGCCGCTGCCTCCGACGGTTTTCCCGGCCCGGGAGAAAGAATGATCCCCTCCGGCCGCAAAGCCTCAATCTCAGAAAGGGTGATCTCATCGTCACGCCTTACAAGAATATCCTGTCCCAGCTCTCTGAAATAAGCCGACAGGTTGTAGACAAAAGAATCGTAATTATCCAGCATAAAATACACAGGCCGTCCTCACTTTCCCGAAAATTTTTCGGCATAGTCGTTTTGACGGCGGCTATCTCTTATCGTGGGTTCCGAAAGAGCCTGTCTCCGGGCTTTGTCTGTCAAACCCGGTCCGTATCCTTGCCTCGTGCAGATAGTTTACCACAGATACCGCAAATGCACAAGCTTATTTTATCTGGTAAATACCGTAAAATAATCCGCATCCCTGAAAACAGTTTTCAAATCCTTCCGTTTATGATATAGTAACAGCATTGCCGCCGGCATCCGTTGTCTGTCGGCACAGATTAAAAATAAATGGAGAATACGATGGCACAGATTAAAAATATGACCGCAGGCAAGCCTGGGAAACTGATTTTTACATTTGCGCTGCCGCTGATGCTGGGCAATGTATTTCAGCAGCTTTATACGGTAGTGGACACCATGGTGGTGGGAAAATTTCTTGGCGTGGGCGCCCTGGCGGCCCTTGGCGCGGCAGACTGGCTGAACTGGATGATGCTGGGCATTATTCAGGGCTTTGCCCAGGGCTTCGCCATTTTGATGGCCCAGGAATTCGGAGCAAAGAAGTATGAAAAACTACGGGACGTAATCGGAAACGCAGGGGTTCTTTCCCTTCTTTTTTCCCTGCTGTTAACCGGAGCAGGCCAGCTGGCCGCAAGGCCGGTGCTCCTTCTTTTGCAGACGCCGGAAACGATCCTGCCCGACACCCTGCTTTACTTAAGAATGATGTTTCTGGGCGTCCCGGTCGTTATGGCCTATAACCTGCTGGCCTGTATCCTGCGCTCCCTTGGAGATGGAAAAACGCCGCTGCACGCCATGGTGGTGGCCTCTTTCACGAATATCGCTCTGGATCTGCTCTTTGTGCTGGTATTTTGCTGGGGCATCGCAGGCGCGGCGGCGGCGACACTGATCGCCCAGCTGATCTCCGGCCTGTACTGTGTCTATCATATCAGAAAAATCGAGATCCTGCGCATGGTTCCGGACAATTTCCGTTTAAATGCCCGGCTGGTTCCCCGCTTGCTGCTGTTAGGCGCTCCCATGGCGTTCCAGAACTGCATCATTGCCGTGGGCGGCATGATCCTTCAGTTTATCATCAACGGCTTTGGCGTCATCTTTATCGCCGGATATACCGCCAGCAATAAGCTGTACGGCGTTCTGGAAGTCGCCGCCACCTCTTACGGCTACGCCATGATTACCTATGTAGGCCAGAACCTGGGCGCAGGAAAATATAAGCGTATCCGCCAGGGGATGCGCTCCGCGCTTCTGATCGCCCTGGCCACCTCCGTCGGAATCGCCGCCGCCATGCTCCTGTTCGGAAAACTGATCCTGGGCTGTTTTATCTCCGGTACACCTCAGGAAACCGCCATGGCTATGGAGATTGCTTATCTTTATCTGGCCATTATGAGTATTTTCCTGCCGGTGCTGTATCTGCTCCACATCGTGCGCTCCGCCATCCAGGGCATGGGAAATACGCTGCTGCCCATGGTTTCCGGCATTGTAGAATTCATTATGCGGACCATAGCAGCCATCCTCCTTCCCGGCGCCATCGGACAAACCGGCATCTTCTACGCCGAGATCGCAGCCTGGATCGGAGCGGATGTGGTGCTGATATGCAGTTATGTTGTCATCGCGAAAAAATACCTGGGACAAAAAACTTGACCCGACATACCGGCCGGCATTACCAGTAATGATACTGTTTCCGTTTTCCAACAATAAACGCTATGGAAACCACCAAAGCCAATCCTTCCGCCGCCGTCACCGCCCACCAGATTCCGTTAAGGCCCAGCAGGGCAGGCAGAAGCAATACTGCCAGAGTCTGAAACACCAGCGTCCGCAGGAACGCGATTGCCGCCGATACGCCGCCGTTATTCAGGGCTGTGAAAAAGGCTGAGGCGAATATATTAAATCCGAACAGCAAAAAGGCATAGGCGTAAATGGTAAGGGCGCCTTTTGTCATCTCCTGCAGCTCCGGGTCATACCCCACGAACAGCCCTGCAAGAGGGCCCGCAAGCGTCCAGGCTAAAAGCAGCATGGCCACGCCGCCTCCCACCATAATGACCACACTTTTTTTCAGCATGTTTTTCAGCTCGTCATGATGACCCGCACCGTAATGATAGCTGATGATCGGGGCTGTCCCCACGGTATAGCCGAGAAAAATCGCGGCAAAAATCATCTGGGTGTACATCACTACCCCATAAGCGGCCACGCCGTTTTCCCCGGCATATTTTAACAGCTGAAAGTTGTACAGCATTCCCACGAAGGATGCGGAGATATTGGTCATCAGCTCGGAGGAGCCGTTCAGGCAGGCTTTGAGCAGCGGCCTGGCTTCCAGCCTTGTCTTTGTCAGACGGAGCAGGCTGCTGTTGGGACGCAGGAAATAAATCAGGGGCAGAAGACCGCCTATGCACTGGCCGATGATTGAAGCCCAGGCTGCCCCTGCGATTCCCCAGTCAAAAACCGCCACAAACAAGGCGTCCAGTACCATATTTGTCACGCCGGCGGAAACGGTCACGATAAATCCCAGCTGCGGCTTTTCCGCCGTAACCAGAAAGCTCTGAAACAGATACTGAAACATAAATGCCCAGTTAAATCCGTTGATAATCCTGCCGTACAGCACGCAGTCCTCAATCATGTCCTCAGAGGCCCCCAGCATATAGGAAATCGGCCGCATAAAGATAATGCCAAGCACCGACATCATCACGCCCAAAATCAATGTAAGATACACCATCATGGTGAAATACCGGTTGGCCTTCTCCCGGTTTCCCTCTCCCAGCGTCTTTCCCACTAGGGCGCTGCCGCCGGTACCGATCATAAACCCAAAGCAGGCCAGTATCATCAGGAACGGCATAATCAGATTCACCGCCGCAAATGCCGTCTTCCCCACATAATTTGAAACAAAAAAGCCGTCCACAATGCCGTATATGGAAGTACACAGCATCATGGCAATCGTAGGAAGACAGAAGCGAAATAATTTTTTGTAAGTAAAATGTTCAGATAATTGTATGTTCATTACTTCCTCCTATTTATAGTTCTGCTACAGTCCCGCTCTTCTTTCTTTTAAAAGAGCCGTATATTTCCTGAACAGAGATAAAAACAATTCCAGTTCTTCCTCCGGCATCTCGTTCAGGGCAGCGCATTCGATCGCAATCACTTTGTCAACAGTTCTTTTACAGAGGGCGTCCCCTTTTTCTGTCAATATTATCCGTTTGCTCCGACGATTACCGCCACAGGTCAATTCAATATATCCGTCGGCATCCATTTTCTTCAGCGCTGAATTTACTGTCTGTTTCGGCTGGTGCATACAGGCGCATATCTCACTCTGGACAGCGGCATCCTCTGCTCTCAATGCGTACAATATCCAAAAAACGCTTTCAGATAATCCCAAAGTTTTTGCCAGATCACGGTAAACCTCATCATTTTCCTTCATAATTCTGTTATACTCTGACAGCTTGCTGCCAATGTGGGATTCTTTTATCATTTATAACGATCCTCCTGAAAAATGATACGCTGTTCTGCGAAACGTACTGTGGCAGAAAATCTGCTGATAAACAAATTCCTGCCTTTACGCTGATCAACAGGCCATTCCGCTCAAAAATGTACCTGTAACATAAAAAGTCCGAACGCAGACCTTTATACTATAGTCTGAGTTCGGACTTTTGTCAACATTTTTTTAATTTGCAAAAAACATTATCCGGAAAAAGACCGCAACAATAACATTGCGGCCTTTCCCAAAACATAAAACGTTATTTTAACGCTATTGCTCTTTTACTTATTCAGCGGCTTCGGTAGTTGCGGCTTCCGTAGTAGCAGCTTCGGTTGTCGCGGCTTCCGTAGCGTCAGCAGCCTCAGTCGTCGCAGTCTCGGTTCCGTCAGCAGCCTCAGTTGTCGCAGCCTCGGTTCCGTCAGCAGCCTCGGTTCCGTCAGCAGCCTCAGTTGTTGCAGCCTCGGTTCCTTCTGCAGCAGCGGTAGTCGCTTCCGCATCGTCTGCATTACCAGCCGCGCCTGCGCCGCCCTCTACGATATCGGCATACATAAAGTGCCAGTAACCGTAAGCGGAATGCCAGGACCCAACGATCTTATCGCTCTGTAACCAGAAGTCATTGTAGTATGCTACAGGAATACATCCGGCTTCTTCCATCAGGATATCCTCTGCCTTATGCAGGGCATCGGAACGCTCCTTCGCGTCCAGGGTCGTTCTGGACAGTTCCATAGCGGCATCATATTCAGGGTTGCTGAACTTACCGTCGTTGTTGCCGTTGGTGGAGTAAAGCAGATCCAGCATGTTGGAAGGATCGTCATAATCGCCTACCCAGCCGTTACGGGAAGCGTCATAATCGCCGTTCCGACGCATAGGAGTGAAGCTTGCCCACTCTACAATATCAACCTTAACGTCGATGCCCAGCTCGCTCCATGCCTGCTGCAGGTACTCAGCCACTACTCTGTGGTAGCCGGCATCATTGGTGGAATAAGTAAAGGACAGGCCTGCGCCGTCAGGATAGCCTGCGTCCGCCAGCAGCTTCTTCGCTTCTTCCAGGTTTGCCTCATGGTTTGCCGTATCGATATAAGGCTTTCCGCCGTTTGCATTATCAATAAACGCGCTTCCGTCGGTATCAACCCAGCCGGGGCCCATGAAGTTGCTTGCGGGGCTGTAGGTGCCCTGCATCAGGGTATTCGCCACATACTCACGGTCAATGGCAAGGCTCAAAGCTTTACGTACTCTTGCGTCGTTAAAAGGCTCTTTCTGTGTATTTACACTGAGATAATATGTACCGATAATCGGATCTACATAGAAGTCAGGCTGTCCGGTCAGGGAAGGGATTTCCTCAGTGGGAACGTCCTTGATAAACAGCACTTCTTCTGTCTGGTACGCACTGTAAGCGGCGTTGGCATCCTCGATCAGATTGAACTTGATGCCGTCCAGCTTAACTGCGTCAGCATTCCAGTAGTTGGGGTTTTTGCTCATCAGGATGTAAGACTTCGGTACCCATTCGCTTACATAGAAGGGTCCGTTGGAAACATATGTCTCGGCGGAAACTGCCCACTGATCGCCGTTCGCTTCAACGGTCGCCTGCTGTACGGGGCTTAAGGTAGCAAATGCTGCCAGACTGCCGAAGAATGAGCAGGGCGCGCTTAACGTAACAACCAGGGTCTGGTCATCGGTAGCTTCTACCTTCAGAGCGTCCGGATCGCCTCCGATCGCCTCACTGAAGCCTTCTACCATGCCCAGTACGGTCTCTGCGTAAGGAGCGGCGGTCATGGGATCGCAGACTCTCTTCCAGCTGTAAACAAAGTCATTTGCGGTCAGAGGGGTGCCGTCAGACCATTTCAGGCCCTCTCTTAAATGGAATGTCCAGGTCAGGCCGTCCTCTGAGGTCTCCCAGCTCTCCGCCTGTCCGGGAGCCAGCTGGCCATCCTTGTCTACAACCAGCAGACACTCAAAGCTGTGAAGCAGCATATTTCCGCCGTCCACCGCGCTGTTTAACGCAGGGTCGATGGTCTCAGGGTTCGGTCCGATCTGTACGGATAAGATCTTCTCACCCGCAGCGCCTGTCTGTGTGCCGTCGGCATTTTCCACACCATCGGCAGCAGCCGTCGTATCGGCGCCGGCAGCGCCGGTCGTAGACGTGCTGTCGTCGGCTTTTTTGCCGCAGGCAGCCAGGCTGAGTACCATGGCGGATGCCAGCAAGAGTGCAAGTGCTCTCTTTTTCATCGTTTTGTTCCTCCTTTTTCATTCGGAGCGCTCCCGATCCTTTCCGGGAGTACTCTGTTGATATATGAAAAACGGCGGGCGGTTTACACCGCTCACTGTTTTTTCCATGATTAATATGATATGTCCTCTAACTGTTTACCACATTTAATTGACTTTGTCAATATGGTGACATGCGGCAAAATGTCCTTTTTCTACCTCCTGCCACTGAGGAGCCTCCGCAGCGCACCGTTCATCCGCATAAGGGCATCTGGTCCGGAACCGGCATCCGGAAGGGGGATTTAAAGGACTTGGCACATCGCCCTCCAGCACAATACGCTTGCTGCTCTGGGCCACCTTCGGGTCCGCGATGGGAATGGCGGAAATCAGGCTTTTCGTGTAAGGATGCAGCGGACGGGTAATCAGCTCATAGCTGTCCGCCAGTTCTACCATCCTGCCCAGATACATCACGCCGATCCGGTTGGAAATATGCTTCACGGCAGAAAGGTCATGGGCGATAAACAGGTAGGTCAGCCCCATCTCCTCCTGCAGATCCTCAAACATGTTAATGACCTGGGCCTGG
>CAJUPT010000015.1 GCA_910588405.1 uncultured Lachnospiraceae bacterium | reverse complement strand
AGCATCTGCCTTACAAGCAGAGGGTCATAGGTTCGAGCCCTATAGGCCCCATACCCATGGCGGAATAGCTCAGTTGGCGAGAGCACACGGTTCATACCCGTGGTGTCGTTGGTTCGAATCCAATTTCCGCTACGAGAGATATGGTGAAAGCTATATCTCTTTTTTTTGTATCACAGGATACAAAAGCGCTCCGAAAGGATGCACAGGGTCTACCCCAGCGAAGCGAGGGTACGCAAACGCAGAGGAAATTGTCGCTTGAAAGCGACGCGTTTGCGGCGCAGAATCCTGCAAAGCAGGATTCTTATTCATTGTTCAGCGAGCTTTTGCTGAAATTTTGCCGCATCTTTGAAATCTACATATATTTTCAGTTCACTTACTGATGAGCAGGTAAGCCCAGCCTGCAGAGACTTACCCATATTCGGCAAATCATTCGGCTCAAGGGTATATCTTCGCGGTTTCCTGCAATCAAAGCTCCCCCTGCCCCTGACTGTCCGCGGAAACGCCGGCAGCGGTCTCCGATATCTCAATCGTCCTCACCTTCACTTCCGACAGATACACCATAATAACTACGATCGCGCAGCCAAACAGCGTCATGCCGATCAGCTGCTTTTTGGAACCGAACATAAACCGGAACAAATCGGTTTCCATCAGTAAAATCTCCATCATATTCGCGCCCACATGCATCAGCACCGGCACGGCCCAGCTGTGGGTTTTCTCATAGGCATAGGAAAACAGACTACCCATCAGAAAGGCATAAACTACCTGCACCAGCCCCATATGAAGGGAGGCATAAAGCAGGGAGGTCAGAATCCCCGCATACAGCGGACGCGTATATTCTCTGACGCGGTCGTACATCACCACACGGAAAATCATCTCCTCCGCAACGGGAGAAACAATGCCCATACCGATCAGAATCATCACAACCGGCTGGCTGAGCACGGCCAGATCCATCATCCCTTCAGCATCCCGCAGCAGACCGCTAATCAGCATCATATTATTGCCCGCCAGGGAAGCGGCGCAGGCAAGGGCCAGAAAGATCAGGTAAGCTCCGGCGGCGGGCCTGGTATAGTATGCGCGCTTTCCCAACTGATCCGCCCGTCTCCGGTCTTTTTTCCTGAACAATAGCAAAATGGGAATCACGGCGGCGGCGCTGAATACGGTACACCAGAATGAGATATCCAGAATACTGTTCAGAACCGAACGCATCATCGATTGATATATGCTTTCCAGACTGGCGCTGGTCAGATCCGCCTGCCCTACAAACTTCATGGCAAAAGCCGTGCATACGCCGATCGTCGCTATGATCTGCAGCACATAGTATGTAGCCAGAGGCGTAAACACTCTCCAAATCTTTGAAAAAAAGCTTTCCTGCTTCATTTGTTACTCATCCCCTTTGTGTAGCTGATAATTTCAAATGCAGTTGATAGAATCGCCTGCAGGCAAGTTGATTGATTGCCATGCATACCGCATCCCGCATACCGCATCCTGCATCCTGCATCCTGCATCCCGCACCTCCGCAGTGGCGAGAACGGGAAACCGTAGGTTTCCCGTTCTCACGGGCTTCGCCCTATCAAACTGTAATCCGACAAATTCGTCTGCAAGCAGCCGAGTTTGTCATCTTACAGTTTGGCACTGCTCATTGCCTACATGAAGATTATACCACTCCCCCACATAAAAAGGTATAAATTATTTATTAAAATCTGTAAAACTGCCCATGAAAAACAGCAAAGACGAAAACCAGGCCCCGAAAAACGGGGCCTGAGACTTTTTTCTGCGGCTTCTGCCTATAAAAAGATGTATTTACACACAAACAACAGGCAGAGAATATACATCAGCGGCGTTACCTTCTTCATATACGCTTTCCCTAGGCATACGTGAATTACCACATAGGAGATAATGCCGATAGACAATCCCTCCGAAACGCTGTAAGCCAGCGGCATTACCAGCAGACAGAGATAGGCGGGCACTGCTTCTTCCCACTGGTCAAAGTCGATTTTCAGTACGGAGGAAATCATCAGAAATCCCACAAAAATCAACGCCGGCGCGGTGGCGAATCCGGGAATTGACGTGAACAGCGGTCCGAACGGCAGGGCCAGCAAAAACAAAACGCCAGTTGTCAGCGCCGTCAGTCCTGTTCGTCCGCCTGCGGCGATCCCTGCGGAGCTTTCCACATAGGTCGTAGTGGTGGAGGTTCCGAACAGAGCGCCCACGCTGGTGGCTATGGCGTCGGCCAGCAAAGCGCCTCTTGCTTTTGCAAGCTTTCCGTCCTGATCCAGCATATCCGCCTTGCTGGCCAGACCAATCAGTGCGCCCAGCGTATCGAATAAATCCACAAAGAGGAAGGCGAACATCACGGCAATAAAGTCCAGAATGCCGATTCCCCCCAGGCCGCTGTCAAAAATATGAAAGGCCGTGGAAGAAAAGGACCGGAACAGACTGCCCATATGGAAATTCACAATCTGGGCCGGGAACAAAGAATAGTATCCCGCCTCCGGATTCGGAACATAAATTCCTGCCGCCTGACAGATCATGCCCAGCAGCCAGGTCGCAACGATTCCGATCAGGATAGCCGCTTTTACCTTTTTAATATAAAGAATGGCAATCAGCAGCACGCCGGCCACAGCCAGCAGCGCACAGATGCCTTCCGTATGAAAATTGGCGGCAAATTTTACGCTGGTTACAAGGGTGGAATCCTCCTTCACCACCAGATGGGCGTTCTGTAAGCCGATAAAGGCGATAAACAGGCCGATACCGGCGCTGGCCCCATGTTTTAACGACATAGGGATCGCGTTAAAAACCGCCTCCCGCACATTGGTCAGGGAAAGCAGGATAAAGATAATGCCTTCCACAAACACGGCCAGCAGCGCCACCTGCCAGGGATACTCCATCACGCCGCATACCGTATAGGTAAAATAAGCGTTCAGCCCCATGCCCGGCGCCAGGGCAAAGGGATAATTGGCCAGCAGCGCCATCATCAGACAGCCCACAAAAGAGGCCAGACAGGTAGCCGCCAGCACGCCGCTCTGGTCCATACCCGCCACGGACAGCATATTCGGATTCACGGCCAGAATATAGGCCATGGTTACAAAGGTGGTCAGGCCGGCCATCAGCTCCACCTTTGTCGTCGTCTTGTGTTCTTTCAAGTGAAACAAATTTTCAAACATCGCTTTTTCATCCTCTATTTTAGTTCCGCAACTCCCCTCCCAGTCCCCCTGAACCTGGAATATTTTCCGGCCGCCCTCCGCGTCCGCAAATCATTCCGGGGCCTGTCCGGTTCGCTGCTGTTTTAGAGCTGCGACATCCACCACCGTCAGCCTTTCTTCCTGATTTTCCAGACTGGTCAGCAGGGCGTCTGCCGTGTCTAAAGAGGTCAGAACCGTAATCCCCGTCTCGATGGCATGGCGGCGGATAATAAAACCGTCATGGCTTTTCACATTGCCGTTGCTGGGGGTATCGATCACCAGGTCAATATGATGATCCAGGATCAAATCCAAAAGGTTCGGCGATTCCTGCTCCACCTTATTAATCGGGATAGCGAACACGCCGTTGGCCACCAGGTATCTGGCCGTTCCGCCCGTGGCAAATATCGTATATCCCAGCTTTTTAAACCTGCCCGCCAGCTCCACCGTATCCGGCTTATCGGAATCCTTCACCGTGATCACCATCTGCTTTGTCCTGGGCAGATCAATACCGCTTCCCAAAAATCCCTTATATAATGCCTCATGGAAGGTACGGGCAATCCCCAGTACCTCGCCGGTGGACTTCATCTCCGGCCCCAGGCCGATATCCGCCCCTCTAAGCTTCTCGAAGGAAAATACCGGAACCTTCACCGCCACATAGCCGGACTCCGGCTGCAGCCCCGGCGCATATCCCATCTCTGACAGCTTTTCGCCCATAATGACCCGGGCCGCCAGCTTCACGACGGGAATATCCGTCACCTTGCTGATATAAGGAATCGTACGGCTGGACCGCGGATTCACCTCTATGACAAACACCTCATCATTATACACGATAAACTGAATATTAATCAAGCCTTTTACATGAAGGGCCTTTGCCAGGTCAAGGGTATACCGGGCAATCAGCTTTTTCGTCCGCTCCGTCAGGTCCTGGGGCGGATAGACGGAAATACTGTCGCCGGAATGGACGCCGGCCCGCTCAATATGCTGCATAATGCCGGGAATCAGAATATCCTCCCCGTCGCAGACCGCATCCACCTCCACCTCCTCGCCCATCAGATACTTGTCGATCAGAATCGGATGCTCCTGAACCGTCCGGTTGATAATTTCCATAAAGGCAACGATATCCTCGTCGCTGATGGCGATCCGCATACCCGCGCCGCCCAACACATAGGAGGGGCGGACCAGCACCGGATAGCCCAGCCGGTTAGCCGCCTCCAGGGCCTGTTCGCAGGTAAACACCGTATCTCCGGCGGGCCGCGGAATACAGCAGCGCTCCAATATCTCGTCAAACCGCTCCCGGTCCTCGGCCGCATCCACATCGTCGGCGGAGGTGCCCAGAATCGGCACACCCATCTCCATCAGCGCCTCCGTCAGCTTGATGGCCGTCTGTCCGCCGAACTGTACCACTGCCCCCTCCGGCTTCTCAATCTCTACAATGCTTTCCACATCCTCCGGGGTCAGCGGCTCAAAATACAATTTATCCGCAATATCAAAATCCGTGCTGACTGTCTCCGGGTTATTATTGACGATAATGGTCTCATACCCCAGTTCTTTAAAGGCCCAGACACTGTGCACCGAACAGAAATCAAACTCAATCCCCTGGCCGATCCGGATCGGACCGGAACCCAGCACCAGCACCTTCTTCGGCTTCCCGTCCGCCTCTACCTCGCTGACGCCGTCATAACAGGAGTAATAATAAGGCGTGGCGGCGGCAAATTCGGCAGCACAGGTATCCACCATTTTATAAGCGGCCCTGATGCCGTATTCCTTCCGCATGGCCTTTATTTCCTCCGGGCTTCTGCCGGACAGGTCCCCGATCACCCGGTCCGGATATTCCAGCCGCTTCGCCTCGTAAAGCAGCGCTTTCGTCAGCGGCCTGGTTTTCAACGCCGTTTCCATTTCCACCAGAATGGCGATTTTATCCAGAAACCACAGGTCGATTTTCGTGATCTCATGAATCTGTTCCAGGGAAAATCCTCTGCGGATGGCCTCTGCGATACAGAAAATCCGCCGGTCGTCGATACGGTACAGCTTCTTTTCCAGCTCTTCCTCTCCCATAGCTGCAAATTCCCGCCGTTCCAGGCTGTAAATATTCTGCTCCAACGAGCGCAGCGCTTTCATCAGCGCCCCCTCAAAATTAGTGCAGATGCTCATCACCTCACCGGTGGCTTTCATCTGGGTGGTCAGCGTCCGCTTTGCGCTGATAAATTTGTCAAAGGGCCACTTGGGAATTTTTACCACACAGTAATCCAGCGCCGGCTCAAAGCAGGCATAAGTCTTTCCGGTAATGGCATTGGGGATTTCATCCAGCCGGTAGCCCAGGGCAATTTTCGCCGCCACCTTGGCGATGGGATAGCCGGTGGCCTTGGAGGCCAGAGCGGAGGAACGGCTGACACGGGGGTTGACCTCAATCACGCAGTACTCGAAACTTTCTGGATGAAGGGCAAACTGCACGTTGCAGCCGCCGGTAATCTCCAATTCGTCGATGATATTCAAGGCGGCGCTCCGCAGCATCTGATATTCCTTATCCCCCAGCGTCTGGGAGGGAGCCACCACGATACTGTCGCCGGTATGGACGCCCACCGGGTCCAGATTTTCCATATTGCAGACGGTAATGCAGTTGCCGGCGGCGTCCCGCATCACCTCATATTCGATTTCCTTCCAGCCGGAAATGCACCGCTCCACCAGCACCTGCCCCACCCGGGAAAGGCGCAGGCCGTTTGACAGGATATCCATCAGTTCCTTTTCATTGTGGGCGATGCCGCCGCCGCTGCCGCCTAAGGTGTAGGCGGGCCTAAGCACCACCGGGTAGCCGATGGTATTGGTAAAAGCGATGCCGTCCCGGACATTTGCCACCACCATGGAAGGAGCGCAGGGTTCCCCGATTTTTTCCATTGTAGACTTAAATTCCTGCCGGTCCTCTGCTTTTTTGATGGTGTAGGCGGTGGTGCCGATCAGACGGACCTTCTGTTCCTTTAAAAATCCCTGCTCTTCCAGCTCCATCGCCAGGTTTAACGCAGCCTGCCCGCCCAGCGTAGGCAGCACGCTGTCAGGCCGTTCTTTTACAATAATCTGCTTCAATACTTCGATGGTCAGCGGCTCGATATACACATGGTCCGCGATATCCTGATCCGTCATGATGGTGGCCGGATTGGAATTAACCAGCACCACCTCCACACCTTCTTCTTTTAACGAACGGCAGGCCTGGGTCCCGGCATAGTCAAATTCCGCAGCCTGACCAATCACAATCGGGCCGGAGCCGATCACTAGCACTTTTTTGATTTTTTGATCCTTAGGCATTATCTCTCCACCTCCATCATTTTCATAAACCGGTCGAACAGACAGGCCGAATCCCTGGGACCGGGGCAGGCCTCGGGATGGAACTGTACCGTGAAAATATTTTTCCCCACATAGGACAGCCCTTCGTTGGTGCCGTCGTTCACATTGACAAAGGCTGGCACCGCCACACGGCTGTCCATTTTCTCTGCGTCCACCACATAGCCGTGGTTCTGGGAGGATATGTACACCCGGCCCGTGGCCAGGTCCTTCACCGGATGGTTCGCCCCCCGGTGGCCGTACTTCATCTTATAGGTATCCCCGCCCGCCGCCAGCGCCAACAGCTGGTGGCCCAGGCAGATGGCGAAAATGGGAATGTCAGTCTCATACAGCTTTTTCAGCTCTTCAATGATTTCCACGCACTCCTTCGGGTCGCCCGGGCCGTTGCTGAGCATAATGCCATCGGGAGCATCCCTGATTACTTCCTCCGCCTTTGTGTATGCCGGATAAACAGTTACCTGACAGCCCCGCTGCAGTAAGGAGCGGGCAATATTGTCTTTGGCGCCGAAGTCCAGTAAAGCGACACGGTAGCCGGAGCCATTTCTGCCACTATTGCTATGGCCATTATAAGCACTGTCTTCACCAAGAACCGTCTTCTCTTTTCTGCTCACCCGTTCTACCACGCCCCGGGGACTGTACGCCCTGATATCCGCAAGAACCGCCTCCGTCTTTGCGGCCACCGCCTCATCCCCGGTAATCATCCCGTTCATCGTCCCCTTTTCCCGCAGGATTCTGGTCAATGCTCTGGTGTCGATGCCGCAGATACCGGGAATTCCATGTTCGGTGAGAAAGTGCTGAATCGTATCCTCACTGCGGAAATTGCCGGGCAGCCGGGACAGCTCTCTGACGATGAATCCGTCCGGCCAGGGCCGTCTCGATTCCATATCCTCATAACAGATTCCATAATTTCCAATCAACGGGTAAGTCATGGCCACGGCCTGGCCTGCGTAAGAAGGGTCGGTGAGAACTTCCAAATATCCTGCCATAGAAGTGTTAAATACAATCTCGCTGATCACGTTTTTACAAGCTCCGATGCCTGTTCCCTCGAACACCGTCCCGTCCTCTAAAATCAAATAGGCCTTACGTCCGTCGCCTGTCAGTCTGTCATACGATAAAGCTTTCATAGATCGATCCGTTCCCCTTTCTGCCATAAAACAAAACTGCTTTCAAAAAACAACCCATATTTGCGCGCCTTTTGCTTCTAAAAAACCGCAAAAAAAAGAGAATCCAAGCTCCCCAGAGCCGCAGATTCCCCTTTGATTCCGCCTTTGGTCGTTGTTATTTCTACTCAAATTGTAAAGAGTTTATCACAGTGAGGCGGATAATTCAAGCGGTTTTTGAAAAAATACGTCCTTAAAAGTACTTTTACCAAAAACACTTTTACCTGAACTTTACCCCTGATCCGCCCAAAATTCAAAACTCACCCCCAAGAACAGATACCATACCAGCAGAAGGTTCCATATCGTCGTCATGTGCAAGCTGTTACCGTCCTTTTCATATTTGTGTGTTTGTGTATATGCCTTCCTATATTCTGCTATTCATCCTGCCGCTCCTTCTCAGCCAGGCGGCACGACATAAGATCAGTATATCCATTCTGCCAAAATCTACACCTTTTTTCTGCGGTTCCGCTGAATAACGGCACGCTTGAATGCCTTCACCATAGCCGGTGACAATTCCGGACAGTCCTCATCAAAAACAATCGGAGATTTTTTAGCGTCCTCCACTTCTTTTCTATCAGCTTTCCCAGAACATACCCATCCGATACTGATAAACCGGTATGTCCTTAATTCCATCATTCAAAATCTTATTCCCCAGATACCGGAATCCGCCGCTCCCATCAAATTCCACCGTAAGCTCATGAGTGATCACCGCATCATCGCACATCATCATGCCGCACACCGCATCCACCGTTAATGTGACGATGCCGTCGCCATGATATCTGATATCGGTCGCCTCCGGCAGGGACGTGCCGAAAAAAGTAGGGGCATAATTTCCGCATCCCAGGCCAACCCAGGCATAAGTACGTTTTTCTTCATTCTCCTCCCCATTCCACACCGCATACTTCCTGATCTGCTCCGCCGTGACTGGAAGATACTCCATCATCAGGCTTTCAAACTCTTCTCCGGGAATTCCATTCGGACTGTCCGCATCGGCCGCAAACTTCTCTCCATATTTCATCGCATACAAATATTCATACGCTCCATTAAAATCCAGCCCTTCCAAATGCTCCGCATCCCAGTTTGAACAGAGCAGGTTATTCCCCTGATAACCCAATCCCAACACACATTTTACGGACATCTCCCGCAGTTCTTCTGCCATAGGCCTGACCCGGATCAGGCGGCTCCCATTGACCGCTTCCGTCACCTCAGGATATTCCGGGACGCACAGCTCATAGCAGAACCAGCCTTTGCCGGAATAATGCCATTTCCGGATTCTGGTCTGGGAAATATCGGTGATACTCATGCCGGATTCCGCTTTTTCATTCCATACCGCATTTGCGCTTAGCGCATACATAACCGTTCCGTCAAACAGGTATTTGATCCTTCCGATTCCGCCATTACGGCGAATCACATAAGTGACCAGCGAACCTGCTTTACCCTCTGCGCAAGTCTTTAGAAAACGCTCCATCTGTTCATGATTTTCCATATCGGCATATAATACAACCGTATAAACCGGCCGCCCCGTTTCCGCCGCTTTATCCCGCATCTTAAGGATGGTTTCGTCAGAAAGAACGACATTGGAAGTTTCCCCTTTCTCTGCCTGCTCATAAAGATCACGAAGCAGCGCCATCACGTTTTTACAGTCTGTTTCCGCTTCTTTTCTTTCCTGCCGGGTAATCGGGAGGTTGTAGCCATTTGTCCATTGTTCCGCTGCTTTCAGACCTGGCAGGGACTCCTTTCTTTCCATTGCTGCCATCTTCCATCGTGCTGCCATTTCTTTCTGCTTTGCCATTTCCTTCTTACCTGTCTCCATCCTCCCTTGTCCTCCCAATACTTCCCTCCCCGGTATCTCCAGCTCCCCCTGCTCTATAGAATTGGAAAGATAGCGAAAGGTTCCATCTGCAAAAGGCTGTATCCGTATCCGGTTTGTAAAAGCATGATCGGAATTATAATCAGGCCATACGCCGTCCACGACCAGCGTAATCGTTCCGTCCTCATTCTCCGTATAATCGGTTACCTCGCCGAAAGGAGGGTGCGGCACGGCGTAAATCATCTCATAAGGATAACTGTCGCTGTCCGCATCGTATCCGCAGCAGGCTCTCAGTTGATCTGTGGATACAGGGAAATAAGTAGTCATGGTTTTCTCATATTGCCGTGCCGGGACTTTCCAGTTCTCTGCTGTCAGATTTTCTCCCGTATCAATGCGGTAAATATCCTCAAACATACAGGGCATTAAGATATCCTCCACATTTCCGGCGTCCCAGTCGGTGACGAGCATATTGTAATT
Source organism: uncultured Lachnospiraceae bacterium (assembly GCA_910588405.1). Taxonomy (GTDB): domain Bacteria; phylum Bacillota; class Clostridia; order Lachnospirales; family Lachnospiraceae; genus Paralachnospira_A. The sequence goes on along the minus strand of CAJUPT010000015.1, from coordinate 47,102 downwards.
TACATAGCTCAGCCCGGATATATATTTCTCCGTCAACTCCCGGCATTTTTCAGAAACAGGCCTGACCCGCCAGTACTCCCGCAGACTTCCATGGGCGATGACCCTCTCATAAGCGTAGATCAGATATCCTTTTTCTGTCAGTTTCAGCTCAGCCACCTCATTCACGGAGGTTCCGTCTATTACGGGAATGCCGCCTTCCTCCCACCGGATGCCCACATAATAAGTCTGTATTCTGTCGTTACGATGGATAAACGTGACAGAGCCAGCCAGGCCGCTTTCCTGCACATTGAAAATAGTCGCCATGGAATCCCGGCCGTTCATGTAGTCGTCATAGAAGGTCTCCACCTTCTCATAATTCTGCATGTCAAGTCCTTCTCCCACGCTTACCCGACCGTTTTTCCCCAATTCCTCCACCACCGCTTTCTGCTGCTCATCAGTCAATTCATAAACCCCGGCAAAAAGATCCGGCACATCCCTGACCGTGGCATTCCGGTGGATTCCGCCGACCGATTCTGCCGCCGACAATGCCTGGTCCTGCAGCTGTTTTCGCTCCGCTTCCGTGATGAGGCATGCATCGGCACGGGTCACCGAGTGACCTGAGTTCCCATCCTTTATCGCTTTCCCGCCTTTTAATATTTCCTCATCTTCTTTCGCTCCCGAATCCTCCGGGTTACTCTCCGCCGCCCCCGCAGCATCCATATCCATCTCTGAATATCCGTGTTCATACCAACGAGCCTGTTCCGCCTTCCACCTGCGAAAACAGGCCGCCCCCACCCCTGCAATCAGCAATACTGTCAAAATTGTCAAAATGAAGACCCCATATTTTCTGATCAGCCACATAACACGCTCCATCATTTACCTCCATAAATCTCTTCCCATTTATCCCTCTCCAAACGGGGAACATGCCATACCGCCTCATTATCCCCATAATCATCGGATGGGCATACCCGGTTGGATACATACTGCATACCCCCATTGGCCAGCGGGCGAACCACGACTTCATGGGCATAAGCCCTGGAATCGCCCATGGCAGGAAATACCGCCTGAACCGAAAGCGTGATCGTTCCATCCTCGTTCTTTGCATACCCTGTTACCTCCGGATACGGATATTCCGGATATTCGGCCTCATAATATCCTCTCGGCCTGTATTCATAAGTGCCATCCTCCGGATAATATACCGTTTTCCTCCGCAATGTTTCGGCGTCGATCTTAAAATAATCCATAATAACACCTTCAAACCCCTCCTTCGGAATCCGGTAAACAGCGCCAAATCCCAAATCCTCCACTGCTGTATACGGCATCACCCGCCCGCCTGTCTTCGGCCGGAGGATATCGTATAGATCGTAAAAATTCAATTCCCCAAAGTCATCCTCGTTCCAATTCACAAGAAACATATTGTTCCGCCCATAGCCGATAGGCAGAAAGTATTTCCTGTTCAACTCCCTGCACCTTTTATCCAGCGGCAGCACCCGCCAGGCCGTATAGATTTCCTCTTCATTTAACGTAAGGATGTAGGTAACGTCCGAAAAATAAGCGCCGGAGAACATCAGATACCCTTCCTCTGTTTCATTCCAGTTTTCCGCCCGGTAGCTCACCATAGCTTCCCTCCGTAATGTCTCATTTTCATATTTGTAATAACTTCTGACCACATCGACCGTTCCGCCTCCGGTGTGCAGGTCATATCTTGCAAATCCGGCCTGGTCGTTGACTTCAATAACCGTTATTTCTGCCTCCTTACCGCTTTTCACTTTTTCGCAAAACGCAAGCACCTGCTCCGCTTTCTCCATATCCACTTGATTTTCACGATCGACAGCAGGATATCCATGGATGCCGAGCTGTTTTACAATGCTGCGTATTGTATCCAAATCAGATAATTTGTTATCTTTTGCGGCCTGTCGGTAAAGAGACAGACAGATGGCTGCCAATTCTGTCCCGATCATGTTTTGACGAATCTGTGCCGTCGAAACACTTTTGTTTAAAAATTGTACCGGAATTACAGTTTTCATAAACTCCGGCTGTCTCGAAAATACATTGCCGCCCACTGTGAAGCGATGTATTATAATGAACATTATCAAAAACGCAGTCTTACCCCTAATCCTTCTCTTTTTCCGCCTGTATATTTTTTCTATCAAATTGATCCCCATTTATTTTCTCATATTTGCAGATAAAAATTTCCATATCCCATATAAATATTACTTTTGTAAGATTTATTGGTAAAAAATTTTTAATACGCATGCAACGATATTTACATAAATATTACATTAGTAAGATTTATATGTCAAGTTTTTTCGCTTTCAGAAACCTATCTTATTAGAAGCACCCGATCAATGTCTAATCCGTATCTATTCCAGGTCAGGTTCAAATCAGGCTTTTCCCATTTGACATTTCCCCCGCCTCCCTCTATAATACACTTATTACATCCGTAATATTCAAGGAGATTTCGATATGCCTGGCAAACCTGCTTTCCCCCAAATATCCGAAGCCGAATTCGAGGTTATGAAAATCGTATGGAAATACGCCCCGATCAGTACCAATGAGATCACGGATAAGCTTTTACAGACCACAAGCTGGAGCCCCAAAACAATCCGGACGCTGATCAAACGCCTTGTGACCAAAGGCGCCCTGACTTATGAAAAACAGAGCCGGGTATTTGTCTACACCCCGCTTGTACAGGAAAATGAATATATCAGCCAGAAAAGCAGTTCCTTTCTGGCACGCTTCTACGACGGAAATCTCACGAATATGGTATCTGCGTATATCGAGGATGATAAGCTGTCGGAGACAGAAATCGAACAACTGCGCAGCATTTTCTCCCGACGGGCAAAAAAAGGGGAGGAAAATAAAGGAGACTACTGACATGGCCGGTTTTATGATCCGTTTTCTTCTGTCCAATGTATTCCTTGGTGGTATCATCGGAATTCTTTTGGCGGCAAAATGCATATTCAAAAACAGCCTGTCCGGCCGCATGCAGTATCATCTGTGGCTTCTGCTGACAGGTCTTTTTATCGTTCCTTTTTTGCCATTCCGCTTCACCGGGTTTTCACGAATTCTTTCATGGCCGGACGGTTTTAAGAACGCCCTTTTCTTCCATACCGGTTCCGGCATCAACAGCGCCGTCGGTGCTCTTTCGGCAGAAAAAACAAATTGGCTGGAGGACTTCGCCATCTCTGTGAATGGCCAGACTCCGCCTGCCATCGGATATCTGCTGGCAGGAATCTGGATGGCCGGTATGGCTGTGGCAGCCCTGTCGGCCGCCCGCTCCCTCGTTCGCCTGCACAGGCTGGAAAAGTCTGCGCTCCCGCTCCAAAACCCGGAAATCCACAGACTGTACCGCCGCTGCCTGGATGAAATGGATTTTCGTAAAAATATTCCGGTCTACAGCACAGCCTTTTTGAAGTCCCCTGTTATCACAGGACTTTTAAAACCACGTATTTATCTGCCGATTCACTTAATCTCAGACTGCCGGGAAGTAAATGTGTATTCGGATATGCAGCCTGCTGTCCAAAAGGAAACATGCCGCAGCAAGCCCTGCCCCGATACGGACAGCCTCCGTGCCATCCGATATATGCTGCTCCATGAATTACAGCACTACAAACACAGAGACACGCTGATCAGCTTCCCGATGAACCTTGCCGGAATCGTTTACTGGTTCAATCCCTTTGTCCGGTATGCGTTAAGAGCAATGCAAAACGACAGGGAGGTTGCCTGCGATACTTCCGTTTTAAACATGCTTGAAGAAAAGGATTACGAAGAATACGGCAATACCCTGATCGGCTTTGCCGAAAAAATATCCCGTATGCCGTTTCCCTTTGCGACAGGATTTTTCACCGGAGAGCCGGGCAGACATATGGAACAGATGAAACGACGGATGATCAATATTGCGTCTTACGAAAGACCGACAAGCCGGCAAACACGGAAAGGCGTTATTGCTTTTACGCTGACTGCCATTCTCCTCGTTGGGCTGGCGCCTTCTGTTTCCACATATGCCGCCGACACCGACTACTATCATTGGAGACCTTCCTCACAGAATATTTCCCACATGGATCTTTCCTCTTATTTTGAAAACTATGAGGGGAGTTTTGTTTTGTATGATTTAAAAAGTGATGCCTGGAGCATCTATAACGCAGACCGTGCCGCCCTGCGCATCCCGCCGGACTCTACCTACAAGATCTACGACGGACTGTTCGGACTGGAACACGGCGTGATTACGCCGGACGATTCCCTGCTCCCATGGAACGGCGAAGCTTATCCCTTTGAAGCATGGAACAAAGACCAGACCCTGCAATCTGCCATGGACGCCTCTGTCAACTGGTATTTCCAGGAAATGGACGAACGGATTGGAAGGCCTGCCCTTCATAACGATATCCAGAAAATCGGATATGGAAATAAAAACATCGGCGGCGGTCTTTCTTCCTACTGGATGGAATCCTCACTGAAGATTTCTCCGATTGAGCAGGTTGAACTTTTAATCAAGCTGCACAATAACAGCTTTGGCTTCGCTCCCGAAAACATCGAAGCCGTAAAAGCTTCCATCCGCCTTTTTTCTTCCGCCACGGAAACCTTTTACGGAAAAACCGGGACCGGGCGCATCGACGGGCAGGATGTAAACGGCTGGTTTGTCGGGTTCATCGAAGCAGCGGACAATACATACTTTTTTGCCGTTAACATCAGTGCGGATTGCGAGGCTGCCGGGAGCAGAGCGGCGGAAATTGCTATGGATATATTAAACGAAATAAAAACAGGCATGGCGGGATAATCTGCTGCAAATTTCCTCATGACACCAAAACATCTCTAAAACAAGGAACACCACCCGCCACCCTCCATAGGACATACCTTTATCTTTCCGAACCCAAAAATGGAATGGTATAAACCATCCCATTTTTTATATTTGGCATTTATTTATTATTCTATTTTCCTTTTAACCGTGTCATAAATCCTTTTCGTCGCTTCCTCATCCGCCCCGTTAACCACTATGATTTTCCCATTTACCGTCAGCTCCACACAGGCATCACAGGAAGTGAAGGTATAACGGGTGTAAGCCCCGTATCTGTCGTTTGAAAAAGCGCCCAGAGACATCCGCAGATTCCCGAATCCGTTGGTTCTTACCTCTGACCCTCCCCCGGACAGGCCGTCAGATTCGTAAACCACTTCCTCAATATCCTGGTACCGCACCGTCAAATCCGTCCAGTTTTTTGTTTCAATCGTAAAGGACTGCTCCTCAAATATGATCTCCATATTTCCGGTAAAAAGCACCCACAGGACAAAGGCGAATACAGCCGCCATCAATATTCCCGAGAAAATCACAGCTTTCGGATTCTTTCGGATTCTGTCTGCCGTCCCCGATTTTAACTGTTTTCCATAATAATTCCAGGAATAAACGCAAGGCAAAAACGCCGCCAGGAGGATCGCCGCCGGAAACAGCACCATGGACAGCCCTCTGCGGGGAAGCAATCCGCAGGCCATACAGACAAAACCGGCGATCACCCACACCCTGCCGGCAAACCGATGGGTGGCGTTCCAGTTTTCTTCATTTTCCAACGCCCATTTCACTTTAATTCCCAGCGTACTGTTCTGCCGGACTTTGGGCAAATAATTTCCCGTGAACACAAATACCAGGCCGATTCCGAAACACATCGCCGCCGACATAACGGAATAACCGGCCGTATCGTCCCGCATCAGAAAAAAAAGGGCTCCCCGCAACATGGCAAGCATGGGAACAAGCCAGAAGACCATCCCCAGCGCCTTCCTGCTCTGGCCGCTGTTTTTCCGGTCTTTCAGCGTAATCAACAGGCAGAGCCAGTGAATCAACAAAAGAAAAAAGGATTGATAAAATATCCCTTTCCCCGCCGCCACTGAAAAAAGAAAGGGCAGAAAAATAATCAGCGATGAGAGCAACAGCTTTCCTTTATTTTCCTCAAATATTTTCCGCATTTCCATTTCCCCCTAATGATAATTCCGCAGCACCCCTCCCGGTTCAAAGGGGCGTATCAGACCTGTTACGGCGTTTTGCACATCACCCGGCACTGTTCAGGTCCGTGATCCACAACAAAACCTCCTCCAGCACGGAGGCGTTCAATTCATAGAATATGTACTTTCCCTCTCTGGTATCCCTGATTAAATCCGCATCCTTTAAGATCGAAAGATGCCGGGAAACCGACGCTGCCGTAACCGGAAAATGCTCCCCGATCTCCCCGGCCGACAGCCTTCCGGATTTCAGCAGATTTAAAATCTCACGGCGAATCGGATCCGCCAATGCTTTTAAGGTGTTTTGCAATGCCATGGGGCGTCACATCCTATCGTTTGACATTTAACCTAACTGTTAATTATAATAAAGGAAAATCGCATGCATGTCAAGAAAAAACAAATATTTTCATTTATCGATTTTCATTTATAAAAAAAGTATTAAAAATTAATGAAATTTTACTATTGACAAATCCACGTCACAGTGCTAAAGTACATAACAAATCACAGTGACACCGCGTTGACGGGGAAAAGTAACAGGAATTATGAAGGTTCAGAGAGTTGCCGGCCGGTGCGAGGCAACCGGATGATCCTGTGAAAATCACCCCTGAGCTTTCAGGCCGAACCACATTGTTCAGTAAGCCTGAACGGCCGATAACCGTTACCTTATCCCATATTAGCAGATATGTGAACGAGCGGTCGGCTTTTTGGCCGGCAATAAGAGTGGTACCGCAGAGGATAACAGCCTTTGTCTCTTTCAGGAGACAGGGGCTTTTTGTATCGGTTGGCAGACGCAAGGTATATGGCCTTTCACTGCAACGCGTTTGCTGTGTTCTCTGCCGGCATCCGTGTCCGGCATTTATACTCGCGAGCATACTTATTTGCCAAATAATTTGCTGTTTTTGTTGAAGCCGCGTAAGTCTGCCAGCAAATTATTCGGCTCACTGGTATATCTCAGGCAGTGTTAAGTGGTTACAGAAAAACAGCAACGGACCGGACAAGCCCTAAGTGCTCATAGCGATGGGAGGGAAGTTGCGGAACTAAATTTAGGAGGAATTTGAAATGAAGGTTTTGGAAAAAATCAGCGATTTTTTTGGAAAGTACATGGCATTGATCGTCCTGGCGGTTGCCGCCCTGTCTTTGTTTGTGCCCCCTTCCGGGCTGTGGGTACAAACCTCCTGGGTCAACTATCTGCTGATGATCGTTATGTTCGGCATGGGACTTACTTTAAAGCTGGAGGATTTTAAACTGGTCTTTACCCGTCCGAAGGATATTATCATCGGCTGCATCGCCCAGTTTTCCGTTATGCCGCTTCTGGCATGGATTCTGGGAACCCTGTTCCGGCTTGACCCGGCGCTTCTGGCCGGCGTGGTTCTGGTAGGCACCTGCCCCGGCGGTACGTCCAGCAATGTCATCACCTATCTCTCCAAGGGCGATGTAACCCTCTCCGTCGGCATGACCAGCGTCAATACGCTGCTGGCGCCTTTTCTGACGCCTGCCATCACCTACTTATTGCTGCGGACGACCGTAACCGTCGATCCCATGAGCATGTTTATGTCCATCATCAAAGTCGTGATCGTCCCCATCGCCCTCGGCTTTATCATCAACAAGCTATTCGGAAAATTCACTCAGAAACTGGTGACTGTCCTGCCTTCTGTTTCCGTTATCGCGATCTGTCTGATCGTCGCGGCCGTCGTGTCCCATAATGCAGAAAAAATCATGAGCACCGGCGCCATTGTGTTTGTCGTGGTTATTTTACACAATCTGCTGGGTTATGCCTGCGGCTTCCTTCTCGGAAAGCTGCTGCATATGAGCGTTTCAAAAACCAAAGCCATCTCCGTCGAGATCGGTATGCAAAATTCCGGTCTTGCCACCTCACTGGCAGGCACCGCCTTCCCGGATCTGGCCATGGCCACCGTTCCCGGCGCCATCTTCTCCGTATGGCACAATATTTCCGGAGCGATTCTGGCTAATATCTATAACCGCTGGACGGATCAGACCGAAAACAGCACACACTAAATCCCATATCTACATAAGGTGAGCCCATCGGACGAAAGAATGGCCTGAGTCATAAAGTCAGCCCGGAATTTCACAGCATTTGCTTTTGTGAAACTCCGGGCTTATGAGGTTCTCAACCCTACCTGATATACAACCCCGCCAGCCGCATTTCCTCATCATAGGTCAACCGGTAGACCACGCTTATATTTTCATAAGTAACCATAATCTCGCCCACCGCGAAGTGCGTGTTTTTCTGCTCCACCTCACTCATATAAACCGTGCCGAACTGCTGCCGCTCTCCCCAGTCCTCCGAGATCTGTTCTTTAATCTCCGCAACCGCCTCCGGGGTCAGATACGGCTCCATCTCCGGGATGGCATTCTCCAGCAACGAATCGGAATCTCCCGCGTCGAACAGCTCCACCGTCTCTTTCATCGCCGCTTCCACCTGCTCTTTGTCAAAATAATCGCTTTTCTCGATCTCCGTTCCTTTGGGAAGCATCCAGTAAGCGGCCGCAATCAGGAGGACCAGAGCCGCGCATAGGGAAAGCAAAATTTTCAACGCTTTATTTCTGGCATACCGTTTCCGCTCGTTCACCGGAATCGTCTCATTAAAGCCGTCGGCCATCTCCTGCGCCGTTCCCAGCCGGGAAATAATTTCCTCCGGCTGTTCCCCCTGGTCCATCCGGGTCTCAATGTCTGCCATCAGCTGCTTTTTGATTTCGTTTTTCCTGTCTTTTCCGCACTTTACCTTTCTGGCGACAGCATTTACATATTGTTCCGCATTCATGGCCTACTCCTCCATAATCTTTTTGATCCCGTCGGAAATCCGTTTCCAGACCGCCTCAATCTCCTCAAGGGCCTTTTGCCCCTCGCCGGTGATCTCATAATACTTTCTCGGCGTCTGCTTTCCTTTAGCTTCGCTCCAGCTGCTCGTTACCAGTCCGTCATCCTCCAGCCGGTAGAGCACCGGATACAGAGTTCCGTCCTTCAATAAGAAGGCCTCATCGCTCTTTTCCTTCATCTCCTGGATGATCTGATAGCCGTACTTCGCTTCTGACCGGAGCAGCTTTAAGACAAGCATATCCAAAACGCCTTTTTTCATCTGCTTTTCGTATTTGTCATTCATCGCAGGCTCCATATACTTTGTATAACTAAGTATATTATAAAACGTAGATGGTAAGATGTCAAGAGGATAAATGGGCATTCGCTAAATACCCATAAAACGCAAAGGTAAGTTTCATATCTATATTTGAGGCAAATTTCATATCTATAGAATTGGATAAAACCAGGACTATTTTCAAATTTTTAAAAATATTCTGTTTTCTTTTGTAACCTTATTGTCATTTTCCTGAAAATCCGTATAATTATTTTATGGCAAAAACGACAAAAAACACCTATATTCACCGAAAATCGAGGAGAGAAGTTATGAAGAGCTTTATTGCAGAAAAAACTGCCATTCTCAGAACAAAGCTGACGGGGGGTCTTGGAAAGCCTGTCCTTTTCTGCCTACTTTTAAGTGCCCTCATGATCACCATATGCAGCACCTGTTCTTTTTTATTCGCTACCAATAGCTGGATCGACGCCAACTGCATTTTCACCACAGCACGGTCCGTATTTCATGGCAGGGTTCTCTATCGGGATGTTATGGATCATAAAGGCTTTTACATATATGTCATTAATATGCTGGGCTACCTGCTCAGCCGCCGCTCTTTTTTCGGCATGTATTTGGTAGAAATTCTATTTTTCTCCGTATTTTTATACTTTTCCTACCGATCACTGCGCATTTACGTCAGCCGGCAAACTGCTTACCGTCTGCTGCCTCTGCTGGCAGTGGTGGCAGCCGCCTGCAATTCCTTTGACCAGGGCTTAAGTGCCGAGGAATATGTCCTTCCCATGGCTGCAGCCAGCATTTATTTTATGCTCCGCTATCTTGCCAGTGACTGTGATGAAGCCCAGATGAGCCGGGGTATTCTTTTGGCCAATGGAAGCCTTGCCGGCATTGTCCTGTGGATGAAATACACGATGCTGGGACTGTGGTTCGGTTTTATGGCTATGGTTTTTTTCCTGATGCTCTCTAAAAAGCAGGTAAAACGAGCATTTTTGTCATGCCTGGTCTTTTTGGGCGGGATGGCCATCGCCACAATTCCCGTGCTGCTGTATTTTGGGATCAATGGCGCGCTGAGGGATTGCTGGGACATTTATTTTTATGGAAATATTTTTGTTTATGCCGCGGAAAAGGTCAGCCTGTCTGACCGTTTTTCCACCATGTGCCGCTATTACCTGCGGCAAAGCAAGGGAAATCCTTTGGTTACACTGAGTGTCTGGGGCGGGATTCTCTGGACCCTGTTTTTTCTGCCTGTCAGAATTGTACCTGACAAAACTGACTATGACCAAACTGGCTATGACGGAACCGGCCGCAGCAGAACAAACCCTGCCGGAATAAATCTTACCGAAACTGGCCACTCAGCCAAATACGGCGGCGTATTCGAACGGGTGTTTGCACAAAGACAGATTCTATTGCGCCGCCTTGCACTGCCCGCTATGTATCTGTGTTTGCTTCTGGGTGTCTACTGGGGCGGAAAAAATTACTGGTATTATTTCCTGATCACCGTTCCCTTTGGCGTCCTTGGGTTTATCGCTCTGGGTATCATCTGGGAGCACACAGGCTGGCAGAATTTCTGGACGGGCAAAAAACACACAGCCCTTCTGACCGGGCTGATCGCCCTGTCTGTTGTCTGGGCGTGGTTTACCTGCAACAACGCCTCCCTCCATCTGGAAAAATGGGAGGAGACTGACCAATACCAGTTTGCTCAAATCATGAATCAGTCAGAGCATCCTACTTTACAAGTATACAACTTTTTTGACACAGGTTTTTATAATGCGTCGGACATCGTCCCTACCTGCCCTCATTTCACCCTTCTCAATCAGCAGGAGCTGATGGAAGCCGCCCAGGCAGCCCAATATGACACAGTTCTGAATCGTCAGGTGGAATATGTAATCTGCTGGAATAGCGTTCCTTCTTTTATTCAGGAACGCTATGACCCGGTTGCTTACCGCGAGGACAGCGGGCGTATCCTGCTGCGCAGAAACAACGCGCAGCGTTACACTACCACATTCGTGGGACAGGAAAACGACCGCAGTATCGCAACGGCCGACTGTATCAGCTGGCGCCGTATCCACAATGGGCAGGAGACGTTTTTGGAAGGAAGCCTTCCTGAACCGGTTATGTCCGGTGCGCTGAGAATTACTATGCCTGTTCCGGAGGCGGAGCTGACTTCGGCAGAAACAGGGCAGGCTTTGGAAACGGATACACAATTGCTTTCCGAAACAGTTCAGACTCCGGCAGCGCAGCTGTTTCCGGAATTTCAGGTATCCGGACCAGAAGGGGATTTTATTTCCGCACAAATCGCAAGCTCTGTGGATATAAACGGTGTGCGCTCTGTCCTTCTCACTTTTCCGGATATGCGGCTGACCTGTATCCGCGTTCTCCCCGGCCGGCAAAATGGCAGCTGGCAGACCCGCATTGACATCCTGACTTCCGAGCAACGGGATACGCCGCTTTATGACAGCCCCATCGCAAAGCCTCTCGGCCATGAAAACAGCGCCGCCTCTTACCTGTCCACAGATAATGATTCGGATACTGGCTGGCACACAGAATCCGCTCAAACGAAAGGACAGGTTTTTGACCTGATCCTGGATCAGCCATACGCCGATATCTGCGGCGTCAAGCTAATGGCAGACCCCCAAAATGAAAACTACGCCCGAGCTCTGCGCATTTACAGCACGCCGGACAATGAAAACTGGAATATGCTGGATTCCCACTCAGAAAATCAGGCAGATTTCTTTTTCGATGCCGAGACAACCTGCATGCTCCGCCTGATTACCGGGGATATCCCGGAAGGGACGGAGGTGGAGTGGGCGATTAATGAGGTGTATTTGTGGAGGGTGGTTTCGGAGGAGTAAGCAGTACTACGATCCAGACTATACTGTTCATCTACAAACGTTTCCCCCTCCCTGCGATTTCCTTTGGTTTACCTTTCAATCAAATCCTCCATTGTGCAACCTAAAACCCTAGCAAGGCTATATACTGCATCTACACTTGCTTTATTAATGTTTTTATTTCGCTGTTCATACATTTGAATTGAACGAAGGCTGACACCGGAAGTTCTCGACAACTCCGCCTGCGTGAAGCCGTATGCCGTGCGAATACGCTTTAAATTGGTTTCAGGAAAGTACTCTTTTAATCTTAAATCCGCAATGTCAACAAATTTTGTTATGTCTGCTTCGTGAAGAGTGTCATACATTTTTTGCAAGTCATCAAAAGAAAGGGCCTTAAAAATCTCGCTATACTTCCTGCATGAATGCCATTGATAATAAGCGACAGCCCAACCAATCCAATACTCCCTAGAACGTCCAAACTGTTCCTTCGGTTCTATTTGGAGTTCTTGCCCTTTTGTTTTTTCAACGATTTCCCGGACAATTTCAATTCCGCTTTTACCTGCAAGACAGGCAGATTCACCGTTTTCCATCCGCTTACTTACAGAGCTTGCAATAAACAGTTTCACAAAGTCATTTCCGGGAATACCGCAAGTATGAACTGCGTAATCAAAGGCATCGCCAAGTAACAACTGTGCCTTATTCAGATATATTTCTTGGTATGCGCGGGTCATCGTTTTGAATGCCTCCTCTCATAATATCTTGGATATATAACCCGTCGATCTCCTCTTCAAGCATTGCCAGATAAAGCCGGCTAGCTTCATCATCTCTAGCTTTGCGAAGAACATAATATCGGTCTCTTTCGACGACATCAAAGCCTTCATATTTTAATTTAGAAAATGCAAACTTTGATTTGATAACGATTTGTTCACCCAACTTACCAAGTCGCATGGCACATGCAAGCTGTTCTACGGAAATACCATTATTAAGAAATGACTCAGCATAATCAAAATAGGAATCATCTGCACGATAACCCGTAATCAAGTCAAAAGCATTTACATTGACGCTGAAGTGATCAATCAAATATCGCTTTGCCCTTCTTGCCACAGGAGTTTTAATAGAAAACAGGCGATGTTCCACCAAAACGGCAATCCAGTTTAGAACAGTGTAATCAGGGCTATTCAAATTCAAAATATTCAGATATTCCGTATCCAATGTATAGCGGTTGGAAAAGCCGTCTCGCAGGGAAGACACCGCCCATTCTTTCGCAAGCTCCTCACTTGCAGTACAATAAAAGCCAAGACCAAAATCATTATTCTTCTTACCTTCACCAAAAATCGGGCTTTCCACATTTTTTTCTGAGCCATGGTATATCGTAATCTGTTTATCCATTTCCCTAACCTCCGCTTTTATTATCATATCACTTAAGTGATAGTATGTCAATGCGGTTCAGGAGTTTTGCAACAGCAAACACAAGCTTATTGTTGATACACACGCCCCGGGATATGCCGCCACTATTCCGCTTTAAAAACACTAAAATCACTTTTTTTACATAGTTTTTACTAACTGGTGAGTAAAAAGTTTTATATGTAAAAAATAACCCTTCCGTATGGATTTATGGTATCTTTATAGTTGCCAAACTAAAGAAAGATACAAACCATCTGAAGAGTTATCCTGTGTATACGTTTACCACACTTTTCGGTGATTTATCATACCATTCTGCTGAATTTTATCGTTTTTATCGATACCTGAGAATTTTTCTTAATCCATTTCCCCTACTCCTCGTTCACCACCCACCTGTCATCAATCACCACACAATGCAGCCCCTCATAATGCTCCGGATGCTTCTCATAATCCGCCAACCGTTCCTGTCCAATCTCTGTCTCGCTGTCCTCCCCGGAAATCCGGAAGTAGTACAGCTTAGGCAGCTTGGTCAAAAAGCTGCTGTCAAACGCGCCCAAATGCTGGATATTCAGGCTTTCCAGACCGGTGCATTTCGCCAGATTATCAAAAAACGCCTTTTCATAAGAAACCTGCTCATGATAGTCGGTATCCGGCATCAGCTCTGGCGGAAAGGTCGTGGGGTCCTCGTCGGTAAAGCCCAGCGCATGAAGATGGGTAAACATGCTGATCTCCAGCTGCAGCGATTTTAACCGCGGCAGCTTTGTAAGCCATTCCGTATCCTTTAAAGGCTCTGCCGAAATGATGGAAAGCTCCTCCAGACTGGTACAGTCCGCCAGCTCCTCATAGTCTGAGATGGTCCCGATTTCCAGCGTCAGTGATCGCAGATTCGGCAGCTGGGACAGATCCCTGGCAGTCGTCAGATGATAATCCGCCAAATCATACTCCCCATTGGGCTCCAGACCATTTACCGACACATCGTCCCTGCCGGGAACAGGGTGTTCGGTAAGCTTAATCTCCGTGATCCAAGCCACGTCGCTGGCCTTAAGCGGCCGATTTTCCAGCTCCTCCCGTTCTTCCTTTGACATGTCAAAATGATAACGAACCAGCTTCCTTAACAGCTCCTCCCATTCCTGCGAAACAATAACCAATTCATAATCCTCTCCGGAAAGCTCAGCCTCTTCCTCCGTCCCATAGGTCCCGTAAAGGGCTGCCGCCATGGCAAAAGGATTGTGCAGCTTCTCCCAGTCCCAGGCTTCGGCTCCCGTGTAGGGGCGGTATTTCAGGCTGCTAAAGTTCTTTTCCCCGCCAAGCTCCGTAAAGGAAACCGCCATATAACGGGTAATCTCCTCAATTGGGCATCTAAGCCCTGCGTCCCCGTTATCCTCCGCTAGCGGACAGCAGCCGATAAACTCCGCCGTATAAGTGCCGCTGTCCACATAGGCCACCGCAAAAGCTGTCTGTCCTTCCTCTGTCTCGGTCCTGAAGGTATAGAAAAACAATTCTGCCCCGTCATCCCGAACATAATTGGAAAACACAGGCGCTCCGAACCGTATTCCCGCCGTATGCTCTGCTGTCCGTTCCATACAGCTTCCGATCTGTTCGATCACCTTTTGATACTGCTCCTGATCATAGCCCGGAAACGGAAAGGCCGCCGATGCGGAATCTGTGATATGCCCGTACACCTTCGCCTCCTGGCACTGGGACCAGTAAACCTCCAGACAGGGTTCCCACTCCGGATAACCAAAATGCCAGTCGCTGGGAATGTCATAAGAGAAAGCCAGAGAGCTGAAACCGCCCTGGGAAAACTCCTGTTTTCGGACATACCGGATCTGCGGCACGGAAAACTCCATGCCGGGCAGCAAAACGGAACCCTCCTCCAAAAGCTCCGGATACTGTCCGGCCAGAATCCTCCAGGCCGTCCCCGTCCGGTAAAATTCCTGGGCCATCCCCCACAGCGTATCCCCTGTCTCAACCTGATAAAAGGTTCCCGCCAGGTCCGGCGACAGCAGCATCCTATAATTCTCAGGGTCCGCCCCTTCCGGAATCTCAGAAAGCAGCGGATAGCTCTGCTGCCGATTTTCCAGTCTGATCAGCTGCTCCTCCAGCCTGGCTTCCTGGTCCTCCTCCGCTTCGGCCTTTCCCTCCTCCCCAGCCTCAGACTCCGCCTGAGAAGCTGTCCCGCCTCCATTGCCAAACCAGGAAAACAGACCGCCGCCCGATTTCCCTGCCATATAAATATCAGGATACAGCATCATCAGCACCAACGCAAAAAGAGAATATACGCGGATTCCCTTCTTTTTCCGAATAAATGACATCATTTCACTTCCCCTCTCCTCATATACTGCCACATCCATACCCAAAGCCGCCATCTGAAATCTGCCTTTATCATACCATTTTTCCCCGGAGCTTTTTTTACAATTTTCTTTCGATTATTTGACATCCGATTTACAGATTTATGGCACATGCAAAAATGCCCGGCAGCCATAGCTTTACGGCACACCGGACATTTTTCCCTGAAACATATTAGATTTCCTACAGCTCGATCAGCACAAAAATATCATAAATCGCCCGAATCGCCGCCTCAAAGTCCTGATTGGCCACGCCGATAATGATATTCAGCTCGCTGGAGCCCTGGTCGATCATCTTGACATTGATGCGGGCATGAGCCAGAGCGGAGAAGATTCTGCCCACGGTTCCCCTGGTGCCCCGCATGCCTCTCCCCACCACGGCGATCAGCGCCAGATCCGCCTCAAGATCAATGGAATCCGGCTTGGCCAGCCTGTGAATATCCGAAATCACCGACTGCTCCTTCTCCTCAAATTCCGTCTGATGGACAAATACGGTAAAGGTATCGATACCGGAGGGCACATGCTCAAAAGAAATACCGTTGCGCTCAAAGGCTTCCAGCACCTTCCTTCCAAACCCAATCTCCGAATTCATCATCGCTTTTTCTATATTAATGGCCACAAAGCCTTTCTTCCCCGCAATTCCCGTAATGGTATATTTCGGTTTATGGCAGGTGCTCTCCACGATCATTGTGCCCGGGTCCTCCGGACAGTTGGTATTCTTAATATTAATCGGAATGCCCTGTTGCCTTACCGGAAAAATGGCATCCTCGTGCAGAACGGTAGCGCCCATATAAGAGAGCTCCCTTAGCTCCCGATACGTGATCGTGGTGATACTCTGGGGATTCCGGATAATATGAGGGTCCGCCACCAGAAATCCCGACACATCCGTCCAATTCTCATACAGACGGGCATGAAGCGCCTTCGCCACGATAGATCCGGTGATATCGGAGCCGCCTCTGGAAAAGGTATGAATGGTTCCGTCCGGCATAGCGCCATAAAATCCGGGAATCACCGCACTCTCCTCCTCGGCAAGCCGCGCGGAAAGAATCTTATGGGTTTTGTCTGCGTCAAACTCTCCGCTCTCGTCAAAAAAGATTACTTCCGCGGCGTCGATAAAGGTAAAGCCCAGATAGGCCGCCATCACAAGACCATTTAAGTACTCTCCCCGGGAAGCCGCATAGTCCGCCCCTGCATGCTCCCGTATATTTTTCCCGATCACGGCAAATTCCTGTTCCAGGGATAAATCCAGTTCCAACCCGTCGATAATTTCCTGATAACGATCCCTGATCTCCTCTAAAATCAGCTTGATATCCTCTCCGTCCTCCGCGGTATGGTAACAGGCATACAAAAGATCCGTCACCTTCGTATCGTCGGCAAAACGTTTTCCGGGGGCGGAGGGCACAATATATTTGCGGTCCTGATCCGCATGTATAATCTCGCCCACCTTCTTAAACTGTTCCGCACTGGCCAAAGAGCTTCCGCCAAACTTTGCAACCTTTTTCATAATCTCACTTTCCTCCAGCCTTTGAATTTCGCCACATATCTAACATACACTAATTTTCAGGAATATCAAGTATTTTTTTCATTTGAACTGAAATTTGAACCGAAATTTAAACTGAAATTTTGGGCCTTCCGGCCGCTTTCAATTTTCTTTACAAATGCATCGGAAAATGTTATACTTTTTGGCAAAAGAACACAGCCTGCCCTGTCCGGCTGTACCGTACGAGGAGGATAACCCTATGGCACATTTAGAAGACGCAAAAGGAATCTCGGCAGACGAAGCTTTGGAAAAACTGAAACAAGGAAATAAAACCTATCTGAACGCCTCAACAAACAGCGGCGATATTTCTCCTGCCATTCGAACGGAAACCACGGCAAACGGCCAGCATCCCTATGCTATTATCATTACCTGCTCCGACTCCCGGGTGATTCCGGAAAGCATCTTTTCAGCGGGAATCGGGGAATTGTTCGTGATCCGTGTAGCAGGAAATATTATGGGAGACCATCAGCTCGGCAGCATAGAATATGCGGCGGAACATCTCGGCTGTCCTCTGGCGGTTGTTCTGGGACATACCCATTGCGGCGCTGTCGGCGCAGCCATAGAGGGTGGCGCCGAAGGCTTTATCGGATCGATTACCCAGGACATCAAAGCGGCTATCGGGGATGAGACTGACGGATATAAGGCCAGCTGTCTAAACACCCATCATAATGTGGAACGGATTCAAAACAGCCTTCATATTCCGGGTTTAGAGACCGTGGGCGCAATCTACCACATTGAAGATGGACACGTGGAATTTCTAAAGTAAACTTTCATCATGCGTCCATCCTTATGGGCAGCGGCCGCATGTCTATCCGGACTTTAGAAGTTGGATATTTTAAAAATAAACTTATGGAAATAAAAACGGAACCTGAAAAATGAAAAAGCTTACACCCCTTTTCATCAATAGACAGACAAAGGCTTATCTGTTCTGCCTTTTCACGGCGGCTGCACTGATCACACTGTTCAGCCGCTCCTCTTTTTTATATCCCTTTAATAACTGGGCGGATACCAATGTCTACATGACCATGGGCCGTGAAATGTTGAGAGGCGCCGTGCCCTATCGGGATTTGTTCGACCACAAAGGACTCCTATGGTATTTCCTCTATATGGCAGCCAATCTAATCAGCCGTAAAACCTTTCTGGGGCTGTATTTGATTGAACTATTTTCTTTCAGTATTTTCCTTTTTTATTCATGGAAATTGCTGGATCTGTTTTGTTCCTCCCTCTACGCGGCGGCGATTCTGCCTGTCCTGGGCTGTCTGATCGCTGTGTCGGACACTTTCGGCATGGGCGGAAGCGCGGAGGAAATGCATCTCCCCCTTGCGGCGGCAGGACTTTATTACCTGATCCGTTTTATCCGCGACACAGATGATCCACGCTGCAAGCATGTCGCTTTTAAGCGGCATATTGCTTATCCGATACTTTATCTCAATGGCATTTTCGCCGGCTGCGTCCTCTGGAGCAAATATTCCCTACTGGGATTCTGGTTTGCATGGATGGCCTCCGTATTTTTTATCCTGGTTTTCCAAAAAGAATGGAAACGCAGTCTAGTCAGTTGTGTGGTATTTTTGCTGGGCATGGCGACTGTTTCCATTCCCTGCATGCTCTATCTGCTGACCACAGGTTCCTTCTCTGATTTCTGGAACACCTATATCGTCATCAATCTGCAATATGCCAGCGTGGCCGAACATCGCAGTCTGGCCGAACAGCTTAGAAACTCTTTGCATTACTTCGTTATGATGTTTGGCTGGAACAAGATTCTGGGAACCTTGACCATGGCCGGTCTTGCCGCTGTCACGATTTTTCCCGTGTACGCCAACTGTCTGGCAAAACGATTGATTCTGCCTGTCCTGTTCTTATTCTCCGCAGGCGTGGAGTTTATGGGAAAGGTGTCTCATTTTTACTATTTTTTAACCATCGCTCCGTTTTTAATTTTATTTTTTCTCGCCGCAGGCGTTTTATTATGCAGACTGCAGACCCGGTTTCAAAGCAAACCAACCGCCGTCTGTCTCTGTATGCTTGCCGCTTCCTGTGTCTACGGCTGGCACAGAAGCCCGAACATCCCTTATATGAAATATGAGAAGGAAGAACTGACCCAGTACCAGGCCGCCGCTATCATCGACGGGCAGGAGCATCCCACGCTGATGTACTATCATAATCTGATCGACACCGGTATCCTGATGGCTTCCGAAAACGCAAAGCCCTGGGGCAAATATTATTTTATGCCTAATATTTCCTATGAAACCTGGCCCGCTATCCATGAGGCTCAGGAGGAAGGAATCCGAAACAGGGAAGCGGACTTTATAATCACCTATCAGTATGGCACGGAATCCCTGCGGCGAAATTATCACCTGGTCAGATATTTTCCAAGCAGTGAAAAAGACCGCGGCGATTCCTATCTGCTGATGCAGGCCAACCCCTATGACCTGTATACCGAATGCCGGCTGGAATTCCAGGAAGACGGAAGTTTTTCCTGTATGACAGGAGAAATCGACTGGACCGACCAGGGAGACGAAAACGCCTGGGTGCTGATCGGAACGTTGAATCGTCCGGTTCTCGCAGAAAATGTAACGGTCATAGCCCCTGACGGCAGAACGCCGGATATCTATCTGTATGTATCGGAGGACGGAGAAAACTGGATTTCGGAACATGTAAGAACGGAATTTGATGAATTGTCCCTGAGCTTTGAACCCGAAAAGATTCAGTATATAAAAGTGATCGCCGCCAGAAACCAGACCATAAACGGCCAGTGGCAGCTCATGGTATATGAGCCCGCAGGGGCAGGCCGGCATCCGGACAAGGGGGAATGATAACGGCTGCACAGGCACTGACCCTACGGATAAAAGCACTTTTAACGCTGATGCAAAGCTGTCGCGGTATTTGCCCACAGAAACCCTCTTTCATTCTTGACGGCGCCAGAAACAGCTGGCATGCGGGTTACTGTGATGCGCGCGGCAATATATACGTCTGCCAGAGATTCATCTTCCGTCACACATACACATTCAGAATCTCTCCATCTATATATTGCAGCTCCCAATGGCTGATTTCTTTCTGTTTCCGCCGCTTTCTGCCTACGCCTGGCATCTCCTTTATCATACTGCTGCGCAAGCATATTTTGCTCACCTGCTTATCAGATGCCAATTTGTGTAGTTCTTCCACCGAAATAATCCGGCCGTTCCACCATACCCGTTTTAATTTCCTTAGTACTTTCATAGATCTTTCTCCACTTTCTATAATATTTCACCTGAAAATCCCCCCCTGATTTCCAGGCAATATATTAAACGGTAAAAGTCTGAAAATATTACAGAAATTTTCGTTTTTATCTAATAATTTTTCACATTTTTCCATTTACATAAAATTACTTTTCGCTTAAATGAAAATTTCCAAAGATTATTTCCTCACGCGGACGTTTTTTCAAACATCATCACTCAGCCGATTCACCGGCACATTTGAGTCCATACATTGGCCCGGCCTCCAATACCGCCCGTTTAATCGCCTCGGACATCACGCGGGCTGCCAGCGTCCCTGCCACATTGATATCGGCTTTTATATCTCCCGCTGACATGGCGTAAATGGTGTCTCCATCCGCTGTCGTATGAACCGGACGGATACAGCGGGCATAGCCGTTATGGGCCATTCCGGCAATTTTGGTTAACTGGGTTTTTGTAAAGGCAGCATTTGTGATCACAACGCCAATGGTAGTGTTGGCGTGAGGCTGAAGCGCCAGCTGCTCATGCATGGCATACATGGTCTCCTCGCTGTCCAGGAAATGTCCGGTTTGGGGATCACGCAGTCCGGCCAGTTTCCGATTGGTCTGATAATCATAGATATCTCCCAGCGCATTTACCGCAACCACAGCGCCCATTTTCAGATCGCCCACGGCCGCAGCATAGATCCCCAGACCGGAATTCATCATGCCGGCAGGCCCCAAAAGCTTTCCTACTGTCGCGCCTGTTCCGGCTCCCACATTGCCCTGGGTCGGGATGTTTTTCTCCGCGTTTTTACAAGCCTCGTATGCCATCTCCTGATCGGGATGGGCGTCAGTTACAAGCTGCAGATCAAAGATACAGGCTTCACACACGATGGGTACCACAATATCCCCTACCGGGAAACCGATCCTGCGCTCCGCCAGATACCGCATCACTCCCCCGGCTGCATCCAGACCGAAGGCACTGCCGCCGCTTAACAAAATCCCATGGATACCGTCGTTGGCCGCCAGCGGGCTTAAAAGTGCCGATTCTCTGGAAGCCGGACCGCCGCCCCGTACATCCACTCCCGTAGGCGCGCCTTTCTCGCATAAAATTACCGTACATCCTGTAGCCTGCTCCATATTCTGAGCATGGCCGATTTTGATAGATTCAATTTCCGTAATACTGATTTCTCTTAACATAATATTTTCCTCTAATTTAATTCCGCCACAGTCCTTCTGATCCCCCTGTTATAACACTCTCTCCAATATTCCGAGAATAAACAGGTGGGCCGGATAAAAGAGGTAGAACAGCCACTTCATCCCTCTGTGCCCACCCAGCGTTCCGTCATAACATAAAAGCAGCGGGATCGCCAGAAAGATGCCTGCCTGACATAGCTGAAGCCACCACAGCTCCGGCCGCAGCACAGCCATTGTTCTTATAAAATATGTCACTTCCACGGCGCCGGCAATCGAAAAGGCCAGAAACTGCTTCTTCGGATTTCCTCTGTACACGGCAAAATAGTAAGGCCATAAAACGCCCAGCACCGGCCAGTCGCCGATCACGGAGCAGAAACAGAGCAGCACCACCAGGGTGATTTTCACCGCCCAAGGCCAACTGGTCCGCAGGCGTACCGTAATCGCCAGAAGCCCCAAAAACAGCGTATAAATCATCCCCATCCCCGCAAAGCGCAGATACCCGCCGCTTTCAAAAAAACTGAACGCCACCGCAGAAATCAGGGCAAACAACCCCATACGCAGAATATACTTTTTCAGGTCTCTGGTGTAAAAAAATCCTTCCGCCAGAAAATAGCACATAATTGGCGCCGTCAGCCTGCCAATCACATGAAGCGCCTGCCCCTGTATCGTATTCAGAGGGACAAATGCCCAGGCAATATGATCGATCAGCATTGCGATAATCGCAATGATTTTCAGCTGGTAGGCATTCAGCGCAAACGGCTTTTCCGATTCCTTTTCCATAGATTTCTCCTTTTCTCGTACATGTTATAATATAACCCACCCAAAGCCCCGGAACCCGCGCAAGTCTCCCGCCATGTCAGGTGCCACACCATCCCGCTCAAAATTCCACCGGCATCCAATACGGATTCCGGAATGTAAAATCGTTCCGGTCAAGGGTCAGGTTCACATTATAATAAGGATCGCCCTTCTCCAAAACGTCTCTCCACCGCTCTCGGAACAGCCGCATCTCCCCATGAAAACGATCCAGTTTTTCCGGCGTATTTTCCAGTCCTCGGGATTTGGATTCATAGTGATAAGCCTGGGCATAGGGCTCGTACACCACCAGCCAGCCTTTTTCCCTTACCTTCAGACAGAAGTCTACGTCATTAAAGGCCACAGCCAGCTCCTCCGTCATACCGCCCACCGACAGATATACGTCCTTTTTCACCATCATACAAGCTGCCGTCACGGCGCTGAGATCCTGGGCCGCCACCGCCTTGGCCATGTACCCCCACTCACTGCGGGGCAGTCCCACAAAGGCATGTCCGGCCACGCCGCCCAGGCCGATAATCACGCCGGCATGCTGAATCGTATCGTCCCCATAGTAAAGCCGCGCTCCCGCAATGCCCACATCCGGCCGCATACACTGGCCCAGCAGCTCCTCCACACAGGCGCCGTCCACCATCTCGATATCATTATTCAAAAGCAGCAGGTACTCTCCCTTCGCGAAAGAAGCGCCGAAATTATTGATGGCAGGATAATTAAAGCCTCTCTCATCCTTCCACTCCACCACCCGAAAATTTTTAAGCTCCTGCTTCTTCCGCTCATAATAAGCGAAGGTCTCCGGCTCCTCGCTGTTATTTTCCACGATGATCAATTCCAGATTTTGATAAGAAGACTTTTGAAGCAGCGAGCCGATGCACAGCTCCAGATCGTCCCTATGATCTTTGTTGGGGATAATCACCGACACCAGCGGGTCGTAAGGCCGCTCATAAACCGTATGATACATCCCTGGCTTAATCCCATGGGATACGGCGGCCCGAATCCCCAGCCTTTTGTAATGCTCCTCTAGCGCCCGCAGCCCTGCGTCAAAAGCATAGGTCTTGCTCTCCGGATTCCGGGAGGTGGAGCTTTTATGGCACCGCCAATGATACAAAAGCTTCGGAATATGGCAGATTTTCTCCGCTTCTTCCGTACAGCGGAAAATCAGATCATAATCCTGAGCGCCGTCATAGGCTGCGCGCATCCCTCCGACGGTCCGGAGCAGACTGGTCTTTACCACAAACAGGTGGCAGATATAATTCATCGTCCGCAGCAGATCAATATTAAAATCCGGCTTGAAATGAGGCTCGTAATATTTTCTGCCCCGCTCGTCCACCTTATCCTCGTCAGAATAAATCACATCCGCATCCGGACACTGATTCACACATTTCACAATTTCATACAGCGCATCCGGCGACAACAGATCATCGTGATCCAGCAGAGCCACATAATCTCCCTTCACCATCTCAAGCGCTGCGTTGGTATTTCCGGCGATTCCCCGATTTTCTCCCAGATTCACATAGCAGATCCGCACATCCTGCCCCGCAAGCCGAAGGGCGGTTTCTTCCAGCTCCCTGTTGCCGCTTCCGTCCGCCAGACAGAGCTGCCATTTTCCATAGGTCTGTCCCTGCACCGATCTTACCATTTCCTCAGCATACCGTTTCGACGTACGGTACAGCGGCACAGCCACGCTGATCAACGGCTCATCGGCAAACTGTGCCCTTCTCTGCCGTTCCAGATCCCTTGCAGTGGGCAGCGCGCCCTTTCTCCACTGCTGAAAGCTGACTTCCTCAAGCCGGAAAAACTTCATATAGATCTTTTTCAGGCATTTCTTTAAGCCATTCTTCCGGCAATAGTCCATCGTTTTTGCCACCAGGCTTTTCGGCTTTCGCTCTTCTTGTATCTCCATATATTCCTCTTTCCCGACTCATCCGTCAATCCGCCGTTTTAAACGCATGTTTTCCTTGTCTTGGTTTATGCGCTTTCATAATTTATGGAACAATCCGGCGCAGTCAGCGTCAAATTCGGGTTATAATAGGGGTCGCCCTGTTCCATATACATGGGCCAGCGCCCTATTAAAAGGGCTTTTTCCCGCTCAAACCGTTCCGCTTTTTCCGGCGTCGTCTCATACCCTCTGGATTTCGACTCATAGTGGGTAAGCTCCACTTTAGGGTTCCAGACCACCAGAAGGCCCTGCGCCCTCACCTTCAGACAAAAGTCCACGTCATTGTAAGCCACCTGGAACACCTCGGAAAAACCGGAAACTGCCTCAAACACCTCTTTTTTCGTCATCATACAGGCGGCAGTCACCGCGCTGTAATTCTGCTGCACCACCGCCCTGGCATCCCTTCCCGGATCGTAGCCCTCCAGACCGCAGAGCACATGGCCGCACACGCCGGCCAGCTTCATCACCACACCCGCATGCTGCACCGTGCCGTCGGCATAATACAGCTTGGCCCCCACAGCCCCCACCTCAGGCCGCTGGCAATTGCTCAGCATTCCTTCTATCCAGTCAGGCGCAATCACCTCGGTGTCATTATTTAAAAAGAGCAGATACTCTCCCCTAGCATGGGAAACGCCGAAATTGTTGATGGCCGCAAAATTAAATTCCCCCTTCCATTGTACCACGCGTACCCCGTCGTCCTCAAGCTGTCTGTAATAACGGCGGATTTCCTCTGTCTCGCTGTTATTTTCCAATACGATTATCTCATAATTCTGATAGGTGGATTTCTCACGAATCGAACGGATACATGCCTCCAATGTCTCCTTTTCATCTTTATTCGGAATCAGAATCGATACCAGCGGCTCCCCCTTCACCGGATAAGTCACATGGTAGTAGCCCGGATGCTCCCGGTTCAGCGCTACCGTTCCCTCCACGCCGGACCGTTTCAGATGGGCTTCCAGCGCCCTCTTTCCCGCCTCAAAGCAGTACAGCTTGCTCTCCGGGTTCTCCGCCGTGGAGGCCGGATGACTCCGCCAGTGATACAGGATTCTCGGCAAATGCAGGATCTCTCTGGCCTGCTCCGTACATTTCAGAATAAAATCGTAGTCCTGGGAACCGTCATAGTCCGAAGAAAATCCCCCCACCTTTTCGGCCAATTCTCGGCGGACCAGAAAAAAATGGCAGATATAATTGTTAGATCGCAGCAGATCCGGGCTGAAATCCGGTTTCAGATGGGGCTCGAAATGGAGCCGCAAATCCATCGACACCTTATCCTCATCCGTATAGAGCACATCCGCCTCCTGGTGATTGCTTATGGCGCGAGCCGCTTCATACAGCGCAGAAGGCTCCAGCACATCGTCATGGTCCAGCAGACCCACCCATTTTCCCTTCGCCATGGAAAGAGCCGCGTTGGTATTTCCGGCGATGCCTCTGTTTTCTCCTAAAATCTGATACCGGATTCTTTTGTCCTGTTCTCCCAGACTTTGCAGAATCTCTTCCGTCTCCCGAAAACCGCCGCTGCCGTCCGCCAGACACAGCTCCCAGTTTTCATAGCTCTGTGCCTGCACCGACGCAATCATCTCCCGCAGATATTTTTCCGGTGTCCTGTAAACGGGCACCACGATACTGATCAGAGGCCCCTCTCCAAAATGGGGCATATCCGTCAGACGGTGGCGGCAAAGCCATTTCTCATATTTGTTTTCCTCTGTCTCATATCGGTCCTCCCACTGCTTCCGAAGCGCCGAAGGGCCCTCCTTCACCAGACAGTGCAGATCGCTTTTTATCATTTGGAAATTTGTCATCCGCACCATCTTTTTCAGGCTGACAAAACGGCGGCTCTGCTCCCGCAGAAGCTCTTCCGGGTATACCGCTATTTTGACGCGGCTGTGTCCGTCGGTGATAACGAGGACATACGCTTTCCCAATCTCACAGGAAAACTTCAAGTCAAAGCCGCAGTTCCGGCATCGGTCATCACCCAGCACACTGATGCTGGCATCCGGCCTGTCCAAAGTGCGGACCGCTGTCTCCACCCTTGTTCCGTCCCGCTCCGTCACCTGGTATTCTACGGAATCGCCGGACAGCGCCAATGCCCAGCCCGTAATATGAACGGTCCGGCCGAAAATCTCCATCTTATCGATATAATGCCGAAGCTGTTTTCTTTCTAAAATACCCATGTTTTCCGCTTTCCTGATACAGTATGCTACTTCATCTATTACTGTTTTTCATCATTTCCTTGACAACTAATTTCAATTTTTATTTAAAAACAGCCCGGGCAAATGGATTCATCAGGTGCCGCAGACCAGCCTCAGACAGCCTGCGGGCATATTCTGTCAGCGAACTTTCACTGCCCATCGCGCCGAATTTCTCCCAGTTTTCCGCGGATACGGCAAACAAGGATGGATACTGCGCCTTCACATTCCGATACCAGTCCGTATTTCCCATCTGGTCCGCCATATGGTCCTCGCTGCCCTGATAAAGCACCGCCACATGATCCTCTGTAGAATTGCCTTCCTCCGCCATCATTCCGGCAGAGACAATCCTTCCATCCTTGTCCAGCAATTTTGGAAAAACCAAACCGATGCCATCACAGACAGCCCACTGCGCCAGCTCCTGGCAGACCTCCTCCACAACTGGTTCCACGGTTCCGAAATCAATGATGTATACCATCTGCAGCATCGTCTGTGTCCCTATCTTTTCCGGCATTTTTTCCGCATGTCCCACGCCGCTGCTTTCTTCAAACCGCAGCATCTGCCACCTTACATTCCGGCTCCATTTCACCCGAATCAGATAGCGGTCTCTGTCCTGAAAAAATGCCTGTGCCTCATACCC
Organism: uncultured Lachnospiraceae bacterium; assembly: GCA_910588405.1. Taxonomy (GTDB): domain Bacteria; phylum Bacillota; class Clostridia; order Lachnospirales; family Lachnospiraceae; genus Paralachnospira_A. Next base: position 19,956 of record CAJUPT010000015.1, on the reverse strand, counting down.
CATTCTTCTGAAATGGGCATTAATCGCCCGAAGCTGGGCATCCAGGGCATAGGGCTTTGTCTCAACAGATCTTGCCGTGGAGGTTTTGGCCACCCGCCAGTGATACAGCACTTTCGGAATATGACAGATCTCCTCCGCCCGCTCCGCCGCCTTAAAAAAAATATCCCAGTCCTGCGCTCCATCCATCTGCGGATCAAACCCGTCCGCCGCCTCTATGATATCTTTCCGGATCATGGAAAAATGGGTGATATAGTTGGCGGAATACAGTGTCTCCGGCGACCAATCCGGTTTTAATAGGGTGTTGTAAAACTTGATTCCATCCATATCGGTCAGATCGCTGTCCGTATAGATAAAACCGGCCTTCGGCTTATCCTTAAGCAGTCTGACCGCTTCCGCCAGGGCATCCGGCTCCAAAAGGTCGTCGTGATCCACCATGGCGATCCACTGCCCCCTGGCCATCGCCAGCGCCTGGTTCGTGTTCCCGGAGATGCCAAAATTCCGTTCCAGCTTTCGGTACACTACCCGTTCGTCCCCTCGGGAAGCCTCTCTGACCAGCCGCTCCAAACCTCTGCCGCTATACAAGCTTCCGTCATCCTCCGACCCATCCGCCAGGCAAAGCTGCCATTTCCCATAGGTCTGCTCCATCACCGACCGGATCATCTCCATAAAATGTACGGGTTCCGGCCGATATACCGGCACAATAACACTGATCAGCGGGTCCGACTCCCCGGCCCGTTCCTGTCCGGCCTGTCCGCTTCTCAAATCCCCATTTGCGCCGTTCCGGCCATTCTGCCGGTCTTCTCCCCGGCCTGACAGCCTTTTTACGCCTTTTTTCAGCCGGTTTTTCACCCCTTCCAGTCCTGTCAGCTCTGCCCGCTCTCCTCTAATCACATAAACCTGCCGCTGCCTTTTGTCACCCTTCACCAAAAATGTCAGCCGGTAAGTTTCCTCCGGCGAGGACGGAAATGAGATGCGAAACCCGAATGCTGCCTGCTGCCCCTTTGTTTCCGCCTGTTGCCCCTGAACGCATCGCGCAAAAAAGGCCGAAAGAATATCCGGCCGTTCTGTCCACTCCACCTGAAGTCCCTGCACAGACTGTTTCCCGCGGGTTACTTGAACCAGAAGCTCCCTTTTGTTCAGGGAGACGGCCCAGCCCACGATCACAGTCTGTGCATATCTGCTTTTCATACCCTCAATATGGCTTCTGATCTCACACGTACACATGTATCTCTTCTCCGCTTTTGTAAAGAAGGTTCCACTGACTGAACTCCCGTTCCTTTTCCCTAGAACCGATCTCCTGCCCCAGCACCGTGCTGCGCAGATAAATTTCCCGCAGCCGTTTATCCGACGCCAGCTCATGGAGCTTTTCCACAGAAATAATCTGGTCGTTCCACCTAAGATCCATCCGGTGACTCATAGACCAACCTCCTTTTCCAACAGTCAGAACCCGCTTTCCGCAGCCTCCCACCGTATTCATATTTATAATATATGCCCGAAAAAGTCAGTTTATTCCAGTTTCCATGGAAAAAGAGTCCTGATTTCCAGAATCCTTCTTTTTTCAGCCGCCAAATGCGACTAAATCCTCTGTGATACGCTCAAGCAGCAGGTCGGCCTCATCAAGGCTGTCTCCCCTGACACCGATATAAAATTTCAGTTTCGGTTCTGTTCCCGACGGACGGGCACAGCACCAGGAATCATTGCCCAGCTCAAAATACAGGACATTTGAAGAAGGCAATCCCACTGGCATCGTCTCCCCTGTATTCCGGTCCGTTCTGATTCCTTTCTGATAATCTCTGACCGCCAGCACCTGAATACCGCCAAGGACCTCCGGCGGAGCAGTCCGCAGCCGGTCCATAACAGCCTGAATCTGTGCGGCGCCCTCCATCCCTTTCAGTGTGATGGTGTAAAGCCCCTCCCGGTAAAATCCATATTTCCGATACATGGCAAGCATCTGATCCCACAGCGTAATACCCAGATGCTTACAGTAAGCGGCTGCCTCGCACAGCGCCATCACTGCCGACACCGCATCCTTATCTCTGGCATAAGTTCCGATCAGACAGCCGTAGCTTTCCTCCAAACCGAACACATACTGACGGTCTTTCTTTTCCTCAAACCACTTGATCTGCTCCCCGATATATTTAAAGCCGGTCAGCACCTCGATCAGCTCCACGCCGTAAACCGCCGCCAGGGCATTCGCCATATTGGTGGTCACAATGGTTTTCACCAGAGCGCCATTTGTGGGAAGCTGCCCGGCCGCCTTTAACTGACTTAACCGGTACTCCGCAATCAGCATACCGGACATATTTCCGGTAAAGCTGATATAGTCGCCGGTCTTTTCATCCTTCACATAGATTCCCAGCCGGTCGGAATCCGGGTCAGTAGCCAGCACCACATCGGCATCCTTTTCCTTCGCCAGCTTCAAAGCAAGGGTAAACGCTTTCGCGTCCTCCGGATTCGGATAGCTGACCGTAGGAAACTCTCCGTCCGGCTGCTCCTGCTCCGGAACCACATACACCTGTGTAAAGCCCAGTTCCTTAAGAATACGGCGAACCGGCAGATTACCCGCGCCATGAAGGGGCGTATATACGATTTTCAGATTGCCTGCCTCTTCCTTGATGATATCGGGGTGAAGCACCAGCTTTTTCAGCTCCTCGATATAAGCGTCATCAATCTCCGCTCCGATCGTCCGATAAAGTCCCGCCGCCTGCGCTTCCTCTAATGTCATGGTCTTTGCGGCGCCGTAATCCGTGATCAGATTGACCTCATGGATAATCCCCGCGTCCTTCGGCGGCGTAATCTGTCCGCCGTCCTCCCAGTATACCTTATAACCGTTATACTCCGGCGGATTGTGACTGGCCGTGATCACGATCCCGGCAATGCAGCCCAGCTTCCTGACTGCAAAGGACAGCTCTGGCGTGGGCCTAAGCGTCTCAAAACACCAGGTTTTGATTCCGTTGGCATTCAGGCAAAGGGCCGCCTCCTTGGCAAACTCCGGGGACATACGGCGGGAGTCAAAGGCAATCGCCACGCCCTTCTCCTCTTCCTTCCGGGATAAAATATAATTGGCCAGGCCCTGGGTGGCCTTGCGCACCATATAAAAATTCATCCGGTTTGTGCCGGCGCCCATAACGCCTCTTAAGCCTCCCGTACCAAACTCCAGATCCTTATAAAACCGGTCCCGTATCTGCGCTTCATCCCCCCGTATGGCAAGCAATTCTTCCTTCATGGACTGATCAAAACAGGGATTTGCAAGCCATTCCTCATAACGCTCTCTACTTTTCTTCATGATACTCTTTTTCCGTATTTACCTTCCATATATTTTCCTTGGAGACAATCCCCTTTAAAATATTGTCCACCGCTTCCATCGCCGTAGCCATGGAGTGATCCATATTGTTATACCGATGCTGCCCGTTTCGGCCCACACAGAACAGATTCTCAAAGCCATCTAACCAGGCCACAAGCCTCCCGATCTCCTCGTAAGTATCAAAATAGGCCGGATATGCTTTCTTCACCCGTTCCCGATGCACATCCAGCACATCCTTCACGCCGGAGATCACGCCCATCTTCAAAAGCTCTCTCACCGCAAATTTTACACAGTCTTTCGTGGACATATTCCAGAAGGCATCGCCCTCATTACAGAAATATTCCAGCCCGATCCAGACGCTGTTCTCCACATCCTTTACCAGATATGGCGACCAGTTGTTAAAGACCTGAATCCGTCCCATTTTCACACCGGCGTCCTGCACATAAATCCAACAGTCGGGAATCTGATCGTTAATCGTTTTTATTTTGGTTTTATTTTTCAGGTTCAGTTTTTTAACCAGCACACCCACCGTGACAAAATCTCTGTACGGAAGACCACCGCCGATTCTTCGAATATCGGCTGGTACCACGGTTTGTCCCGCTTCCATTCCGGCCACCAGGTCTTTCAGCGGCATCGATGAAATCAGGATATCGCAGTCAAACCGTTCTTCCCCGCTGTCACCCGTACAGCCCACGCCCGTGATTCGGCCTTCCTCCGTATAAATCCGCGTTACCCTTCTGTTTTTTAAAATAGCGCCGCCCATCGTTTCGATCTGTCCGGCTGCCGTCTCCCACAGCTGTCCCGGACCAAGCTTCGGATAATAAAATTCCTCGATCAGAGAGGTTTCCACCTTGCTTAAATCCTTCTTCCCATCGGGCAGCAGCTTACGCACCATATCCTTCAGCACTGCCGTTACGGAAAGCCCTTTTACTCTCTGCGCACCCCAGTCAGCGGAAATTTTGGAGGGATGTCTCCCCCACAGCTTTTCCGTATAGCTTTCAAAAAACATGGAATACAGCACCCGGCCGAACCTGTTAATATAAAAATTTTCCAGACAGTCCTCTTTCTTTTTCACCAGACAGGATGTCAGGTAGCTGCATCCGGCTTTTACCGTCTGAACAAATCCCATATTGATAAAGGTCCGGGGCTTAAAGCTGATCGGATAATCAAAAAACTTTTTCCGATAATAGATTCTGGAAACCCGGCTTCGCAAAAGCATCACCCGATCCTCTTTCTCCGGGTCCGGTCCGTCCGCAGACAACGCCCTTTCCCTGCCCAGCTTTTTATCATCATAGGAGGGCGCGCCCTGCAGCGGCATAATCTGCTGCCACCAGTCCATAATCCGGTCGTCCTTTGAAAAAAAGCGGTGGCCGCCAATGTCCATACGGTTGCCATGATAGCGGACCGTCCTGGATATTCCGCCGATCTCGCCCGTTTCCTCCAGAATCGTCACCTCAAACTCTTCGGATTTTTTCAACAGCTCATAGGCGGCAGTCAGCCCTGCGGGGCCTGCGCCAATCACAATAATCTTTTTCAAATCCTGTCTCCTCATTCCCATTCTATAGTAGACAACAAAAGTATTTGACGTTTCCTATACATCAATCGTCCCAGGTCTTCCAAGGCGCCTTACCGGCCTCCAACAGCTCCTCCAAAAATTTCTTGTCGCGCTGGGTATCCATGCATTTCCAAAAGCCATGGTGATGGTATGCCATCAGCTGCCCATCCTGGGCCAGCCGCTCTAACGGCTCCTTTTCCAGCACCGTATCGTCTCCGTCCAGGTAGTCAAATATCCCTGGATTCATCACCATAAAACCGCCGTTGATCACCGTGCCGTCCTCCTTCGCCTTCTCCCGGAAGGAGGAGATGGTCCCGTCACTCTCGATATCTATGACACCGAACCGCTGCTCCACATTCACCGTGGTGATTGTGGCGATCTTGCCGTGCTTCTCATGAAATTTTAACAGCGCCGGAATATCCACCGTGGAAACCCCGTCACCGTAGGTCAGCATAAAGGGCTCATCGCCGATATAATTGCGCACCCTTCTTACCCGTCCTCCGGTCATGGTACTGTAACCGGTGTCCACCAGCGTCACCTTCCACCGCTCTGACGTATTGTTGTGGACAATCATATCATTTTTTTCCAGATCAAAGGTCACATCAGACATATGGAGAAAATAATCCGCAAAAAATTCCTTTACCACATGCTGTTTATACCCCAGACAAATGATAAACTCATTAAATCCAAAATGGGAATAGATTTTCATAATATGCCACAAAATCGGCTTTTCACCGATCTCAATCATCGGCTTTGGCTTTAAATGGCTTTCCTCACTGATTCTGGTCCCCAGACCCCCTGCCAGTATTACAACCTTCATTTTTTCCTCTTTCCTGACACAGCCTTTTTCCTGCGGGTATTACTGCGTCGTCCCTGTAGATTGGGAAGTTCTTTTCAGTTCTTCCTTCATTTTGATTTTCCTCTGTCAGTGTGTGGACTAGTGTACTGTCTGGTTCATATCTGGTAAAACTCCGTAGGATATTTTTCTGAGAGTGCTGTTTCACAAACGTAGGCGTAGCGGTGGCTACGCTGAGGCTTGTGGAGCAGTGCTATCAGGAAAATAGACAAGGAGGTTTGCCTGAATATAAGCCAGACAGTACACTAGCTGTCCTGACCTTCTTTTCTGTAAATCCTCCACAAGCCGTTATATTCCTCATATATGAAGCCTGCCCGCGAAAGCCGCTCCATGGCCTCCTGGTTGGAATACATAATATAGATTCCACTTTCATCCGTTTCCTCCGGAATAAAAAACCTGTAATGACCATAGCTGTTATGTTCCCCACGCCGGGCATTCCACTCCTCCGGAGAAAGGGGTTTGCGGATCAGCGTATAAATGTAAGGCTGGGAGACATTGTCGTCGCTCACATCCACGTAAATATTCCGCTCCATGCCGCCGGGATACTCCTCCTCTATCCGGTCCAGCATCTGAATCAGACTGTCGTTAAAATACTGCTGGGGATAAATTTCCTCCGGATAGTGGAAATAATAATAATTGCCAAAGCAGAGAAAGCAGACCCCATACGCCGCCACAATCCCCACAGTCACCCATCTCTGAAAGGGCAGCTTTTCCATAAGAAAATCGAAAGCCAGCGCCACAAAATAAATAAAGGGAAAATAAACGGCATTGGATTTATTAATATTTGGCAGCATCATAACCAGATCCACAGCCATAATAATCCAAAACATGATCGCCACAAAGGTCTGGGCATCATAGGACCTGTTGATCACGCTCTTTACCATCCGCACCAGAGAAAGCACGATCCCCATCAGCAAAAAAGGAACAGAGATATAATACAGCGTGCCAAACTGGGGAAATCCATTATACTGCACCAGATCTGTCGTCAGAAGCATTTTCAAAAGGCCCCTATTCGCAGGAATATTTGCCAGGGAAAACTCGCCGCCCCGATAGTATTCCAGCCTGTGTATCGTAAACAGCGGCGTGAAAATCGGTTCCAGATATCCCATATTCACCGCAATAAATAATAAAAGCGGAAGGGCCAGAACCGCCAGCGGCACCACAAAGGCTGCCCCATGCTTTACCTTTATCTTTCTGTTCCACAACAGATAGAAAAAAGAAAAGAACAAAAACAGAGGCAGCAGCACATAGGAAACCGCATACGTATAAAGAGTCACGCCAAAGCTTGCCCCTGCCAGCGCAAACCAGCCCGTTTTCTGCCGTTTGACAGCCAGAATCAACCAGTATAGGGACATAGTGAAAAAGCCCAGCAGCAGATTACAGTCTAACCCCCACCGGGAGGACATAATATAGTAAGGACAGAGGGTAATCAGACCCGCCAGTATCACAGCGGAGCGCTTTTTCATCGTCTCCCTGCCGATCAGATAGCCGAAGATCACTGTCACCGCACCCAGACAAACCGCTGGCAGGCGAAATGCAGCCGGACGAAAGCCGATCACCCGGATAAAAATTGAGGCCAGATAAGCATACAGTGCACTCTGCCCCGAGCCATAATTCGTCAGATAAACCGGGTGCCAGGTCATATAGCGGTCTGTCCCGTAATTCGCCAGGCAGAAGGCGTCATAAGCCATGCCGGCCTCGTCCACATGCAGCCCCCGGGGCACCGAGGTCAGCAAAAACAGCCTGGTAAGCACAAATACTATGCCAATCGCTGCCAGGGCTATGCCAAGCCTTCGATTCTCCTTCTTTTTCTCCGCCATGCTATTTTCCTTTCTTCCGCCATTATTCACCACAGACACAGCCATTATCTTTCTGACTTTGTCACTTTCCAAAAACACATTGGCTGGCCTGCTGCCATAGTCATTCTGTTGATGCCGTTACAGGTGGCTTTTTGCCTTTTTCCTTCTTCGACCGTCTTTTCTCAAACAGCCACACACCCATCACAGCCGCAGCCGCCAGTACATTCACCGCCAGAGAAGCCTTCTGGATTTTCGTGCCGGAATATTCCACCAGCACCGTTCCGCCGGTCATGGACTCGTCGAAATACACCCGAATATATCCGTTGTACCCCTCATCCGATAGGTCCAGAGGAACCACGCGACTGCTGTCCATATAATGGGCGGTATAGCCCTTATACCACAGAAGCGGCACATCACACCAGCCTTTTCCATAGCCGTAATCAAAGACAATACCCATCTTTTTTTCTTCCGTGTAGGGCAGGCTGATCTCCTGGTCCGTAAGCACCGGACGATTGGGATCTGTCTCAAAGAGAGAAAGGTCTGTTTTTTTCGGCAGCCATTCCTTCTGCACAATCTGAAAGCTGTACCAGCAATCCTTCTCCGTGAAAGCAGTCTCCTCGATCTTTACATAATCAATATTCGCATTTTCAAAATACCGGTTGCCAAACAGCACCATCACGCAGAATACGGCAATCACCGCTTCCTTCCGAAATCTGCCCTGCCATTTTTCCCTGATGATCAGACCGACAGCCAACGCCAAAAACAGGGTGGCAATCGCATAAAAACGCCAGGGAAACTGAATATTATTTAACACCGGCTGCAGGATGGGCCAGGGAAAATACCGGGAGGCCACATACAAAAGAGCCAGGCCGATTCCGAGAAACCAGTAGAGCTTCTTACGCCCCCCGCTCCTTTTTTCCTCTTTCGGAAGGAGCAGAACCATCAGACACATCAGAAGAATACCCGTGTCAAAGCTGTAGGTGTAGTCATAATAGCCGGTTCCAAGCAGCTGTACCAGCCCCACCGCATTGTCAGTGACCGTGGTCCAAGGCTGGCTGAACCAGAAGCTATTGGACAAAAGCTGCTCGATCATGGGCAGCCAAAAGCCAATGCTTAAAAGCAGGGTCGCTGCAGCCGTAAGCATAAGCCTCCTAAGCTTCCTCCAATCAAGTACTACGGTTTTCCAGTGAAACAGACAGATCGCCGCCGTGGTGCACAGGGCGATGACCAGAGAGATCGAATGGCTGAACATCAGTCCCCAGAACCCTAGGCCCATCACCCAGGCTTTTCGAAAGTCCTGATAAATCAGATCATAAATTCCATAGACCACCAGCGGAAAAAACACAAAGGCCTGGGCCTCCCCAACGGCCCCCCGCACATACAGATTGGCAATGTGATACTGACAGGCAGAAAAAATCACCGCCGTAATCAGCGCCATATATTTGTCCTTCGAGATTCCCTTTGCACACAGATAGGTGGTCACAAAGCATCCAATAATTGTAAGCAGCGCAAACAGCTTATAGCTGGTCTCGATGGTCAGACCGGCCAGCCGAAACAGCGCCGGAATATACAAAAACAGCTCCGGATAAAACAGCGAAGACGCATACCCTCTGTGATTTAAAAACAATGGTCCGATGCGCACCGGCAGCTGCCCGTTTAACAGTCCGTCCTTGATATTTTCGATGCGCAGCAAATGGTAGGAAAAATCATGTCCACTGTGCAGACGCGTATTTCCAAGAGGCGAGGCCATATACAGCACCGTCAGTATCCCAATGATCAGAAGAAAATAATGTTCCCTGATCCAGTCCTTAATCCGTCTCATGTTCTCCTCTTTTTTCTATATTATAGTTCCGCAACTTTTTCCTTCTTCCGCCGCCACAAAAAGATGCCGCCCCAGCATATAAGCGTCAGGATGCTGACAATCTCCGCCGCCCGGTATCTCGCCCGGCCTGCATAATATAGACGGAAAACACCCTCGCTCAGGCCAGGAACCGTTACCCTGACCACATTATTCTCTCCAATTGTTACCGGCAGCTCTTTCCCTGTGTCCAGGTCGATGGCCTTATATCCCGGATACCACAAAAGGGGCACTTCAACCCAGCCATATTCCAGCCCGTTGTCATAATCCATTGTGATGGTCGTTCCCCTTTTTTCCCTGTCCAGTATCCGGACGCCATCCTGAGATATGGTATAAAGGCAGGAGGTCAGCTTCTCCGTATCCGTACCATAAAGCAGATACTCATGATTCATGCCAATCGTACTGTTTAAATTGATCGACTCCGCCTTCTCCAGATATACCGGCATATTTTGCGTGGCGGAAGCGCCGAAAGCCACACAGCCATGGAGACCTAAGCCAAGCAGCAGCCCCAGACAGAGCCTTTTGGTTTTCTCAGAAAGCACCGGGTATTCCTCAGCCCCGACGACGGCCAGCGCCATCACCACTGCCAGCGTGACAGGTCCCAGAAACCTCCAAGGAAACTGCAAAGTCGTGGTGAGCATATTAACCAGACCGATCCCTTCCAGCTTCCTCCATGGAACAAGACTGGTGGAACAAAGAAGCATCAATAATCCAAACAAAAACAATGGCAGCCCAAAACTGTTCTTCCCTCTCTTTTTTGCCAGAAATAATACAATCCCGCCAAATAAACAGGCGCTTACACAAAGTCCCGGCGTCTGGGACATCTCCCCGAGAATCCCATGGGACAATTCATAAGATAAGCCATAATTATCCCCAAACAAATTCAAAAGCTGCGCCGGAATGATCACATGATCATGGAAGATATTTCCGCCGTCGCTCAAATGGTTCTGCACCAGATCCAGAGAATAAAAATCAAAGAATGGCACGAGGAACCACAGATTTAAGAGCAGAATCAGCCCGATGCTGAGCAGAAGGTATTGCCATCTCCTCTCAGAAAACAGCCGTCTGATATAGACAAGTCCTAAAAACACAGCCAGAAACGCGGTCAGCAGCGTTCCGATCAGATGAGACTGGAACACGCAGGTGGCGCCGATCACCAGATGAGGCCATTTCTTTTTATCGCCGATAAATACATGGTAGATACCGCTGACCACCAGAGGCATAAAGCACATGGCAAGCAGCTCCCCCACGGCCGCCCTTTCATGGACGCAAATCACTCGGTAAGAGGCCGCTGTATAAACCACCGAGGCAAGGGTGGAATAATAAGATGATTTCGTGATAGATTTCGCCGCGTAATACATCACCAGCGCCGTGGCAGCATTAATCAAAAACAGGAATACTTTGAAGGATAATACCACAGACATCCCCATGATACGCAAAATCGCCGGAAAATACAAAAACAGCTCCGGATAGAGGGCCGCCGTGGCATAGCCGTACCCATCCAGGTGGGTGGGATGGACGCGAACCGGAAACTGGCCGCACAGCAGCGCATCCTTGATCCCCTCAATCCGGTACAGCTGAAAATTCAAATCATGGCATTCTGTCAGATAATCAGAAAATAGCGGATAGCTTGAAAACAGCACCGCCAAAATGATCGCAGCCGTATAAACCCAGTCTTTCCCGGGCTTTCTACCGCTGAAATAGTACAATCCAAATAACAGATATAGCATGATAAACAACGCCAGCGAAAAATATGCGTCGTTATACAGCGGCTTTCCCGGCCAGAGCGTAAAACCAGTCACCTGAATCCGTTCTTCTGTCCCTTCCGGGTATACAATGCGGACATGAATATTATTTTCCCGCTGTTTAAACAAAACCTCATAGGTATTGACCCGAATCCCGTTCGTAATACTCCGTTTATCGATCAGGCCATGCTCCGGACTGTAAAATTCAATGGTGGCATCTGGCACATTCCCGGAATCGATCACATGCACGTCGATCAGACAATCGCCCTTCGGCAGCAAAAAGCCTGGGGAAATCTCCGTCACCCCATCCAGCTCCACACATTCTGCCGTCAGTTCTTTAAAACAGTCCAGATCTCGCTGAAACCAAATCAATGCGCATATGGCTAATCCCAAAAGCCCATATAGGACAGCCGGCCAGATTTTTTTCCATGGCAGATCCCGGAACTGATCCTTCTCCCATACTCTCATCCGTTCTCACTCACGCTTTCTCTTTGCAGATATAAATCGGGCGTTCCTTCGTCTCCAAATAAGTTTTCGCCAGATACTGTCCCAGTACGCCGATGCAGAACAGCTGCAGACCGCCGATAAAGATAATGATGCAGGCCAGAGAAGGCCAGCCGCTGGTGGGGTCCCCGAACATCAGCGCCCGCACCACAATAAAGACAATGGCGATGGCCGCGATTACGCACATCAGCACACCCGCCCATGAGGCAAGAGCCAGCGGCGCCGTGGAAAAGGCCATAATCCCTTCCAGCGAATATTTAAACAGTTTCCAGAAGGACCATTTGGTCTCTCCTGCCACCCGCTCCACATTCTGGTATTCCAGCCATTTGGTGCGAAAACCGACCCAGCCGTAGATGCCTTTTGTAAAGCGGTTATATTCCTTCATGCTTAAGATAGCATCGGCCATCTGCCGCGTCATCAGCCGATAGTCTCTGGCACCATCCACGATCTCCGTATTGGAAATCTTATTCATCAGCTTATAAAACTGTCGGGCAAAAAAAGAACGGATTACCGGCTCCCCCTTTCGGTCCACCCGTCTGGTGGCCACGGAATCATAGCCCTCCTCCTTGATAGCCTGATACATCTCCATCAAATAAGAGGGAGGGTCCTGCAAATCCGCATCCATCAGCACCAGATAATCCCCCGTCGCATGCTCCAACCCAGCATAAATACCCGCTTCTTTCCCAAAATTCCTGGAAAACGAGATATAGTGCACCTGCTCGTCCCGGCCCCTGAGCTCCTTCACCACCTCAAGGGTTCGATCCTTTGAGCCGTCGTCCACAAAAATCATTTCCAGCTCCACATCTATCTTTTTAAATTTTTCCCGTTCCTCACAGATTGCCTCATAAAAAAAAGGAATGCTTTTTTCCTCATTATAGCTTGGGACAATAATGGAAATCGTTTCACTCATCGTTTTTTCCTTTGCTGTTTTTTCAAAGCCTTTCTTTCCGGCAGATCGCATTCTATCAAACATGCCCGTAGGACATCTCTAAGTGTTCATATTTTACCACAAAATCACAGCGATGCCAACTATTGTTTTTGGGACGCGAAATACGCCTATACTCCTTGCCAAACGGAGCTTTCTCTGCTAGAATAAGGAAAAGAACCCTGGTGTATTGAAAATATCATACCCCAATACGAATATTTTTAGAAAAAGTGAGGATTGAAGATGGCTTCGAAACCCAATCAGAAAAATGACGAGATCACCGTAACGCTGACCCTGGAGGATGACAGCGAGCTGGAATGCGTGGTTTTGACGACGCTGGACGCCGGCGGAAATCAATATATGGCTCTGCTTCCGATGCGTGGAGAAGGAGATGATGAGGAAGGAGAGGTTTTTCTGTACCGGTATACCCAGTCTGCGGACGGGCTCCCCGTGCTGGACAATATTGAGTCCGACGAGGAGTATGATATCGCGGCAGAAGCTTTCGATTCCTGGCTGGATGATCAGGAATTTGACGAGCTGGTATCCGAGGAAGAGTAGCATTACAGGGCAGTTCAAAAACGAGTTTTGCGGGATGATACGGTGGAAGTCTTATTTACGGAAGCTTCCGGCGGCAGGTATTCCTTTATAAACCGTGACGGCTCCTGCCTGTGTCCGTAGCGCTCTCCCGGACAACAGATATAGAGATGATTTTTGGCCCGGGTCATGGCCACATAAAAGAGACGGCGTTCCTCCTCGATTTCCGCGGGCTGCGCCGCTTTTTTATGGGGAATAATCTCCTCGTTGACATCGGCGATATAGACGGTGTCATATTCCAGCCCTTTTGACGCATGGATTGTGGAGAGCACCACTCCCTCCTTAATCTCCTGCTGCTTCTGTCGCTGCTGTTTCAATTCCTCCCCATACTGCTCTATGTACCGGAACCATTCTTCACTGCTTTTAAAATCCTTTGCGTTCTCATGAATTTCCTCCAAAACATCCATAAGCTCGCCCGGCTTCATCCGGCGGTACTTCGCATACTCTTCCAGATAGCCCTCATAGCCCACAGCCTTCCGGATATAATTGATAGCCGCATAGGGGGCCATTTTGGCCAGCATTCGAAAATCATACTCCATCCGCTCGATCCGCTCCTCCATCCAGTCCTTTCCCTCATAAAACCGATAAAGCTGCTCAAAGGTCACTTGCGTCTCAGTGAAAACGCTTCTGGTAATATAGCGGTTAGGCCGATTGGAAATCCGCAGAAAATTCCCGCGGCTTAAGTCACCCTGAGCGATACGAATATAGGTGATCAAATCCTGGGCGATCCAATGATCATACAGATTCGCCGTCACATCACGCATCTGAAAAGGAATGTTATAGGCCATCAGCTGGCGGACCAAACCGCCGGCATTGCGGTTTGTACGGAATAATACGGCAGTATCACTGAGATCCCGCCCCCGGTTCTGACACTCCTTCAAAAATACGGCGATACCACGATACTGCTCCCTGGCCGTGGGAAAGGACCGGGTCAGCACCTGAAAGCCCGCCGGACGGGCCGGACGAATCTTTTTTGGAAACCGCACCTGATTACAGCCGATCAGCCGCAATGATGCCGAGACAATATTGGCGTCACAACGAAAATTCTGATCCAGCAGAATTCGTTTTGCCGTCGGAAAATCCTTCTCAAAGCCCAGCATGATTTCCGGCTTTGACCCCCGGAACCGGTAGATGGACTGATCGTCGTCCCCGACGATAAATAGATTTCCATTGGGACCGGCCAGCATTTTCAGAATATCGTACTGAATCTTACAGATATCCTGGAACTCATCCACCAAAATATAAGGATACTTGCTGCGCCAAGCCTCCAAAATATCCTTTCTGGCCTGAAACAGCTCATAGCAGTATACCTGCATATCGTCAAAATCGATCAGCCGGTTCTCCGCCATCATCTGCTGATAACCCTGATAAAGCTTCTGAAAAACCTCTTCAGGGCAATTCGCGGAATAATAATGAGACAGATCAATCCGCTCTCCCTTGACCATACTGATCTCTGCGATAATGCCCGCCACAAACTCCCGCTCATCCTGCAGCTCTAAGTCACAGTGGCGGACCAGCTCTCTCATATATGCGGTTTTCTGTTCTTCCCGGATAATATTAGACGCCTGATAGCCGTAGGCATACTGAATGATTTTAAAGAAAATGCTGTGGAAGGTAGAAAAAGTCACCCTGCCTTTTTGTCCGCCCATCATCCGGACAAACCGCTCCTCCATCTGTCTGGCGGCAGCCCGGGTAAAGGTCACCACCAATATATGAGAAGGGCTGATTCCCCGTCCTTCGATCAGCTCCCGGACCCGCTGGGTAATCACCATCGTCTTTCCGCTTCCCGGGCCGGCTAACACCATCATCGGCCCGTCCCCGTGGGAAACGGCAATCCGCTGGGCATCGGTCAGCGAATCCTGCCTCTGCCCTGCGGTAACTTCTGAAAACACTTTACACTGAGTTTCTAACATTTTGACTCTATATTCTTTATAATTTTCTGCCCGAAGCGCCTGCAAATATCTTCTGGCATAAACAATCTGCATCTGTGTCACTTCACTAGTCTGCTTTTATGACCGTATTTTTATGAGAGTTTCTCGATTCCGATCCTGATCCTGCGCAGAGATTCCTCCTTGCCCAGCGCCTCCATAATCTCCGTCGCCCCCGCAGGCGTCATCTGCTTTCCTGACACGGCGGTACGGACCGGCCACATCACATAGCCATTTTTACAGCCTTTCTCGGCCACATAAGCCGTCAGCAGGCTATACAGCCCGTCATTACTGTAGTCCTCCTGGGCTTCCAGTAGAGGCAGCAGCTCCTTCAACGTTTCCAGGGAGCTTTCCTTTGTCGTCTTCATCTTTTTATGCACATACATCTGGCTGTCATACTCTGGCATCTCCTCAAAAAAATCCACCAGCGGCAGGATATCCGGGAATGTCTCGATTCTGGTCTTTACCATCCCGGCGATTTTATGCAGGTCAAGGGGTCTTGTCAGCCCCTGCTTCAGATACGGCTCAGCCATCTCATAGAACGCTTCATCATCCATCGCCTTAATATATTCCCCGTTCATCCACTTCAGCTTAGTAAAGTCAAACACAGAAGGGGACTTGGCCATATGCCGATAATCAAAAGCCTCCACCAGCTCCTTAAGACTGAAAATCTCCCGGTTATCCTCCGGGCTCCACCCGAGAAGGGCCACAAAATTAACGATGCACTCAGGCAAAAATCCCTGCTCCAACAGATCCTCAAAGGAAGAATGGCCGCAGCGCTTGCTCAGCTTATGGTGCTCCTCGTCGGTAATCAGCGGACAATGGACATAAACCGGCACTTCCCAACCGAAGGCTTCATAAAGACGATTGTATTTCGGTGAGGAGGACAGATATTCATTTCCCCTTACCACATGGGTGATGCCCATCAGATGGTCGTCCACCACATTTGCAAAATTATAGGTGGGATAGCCGTCGGATTTGATCAGCACCATATCGTCCAGCTCTGCATTGTCCACAGAGATATTCCCATAAATCTCGTCATGAAAGGTAGTAGTACCGGTCTGGGGATTGTTCTGACGAATCACGTAGGGAACGCCCGCCGCCAATTTTTCCTCCACTTCTTCTTTTGACAGCCCCAGACAGTGCTTGTCGTAAACCATAACCTCTTTTCCCGCCACCTGGGTTTTCAGGCTTTCCAGACGCTCCTTGTCACAGAAGCAGTAATACGCCTCGCCTTTATCAATCAGCTTCTTCGCATATTCCAAATAAATTCCCTGGGCCTGCCGTTCGCTCTGCACATAGGGACCACAGTCCCCCTCCTTATCCGGCCCCTCGTCGTGGGACAGGCCGGCTTTTTCCAGAGTCCGGTAAATAATATCCAGTGCCCCTTCCACAAACCGTTCCTGGTCGGTGTCCTCTATTCTCAGAAGAAAATCTCCTCCCTCATGCTTCGCAATCAGATAAGCATACAGCGCCGTCCGCAGATTCCCCACATGCATGCGTCCCGTGGGGCTGGGGGCAAATCTTGTTCTCACTTTATTTCCCATTACTTCTCATTCTCCTGAATTTTATTTTATGATTAAAATGCCAAAAGAAATAAGACCTTTTGGCAGATGAATCATTTTATACAAAGTACACTTTTTTACTTTATGCCAGTTTTGATTTCCATATAGGAGTATAGCATCATTTACCGGAATTGACAATTAGAAGATTTCAAAGGCGCACCCTATTTCAATACCTTTCCCAAATAAGCGACAAACCGCTCCGCCGCGGGACTTAAGTCATCTCTTTTCCTCTTAATATACCCGAAATGAATGCTGTCCTTCAGACCGGTCAGTGAAATCGCCCGCAGTTTATACCGTTCAAATTTGCCGGCCAGCAGATCACAGCTGACCGTGCCCATATCCGTATGCTCCAGAAGACTCATCACCACGCTGTCGCTGTTGGCGCGCACAACGGCCCGGCTGTTGTGCCCCACGGAAATGTCCTCCTTCAGATGGCCCGGATGGACGCTGATCGAATAAAAATCCTCCCTGGTCTGTACCAGCCTTACCGTCTGCAAAACAGAAGGGTCTATGCTGCTAAGGCCATAAAGAGGACTGTTTTTTCCCACCAGCAAACAGGGCTTTGTTTTTTTCATCGGGATAAAATCCAGTTTTTTGTGTTCCAGCTGATGGGTAAAACCCGCCTGCTGCCTCTGGGAAATAAAGACGAAACCAATCTCCGACGTATGGTGGTGCATATGTCCCATAATCTCCTCCACCGTCGCCTCCAGAAACTGATATTGGAAATCCCCATCCTTTTCCTTCTGACAGAACAATGAAAAAATTTCCACCAGTTTGCTGTTGGGGACAGAGGAAATATACAGCTTCTGTCTTGGCCTATCCCCTCCCACCTGCCGGATCAAATCCATTTTCTGCATAATAGCGCTGGCCTGGGCATACACCTTTTTCCCATCCTCCGTCAGCTCCACACCCACGGCGTTCCGGTTAAACAGCTCGACCTTAAGCTCTGTCTCCAGCGTCTTTATTATTTTGCTGACATGGGGCTGGGTCGTATACAGCACTTCCGCCGCTCTCTTAAAGCTTCCCATATCAGCGCTCACAACAAAAAATTGCAGCTGCTTCAGTTCCAATTTTTCTTCCTCTCAAAATAAGTGACAGGCCACCTCATGCCCCTCGCCAATCAACTTCCGCTTTGGCCGCTCTCTGCGGCAGATCTCCATACATCGGTCGCACCGGGTCTGAAACGGGCATCCCGGCGGCACGTCCAGGGGGCTGGGAATCTCGCTGTCAATGCTTTCGATTTTCTTTGTAAAATCCATTTTCGTGTCAAAGACAGCCCCCAAAAGTGCCTGGGTATAAGGATGCCGCGCCTTGTCCACGTCCTCCCCGGGAATCACCTCCACGATCGTGCCCAGATACATGACGGCGATCTGATGGGCAAAGGCCTGGATCAGCCCAAGGTCATGAGCGATAAAGCCGATGGCAATATTCTTCTCCCTCTGCAGCTTGCAGACCAGCTCGATAATCGTCTTCTGTACGGACACGTCCAGGGCGCAGGTGGCCTCGTCCATCACGATCAGCTCCGGCTCTAAAGCCAGCGCCCTGGCAATGGCAATCCTTTGCCGCTGGCCGCCGGACATATTGTGGGGATACCGGCCAGCAAAATCGCCGGGCAGCTCCACCGCCTCTAAAAATTTTCGGGCTGTGGCGTCCTTCTCGGAAGCCTTGATCCGCCCGAAATTCATTAAAGGTTCACAGATAATGTCCCTGATCTTCATCTTCGGGTTAAAAGAGCCTCCCGGGTCCTGGAATACCATCTGGATATACTGCCGGGTCTGCCGCAGTTCTTCACCCTTCAGCTTCGTCAGATCCTTTCCCTTAAAAAGAATCTGCCCTTCCGTGGGAACGTCCAGACGAACCAGAAAACGCATAAAGGTAGACTTGCCGCAGCCGGACTCGCCGATCAGCCCCAGCGTCTTCCCCCGGTAAAACTTTAAATTAATGTCCTGACAGGCCATAAGCTCCCTGCCGCCGGAGACCGGGAAGCGCCTGGTTACATGCTTTGCCTCCAGAATCATATCCGTTTCATCAAACATAACGCACACCTCCCAGCGAAGGAACCGCATCCAGAAGCCTCTGTGCATAGCCGCTGTGGCTTCCGTGAAGGATATCCTCCCGGCTGCCGCTGTCCGTAATCTCACCGTTTTTCATCACGACAATCCGGTCAGACATATAGGCGGCGACGCCCAGGTTATGAGTCACCACAATAATACTAGTTCCGTAGTCGTCCCGAAGCTCCATCATCTGCCGCACGATCTGGGCCTGGGTCGTCACATCCAGGGCTGATGTAGGCTCATCTGCCAAGAGAAGCTTTGGCCGAAAGGTCATGGCCATGGCGATGCCCACCCGCTGCCGCATGCCGCCGGAAAGCTGAAAGGGATAGGAATTCATGATATTATCACCGCTTGGCAGACGCATCCGCTCCAACATGGCAATACCCTTTTTCCATGCATCCCCTTTGCTTATATCTTCATGGATGCGAATATATTCCACAAAGCCGGCTCCGATCTTCCGGATCGGATTCAGCATGGCGCCGGAATCCTGAAAAATCATGGAGATATCGGTGCCCCGAAGCTTACGCCACTGGTCGGGCGTGTTTTTTAAAAGGGACTTTCCTCCAAACAGAATATCCCCTTCCGTCACCTTCCCGCCCCCTGCCAAAAGACCCAGCACCGCCCGGATCACTGTGGTCTTGCCCGAACCGGATTCCCCGACCAGGGAGGCGATCTCCCCCTCCTTTAAATCCATGCTGAAGTTTTTGACCGTCGGGCGGTTCTGATAGGAGATGGTAATATTTTTTATTTCTAACATAATACCCTCCTTACTCGTCCCTGACGTCCAGAACATCCCTGAGCGCGTCCCCCAGCAGGTTAAATACCACCACAACGACAAAAATTGCCGCGCCGGGATAAATCATCATCCAAGGCGCACTCTGAACAAAAGGACGGCCCTCATTCAGCATCAGCCCCCATTCCGGTGCAGGCGCTTTCGCGCCGAAGCCCAGAAAGGAAAGGCCGGCCAGTTCCAGCATCATGCCGCCGATATCGGTGGCGGCGGTGATCACCAGGGTGGGAATCACATTGGGCACCATGTATTTCATCAAAATATAAGGCGTTTTAGAGCCAGTCACCACAGCCGCCGCCACATAATCCCGATTTCTTATTTTCAAAACCAGGCTTCTCGCAAGCCGGGCATACTTTGTCCAGCTCACCAGCGCCACGGCTGTCACAGCGTTCCTCATGCTGGCTCCCAGAATACCGGCGATGGCCATGGCGAACACCATGCCGGGAAATGACACCATCATATCCGCGATACGCATAATG
>CAJUPT010000014.1 GCA_910588405.1 uncultured Lachnospiraceae bacterium | reverse complement strand
ATGAATATTGTGGATTTCTTACTCCTAATACAAAAAATAAGAAGCAAGACAGTAAAAACTATCATACCTACTAACACATGCATTTTTGTGTTATATGCGAGTCCTACGAGTATACCAAATATAAAAAAATGACATGCATTCTTTTTATTTTTCTCAAGGCTATTCTCTTTAATTGTCCAAATAATCATATATACAAATAGCAAAATCCATAATGTTGCAACTAAATCTGTTTGTGTAGTTATTGATTCAGCCAATGCAATAGGACATGTATACCATATCCACATTCCAACCGATGATAGCACATGATTATTCACTAGTAAATCTGCAATCCAATAAACAAAAGCACCGCTTAATAAAAAAGAAATGCTTTGTGTTAGGTTCAATAAATAATCCTGCCCTTCACATAAAAGATAAATATGTGTTCCAATAAACTCTGGTAACGGAGCCACTGCGACCTGCGGCATATAGTTTGTTGCATAATGTGCCACTGTCTTATTCTGTGACCACTGTACAATTCTAGGAAGGCGATACGCAAGAGAATCTGCATTATATGGAACTGTCGCTATAGCCATTTTTATTTCAAATACTATAAAACATAGTAAAAGAAACAGATTCATCCATTCAAAAAAACTAAGATTATTTGTTAGTTTCTTAATTTTTTTCCCAGTTTCATCTATAAATACACGAAAAATTTTCTTGCGTATTATAAATACGCTAAGAACTATCGAAGGCAAAATATATATTATTGAAATCCCCCAAAAAGTAAGAATATGCATGCACGATAATACTTCTGTTGCTGTAAATACATATAAATTTACTATTGCGATTGTGTATACTGTAGTTATTTTTGAGTTATAAAACGAGAAAAGTGATTTGTTTGTGAAGAGCAAACAATATATTTGACTTATCAAAAGTAACATAAACAATATCATATAGTATCTCCACAAATGTATGGATATAAAGAATGCCTTTAATACTTCTCTATTTCAGTTTCTTCAATATCACCCTAGAAGTCGAACCATCTACCTCAACGATCTTTAAAAGCAAATCCATCAACTCATATTTCTTATTAAATTCAATCTGATCCATGTTCATAAATACTTAACAAAAATAATATCTGATGCCAATAGAGTCTAACGATTAGGAGAATAAGTCATAAACTCTTTGTTCTGTTGATGTATTCATCATCTACCTTCTCGTATTTGCGGGAGACAACAGATCATCTTTTCAATACTTACACAATCACATCCCACTTATCCATATCTGGAAGTGGTTTTCCATCCTTGATCTTATCATGATCAAATCCCCAATCGAATACCTCATTTTTCAATAATATATCTTCAAATTCTTTTTCTGTTATTCCTACTACCGCAAGGAACTGATCCAATGAAGCCGGTCTTTTGCCATCATACTTTTCAGCAAGCTTCATACCTATCTCACGATCCATCTCACCATTTCTAATGTCTATACAGGCAAGATGGTTCGTTCTGCCATGTCCACGCTTAATATACTTACAATAATCGCGTATTCCTTGCCATCGACATTCTATTTTTTCATAATCATACTGAGGTGGAATGCCCTCAACCTCCTGTCCCTGCCATTCAAGTTCCCTCTTAATGATATCAACCTGATTCTTAGTATGCCATTCAACATAATTACCAAGATATATAGCCTTGGCCCCAAGCCTTTTCATTTCCTCATCAGATGGGAATACAAAGGGCATCAGATCACGCTTATCAATCTCTCCATTTAATAATTCGTACATCTTGTCAGCATTGATTCCAAGATCAACAATCTCATCAAATTTCTTTTGATCAAGCTCTTCTAACTCTTTTGGATTATGATAAGCACGATACTCTGAAGATGCCTCACCCCAGATAACCAACGGAATATTAAACTTCACTGCAATCTGCATCGTGTGTGCAAATACTCCTGTATGACAATGCCAACAAAAATCTCCGGTTTCCTCAAGAGATTTCAGCATCAGCTTTTTAACTACTTTCCAGTTTGCGGTAAACTCCAATACATCTACTCCAAGTTTCTTAAAAGTCCTCGTATTGTTTTCCTGTACAAGAGGCCTGTATCCCCAATGATTAAAGCGTACAACGAGCGGCTTAAGACCTAACTCTTTTACGACATACCAAAGCTGGAAAGTAGAATCCTTACCACCAGAAAACGGAACAATACAATCATACTGACCTTTCCCACAATATCTTTTTACAATCTCATCAAGAATTTTTCTTCTTTCATCCCAGTCGATTTTTTCGTGTTTAGTTTCAATACCACGACATACATTACATACTCCTTGCTCATCAAACTGTATTGACTCATGTGTTTGTGGCAAAATACATTTTGTGCAGTACCTCATCTGTTTCATTTATTTCTCCTCCTATGCGTTAAATAGTTTTGTATTCTGTTTCAAGTATTCCATATCGGTATATATCCATATATTTATTGTCAGATAAAACCTGCTCTCTGAACACAGCTTCTCTTGTAAATCCGTTCCGTTCCAAGGCCTTCCAACTTCCAACAGCTGCTGTATAAGCTCCAGCTTCAACCCTATGTAACTTTAAATCCATAAAACAGAACCTAGTAACAAGGCGAATTGCCTCTGTTGCTACACTTTTATTCCACATCTTTTTATCTCCGATAAAATATGAGATGTCCGCATGATTATGATGACGATTTATTGGACCTATCTTAATATTTCCTATGTGTCTGCCATCCTCATTCGTGATAATCGCAAACAGAATGCTGTGATTATTCTCTCTCTGATCTCTGACAAATTCCTCAATCGTCTCCATCGTCTGCTCGCTCCATCTCGTTTCAAGGTATCGGTTTACTTCTGGGTCATTCAACCATTCAACATATAAAGAAGTACAGTCTTCCATTTCAATCTGCCTAAGACTTATCATCTCTCCATGTAACTCCTTTTCAGTGATCATGTCCTGTCTCCTTTATTTAATATTTCTTTTAAATACGGGATCTACTTTACCGCCCTTTAGGATATCATCTACTGAGTCCTTATCCACTACTTGTCTGATGAGTGCAAATGCTTTTTCCGTTGCCTCAAGATACGCCTGGGCCTCTTTTTCCGTATGATGTGAATTCAGAAAATAAATAGCAAATACCAAAATCCCATTTTCTATCATAGTCTGAGAATACACAGATTGAATGTCAAGATATGAAAGAGAACCATATCCTTCAAAAACCAATCCGCAATGCTGGGGCATACCGCTTACAGACAAGATTCCATTCAGTCCATACTTATCAATCCTCTTTTGTATTCCATCATGAATCATCGTTCCGATCTTGATAATATGATCATAAAATCCGGGCTGTTGGAGTTTATTTATCGTTGCCAATGATGCAGCCATCGATATACTATCTCCACCAAATGTTGTTGAGATAAATACACCATGCTCAATTTGTTGTAGCAAATCCTTACGTCCTGCAACTGCTGAAATAGGATAACCGTTTGCCATTCCCTTTCCAAATGCCACAAGATCTGGTGAAACATCAAACAATTCCTGCGCTCCTCCAAGAGCATAGTGAAAACCGGATACTACTTCGTCAAAAATCAGGATTGCACCATATTTATGTGAAAGTTCTTTCACTTCCTCCAGATATCCTTCTTTAGGCCCATTACTCTGAATAGGTTCAAGAATAACGGCTGCAACTTCATCAGCCTTCAGTTTGTCCTCTAAATCTTCCAGGTCATTATATATAAAATTATGTGTCAGTTCACATACTGCTTTCGGTACGCCTTTATTATTTTGTGAAGCACCGATTGACCAATCATTCATCCCATGATAACCAGACATAAGAACAACTTCTCTTTCGGTATATGCTCTGGCAAGCCTAATAGCTGCTGTCGTAGCATCTCCTCCGTTCTTCACAAATCGAACCATCTCTGCGCAAGGAATTACCTCACACAATTTCTCTGCCAGTTGCACCTCAAGCTCCGATTGAAGAGAACCGCTGGCGAACTTATTGACCTGATTGATAACTGCTTCATTGACATCCGAGTCATTATACCCAATTGTTATGGGACCTAAGGCACACATGAAATCTATGAATTTATTTCCATCAACGTCGTAAATGTAACAGCCTTCGCCACGATCCATATAGCTAGGCGCGACGCCACGGCAAAAATAACGATACGACTTACTAAAAGTTTGTGCAGCCAGCGGTGATACTTTTAACTCCCTTTCCAATAATTGTTGTGATTTGTTGAATAATTGCATCTATCGGCTCTCCTTTACTTTATTCTGTTTTGCTCTCACAAGTTCATTTCTTAATCGCCACAATTCTATCCTCATCTATTGATTTTTGCAAACCTTCATTTCTTTTAAACTTTTTATTTATGCTTTCTATTTCCGGATGTTTCTTTAGATACTTAAGAATATCTTTATATCCAAAGTTTTCCATTTTCTCCTCATTGATAAAATGCTCATAAACCCTTTGGACCAGCTCAAAATCCTCAGGTTCATCTACTGTCCATCTTTGATCTCCGAAATCTCCAATTGGAGAAATAAAATCCATATAATTAAATAGATTTTGATGATTAATTATATACTGAGTAACATGTTCACGTTCAAATGTGTGAGTGGCTTCTTTCCAGGAGCGTTCCAATGCTGAGTATTTTATTATCTCTACATCAAGACCATCTGCAAATGTAGCACTTGTAGGATTACCGCAATAATCAGTGTCGTCATTCATCTGCGATATTGCCATATCAATAAGCTCTGGATCTGCTAGTGGACAATCACCTGTAAGTCTTATCACATAATCCGGCTTTAGTAGGCGAGCAGTCTGATAGTATCTATCAAGCACATCATCTTCAGAACCTATTCCTACTCTAACTCCTAAATCAACGCAGAGCCTTAAGATAGGCAGATTTGCCTTATCTATTGATGTGATCACCATAACCTCATCTACCCTCTTGGCTCTCTGAACTCGCTCTATCACTCTCTGAAGCTGCGGTCTTCCACATAGATCCTTCAGAACCTTATTTGGTAGCCTGGTACTTCCGCATCGTGCTTGAATCATCGCCAGATATCTCAATCCATTGTCCTCCTTGCATTATTTTCATTTTTCTCAATTCCACAAAACCGGATTTACAAGTTTTTCTTCCACATTAAAAAAAACTTCATCTAAATCATTTATCATCTCATTTGAAATAGCTGTATCGTTTATTTCTATATACTCATGTAATTGAGAAATGTTGTCTACACCAAATACAATATAATCAATCCCTTCATGACTATTTACATATCCAACTGCTCCTGCTAGCGATGAAACATTATATTCTCTACATATGTCGTGGTATTTCTTTAAATACCCTCTCGCGAATGCCATATTTGCAGAAAGCTCACTCTCATTCATCATTATAAGCCCTTGCAGCAATGTACTTCTTGCATATACCTCAACGCCTTTTTCTTTCGCTTTATGAAAGAACCCACATTTATCCAGCCTTCTGTCAAATACGTTATATGGAATCTGTATGACATCTATTTCATCGTATTCTAAAGCCTTCAGAGCTTCTTCAGGAAAGTATATTGACACTCCCACTTTCTTTGAAATTTCTCGTTCTTTTACTGATGCTATCGCCTTTACAGCATATAAATCATTAATCAGAAATGCATTATGAAATAAATATGCTTCCAACTGTTCGATTCGGAGAGAATCCCGGCTTTTACTTGCATTATTAATTGCAATATCCGGCCACACATGCTTATCTGTGTTTTCAAATGCATTCTCTGCCAGTTTAGATATTACCTTTATATCTTTTTGTTTTCTCTTTGAATGCTTTACATAATGTCCTAAAATATTTTCGGCTTCCCCATAGGCTGCAGCAGTATCAAATGTCGTTATTCCGTGAGAAATAGCATAATCCAGAATACTATCTATCTTGTAATACTCTGGCTGATGGCCTCCTTGGATGCCGTAATCCATACCAAACTGGACCGTTCCTAAACACAGTTTCATTTTACTTACTTCCTGTAATATTCTATTATTTTTTTCACAGCATTAATAACATCACTTACATCCTGATCTGTCATTTTAGGATAAAGCGGTAAACTCATTATACCCTTATATACTTCTTCAGCATTGGGGCATAACCCTCTCTTATATCCTAAGCGCCTATAATAAGGAAACCAATACACCGGAACATAATGAATCTGGCATTGAATTCCCTCTGCACTTAGGGAATCAAAGAATTCTCTACGGGTACAATTTAATTTGTCTAGTTTCAACTGCATGATATATAAATGTTTGCATGTGTCAGATTCCGGTACCTCTTTCTGCACAAATAATTCTGGTATGTTTCTGAATGCATCATCATACTTTGTTACAATTTCTTTTCGTCTTGCCTTGAATTTTTCAAGCTTATTCATCTGGCTGAGCAGTAGTGCGGCCTGAAAATCCGTCATTCGATAGTTATAACCCAGACTTAGCTGTTCATAGTACCACGGTCCCTCGTGTGGCACTTCCTCCATGAACTCCTCATCATGTTCAATCCCATGTATATGAGCCAATACCAATTTATGATATAACTCATCATTATTTGTTGTGATTGCACCTCCCTCACCCGATGTTATCGTCTTGACAGGATGAAACGAGAAGCAAGTCATGTCAGCTAATGATCCGACAGGTTTGCCGTCATATAATGTTCCTATAGCATGAGCGGCATCTTCTATAAAAGTAAGATTATGCTTGTCACAAATCTCGCGAATGCGCTTGTGATCTACTGCTTGTCCCGTAAAGTCTACTGCAATTATCGCCTTAGTTCTTTCCGTTATATTCTGTTCTATACTATCAGGATCAATATTGTATGTTTCGGGATTAACATCAGCAAAAACAACAGTACCTCCACAGTAACGAACACAATTAGCTGACGCTACGAAAGTCAATGGCGTTGTAATCACTTCATCGCCTGGCTGTATGCCTGCAGCCAAACATGCGCAATGAAGTGCCGCCGTTCCATTGGAGCACACTACGGCATGCTTAGCTTCAGTGATACTTTCAAGCTCCCTCTCTACTTCTTCAACCTTTGGTCCACAGGTAATATAATCACTCAACAATACTTCGCATACAGCTTTGACATCATCAGTATCCACCCATTGGCAACCATAATATATTTTTTTATTCCTTAATGCGCTTCCTCCATTAATGGCTAATTTGTCCATTATTGCCTCTCCTTTTTTGCCAATTGTTTTTTTGTATCCATCATATGCAAATATGCAGCTCTTACAAGCCTTCTAATATTATCTTCTTCGTACGCATCTTCCATCCAAACATTAGAGCCCCCTTCATGCATGCATCTAAAATATTCGCATAAATATTGTAATATTTCTTTACGATCAGGTTGTTTCCAATTTTTCATAAAAAGGGTATATTTTTGATAAGGATCGTTCTCCTTTACCACTCCCGGTGCCATATCAAAAAGAACATTACCTGAACACAGTACAGGTTTTCTTAACAACATTGCTTCGAATCCAACCGTACCGGTCAATGTCACCACCGATTCAGCATGTAAAATCAAATCACGCGAACTTTCCCATGGACTAATAACTACCACATTAGGATACTTCCTCATTTCCTTGTAAAAACTTAATTCTCGATTACCAACAAGAGTGTAGTGTTCCTTTACATACAAATACGTGTCTGCTGGCAAGCTTTTTGCAATACTGTCAATATAATACTGTTGTTTTTCATACTTCGGCGCACACATTAGAGTTGAATTCTCCGGCTGATAGTGCAACGGAAAATACACATATTTTTTTGTAAAGTCAGCCTTATGATAATACTTCTTTGATCTTTTATATCTGTAATAAAATGTATCCATATCGAGAGCGTGAATCCAAGCTCTTTTATACATATAAAAATATTGATCATTTAGATAAGGATTTAGTCTTGCTCTTAAATATCGTAACGGTGCCAGCAAATACTTTATTTTATACTTTGGTTTCTCCTTGAATTGTAATTGGTACGCAGGCACCATTTCTCTTTCCTCAAATTCTGATAAATACTTTTCTGCCTTTTTCATCTCATCATCTGTATAATTAATATTTATATAATTGTTGTCAAACCCATATATATATTGATTTGGGTCCGTAATAATAATATGGTATTCAGCATCCATTCCTCCTCTAGGGGCCGTCTGTGTAAAATAATGCACTCCAAATTTCTTTCCAACAATATATGCAATATATGATTGGAGTGTAGAAATACACTCATCATAGTAAAAATCATAACACATCTCGGTAAATATCATTTCAAAAAACTGAAAATACCCAGCAGTAATCTTTACACAATAATCATGATCCTCATATATAAGAAATCTGTCCATATAAATCAGGTTCCATAAAGGCTCACATTCATATTTTTTTTCATACATCAGGAATTTCTCATATGTAAACTCTTCCCAGTGTTCTTTAAAATATGATGATACCTCATATATGTGTATATCTTCTCTATAATCTGAAAGGACTTTGCTCACATCAGTATATTCAAGCGAATTTGATGTAATAAACCCTCCAAACAACGACGGTTCAAAATCATTCTTTATAGTTCTATACATTAAAGGTGTATATTTGTTATACACGGATCGTGCCAAAAAACAGACTGAAAGATTATAATTATCAGATTGTATCAATTTTTGTCTTCCTCCAATATACAATAGTGACTAATGATATATACACAAGTGCATATACCAAGCTTATATAGATCTTGTCAATCAAGTAATAAAAAGCAATTGACGGAATGAGCATTATAGCAAGCGGAATCCATGTTGTTTTAACAAAATTCATTGATTTTATCCCAAATTTATGAGATAGTGTAAAAATTATCACTACCGAATATGCTGCATATGAAGCTGATGTGCCTAAAGCTACATTATCAATATGTTTTCCAACAATAAGCACCAATCCAATTGAAAATACCACATTAAACGCGCACAATATCCATGATGTCCAAAGTAAATCTTTATTCATTCTCAAAACGCTGAAAATGTTCCCATACAACATGGTAGAGCCATATATGCATATACCCACTAACATAATCTGTGCCGCTCCTATACCATCCACATAATTGGGCATTACAATTCTCACAAAAACGGGTAGCATATAATAGCCAATAACACATACAGCCCCCGTACACACCACATTAATGAGAGTGTATCTGTTGCACAAGTATATTAATTCGCTCTTGTTACCAGATTTGCCATATGCCGTAGATATTTTAATATAAAAAACTTGTGATATCGACTGGGGAATAAGCACCATTAAGCTGAATCCTAGCTGTGCCACACTGTAAACTCCTAGTGCTTCCGTATTCATGAATCCAAGTATGACAAATTTATCCACTGATGCAACAGCCGTCCATATCAGGCTCCCTATCATCAATGGTAATCCTGTAATCATTGAGTTTCTAAGAATATTTCTCTCTATCGTGAAATAAATCCCTTTATATACTCTTTTATAATACAAAGAAATAGCCACTAGAGCCGATATCACAGGAAGAAGAAATAATCCATAGTATCCGAAATTATATATAAATATGAGTCCAACTGTGCAACCCACCATGGTTTTGATGACAGTAACTAAGGCTGTATAATTGTATCCGCCATTCATGCGCATCGTGTTCATCCCGAAATCAGAAATCGTATTTAAAATCAACACAACAAGCACAATAAGATATCCTAAAAAATACTCTGAAGACAGCTTGTCACAAATAAAGATTATACCTAGCACAACTCCTATAATTATACTGCTCAAAATGTAGACACCAACAACAAAAGTGAACGCCGTATTTTTGAGTTTAATAGCTTTATCTATATTGCCTGTTCCGATTATCTGAGGATAATCTCTATTATAAGCATTGTGCACACCGCATTGTACATATGCCACATACGTTTGAAGAAGCAAGCATGTTGAGTAAATACCATACTCATATGGTGGAATGAATCGTCTCGCAAAAATCGTATACAAAAAACTTACAAAAGATGAAAAAACCGTACTTACTGTAACTGTAATAAAGTCCATATTATTTTTAATTCTTGATTTCTTTACTAATCTGATCATTTAATAATTTCTACGTAACTTTTACCCATTCCCCTCGTTCAAAATCATATTTCTTAACAACTTTTGCAGGCGCGCCAGCAGCAATACTGTAATCGGGGATATCATTTTTTACCACAGAGTTAGCCGCAATTACGCAATGTCTTCCGATTTTTGAACCGGATACACAAACATTTTCTCCTATCCATGACCCTTCTCCAATCACAACATTTCCTATGTGATGAATTCCTTGTTCCAATATTGGAATATCAGTATTATCAAAATTATGATCACAATCAGATATATACACTCTATCTGCTATAAGCACCGAATCCATAATAGTAACACTATATTTCCCCACGATATGAGCAAAATGTCCTATTTGAACATTATTCCCTATCTTCAACGTACTTTCATCACTTTTCTTATCTCCCATAAGCCATGAAAAATGGGCTATATACGTATGTTCTCCTATGCATACAGACTTAGTATCCGAAAATAGCATAGGAGACTCAATTATACTCATTTTCCCGATTGAAAGAAAATAGTGTCTATAAAAAAGAATTGTTTTTATATAAGCTATTGCTTTAGAATACCTATTGACTCTTAGCATTTTTATACCATCCCATTTGAAGCTTCTTTATCTATTTATTTACATTATATTATTGTACTCATTTTCGCATAATTCCAATGCTTTTTGTTTCGTGAGACAAATGGTTTATCTTCAAAAAACGCTTTCTACTATGCCAGCCTATTCCAATAAAATATATAATAATTGCACATGATTCTATTGGTTCATTCATCAAGGATACAAAAAACCAGATACAAAAAGCAATCTTTGATCCAGAAAGAATATTCTTATCAAACCATCTGGCAGCCTTATAAACCGATACAGTGTAAAAAATCGTACCTAACGCACCTGTTGCAAGCACCAGTCTAATCAACCCATTACTGCTAGATCTCACTATGTTATATGATTCAAAAAAGGCTTTTTGAAAACTCTCATCTCCTATTCCCTTACCTAAAAGAGGATGCTTAAAAAACTGATTGAATCCTATTATTAAATCTCCCATCCTATGTTCATATGACAAAGTTCCCTGTTTAAGAACAAATATTTCTAATGCGTATGGAAATGCTATGATAATGATAACTACAAAAAAAACAGATAAAAAAAACTTTTTACTGTTACTCCTTCCTGCAATACATCTAAATCCAATAATTGCTATACATAAAGCATACCCCATAACAGATCCGGTAGATACTATAGTAAGAATTAAATACATCACTTTGATAAACATTTTACTTTTACATGGTCTAGATTTACAATTCCTACTATCAAATAAAGTATAAAGAAGAAGAAAATTCAAAAATACTTGATTTACTCCCGGTTCCCAAAAAATCCCGTTATTTCTATAATTTAAGAATCCAAATATCGGATCATAAAACTCTTGCAATAGATAATAATAACAATATAATCCTAATGAGGAAGTGAACCTATGTATTCCTACTTCCATCAATTTTAATACATAAACAATATTTGATGCAAAAGAGAACAAAAATAAAAGCTTTACTAGATAATCGATTCTAGCTACATTCTTCGCTTCATCCTCATTCGAATACATCACCATCATAAACAGGATAGTGTAAATCTTTAAAACATACGATATCTTATTATCATTGCCATACCATATAGTCTGCATTAGACAGATAAATAAGACAATTAACAGAATCAAAAATTGATTATTATGATTTGATACTCGAATTCTATGCGTACATACCATTAATAAATACAAACCAACTAGACAGTATCTGATAATGCCATAATCAGACACTATTGTTGTACAACTTGATAACAATATGACAATGACAACAATCTTTTCAAGTAGCGCAAGCTGCTTGCTACAAATCATATCCCGTTCCTCTTTTATTACTATACAAGCTATAATGTGGATTATCAATCAAACCAAATACCGCTTTAACCCATGTATTAACCGAATATAATTCGACTAATTCTGGATCAACTTCAACATATGATGTCTTAATAAATTCATCTGGTATAAATGATGATTTTGTATTAATGACCAGAATATTATCCGCATTATAAAAACTATAATTTAACACTTCTGGATTTGTTGTTACGACTTTAGTATGCGACGCCAATGCTTCTGCCATACGAATGCTAAGCCCATTTTGCCCCAAATGTGGAATATCAATATCTACTCTTGATCTTTTTAATAATTGTGAGCTTTCTGCAACCGACATA
The DNA here is from genome assembly GCA_910588405.1 of uncultured Lachnospiraceae bacterium. Taxonomy (GTDB): domain Bacteria; phylum Bacillota; class Clostridia; order Lachnospirales; family Lachnospiraceae; genus Paralachnospira_A. The sequence continues at coordinate 46,709 of CAJUPT010000014.1, read as the reverse complement.
TTTTTCGATGTTAAGTATTTTGATATTTTTCTATTATGCAATCTTAGCATATTGGCTATCAGTCTCGGTTTTGAGACAACAAACTTGATAAACCATTTATATTCGTTAATAGAACTATTATCAAAAAGCCTTTCCACAAATTCTAATCTTCCAGAATGAGATGATCCCGCAAAAAGAATATCGATATCTTTTGGTTCATTATCATATCTATACTCTTCCAAATAAAACAAAGGAATGAATTCAAACCCATACTTATCACAATCAGACTTATCAAAAGATACTATTCTATCAAACAGTTTTTCTTTTTCATCTATATTGTCAATTCTTGCAGCGTCATCCCACAAATACAATATTTTTTTAGCTTCTTTCTGTTCACTAATAAATGCACAAAATCCTTCAATATCAAGGTTTCTTCCAACGATCATAAAAATATAATCATATTTAACTTCCAAATGTTTGCTAAACCATTCTCGTTGCCTATTTATTTCTTTATTCTTAATATACTCTCCACCAGTAATATAGTTTAATCCGCCATCAATAACGGTACTAGCTTTATTTAAAACAAGAGTATCAACTTTTGCATCCAATTCTTTTTCTATAACCTTTTTTATAGCTTCTATATACTCATAAAAATCAACTGTAATAAACAATACTTTATGCATTTGCTTTAATCCTTTTTAATAATCCACTGAAAATTGCTATCCTATTACCAATTTTAACGGATAATTTTGAGGGTTTTAATGGAGTAACGTTGTTGTCATGCATTCTATGATAGACAAGTATATCTGGAATAAAAATTACTTTCCCTTTCATTTTACAAATAGCACCTACCCAATAATCATACGCATTTATGTTAGATGGAATTGGCATAATATATTCTTTTATTCTCTTACTAAAGGCCATACAGCACCCGCTATACCTTGGGACAATAAAATATGAAAAAAAATTATCACTAATCTTATACATATCGAAAAAGCTATTTGAAATTATTTCATCCTCAGTATTTATATTTACCCCATTATGAATAATTAAATCCGCACCGGTTTTTTCAAAAGTCTCACAAAGAATAACACGTTTATTTTCATCCCATATATCATCCTGATCTGATATAAAAACATAATCTCCTTTGGAATGATAAAACGCGTTATTAAAATTATTCGCAACTCCCTTAATTCTGTTTTCTATTACTCTTATCTGCTTATAATTTAATTCATATCTCTTTATTATTTCAAGTGTTCTATCATCTGATTTATCATATGATATTATTAACTCGTCTTGGTCCATCATTTGCTTTATTATTGAATCAATTTGTTTCTCAATATAGTTTTCGCCATTATATACTGCCATAGCAAAAGATATTTTTGGCATTTTTTCATCTCCATTTTCATCAGATATGGACAGTTTTGTAGTGCGGGTAAAGCGATGAATTACCATCCATCCACTTTGCTAATTCTTCAATCATAAATCTATAGTCAGGAATCTTAAATAATTCGCGTTTAGATATTAACGATTTATCAAGAATTGGGTCTTTTTGAGGAATGATTTTAATTTTATCCATCCTTATATAATCGTTACAAAAGTTAAGCAGTTCATACTTACTGATTGATTGCTCTGTTACAACATTGCATAATCCACTCCATCTGTGTTCTGCAATTTCCTCTATACACTTTGCAAGCTGAAGTGTCGTTATTCCTGTCCATTTTACATTCAAATATCCATATATTTCATTCTTTTGTTGCATAAACCAATTCAACAACCCTATTCCATTTGGATTCATATCTGGTCCAATTATAGACGTTCTAATAGTAAAATCCTTTTCGTTTTCTAATTCTCCCAATGCTTTAGAACGATCATAAAACTCATCCCCATCCTTGAAATCATTTTCAGCATAATGTCCTCTTTTTCCACTAAACACGCAATCTGTGCTCATATGAATAATCTGTGTCTTTTTATCAGCTGAAATCTTTTCCAAATAATGTGGGAAATATGCATTCACATATGTAGCTTGCTCTTTATCATCTTCAGCTTGACGATTGAGAATACCCACACAATTTACAATGGTATCATATGAACCTCCACAAATAGTTTTATCCATAAATGTTCTATCGGTTACATCACCTACAATCGTCCTGACAATAGGCGATTGCTTTCTTGCGACACCTTCAACATCATATCCACGACTTTTCAGATATAATGAAACGGTATGTCCCGCCATGCCATTACAACCCAGAACCAAAAATCTCATAAATCTATACGCCCCTTTTTTCATTCCACGCTTTCAATTCTTCAACCACCAACTCACAAGTCATAAGTTTTTCTTTTATTTCCTCTATATTCAATCTTTTTGTATTATTGGAGTTAAATTCAGATAATTCAGTACGTTTTATATTTCCTTGAGACAAATATTTCTCATAATTTAAATCTCGATTATCTGCTATAACTCGATAGAATTTACCACAATCTACTGCTCTTGCACATTCTTCATTTGTAAGCAATGTTTCATACATCTTTTCGCCATGTCGTATACCAATTGTCTTTACTGGGTAATCTGGAACCCCAAACAACTCCTTTATTGCGATTGTGAGATCTGTGATTGTGCTGGCATCTGCCTTCTGAACAAACAGATCTCCTTGAAAACCATTTTCAAAAGCGTATAAAACTAAATCTACAGCTTCATTGAGATTCATGATAAATCTTGTCATCGTCCCATTAGTTACAGTTAATGGAAGTCCTGCCTTGATTTTGTCAACAAAAAGTGGTATTACAGATCCTCTAGATGCCATAACATTGCCATATCGCGTACAACAAATTTTTGTCTTTTCAGGATCAGCTGTTCTTGCTTTTGCAATGATTATTTTTTCCATCATAGCTTTGCTTGTGCCCATGGCATTAATCGGATATGCAGCTTTGTCAGTGGATAAACATACAACCCTGCTGACTCCTGTTTCAATTGCCGCAGTCAATACATTCTCCGTTCCCAGAACATTTGTTTTCACTGCCTCTAATGGAAAGAATTCGCAGGAGGGAACCTGTTTTAAAGCTGCTGCATGGAAGATATAGTCAACACCAATAACAGCTGATCTTATAGTGTTTATATCTCGAACATCTCCAATGTAAAACTTTAATTTGGGATTATTATAATAATGTCTCATATCATCCTGTTTCTTCTCGTCACGTGAAAAAATCCGGATTTCTTTTATATCTGAATCAAGAAACCTCTCCAGTACTGCATTTCCAAAAGATCCTGTTCCTCCAGTAATCATTAAAACCTTTCCTTTAAACTGCGACATTTTTATTCTCCTCTACTAATTCTTTTATTATTTCCACATATTTGTACGCATTTACTGCACTCGAATATTTCTCTTCTCCATATGCCTTCGCTTTTTTCCCTATTTTTTGAAGTGCTATTCTCTTCTCAAACAGCTTTTTAATAGTATTTGCAGCTCTTTCATAATCAGTTCTTGCTATACAGATGCCCACTTTTTCTTTATTTACCGTCTTAAAGAACTCCGAGTTTCTCTCACAAAGGCACATAAAAGTTCGTTCACAAGCCATTAGCAATGTGCACTTACTAGGAAAACTAGTCCAAATAACACCCTTTGAAAGTGGTATCATCTCTATATCGCATGCACTGTATACATCATTAATAATGCTTGAATCCTGCCATGGAAAAAATCTTATATTTGTCAATCTTTCTGCTTGTACTTCATCTTTAAAGTCTTCCTCAAAGCCGCCAGTTCCAATAATATGAAACTCAATATCTGAATTGTTTCTTAACAATTTGGCCACTTCAACAAATGCATGATAATTGAAAGTGTATCCTATATTACCAGCATATTGAACGATAAATTTTTTTCGGTCTATGCCGAATTTTTTAACAAAATGATTCTCCGATTTATCAACCTCTTTAATAGCACTGGAATCATACCAATTGGGAATAGTAACTAATTTTGATTCCTTAATACCTTTTTTTAGAAAAGTCTGTTTCATATCATTGGAAATAACAACTATCTTGCTACTAGCTTTATATATGTAATTTTGGAAAATTGAAAGCAAGTGATAAATCAACTTATTCCTTATTGCGCCAAACAAATATGGTCCATCCGGAAACACGTCGAAATTATTATAAATAATAGGTTTCCTTGAATATTTATGTAAAAGAAATGCAGATAAAAAAGCCGTATGTGTCGATTGTAAAACGACCACATCTATATTATCAATATATTTTTTCCATTCTTTACAAGCATTCAATTGATACCGTATTCCATCTTTATATCGTCCAATAAAATTTCTCTTTTCAACCTTATTCCTCTGGATTATCGAATATGAAAAGCCTCTCCGATTCTTTATTGATTCGGGAATATCCGGAAATATTCCTTTGGAATGACTTGTCATCAGATACACATCTATATTATTGTCCAAAAAGGTGTGCATAGTTGTCAATGCAAGGTGATTTGTTCCATTTGTTGTATCAAATCCCTCAAATATAAAGTAAAGTACTTTCATGATAATTGTTTACCTTTTATCCTTCTGTCTCAACAAGACTTTCTTTCAAACTATACTTCTGATACATAAAATCATAATTACTCATACTCTTATCGTAGGTAAGATTACCAAAAGCCTTATTAACCACCCCACCGATTTTTCCCGGAACATGACACCCTATCCCAACACATATTCCCATGAATTTTGACAAAACCACTCTATGTCCATGGAGTCTTCCTATATAGCGTACCATATGGCTCGTGTTTGAATATGTGGAATTTTGCGGCCAAAATACTCCACCTTCACTTCTGATCATCACCTGACTCAGAAACTCACAGAGATTTCCAATGTATAACATAGATCTTTCATTTTGTACATCTGGAAAAATTGGAAGCACCTTAGCCACCTTTGCAAGAGTAGGATAATTACCTTTACTCCCCTTTCCATATATCATTGGTGGTCTCAGAACTGTTACAATAAACTCTCTCTTTCCATCTAAACCGTCCGAAGCGAGAGCTCGGACCTTTTTATCTGCCTGCCACTTTGAATCTCCATAAAAGTTTGCCGGCTTTGGTTTAGTATCTTTTGTGATTTTCTTGCTCTTGCCATAAGGAGCAGAATCCCCATAGATAATTGCAGAGGACATGAAAACAAACTGCTTTACTCCATCCATCTTCGCCTTCCTTGCCGTCTCTATCGCCAAATCCGTGTTGATAGCATAGTATTTCTTTTTTGCGGCTTCATCCACATTACCTACATCCGCATGAGCAATGCCTGCCACGTGATATACCACGTCATATCCAAAGAAATCCTTTTCTCTCCAGCTTCCATCTATCATATTAATGGTATCTATTGAAAGTTTTTCTGGATAATGCTCCTTGGCATATTTCTCAAAGCTTACGCCTATATATGAATTTGCTCCTGTTATGAGCACTCGCTTCATCATTTATCTCCAATCTGATAATCATCTTCCGGATATACTGTATTTCCATCATTCGGATTGATCGGTGACGTTAGGAACGGATCATGTTTTTTCAACTCTCTGGTACCACCTTCAACTACTCCGTCACCTCTGATGACTGAGAATACTGTTCCAAAAAAACATCGCACATCAAAAGCAAAGGCACTGAATCCGCCTTTTTTCAATTTTTCTGCATATTCACCATCCAGCTTTGCTTTTACCGGAATCTCCAGTTCATCCCTACCGTTAATCTGCGCCCATCCGGTCAAACCGGGCTTGATGTCATTAGCTCCCCATTTATCTCTTTCAGAAGTCAATACATCCTGATTCCAAAGCGCCGGTCTAGGTCCTATGATTGACATGTTTCCAACAAAGATATCCCAAACCTGAACCAGTTCGTCGATGCTATGGAACCTCATGAATTTTCCAATACTGGTGATGTACTGATCCGGATTATCCAACATATGGGTTGGCACATCATGTGGTGTAGCCATTTTCATAGTTCTGAATTTGTGCAGCTTAAAGTACTGCTTATTTTTACCAACACGCTTTTGCGTGAATAAAACGGAACCAGGATCATCTATCTTAATAGCGATAGTAAAGAATAAATAAACTGGCGACAAGACAATGAGTCCAAGAAATGAAAGAATGATATCTATCAGTCTCTTTAAACACTTATCATAAAATCCGGCTTTGTAATCGCCTTCCCCAACCGCTTCCAGATGCCCCTTTGTACCATCTGCATTCTCTGCGTCACCGTCATCCTCCACAAAAACAACTTTCTTATTCTCCATTGGATTCTTCTGTTCTGGCTCATTATCATATATAGAATCCTTTTTCTTTACCACTGCAACTGTTGCTATCAACAAAGCCACCGCAACCCCAGTTGCCGGTAAAATCTTCTTCATAATAGCCGTCAATCCTCCACATATTATTCATATATACTAAACTATTTCATTAAGCAGGTTTAGCACTTGTTCATCCCTGATAAAATTGATATCTGATATAGGAACTTTCTTTAAACATAATCACTGCCTTCATTCCCTCTATCTAAACAGAATCCACCACATATTGACCACTTTCCTGCATACTGATATAACAAAATAAGCCGCAAAAACATTCCTGACTTATAACATCATCAGCTTAAAAACCATAGCTTCGCCATCCCCACGACATTGCTTTCCAATATCCCGAGGTCTTCCACTTTTACCGCCTTCTGCGGTTATAGCGGCTCTTTATCTCCCCGTTACCCCCGTGCAGCCTTCAAACTCTCACAGTCAGTTCCGGTTTTATTGGTAGATTCACAGTTTAAATTATATGTTTATCTAAAAATAGACACCCAAAACCGCACACCCTCTACCTACGGTGCAATACGATTACTGATTTCCTTTTCTTTCAGTAGATTATCAGTTTCGGTTATATGCATATCTAAAAAAGAAAGCTCCACTTCTTTTTTGGCCGCATATGCCATCCACTCGGCAGCCTTACGCTTTGACAGCTTCCCTGCGCAAAAAGGACAGCCGCTTCTGTAGATCGTCCTGTTAAACAGATAGGTCTCCCACTCATGTCCTTCCGGACACCGCCACCAGACACGTTTTCTGCTGCAAGGCATAATTCTTGTGGGATCGATTCCCTGATTAAACGTAGGATGCCACTCTTTCATCAGCTCTGGTTCTACGGTAGCCAGATCATTAAATCCGGGCCAGGCTTTTTTCCCCGCACAATAAGGACAGCCATGTCCTTTTGTGGCACGATTTCCTACTGCCGCTTTCCACTCATGGCCCAGCTCACATTGCCACCAGACAGATTTACAGCTGCCATGCGTAACCATTTTCGGCGTAAGTGAACCGTTTTTTGACGGGTGCCATTGGGATGCAAGTTCCGGGCAAGTACTTGCCAGATCATTGTAGCCTTCCAGAACCTTGCGGTTTGCACAGTAAGGACAGCCTACATCCTTTGTCACCCTGTCGCTGATCATCGCCTGCCACTTATGGCCCCTATCACAGTGCCACCATATTTTTTTATGGCTTGCATAACCGGTCTGATCCGGATCAAAATCCCTGTTTTCCGGTATGTCCCACTGCCGTACCAGCTCCGGTTTATGATTCCGGATACAGTACTGCCGTAAACTCATATTTTCCATACCTGGCCTCCGCCTTGCTTCCGGACAAACAGAATATTTCGCAGATAATCTACATCTGCGAAAAGAAATATGGGAAAATTTGCAAAAAATATTACATATATATTTCACATGGCACCTATTTTACTTCTATATTCCCTGATTGTCAATAAAATAATTTGATTTCTCTTTTACAATGTTAATAATATATGGGAAATTAAGGAAAATAAGTGACAATCAATGGTGATTTTCAAAGAAAACAGCCGCATTTTATCACGTAAATCTTTCATTTGTGGTCAAAATAATGGTCAAAAAAATTGATACTAAATATACTTTCATTTCCATCCATTTCTGATAAATTGGGATGCTTCGAAAACAATTCGTTTTTTAATCAACAAATATACAAATTTATTAATCGTCTATTTATGGTCAAAATAATGGTCAATTTGATTGCGGACCTTTGAAATTCCGCTATTTTTAAAGGATATTCACCTTTTTTCGCAGATGTAGATTATCTGCGAAATTTCCATTCCCTCCCCCTCCATCAATAATCTGTAGTCAGCATAAATGACTGTTCCGCCTCAAAAAAGAAAGCCGCCTTTCGGTAGCTTTCCATTCTTTAATCCTCATAATGTCCTTTGTTCCGCAAAAATATATTTCAATATCTTTGCCTCTATGCTTCTATATATAGCATCTCCCAACATCAATGAACATCCCGCGTCTTCCACGGAATCTGCACCAGAATAATCCCCGCAAACACCAGCACACAGCCAAAAATCTCCCGCACTGACATACGCTGTCCCAGAATCATCCATCCGGCCAGCACGGAAAAAACCGATTCAAGGCTTAAAAGCAGAGAGGCCGCCACCGGATTGGTTCCTTTCTGGGCCACGATCTGCAGAGTATAGGCCACGCCGCAGGAAAGAATACCCGTATAAAGAATCGGCTGCCAGGCGTTCAGAATCACCGTCAGACTGGGATGCTCCAGCAAAAGCATGGGAACTGCACAGATGATACCGCAGATAAAAAATTGGATGCAGGACATCTTCACACCATCCGCCCGGGGAGAAAAATAGTCGATCACCAAAATATGCCCTGCAAAACAAATAGAACATAACAGAACCAGCAGATCTCCGAAATTGATATGGAAAGACTCCGTAATACACAGCAGATACATGCCTGCCACGCCCAGCCCTACGCTGACCCATACGGGCAGCGCAAGCTTTTTCCCCAGGAAAATGCCGATGACAGGCACAATAATCATATAGAGAGCCGTAATAAACCCGGCCTTCCCCACCGTCGTATACATAATGCCGAACTGTTGCAGCGTACTTGCCACCGTAAGGCAAAGGCCGCAGCATAAGCCTCCAAGCAGCAATGTTCTTCTAGCTTCCCGTTGTTCTAATATCTTTTCTCCTCTCTCTTTCCGCTCTCTCCTGTCCAAAAAAAAGATACAGGGAACCAGCACCAGCCCTCCTATCAAAAATCTCACCGCGTTAAACGTAAAAGGGCCTACATATTCCATTCCCACGCTCTGAGCCACGAATGCCACGCCCCAGATCAAAGCCGCCAGAACCAGCAGCAAATTATTTTTCAGCTTCATCATTTCCTCTTTTCCGTATCGTTCAACAAAATATGTCATCGTAAAACATACATATGTACTGGTACATTTACCTGGATGCTTCATAATCTGACGAAATGCGTCATCACAAAACATACTTATGTACTGGCACATTTACCTGGACGCTTCATAATCCGACGAAATACGTCATTATAAAGTATCCTTAATAAAACGCCCAAAAACATCCCTGTCTGCAGCCAGGCGCTCACATCACCAAGCTGCATTTTTAAGGATGTTTTTTTATTTCCTATGTCTGAATAATTCAAATATTTATAATATTTTAGATATCGAAACATGCCAGATCAATTTTATCTATAAATTTGCTTCAGCTTATTAACATATTCCTCCAATTCCTATCTGGTCAACTCCAATATCCCCAAAAATGCGTCCCCAACCTGATTCATTCCCACCTCGTTCGGATGGAGGGCATCCGTATGGCGCTCCACAGTTTCGTCAGAGTAAGAATCCGCTTGCTCAACAACGGTGGCAAAACCATTTTCCGTATCCAGCATCGCATAAATCGGAACTACATAAATATTTCTCGCCTTATGCTCATCATTATCATAATTCCGGAGTACTTCCTTCAGCATCGTTTTCATAGAATCATTGTACTGACGGCTGGTAATCCATGAGCCGAAGGTTCTACCGAAGGCATCCTGATCGGCGCCTAGCTGACATGAGGCAATCATCACGCAAATTTCCGGGTCATATTCGTGAATCGACTGAATCATCGGCTCCAGAAAATCATCCATCCACTCCATGACCTCAGCCGGATTACAGCCATAAGTAAAATCATTGGCCCCGGTCAGGATTGACACATGGGTAGGTTTTTTCCCGTCAAAGCAAGCCGCAAACCGTTCCATAAATTTGGAAAAATTATACTCATATCCCTCCGGTTGCTGTTCCATGGGAACCCACTGGCTGCCATCCCACTGAATATACCGCTCGCCTTCCGGCCGCTGGTTATCTGTCATGACGTCTCCCTGCAAAGGTTCCTTATAATACCCTTCTTCATCCCACAGAAAGTCACCCTCATCCTTCCAGCCTCTGGCATACTTTTTATAAAGCGCCACATTGTATGCGCTGTCGTCACAGGTGACAATATTTTTCATCGTCTGCACACAGCCCCGATACTGACTGCCGGCAACCCCGATCGGAAACAGAAAAGGGCTGTCTAGGTCTGTCATAAAATTATTCATATAATTAAACAGTGACCAGCCTCCATGACCTATCCTGGGCAGGTTCTCTCCTGGCTTCTCCATCACACCCACCAGATTCAGGTGATCCATCTGCTCCTGAATTCTGCCGCAGTATTCGCCCATCTCCGTCCAGCTGTCGCCGATACACAACAGATTAATCTCATCATCGGACTGTGGCTCCACAAAGTTAAAAATCACGCCCTGGCTTGCCAGCACCTCATTGCCATTGGAAAACAGCCGCATCACGACATCGAACAGATTATTATTCACTTCACTGGTTTGAAACCTGTAGCAATCGCTCAGCTGCGTACCGTTTTGAGAAACCAGCTCAAAAATATCGTATTCGCCAGCCGTAATATTTTTATAATAAATATTATATTGCTGATCTTCATCAGTTTTCCTGAAATAGAATACCTTTGGAAGGATCAGCTCCGCTGAAAAATTCGATATTTCTTCCTCACGTACCGGGCCGTTTGCCTCTACGGCGTTCGATTCTGTTTCATCGATCGATTCGGTTTCGGTCTCACCGTTCGATTCAAATTTTGTTTCACTGACTGATTCGGATTCCGTTCCGCTAGCCGGCAGATAGCTCTGCGATTCCGTAGCAATCTGTTCCACCTCCTGTGCCACCTGTTTATCTATATATTGGGATAAACGCAGTTTTGCATAATTCCAACATACCCTTCCCGCAGTATATAAACCCGCCGCCAAAACACAGATCACAATCAGAATCACAAAGCCTGTCCTAAACTTTTTTTTCATAAATCATACCCCTTACTATTTCCATTATATTCCATCAATAAAATTTTATGACAGAATATATCTCCATGCGTTAAAACCGTTTGTCTGATATAATTTTACCTGGTCCTTTTTAACATCCATGGAAACAATTCTTATGATTTTATGAATTTTGGAAAACCTTTCATGTAAAATTGACAGAGTTTTCCTGCACTAAGATACGAGAAAAAGAACCGCTCCGCTATGAAGCAGCTCTTTTCCCGTCTCATATATCACTTTCTTTTACAACGCCTGTCCGTCGTCTACAGATTGCTGTCCATACTCCCCTTACTGCGGCTGCTGACCGCCGTCCACAGGCTGGCCTCCATCCACAGGCTGCTGACTCCCATCCGCTGGCTGCTGACTCCCATCCGCTGGCTGCTGACTCCCATCCGCTGGCTGCTGACTTCCGTCTGCCGGCGGCTGACTTCCATCCACTGGCTGCTGACTTCCGTCTGCCGGCAGCTGACTTCCGTCTGCCGGCGGCTGACTTCCGTCTGCTGGCTGCTGACTTCCATCTGCCGGCAGCTGACTTCCGTCCACCAGCGGCTGGCCCGCCGCGGCCCAGAGCTGCTGCAGCGCATTCATATCTGCAGGCTGCATCCCCTCCGAAGGAGGTATGGCAGGATTGATTCCTACATTATAAACGGCGCTGGCCGGTATATATTTATCCGTATGAAGCACGGAACGCTCCGTCTCCACGCCGTTTACACGCACGATTTTTGTAAGCGAAGCCACCACCTGCGGGTAGGCGCCCTGAGTTCTCACCATATAACCGTAAGGCAGATTAGCGTCCTGCACAAACTGGGGTTCGGGATAAGTCTCCTGAATCGTCGTCGAGACATAATCCACCTGTCTGGACGAATCTGTTTTCTTCCCATAAATCGTAAAGGTGCAGGTTCCTCCGCTTGCGCTGGACTCGATATATACAGGATGCCGGAACCCGTTTTTCAGTTTCAGGTCTATGTTCGGATTCCGGTAATCATCACCTGCGTAAATCGTAGCATCCATGCCGTAGGGCACATAATTAACTGTCTTTACATGATTGCTGCGTTCCACCACATCAAGCTCCGCGTATAAAGCGGCACAGTAAAGAGTGCTGGCTGTCTGGCAGATTCCGGCGCCCACCATATCCACTGTCTGGCTGCCCACATAGCCTTTCGCGCTGCTGTAACCGCCCTCCGGACTCCGCTCCCCCATCAGCAATGACGTAGAAATCGTATCGCCGGGATACATAACGATGCCGTTCAAACGTCTGGCAGACAGCTCCAAACTCTGGGTACGGCCCACATCGGAAGCACTGTATCTGGTAGAATAGGTGGCCAGCACATCCGTCACCGCTTCCAGCTCAGAGGAATCATGCTTGGGCTTTGTCACCTCGCATACCGCTTCCACCGAAATATTGTGATATTCTTCCGCATTCAAAACGGCTTCTCTGATCGCATCCGCCGTTTTCCGCACATCGACCTCCAGGCCCTCGGCGCTGGGCGTCACCTGAAAGCTTCCGCCCTCTCTTGTCAGAGACGGCTCCTTCACTTCCTGATTAAACTTCTCCATATCTTCCTGAATGAAGTCCGTAAGCTTTTGATCGTCCAGTACGGTTTCGATGTCATAAACATGATTTTCATACTGCAAAGATATCATGTCTTTATACCGTTTGATCAGATTTCCGGTCTTTCCTAAAGCGGCAGCTTCCTTCACCACATCCCGGTTGGACCACTGCAGGCCCAGATCATTCAGCTTTGCCTTCACCGATTCCTTCCCGGCCCTGACCAGAATGTTCTCCTGTCCTGCTTCCTTCATATACTGATCTACGGCCGATTTTGCCTCGGTCTCAGTCATACCGCTGACATCGATCTCTCCTATGTACACGCCCTCTGCTATCACACCGTCTATTACATCTGTCGCCCGCTCTGCTCTCAATGAGACGGCAGGAAATAATATCACCGCAACGCAGGCTGTCATCATAGAAAGCGGAATACTCCGCAACAAACTGCGGAGTATTCCGCCCTCGCGGCGGCCGCCAAATGCCCATGTAAACATAGTCATCCGGCTCGCTGCTCGCGGGAATAAAATGTTTCTTATTTTCATCGACTAAACCTCCTACTACAGTTCTCAGACTTTGTTATAGCATATCATATTTTAAACGTCAATGTTTTTAAATTTTTATTACGTTTGTTATAGCGTTTGTAACAAAATGCAGCTATTCTTCTCCATCCTTCTTTCTATGCTTTTTTCTGTATCGCACACATTCTGTCAGTAAATATTCGATCTGACCGTTGATCGAGCGAAAATCATCCTCCGCCCAGGCCGCCAAATCATTCCAGAGAGAAGCGGAAAGACGAAGGGGCACTTGTTTTTTTGCTTTTTCTTTTTCACCGTTTTTCTTTTCCATACCCGCCTCTCTTATATTTAGTTCCGCTACAACCCGCTCAGGCCCCCTGGTTCCGGAAGGATTTACGGGTTTCCGCTGTCTTTTCTAGTTCCGCTACAACCCGCTCAGGCCCCCTGGTTCTGGAAGGATTTACGGGTTTCCGCTGTTTTTAATTCCGCTGTTAATTTAGTTCCGCTGCAGTCCTCCCGATCAATAGATCGTTCCGCTGTTGACCACTGGCTGTACGTCCTTGTTTCCACACAAAATCACCAGCAGGTTGCTGACCATGGCGGCTTTGCGCTCCTCGTCCAGCTCTACCACATCATTTTCATTCAGCTTGTTCAGGGCCATCTCCACCATGCCTACGGCGCCCTCCACGATTTTTTGGCGAGCGGCGATTACGGCCACGGCCTGCTGCCTCTGCAGCATAGCTGAGGCAATTTCAGGCGCATAAGACAAGTGGGTGATCTTGACCTCTTCTACCAGAATACCGGCAGTTTCCACCCTTTCCTGCAGCTCCTCTTTCATCCTGTCGGCAATCTCCTGACTGCTGCCCCGCAGACTTTTCTCATCCACATCTCCCTCATTTACCACGTCATAAGGGTACATCCTGGCCACGTTTCTGATAATAGAGTCACACTGAATAGACAGATAAGACTTATAATTCTGTACGTTAAACACCGCCTTTGTGGGATTGACAATCCGCCAGATCACTACGGCTCCGATGACAATGGGATTTCCCAGCTCGTCGTTGACCTTCTGCTTATCATTGTCCAGCGTCATGGTTTTCATGGAAACACATTTGCTAGCCGTATTGATGCCGCCGTTTACCTTCCCGGTAACCACCATCTGTTTCTGGGCTGCCGGGTTCATCCCAAAGCAGAAAGGATTTACAAAATAAAAGCCTTCCTTCAGAATCGTACCGTAATATTTTCCGAACAGCACCAGTACCAGCGCTTCCTTCGGGTCCACTACACGGAATCCCGCCAGCAGGATACCGAATACAACAATTCCCAGAGAAGCGGCCATAATCGCAATTACCGGCAGTACGGGGACGATGTCCTTTGCATTCAGTCTAATTCCGGCCCAGACATAAGCCAGGACGCACAGCAGCAGTAAAACTGCTTCCACTATGACCATCACGCCGCCCGACAAAGGATGCAGCTCCTTCTGTTCCACGTCTTTTATCTTCAATCCGGAATTCCCCCCTCGAGGAGTCCCAATCTCAGAAATTTCTTGGTTCGTCATCTCTTTACTCATACGCTTCCTCCCGGCTATAACCAGCCTGTTCTCCATTCGATTTTCCGATACGAAAAGCTCAGCCTTCCGGTAAAACTCTCCGCTTCCGCGTTGCTATAATTTGATATCATTTTAATATCATACATTCATGATAGCACAGATACGGAGTATGTCAAGTCTTTTCAAAAACATATGAAGCTTTTTCCGCAGCTTAAAGTCTCCCGGCCCTTGTTTTCGTAGCCGGGAGATTCTAAACAGATATCTTATTTTTATGCCTTTTGTTCTAAAAGACATATGAAATCGGCAGGTTTAAGACAATTCAAAGGCTCCCGTATACAGCTGGTAATACTTTCCTCTCTGCTCGATCAGCTCCTCATGGCTGCCCCGCTCGATGATCCGTCCCTGCTCCAATACCATAATCACATTGGAATTCTGAACGGTAGACAACCGGTGAGCGATGACAAATACTGTCCTCCCCTCCATCAGATGATCCATGCCTTCCTGAACAATTCGCTCCGTACGGGTATCGATACTGGAGGTCGCCTCATCCAGAATCAGCACCGGCGGGTCCGCAATCGCAGCCCTGGCAATGGACAAAAGCTGGCGCTGTCCCTGAGACAGGCTTGCGCCATCGCCACTCAAAACAGTGTGATAGCCGTCAGGCAGCTTCTCGATAAATTCGTGGGCATTAGCCAGCTTTGCGGCTGCAATCACTTCCTCATCCGTGGCTTCCAGACGGCCGAACCGGATATTCTCCATCACGGTACCGGTAAACAAGTGGGTATCCTGTAACACCATTCCCAGCGAGCGACGCAGGTCGTTTTTATTGATCTTGTTCACATTAATACCATCATAACGGATTTTGCCGTCCTGGATATCGTAAAACCGGTTGATCAGATTGGTGATCGTGGTTTTTCCGGCTCCGGTGGCGCCCACGAAGGCCACCTTCTGTCCCGGCTTCGCATACAGCTTGATATCGTTAAGCACAATCTTTTCATCCGTATACCCGAAATCCACGCCGTCGAATACCACGCTGCCTTCCAGCCTCTGGTATGTGGTGGTGCCGTCGCCGTGGCGGTGCTTCCAGGCCCACAGACCGGTACGTCCGTCGGCTTCCTCGATTTCTCCCCGCTCATTTTCTCTGGCATTCACCAGCATCACATAGCCGTTATCCTCCTCCGGCTTTTCATCCAGCAAAGCAAAGATACGCTCTGCTCCGGCCAGCGCCATAATAATGGAGTTAAACTGCTGGGAAATCTGGGAAACAGGCATATTGAAGCTCCTGCTCAGCTGCAGGAAGGAAGCCAGCGTTCCCAGCGTCATGCCGCCGAAGCCATTGATGGCCATCACCGCCCCCAGCGTCAGTGTCAGCACATAATTGATGTAGCCCAGATTGCCCATAATCGGCATCAGAACAAAGGCCATGGTGTTTGCGTGATCCGCGCTCTCAAACAGGTTCTGGTTCAGCTCCTCAAACCTTTCCTTGGCCTCTTCCTCATGGCAGAACACCTTCACCACCTTTTGCCCATTGATCATTTCCTCAATGTATCCATTGATAGCGCCCAGATTTTTTTGCTGCTCCCGGAAATAAACCGCGCTCTTGCCGCCCACTACCTTCGTCACCTGACCCATAACAATCACGGATAAAACCACCAGCACCGTCAGCACCGGACTCAGCAGCACCATGGACACAAAGGTAGTCACGACCGTGATACTGGCGGAGATCAGCTGCGGAATACTCTGGCTCACCATCTGCCGCAGCGTATCTGTGTCGTTGGTATAACAGCTCATAATATCTCCGTGAGCATGGGTATCGAAGTATTTAATGGGCAGGGATTCCATATGGGAAAACATATCGTCCCTGATCCGATTCAGCGTCCCGTTGGACACATAAATCATAATCCTATTATAAACATAGGTGGCAATCACGCCCAGATAATAAATACCGGCCATGGTTAAAAGCGCCCGGATCAACGGGGAATAATCTACGGTTTCCTGACTTAAAAAAGGTACGATATAGGAGTCGATCAGACTCCGCAGGAACAGATTGCCGGCCACGCCTACCACAGAGCTGATCACGATGGCGATCACCACAAATACAAAGGCCAGCTTATAAGACTGAAAAATATAGCCCAACAGCCGTTTCAGGCTTTTTACCGGGTTAGCCGCTTTGGGCCCGCCACGCATGCCTCTTCCGCCTCTGGGGCCTCTTACTTCACGCACTTTTTCACTCATTTACGCCTCACCTCCTAAATTCAAATCGCTGAGATTTTCACGGGCTCCCTGGTTTTGGACGGGCTCCTCACCGCTGTCCTTTAAAGGCGTGCCCGATTCTTCCACCCTGTCCTTTACAGATTCGGCGGATTCTTCCGCCCCGCCTTTTTGCTGCGACTGATACACATCCCGGTAAATCTCATTCTTTTGCAGCAATTCCTCATGGGTTCCAATACCGTTCACCCGACCATGGTTCAGAACGATGATCTGGTCAGCTTCCTGCACAGAGGATATCCGCTGTGCGATAATCAGCTTCGTGGTATCCGGAATATCTTGGGCAAAAGCCTGACGAATCAATGCGTCTGTCCGGGTATCCACCGCACTGGTGGAATCATCCAAAATCAGTACCTTCGGCTTTTTAATCAACGCTCTGGCGATACAGAGTCTCTGCTTTTGGCCGCCGGACACATTCGTACCACCCTGCTCGATATAGGTGTCGTAGCCATCAGGCATCTTCTCGATAAACTCATGGGCTTGGGCGTGACGACAGGCCAGCTCGATTTCCTCGTCAGTGGCATCCTTTTTGCCCCAGCGCAGATTTTCTTTGATCGTACCGGAAAACAGCTCGTTCTTCTGCAGCACCATAGCCACCTCGTTCCGCAGCGTTTCCAGATCATACTCCCGCACATCTCGGCCGCCCACCTTCACGCTTCCCTCCGTCGCATCATACAGACGGGGAATCAGCTGTACCAGCGTGGATTTGGAGCTGCCGGTGCCGCCCAGAACACCAATCGTCTGACCGGAACGGATGGAAAAGGTCACATTGCGGAGCACTTCCTTATTTTCACCTTCATTATATCGGAAGCTGACATTGTCAAATTCAATGGAGCCGTCCGCCACGCTCATCACGGGAGCCTCACCATTTGTCAGACTGCTCTTTTCATCCAGCACCTCAACCACACGGTCTCCAGAGGATTTCGCCATAGTAAGCATCACAAAGGCCATGGAAATCATCATCAGACTGGACAGAATCTGGGTGGAATAAGTAAACAGGCTCATCAGCGCCCCTGTAGTCATATCCCCCGCCACGATCATCCGTGCGCCCAGCCATGACAGCAGCAGAATACAGGTATACACGGTAAATTGCATGACCGGCATATTCATAACCACCAGCTTTTCGGCACAGACAGACAGGTAATAGACCATATGGGACTGTTCCTTAAATTTTTTGTTCTCAAAATCCTCACGCACATATGCCTTTACCGTACGGATGGCCGTAACGTTTTCCTGTACACGGGCATTCAGCTCATCATACTGGTGAAACAGCTTTTTAAAGTATCCGTGGGCTCTGGTCATGACAAAATACAGCACGATTGACAGAAATACCAGCGCCACAAGGAAAATCACCGACAGTTTGGGGCTCAGATAAACGCACATAATCATGGAAAAGATCATCATCAGCGGAGAACGGACACACATCCGGATAATCATCTGATAAGCGTTCTGAATATTGGTCACATCTGTGGTCAGACGGGTGATCAGACCGGCAGTGGAGAATTTGTCAATATTCGCGAAAGAAAATTCCTGTATGTTGTCATACATGGCCTTTCTTAAGTTCCGCGCAAGGCCGGTAGAAGCTCTGGAAGCATACCTTCCGGCCAAAACGCCGCATGCCAGAGAGGCCATGGCCATCGCCAGCATGACCAGACCTACGCCGAATACATATTTCATATTGCCTGTATTCAGGCCATTATCAATAATCGCCGCCATCATCAGCGGAATCAGCACCTCCAGCACCGTTTCACCGCTGACGCACAGCGGAGTCAGCAGGGAGTCCTTTTTAAACTCGCCTACATGGCTCAAAATCTTTTTAACCATAAAACCTTACCTCCATTTTTATAGTCCGCAGCTTCCCTTATAAAGCTTCACTACAAATACTGCGGCATATTTGTCATGTGGCTCTGCCGCTGTTTTTCATAAATCATTCGACAAAATGAATTTCTTCCGGCGATTCTTCCCGCTCCGTCAGATTGGACAATACAATTTTCAACAGCTGTTTCAGTTCTCCCGCCTGCCGATCAGTCATTCCTCTTACGATATTCGCTTCCCCCTGTTTTCTGGCCTGCTCCAGCATTTCCATATGAGTCCGGCCATGTTCTGTCATATAGATGAAACGGCATCGTTTATCCGTCTCCTTTCTGACCCGGCGTATAAACCCCTTTTCCTCCATCCGGTTTAAAAGACCTGTCACTGTTGGATTGGAGAGCCTTAAAACAGTTTCGATATCCTTTTGGGTCACTTCGCTTCCTTCCCGCTCCTTAGCATACAGCAAAAGCATCACATCCATCTGTGCAGGCGTCACATCCACCGCCTTCATCAGTCTGGCTCCGTTCATTTCAAAAGCAAAGTGGATTTGTTTAAACAGCCGTCCAAGACACTCCTTCTCCTCTGACATTTTCATCACCTCTTTTGATTAATTCCGCCCCGCCCCATTTTCATAGCACGCTATATAATTAAACCAGAAAAAACCTGCTCTGTCAAGAGCAGGTTAAAAATTCATATATTTTTCACAGATCAGCTCGTATAATTTTCCAGGCAGTCATACAGCTCCATCTCCGTAGGCACATAAAACCCCTCCAAAAGCCGCAGCTGTTCCTCTTTTTCCAGCCATCCGACTTCAATATTGGTATGCAGATAGATCGTCTGCCTGTCGCTTTCATAGACTGTGACCAGGCCGTTCTCTGCCGTCACGAAAAAGGCAGCTTCCACATCCGCGCCTACCGGCGTTTCCTGAACCGGAACTGCGGACAGCTTCCCCGTCTCATCCTGTCCCAGTCCATTTTTCATTCCATGCATGGCAATCGTCTCCTGCGGTATTCCTGCCTGCAGCTTCTGCTGCGAAGCTGACTCCGGCCAAACAGAAGGGCGCAGAAGCCCATAGCTGATATAAACGGTTATCGTAAACACAACAGTACACACAAAAAAGCAGATAATATAACGTAATTTCATGGATTTCACTCCTTCTAGCTTACTTATATTATCCGCACTTTTTCCAATTTTAAACAATTTTTATTTTAGCAGATGCACTTTTTTTGCCAGCTCTACCAATGCCTTTCCCTTTGGCATCTGATACAGATCTACTTCATCCACACATTTGGTCAAAAGCAGGGCCACGCCATAAACCAAAACCGCCACAAAAATCGCAGCCAGAGCCGCTATTGCGTTTTTCTTCAGCGCGCCGAACAACAGATGGTACACGCCCCAGGCCGCAGCGCCCATAATCAGAGAAGCGCCAGCCGGAAGAAAAAGGGTTTTGGTGATATCAATTCTCAGACGCAAATGTCTGGAAAGGGAATAAATGTTCAGAACATTCATCAATATGCCAAACACAATATCCGAAACCAACACACCATAGATGCCCAGCTTAAACACCCAAAGACAGATCACCATCACCAGAATGTGCACTGCCAGAGAAATGGCCGCATTCACCACCGGGTCTCGCATACGGTTGATCCCCTGCAGAGCCGCGTTGGTCACTTGAGAAAAAGAATAAAAGATTACGGTGATACAGCCTGCCTGAAGCAGCTTTATCGCCAGCTCATTACCCGCGGAAGGGGAAAACAGCAGATTGACAATAGGCCCCGCCAATACGCCCAATCCCACACAGGAAGGCACTGCCACCAGCATGGTAAAACGAATCGACGTCTTCACCCGATCCACAACCTGGGTGCGAAGCCCCGCCGAATGGGCACTGGTAATCGCCGGAATCAGGGATGCCGCTATAGATGTGGCAAAAGCCAGCGGCACATGGGTCAGAAGATGATATTTCCCCTCATAGCTTGCCCACACGCCGATATACTGATCCCGTATCCCGGCAAATGACGTATAATGCCCAAAAATACTGTTGTCCAATACAGAGCTGATATTGTAAATGGCCGAGTTAAAGACAACCGGAAGAATCGTAGCCCCCAAAATCACAAAAAGCTGGGGATAAGTCTCATCCACACTGGCCTTGTCCCTGCGGAACAGCCTTACCAGAACTCTGCGGTATAAAGCGTATACAAAAATACAGAAAATCAGTGCAATCAGGGCGCCCAGCCAGGTGCCCACGGTTCCTCCTGCTGCGCCGTAAGCATTAGCCCACAGGTTGGTTCCCAGCGTTCTGTCCACTGTTTTTCCGTAATTATACATCAGATGCGCAGCCAGTACACTGGCCACCGCATTGATAATTTGCTCGAAAATCTGGGAGAGGGCCGTGGGGATCATCGTCCCCAGGCCCTGAAAATATCCTCTGTACACGCCCAGAAAAGCCGAGAAAAACATGGTGGGCGCCAAGAAACGGATCGCAAGCTCCGCCTCCTCCATATTCAGCACTGTCTTCGCGAAAAAGGGAGCGCCAAGAGCCATCACCAAAGAAGCAAGCCCGCCCGCGATCAGGGCAAACAGCATACCTGTCTTATAAGCCTTATTGGCATCACGGTAACGCTTCATCCCTCTTCTGCCTGCCACCATCTTCGAGACCGCGGTAGGAATGCCAAAAGAAGAAATCAACCAGATAACGGAATAGATGGAGTATGCAGAACTGTATACCCCGATCGCATCCCCCAGGATATTGGTCAGCGGCACCCGATATACGATGCCGATCAGCCGCACAATCACGGAGGAAACCGCCAGAATACTGCCCTGAATTAAAAAACTGGTATTTTCTTTTCTCTGATCTGCCATGAAGTCACGCCTTTGTCTTTGTGTTATTCAATAACGGTTCTTTCCTTGTCTTCGGTAGGAACGATGCTGATCCACGTCTTGCCCTGATTTAAGGTAATGTCATTGCCATCCTCATCTTGGAAGATCATCGGACCCCATTCCGTATTCTTATCCCAGTGAATCGGAATCGCCTTGCCCTGGGTCATATAGTAGCCGTCGCCGCCGGACCACAGGTTAAACTGCAGGTACTGGGTTCCATAATAATCGTCTTTTTCGCTGTAAATAATAATGACATTATCAAAAGCTAACTGCTCGCCATTTTCCATGTCAATATGCGCTCCGCCGTACTGGCTGTGCAAATATTTATTGGTCGCGCTGTCATAAGTAAACGTGGAATTATTGGTGGTAAAACCAACCTCGATATTCTCGGCAGTCATACCGCCGTCCAGCGTGATAATCTCATCGTCCTTCGCAAACCGGAAATGCTCCGTGTACTCCGGCTCGATCTCTGAGGTATAAACCTCCTGCAGGGTTGCATAGAACTCGTCCAGGTTACGGATATATCCGTCGCTTTCCGCTTTGTTCTCCAGCATCGTCTCGATTCTCTCGCCGCTGGTATATGCGTTGTGAGGCGCCGGTCTGTCGTCGGTTCTATAGTATGCGTTACCGTCAGAACCCATTACACCGTTTACGTTCTGGGTAATATATGCGCTCAGGTAAGGCTTCGCATATTCACACTGTCCATAATGGAAATAGAAAGCGTTCCACTCACCCGCCAGATATACATAATAAGTTCTGGCGCTGCGGACAGGTCCGATTTTGTCCATTCCGTCCACACTCTGGAAGATGGCCATCAGTCTGGTCAGGCCGCCCTCCACCATGCACTCGTAAATCACGTCCGCCTGGCTGATTCCGCTCTGAGGCAGAGCAGCCTGAATATTGTTAATCATCACGGCAATCGGTCTCTTTTTACCGATCTCTTCATCGATCCACTGTCCGGTCAGGTGGCTTCTCACATAACCGTCGCGGGTCTCCTTCACTTCTGTTTCAGGCTCCGTCTCTTCTGCGGCAGTGGTCGGCGCTTCTGTCTCAGATGCCTGGGTAGGAGCCTGAGTCGTCTCATCGTTCTTTTTATTGGAGCATCCTGCCAGCAGCATCACTGACATCGCCAATACTAAGAAAAGTGATATTTTTTTCATCGTATTCTCCTTTGTGTTTAAATTATCTATTAATATGTAAACTACATAATAGATCCCTTTGTTTTTGCTCCATAATGGCAGCCTCCGTCTCATCCAGATGGTCGAAGCCAAACAGATGATACATGCTGTGAGCCACAAGAAATGCCAGCTCCCGCTCCTCAGAATGTCCGTAGCTTTCTGCCTGCTCTCTAACCTTGTCCATGGAAATCACGATATCTCCCAGCATCAGTTCGCCGCTCTCCGGGTTAAAGCAATCCTCATACTCCTCTTCTACATGAGAGAAATCTCCGGGACGGTCAAATTCCAGCATCGGAAAGGACAGCACATCCGTCGCTCGATCGATCTGTCTGAACTCCCGATTCATCCGGCGGATCTCCTCATCCTCCGTGAGCAGAACACTTATCTCCGCCTCAAAAGGACATTCGATATCGTCAAGGGCCGCTTCTGCAACCCTTTGAATAATCTCCCGATAGGGAAGCGCTGTTTCCTTTTGAGCCTCATATTCAATCTCTATCGTCATCTGTCATAAAACCCCATCTTTATATTATACTAAAAAACAGGTTAATTATCAATGCTTCTTTTATTTCAATATTCTAAAATTCTTTTCGCTGGGGCTTCCGCCCTTCAAGACCTTGCACGCGGCCCATGAAACGTACTTCGTCCAGGCTTTTCACCCGCCGCCTTTTTCTCATAATCCTCATAGGCGTTTACAATCTTCTGCACCAGCGGATGGCGCACGATATCCTGACTGGTCAGGGCGATCACGCCGATATCGTCGATTTTCTGCAATACCCTGAGCGCATGGTTCAGACCTGAACCAGTTCCTGCCGGCAGATCCCGCTGGGTCATATCGCCAGTCACCACCACTTTGGAGCCAAAGCCGATTCTGGTCAAAAACATCTTCATCTGCGCCTGGGTGGTGTTCTGGGCTTCATCCAAAATAATAAAGGCATTGTCCAGCGTCCGGCCCCGCATATATGCTAACGGCGCAACCTCGATCAATCCCTTTTCCGCATGGTGGAGATAGCTCTCCGGTCCCAGCATCTGGTATAATGCGTCATACAGCGGCCTTAAATAAGGATCGATCTTGCTCTGCAGATCGCCCGGCAGAAATCCCAGCTTCTCTCCCGCCTCAATCGCCGGCCTGGTCAGGATAATCCGGTTTACCTTCCCCTCTTTAAAAGCCTGTACCGCCATGGCCACGGCCAGATAGGTTTTCCCCGTCCCTGCAGGCCCGGTTCCAAACACGATCATTTTCTCCCGGATCGCATCCACATACTGCTTCTGCCCCAGGGTTTTGGGCTTCACCGGCTTTCCGTCAGTGGTACGGGTGATCACATCTTTATCGATCTCCAGGATCTGATCATCCTTCTCCTGAAATACGAGAGAAAGGGCATAATCCACATTCTGCTCCGTGATTTCATTTCCTCTTTTAGACAGTTCAATCAGATTCTGGAAAACGCTTTTCGCCCTGACGGCCATCTGCTCCGGCCCGATCACCTTTAAAACCCCGTCTCTGGATATCATTGTTACCCGCAGGGTTCTCTCGATTTTTTTCAAATATCCGTCAAACTGGCCGCACACATTTCTCTCATGCTCGGCCGGAATGTCAATGATCGTCTCCGTTAAGCTCATCAGGCTGCTCCATCTCCTCCGTCACGGTTATTTCCTGCCGCAATGTAATCGGCTCCAGCGCCACAATTTTGCCGGAAGCCACACATACATCAGCATTATATGTCATTGTAGCATGATTTTCAAGAATTTGAACCCCTTTTTCTTCACATTTTTCAAAATAATCATTTAAATTTTTCTGAAACTTTTCATAAGCTTCCTGTTCGGAAAGCTTTTTTTCGTAGACCTCCAGCTCATTTACCGTGATCACACCCACCCCTACGGGCAGATACCAGTCGTTTAAAAGCTTTAGCCGATATTCCTGATCCCGCCTGTCGGACATGGCGTAATCCGCTTTTCCAAAAGAAATCCCCAGCTTCTTCCCCATATATTGTACATACCAGGAGGTCTGTTTCCTGCCGGTCTCACAGGTAATCTGTTCCACCGTGGGAAATTCATCCGCATAGTCGGTGGCAGTTCTGGCCACCACGTCGGCGTCCGCCCGTACCTGCTCGTAGCGCACCACCTCCTGGCTGTCGTTCATCACCGGAACCGTCCCGGAGACCAGCACCTGTCCTTCCTGCACCACATCGCCGATCTTCACCTGAGGCACCCCTCTGCGGGTCACAATCTCCGTGATAATGCCGTTTTTCGAGGCCACCAGATCACAGGGCGTCTGATCCTCCTCCGGAACTGTCAGAATACCGCTGTTCTCCTTTATCTGAATCAGCAGCCTGGTTCCCGACACCTGGGCGGATACCCAGGTAATATCCGTATAGCTGTCCCGGATCAGCTGCTCGATCTGGGCACAGGATACCTGATTCTTTTTCATGCCGTGGACAATCTCATTTTCATTTAACAGTTCCATCAGCATATCGTCGGTATAGCTGTAATTTCCGGTAAACCGGATGTCCCAGATATGGACAGACAGCTGCCACAGCATCAGGGCAGACAGAAGAATGCCCAGAAAAAAAGCCTTTCTTCGCCGATAACGGAACAACAAGAAAGGCAGTCCGGCCTTTTTCATAATGTGCAGCCTGGTTTTGGTCTTGTGGGCCAGCAAGCGGCAGCGGTGGAAATCCTCCTGATACATATTAAATTCATAGACGCCGCCGTCACAGGTAAGGCCCCAAACCGCGATCTGATGATGCTGGCACATATTCAAAAAACGCTCCGGCCCGTATCCGGTCAGCCGAACCCGCAGATATCCTTTCAGGTATGTCTTCATCCCCGGTCCCTCTACTCATACTTGATTTCGTCAATCCAGCCCACAATTTTCATCTCATCCGCGGTATAGTAAGCGATTTTCAGCCGGTGTCCCAAAACCGCCACCCTGCTGTGCTTTGCCTGCACCCGAATCAGCTGATCGGTGTAATCCATAATCCTTACGTAATTTTCTATATACGCCTCCTGCCTTCCGTTCACCGAGAGCAGGACGGCCCCCCGGGCAATATCGCTAGTCACCTGAAGCATGTTCAGGGTCATTTCCTTTTTTTCTTTGAGAGCGCTGAATTTTGGTTTCATGATTTATTATATGGGGGAGGGTTTTGTACTTATGACTGAGAGAGGGAACTTTCCTGCCGACAGGAAGACTTCCCCCTACCGCAGACCTCTGATCCTAAAGGGTGTGCGCCTCTCTCTGAACAATCTGAAACCGGACAGCGATGTTTTGAATATCCCTCTGTTCATGGCAGATCATACGGACCGGCTGATTGGTCTGGCTCTCGATCAAAGAAATTCGGCACCTTTAAATAATCATCCTGCCTAAAAACTCCGCGACCCTGCATCTGAGTTTTTCTACATCCACGTTCAGGATCACCGCGGACAAAATCACATTCGTCCTGCTCTCTTTTGTCCTTTCTACCTGGACCTGACCGCCCGCCAAGGTCAGGGAGGATGCCGACCCTCTCTCCTCCAGATAGGTTTTCACGTGTCCCACGATGCCGCCCTGCCGCTCCACCCACTGGGTCAGCATCTCCATCTCCGTGATCGCCTGTTCCTCCAGAGCGTCGTAATCCCCTTCAACGATCCGCACCCCGGCCACATCGATCACCCCGGCCTTTTCCTCAATTTTCATGCCGTCATGACTGTAGCCGCACAGCTCACAGATGACTTCCCCTTCCCTCCGATGCAATTGGGAATGCTTGTAAAGATGGACATGGGGATGACTGTGGACAGATTGTTTCTTATTTTCACTCATTGTTATCTCCCGAAATTCACAAAGATGTTTCAATCATAAGCTATTAAAATAATCAAACCAGGCCGCCAAAACACAGGCTCTGTTTTCAAAAATATACCCGACAAATATTCCTACATATATGCCGTTCCCTGCTCCGCGCTCGAAATATCCAGATAAAAGGCCGCGTAAGCCGCTTCTATATAAGGCGACACCCACAAAAGAGCGATCCCGCCGGTAATGACGCCTAACATCATCCATCCGAAAAAGCTCAGGCCCAGAAACAAAAGCCGAAGCTTATTTCCCATCATCATCTGTTTGGATAAATCCAGCGCTTCCATAATACCGATATCCGGATTTTCTGCCAGTATATATGGGGCCATAGAATAGCGAAAGACGGCGATCAGACCCGGAATCACCAGAAGCAGCGACCAGAGCCACACGAAAAAAACAGTCACAATCCGCAGCCCTAACGCTTTCCCAAAGGATTGGAACTGACTGAACAGGTCAGACACTCTCACCTGCTCTCCCTGATGCAAACCGATAAAAAATGTTATCATCCCCAGCTGAATCGCTCCGCCGATGATAAAAGCGATAATGGAGTAAACCAGTATAATAGAAACTACCCCAAGAAAAATCAACAAAAACATCCGGAATACCGAAGAGTCTACCGTGTGACGGAAATATTCGATATTATCCTGTATGCTGTCTCTCCGGTTTTCCACTGTCCCGAGCGTAACGACATCGGCGCCCAAAAGGGTCCCCAGCAGACAGACGATTATGGCTTTGCCCCAATTTCCTCTCAGCGACTCCCTGGCCTGTTCCCGATAAAAAGCACTCGTCATACCCATACCTCCTAAATATAGTTCCGCAATGTCCGGTTCATTTCTGTTATCTATCATACTTGAAAACCGTCCATATTGCAATCCGGAAAATGGATCGCCAGCTCATTTGGTCGAATGGTTGATAAAGAAAAAAGAAGCTGCATCCGAAAACACAGCTTCTTTTTCCAAATCACATTCATCAATCTTCTTTGATCACCAGTACGTCTGCCGGACATGCTTTTACGCAGATACCGCAGGCGATACACTTGGAAGGATTGTCCTTGTTCTCATCCTTCACCATCAGGCCGAACGGACATGCGTCAACACACTTGCCGCAATTCTGACATTTCTTTTTGTCGATCACATAAACGCCCTTTGCGTTCTTGCTGATCGCATCATGCTCACAGGCCTCTGCACACTTGCCGCACTGTACGCAAACCTGCGTCTTCACTGCGCCTTTTTTCTCAATAATGTGAAGACATGCTTTGGTTACGTTCGTCTCTTTGTAAAAAGCCTCTGAACAGGCATTCTCACATGCCAGACAAGCCATACATGCAGACTGATCTTTTACATATAATTTCTTCATACCTTCCTCCAACTCCTTGCTATTGCCATAGCGTATTGATATTTTTTTAATTATATCATTTCTCACAAAGATTGGCAAGAGATGAGTCGGAAAAAATAAAATTATACATAAATTTGCACAAATTGCACGAATATCATAAAAAATATCTATTACATATTATGGGCATCCACAAGGGGAAATTCCTTTTATCAGGAATTTTTTTCCGATTTATAGGTTCCCTTTACTTTTGCTTCCATAACGAATGCTTTCCGGCTTTCTCTCCCGAGACAGTACATTGACTCATTACTCTGCTTCCGTAGAGAATACATAATCGTTTCCCGGAAGAACCGCGTTAAGCAAAATTCCCAGAATGGCCGCGATGGCCAGACCGGACAGGGTGATGCCATAACCCGCCACATAAAACGTAATACCGCCAATCCCGTTAAAGCCCAGTGCGCTGACCAGAATCACCGCGGCGATAATCAGGTTCCGGCTCTGAGTCAGATCCACCCTGCTTTCCACCATGTTCCGAACGCCGATGGCGGAAATCATTCCGTAAAGCATCAGAGAGACGCCGCCGATGATTCCTGCCGGAATCGAGCGGATCACCTCTGCGAAACAGGGGAAGAAGGACAAAAGGATGGCAAAGCAGGCCGCGATCCGTACCACCAGCGGATCATATACCCTGCTCAGCACCAGAACGCCTGTGTTCTCTCCGTAAGTCGTATTGGCCGGACCTCCGAATATGGCTGCCAGCGCAGTGGCCAGACCGTCGCCCAGCATCGTCCGATGCAGTCCCGGATTCGCGATATAGTTATGGCCCGTGGTAGCGCCGATAGCGGAAATATCTCCGATATGTTCCATCATCGTAGCCAGAGCAATTGGCATAATCGTAAGGATGGCGCTTAAATCAAATTTCGCAAAGCTGTCGCTGTGAAGGGGCAGGGCAAAAATTCCTCCGTACACGCCCTGCGCGGCGGTTTCCCGCACACCCGAAAAATCTACGGCTCCAGTGGCCAGAGCAACCGCGTAGGAAACCAGGATTCCCATCATAATCGGAATGATTTTGATCATGCCCTTCCCCCAGATATTGCAGACAATAATCACTGCCAGAGCCACCAGCGCCAGCAACCAGTTGGTCGTGCAGTTGTTGATGGCGGAGGGGGCCAGAATCAGTCCGATAGAAATAATCATAGGGCCTACCACCACCGGCGGGAAGAACCGCATGACCCGGTTAATGCCAAAGGCTTTGATCAGCCCGCTCATCACCAGATACAACAGGCCGGCCGCTACCACGCCGCCGCAGGCATAGGGCAGCATTTCCGCATTCGGCGTGCCGTCGATCATCGGGGCCACCGCCGCATAACCGCCCAGAAAGGCAAAAGATGACCCTAAAAAAGCAGGTACCTTACCCTTCGTCACAAAATGAAACAGAAGAGTTCCCAGCCCTGCCATTAATAAAGTAGTCGATACGTCCAAGCCTGTCAGAAGCGGCACCAGTACGGTAGCGCCAAACATAGCAAATGTGTGTTGAAGCCCCAGCAGCAGGATCTTCGGTAATCCCAGAGACCTTGCGTCATATATTGCAGCTTCATTTCCAGATGTTCCTTGCATACTATGCACTCATCCTTTCGTAAAGAAGGCGGCCAACCAGCCGCCCACTGCCATTACGTTATCCTGCATATTCTACATCATGATTTTTTCAGTGTCAAGGGAATTTCAATGATATATTGTCCCCCAAGCCTCACCATTTAAACAAAATAATCCCGCCGATCGCCAGCGCCATACCAACCAGCTTTTTCCATTCAAAGGCTGCCTTCTCCACACCGAACACACCGAACACCTCAATCAGATATGCCGCCAGCAGCTGGGCTACCACGATAATCATCACCGCTTTGGCCGGGCCCAGCTCGTTCATACTTTTGATCACTGTAAACGTAATAAAAGCCCCCATCACGCCACCCAGCAGCATATACCTCGGCTCCACCTCCATAAGGGGGCGCACACTCTCCCTGCCGGCAAACAGCCACGCCACAAGGCAAGTAAAAAACGCCGTCAGCTGTACCCATCCGCCAGATACCCAGATACTTGAGGTCTTTGTCACCTCCGTATTAAAAACCCCCTGAATACTCATCAAAGCCCCTGAAATAATCGCAATCAGCCATCCGCTCATAAACCAAAACCTCCGCAAAACAAATATAAACATAAGTAAAAACTGTTACCAGTTTATCCATTTACAGAGGTTTTATGCGAGGAGAACTCTTAATTGCAAAACATCTGTCCACAAAGCGGGCCATAACGTTTCGGACTTACAGCTTTCCTCTGCGCCGTTTAGCCCCATACACGACAGCTATCCCGGCCAGAGACAAGCAGCCAAGCAATGCCAGCCAGGTGATTCTGTCAGTGTCGCCGGTCGGTGCGTCCTGCGCTATTTTTACAGACTGTACGGCAGGATGATCGGCGGCTGCCAGTGTTTCCGTGGAATCTGACCGGGCATTTTTGTTCTCCCGGCCAGAATCTCTGCCCTCCGGCCGAGAACTTTTATTATCCGGATTAGGATCTCTGTTATCCGGATTGGGATCTCTGTCATCCGGATTGGGATCTCCGTCATCCGGATTGGGATCTCCGTCATCCGGCGAAGGATTTTCGCCTGGTTCATGACTGTTGGTAAAGCTGGCTTCGGCAGTTCCTTCCCTTACAATCTCCCCGCCGACCGTACCGGACGAAGGCGTCGCATACCAGCCTGTCTCCTCCCCTTCCGTCACCGCAAACCTGGCCCCTTCAGGCAGGCCCAGAATGGTAACGGATTCGTCATGATGGAGAAACAATTCTTCTCCCGAAGATACCATACCTGCTTTATCATCACCATAAAAATAATAATAACTGCCAGTCAAAGGGGTTCCGCCGGCATCCCGCAGATCCAGAAGAAATCTGAAATTTTTCGTATAATCCTGAACAGACAGCTCGCTGCCGGTCAGTTTTTTGCTCACAGTCAGCTTCCCTGTTCGAACCTCGGCTTCCGTCCGGTCAGTTACCACCACCATATTCAGCAGACTGAACAAATTGGTCAGATCCGTTTCACCCAGATTCTCTTTATTCGCATTCACATTTTCCCCTTCATACAGGCTGCCGGTAAGCGCAGGATAATTCTGCTGCACACGGGCACGGACGAAACCGGTATCGGTGACAAAGAAAGGCTTATAAATTTTACCGCCATCCTCATCATGAAGCCCATAATCCACCTGTTCATTTTTCCCAAAATGCAGGTTCATACTGCGGACAATATCCGTGCCCGCAAGCTTTGCATCCTGCCAGCCGGTCATCTGAAAAGCATTGCCTGGCTGTGTCTGCATAAAAGCCGTGATATCCTGAAGGGTGACATCCACGTCGCTGTCCATGGCATACTGGCGCATCGTCTGAGTCAGTCGGCCTACGCCGGCCATCACTCTGACGCCGTCGTCCGGCAAACCCGCATCGGCATAGATAGAGTAGGTTCCAACCACCACAGGAATAATCGTGGGGTTCGTTTGATAGCCGACAGGAGCGATCATTTCTCTCAGATAATAACGTGCATTGTCTCTGCTGTCCGCCCAGTTCATCTGTGCCTGGCCCGGCGTACCGTTCTGACCTGTGGGAGAAAAAATAACCCTTCCTTCCGTGTCAGTGAAACCCGAGGACACCGGAGCTCCGGCGCAACTTTCGTTATCATATAAGCCAAATTGGGTTCCCGCAAGCGGTTTGCCGTCCTGATCCACTTTCATCACCCACAGCTCGCGCCGCTCGTTGGGAATATAAATCAAAGACCGGAAATCCCGGTTGAACTGATCTACGCTGAGGAAGCGGAAACCATTGCCCCCGTCGGATGAAAGAATCTGATTCATTGCGACTTCAGGCGTTACCCTTTGAATATATTCTCCCAGGGCTTTATAACGCTCATTAGCATCAACGCCGTTGATCCCTAGCTGTGTCAGTGCTCTGGGGGAAATAATTCCATAGACAATATTCATGTCTCCGTTGGGATCATTGATCAGATAGCGGCTGGCCAGCCCCGGTAAGTCGTTCAATGTTCCGAAAAGCCGGCTGTTTCCGCTGTCCCATTCCAGATGCCATGGAGCGCTGCTGTCTGAGCCTGCCTGCATTAAAGCGGCCCGCAGCACGGCGTTCCGCCACGCATCCTCTCCGCCGCTGCCAATGGGAATGGAATTGAATCCGCCCATGTTACTGCCATATAAAGCCATCCAGCTCTGGTTAGAGTTCTTTTTCAGCAGAGGTACGGTAACAACCAGGCCCTTTTCCTGTTGCAGGACAGGCTTTCCGAGGGCCGGGTATAGGAGCACCCCTCCTGATGAATGATATTCCCATCTTCATCCGTCTCTGTACAGCCCAGGTCACAGTATGTATTGCTTGTCCCCTCTTTATAACCACACTCCTCCGTATGCACCGGATGATGCACGCAGAGATTGTCCCGGGAAGGCTTGGCCGGCTCGGCGGCAGCGGCAAGCCTCGTATCCGGATGCGGCGGCAATATCGTCAAAATCACTGTCCAGACCAGTAGACCGGAAAGCAGACGCTTCCACGGAAACTGCTGTCGATTTCTTCTTCCTGTATGCATCGTAAACAACCTCCTTGAATTTGAAATATACTCCCAAAATCCTGCAAAATCAGGCGCTGCAGGATTCTGAGAGCACATCGAGCCATATGCCCCGGGCATAACAAAATTCAAAAGAATATATATCAAACGTAATAATTAATATGTTCGTATTATAACACCTGCATTTTCAAATGTAAATTCAATTCTGGAAAAAAATTGCTTTTCCGACATTTTCTGAAATGGTTTTTCCTGAATTTCTGTGCGGAACATCTTGACGATTTCTGGTATTTGATATATATATATTCTAGGAAAATACCATCAGATGGAGGCAGACATGTCAAAAGATTACACTTATAAAAACAGCATCCCAATCGCGCCTTTGCGCATCGCCGCGCTGGAAAGCTGCAAGGACCTGGCTGACCAGGTAAACAATCATATTACACGGTTTCGGCAGAACGATATTGAAGCGCTGAAGCAGCGACAGGAATATCTGGAATACAGAGGATATGACCGTGACTCTTATCTGGTGGGATGTGAGTGTCCCCGATTCGGAAGCGGCGAAGCCAAGGGCGTGATGAAGCAGTCCGTCCGGGGCGCCGACATTTATATAATGGTA
Source organism: uncultured Lachnospiraceae bacterium (assembly GCA_910588405.1). Classification (GTDB taxonomy): domain Bacteria; phylum Bacillota; class Clostridia; order Lachnospirales; family Lachnospiraceae; genus Paralachnospira_A. The sequence continues at coordinate 13,434 of CAJUPT010000014.1, read as the reverse complement.
GATATTACCAACTACAGTCTTACCTATAAAATGGGCGGCTACTTAAACCACATGTCTCCCGACGATCATTATCAGGATTTAAAACGAATTATCGCCACCTCCGTATCCATTGCTCACAGAGTGAATGTTATCATGCCTTTTCTGTACGAAAGCCGTCAGCACCACCGCGCGATGCGGGAGTCCTTAGACTGTGCCATGGCGCTGCGGGAACTGGTAAATATGGGAGTTTCTAATATCATTACCTTTGACGCCCATGATCCCAGGGTACAGAATGCGATCCCCCTCCACGGCTTCGACAATTTCGAACCTCCCTATCAGTTTATCAAAGCCCTGTTCGGCAGGGAAAAAGACCTGCAGATCGACAAAGAGCATATCATGGTGATCAGCCCCGATGAAGGCGCCATGAACCGGGCAGTATTTTTTGCCAATAACCTGGGCGTGGATATGGGCATGTTCTACAAGCGCCGGGACTACTCCAAAATCGTGGGCGGCAGGAATCCTATCGTAGCTCATGAATTTTTGGGCAGCAGCGTAGAGGGAAAAACTGTTATCATCATCGACGATATGATCTCCTCTGGGGAAAGTATGCTGGATACCGCAAAGGAATTAAAGAACAGAAAAGCGGACAAGGTAATCGTCTGCTGCACCTTCGGCTTGTTTACCAATGGATTTGAGAAATTTGATGAATTTTATGAGAAGGGTTATTTTGACTATGTGATCACGACCAACCTGAATTACCGCTCTCCTGAGCTGCTTCACAAGCCCTGGTATCTGGAAGCGGATATGAGCCAGTTCCTGGCGGTTATTATCAACACCATGAACCACGATGTTCCGATCAGCGATTATCTGTCTACGACGGAGAAAATTCAGGAGTATATTTATAAATATAATCACAAGCTGCTGCAGAAGGGGAATATAGATTGAAAACAAGAGCAGGTTTATCCATATAGACATTGCTGAGCATAAAAAGGATAGGCAAATAAAATGAAAAATGCTTGTGGCAAAGGCCGGCGCAGTATTCAACTGTGCCGGTTTTTTCATTACATTTCTCTCTTGACAGATCATACCCCTATAGGTATAATTCATATATACCCATACCCCCATATGTATGAAAAGGTATGCATTTAACTGAAAACCGATGACGCAGTAGGTGCGTCAGAAAAGAGGAAAAAATGAAACAGTTTGCTGAAAAGTTAGAAAACCTGCTGGAAATCGGCGGCGTGAAAAAGGATATTACTTTTCTCGTCATTTCCGGGACGGCGTTGCTTACCAGTATACTAAGGCCGGCTCCCCTGCCCTTTGACCCGGCCTGGATCGCCATTTTTCTCTGTGGGATTCCTATTATCCTGGAAGCTGTGATTGGGTTGGTCACTGAATTTGACATCAAAGCGGATGTACTGGTGTCTTTCGCGCTGATTGCCTCTGTCTGTATCGGCGAACAGTTTGCCGCCGGGGAGGTTGCATTTATTATGCAGCTGGGTGGGCTGTTAGAGGAGCTAACCGTGGCGAAAGCGAGAGCCGGAATCGAAAAGCTGGTGCATCTGACGCCGCAGACAGCGAGGGTCATCCATTTTGGCGGCGGAAATGATCCAAAAAAAGAAAAGGACGACAAAGAAACCGTCATTCCTGCTGAAGAGGTCTGGGTAGGCGATATTCTCCGGGTGCTGCCGGGAGAAACGATCCCGGTTGACGGCATCATCACCGCCGGAGAAACTTGCGTGAACCAGGCTGTCATGACCGGCGAATCCCTGCCTGTCGATAAAAAGCCGGGCGATCAGGTATCCAGCGGCACTGTCAATCAGTTTGGCGTTTTTGAAATGCGGGCGGCAAAGGTAGGTAAAGACAGCTCTATCCAGAGAATGATACAGCTGGTACAATCCGCGGATGCAGGCAAGGCAAAAATCGTGGGCATCGCCGACAGATGGGCCACCTGGATCGTTGTGATCGCCCTCACCGCCGCACTGCTAACCTGGCTTTTTACCGGAGAAATTATTCGAGCCGTGACGATCCTGGTCGTCTTCTGCCCCTGCTCTCTGGTACTGGCCACACCCACCGCGATCATGGCGGCTATCGGCAACGGGACAAAGCACGGATTTCTTGTGCGTGAGGGTGATGCCCTGGAACGGCTGGCCACAGTAAAAACCATTGCTTTCGACAAAACCGGTACCCTCACCTGCGGAATGCCGGAAGTCACCGCAGTGAAAAGCATAGACAGCGCTTATTCAGACGACCTGCTCTATGCTTACACGGCATCCGTGGAGCAGTACTCAGAGCATCCACTGGGGAAGGCCATAACCCGCTGCTTCCGGGAAAAAAGAACGCTCGAATTGTTCCCTGCCGAACAGTTTCATATGCTGCCTGGACGGGGCGTATCCGCCACAATCGAAGGAAAAACCTTTTGGGCCGGAAATGAAAAGCTACTGTCCGGACACCGATTTTCCATATCAGAGGATGTCCGGAAAGAAATTCTTGGATATACGGAAAAAGGCAGTACAATCATATATATAGCAGATGACAACCATCTGATTGGATATATTGTCCTCTCCGACACCATCCGCAAAGAAAGCCGGCAGATGATTTCCGATCTAGAAAGACTTGGCGTAACACCCGTCCTGCTGACAGGCGACCATGAAAACGCGGCCACCTCCATCGCCGGGCAGCTAAAGGTTAAAGAAGTCCACGCCAACTGTCTACCCGAGGATAAACTGACATGGATCAAGCAGTATCAGCAGCAGGACTCCCCCGTCTGCATGGTCGGCGACGGCATCAACGATGCGCCTGCCCTGAAAACAGCTGATGTGGGCATTGCCATGGGCTGCGTGGGAAGCGATATCGCTGTTGACGCCGCAGATATCGCCCTGATCGACGACGAGGTAAAGGAACTGCCCCATCTGCTGGCACTGTCTCACCGGATGATGACCACAATCAAATTTAATTTAAGCTTCTCCATGGGACTGAATTTCCTTGCGATCATCCTTGCTATCACCGGAATCCTGGAACCTGTCGTAGGCGCGCTGGTGCACAATGCCGGATCGGTTTTCGTTATCATTAATTCAGCGATGCTGCTGACATGGCATCAAAAGGCATCTGCCGCCACAATGGAAAACAAAAATCCCGGACAGACACAGTCAGCCGGGAAACAGACGCAGACAGCATGATCATGAACTGCGTGAAAAAGGGAAAATGCTCATAATTCCGACAAAATACGTCACCGCAATGCATATTTTATGCGCTGACGTATTTTGTCGGATACTCCGTAATGGAAGGGACCTGCGAGAAAAAGTAGCCATTTTTATGTACTCCGCTTACGCGTCAGCCTACGATCACGCATTTTGCTCCATATCGAATGCAGTAAAGACACTTCTCGTTCCGTTAGATTAAGATTTTCATACAGCAGTACCTGATCTGTATATAACAAAATCTCCTCATACTTTCCTTCTCTCTGAAGCCGGTCTATCTTTTGAATATCCAGCTTCTCCGCACCTTGCATTGGAATCCTCATTCTACGCATTTCACCTGGCTCAAAGGTAAGAACACCACCCCCGTAGCTGCGGCCCAATGTCTCACTCAAAGCAAGGGTGTAAGTGTTTAGGAAAGCAGAAGCAACGGCATTGCCATCAACCCCTTCATGAAAGCGAACCTTATGAAGTGTATCAGTAACCAATGCCCCCACCGTATTAATAATCATTTTGGGATATAAATTTGCCTGCCGAATCAGAAAAGCATCAGCCGTCCATGACATTGGAACATGGTACCACCTTTTCCGAATCCTGCATTTGTAGTTTTTGTTATATCCCTCATTTTCTCCCCATGCTATATAGATTCTGGCACTTTCACTTAATTCATCGAGCGATTTATCCCCCGGTGTAAAAATTGAAACCTTTTTTCCTTTTTCTCTTAGTCCGAGATATTCATCTTCAGAAAGAAAAACACCTTTCACCTGTTCGGAACGACTGATAATCGGGGTCACATCCCCCTCCAATTTTCGTTCTTTCACATTCTCCCAGTTAACAAGAAAGAAATCATTCTCACCGCTTACAAGACCGACATTAACCTCGAATAATTCAGGAGCATTTGAAATTCTTTCATCCGCATTTAGTCTCTCCAAAATCTCCAATTCCTCATTGGTCAGATAATACTTCACCCACTTATCCGTACTATGATCCAGTTTTTTCATTTCTGCCCGATCCAGGCAATTCAATCCTTCATTGACCAGTGCGTTAAGTCCTTCCAGCTCGACAACACGAATCCCTTTTTTATTAGATTTTTTTTCCCCAAGAAGAAGTACAACCTCTTGCTGGATGTCATCAAAAACAAGTTTCTTAAATGTCACGATTGTCAGCTTTTCAAAATGCGAACTCAGGTATTCTCTTGCCTCAGCGGCATAATTAACCTGGAAAAGCTCGGCAGGTATCACCATTCCTATCCTTCCGTTTTCTCCCAATGCTTCACATGACAAAAGCAAAAACGGAAGCCATATATTCGTCAAGCGGTTCGGATGAAAGCCGTGGTTCCTCATCAATTCAAAAGCAACCGCACGATACTTTTCATCAAAATTTTGATACCGAATAAAAGGAGGATTTCCAACTATCACATCAAATGTTTTCTTTTCTTCGACATCACGTTCATAATATGAAAAGAAATCTCCTGCTATAACCTTGTAACCATATTGACTCGCCTTGGCAGCTTCGGCAGGATCAAGCTCTATCCCCGTTACATTCTCCTGCTTATAATCCGGAAATATATTTTTAAATGCAGCAAGAAAACTCCCATCGCCACAGCTTGGTTCCAAAATCGTGTTTTCAGGAGTCGGCCCGACCCATCGTACGATAAAGTCAGCTATATCAGAGGGCGTATAATATCCGCCTCTTAGCTTGTCATATCCCTCAATCGGTTTCATCTGTTATCTCCGTTCTTAATCCTTCAACGCCATACAGCCTATCGATCAGCCCTTCCAATTCCTTTTTCGCCGCCGACACAGACCGTTTAAAGGTGTTTCCCGCCGACGCATTGCGAGCATTGTTCATGCGATCAGTCAAATGCTCGATCAGATGTATTTTCTCAACAATCGCATTGTGTTTTGCCGCTTCTTCCTCATCGTCCCAGTCAATCCTGTATATTGGCAGCTTCGCAATAAACTGTTTCCCATGCGAGTAATATCCTCCCCGGAAGGTACTTGCACGTTGCCTCACAAGCAACTCCATAAGCCAGTGATTCAAAATTGCCTGTACATAGAAAATAGATTCTTTTATCCCACTTTTCATCTCGATCCCATAAAACGGCCCATTGCCTCCACCTGTAAAGACAACCATTTCGTTGTCGTACACATAGTTCGAATCCAGTGAGAGAACTGGCCATATGAGATGCTCTCCACCCACAAACCTTTTCAAACTCTGACTTCTTCCGTATGCATACCAGGTATCCTCAGTCCGCCCTGGCATATTACGTTTATCGAGCACAGGTCTAAAATCTGCCAAATAAGACAGGGCCTCCGGGAATTTCTTACGCATAACATTAATGTCAATCAGGCAAGGCTTGCCGTTCACATCTGCATAAGGAAAAATGATATAACTATTCGCCATGATTTTTTCAAATTTGGCTAGCTTTGCGTCATAGATACTCTTTCGAAGAATATCCTTCTCTATCTTACGGGCATTTCCATTCCGATCTGTGAAGTACACATAGCCCTTATCCTCCCGCTCGGCATATATAATATAGATCTTATCCGCACTTGTCTGTACACCAACAAATATATCCGCAAGAGAATCCAGTTGGCCGCACTTCTCCGAAATATCTGCTAAACCTTCGCTCACCTGTTTAGGGATAAATGTCCATACATTTTCACTTAATATACTTTCTTCATAGTTTTCAAATTCTGCTTTATGATCAAGTCCGACAAAACGCGTCACAGGCGCGTTTTGCCGGATACTTCGTAACAAAAAACGATTCCAGTCACGGACAAATGCAATCGAGAATTCTTGCTGTCTTTCTTTTGAAAGAATTAATATACAAGTATATGTACTTCTGTTTTTAAATACCTGATGTGTGCCAAAATGAATAATTTTCTTCACAGCCTGGCGTTCAGACAAAAACTGCCGCATTACATCGCCTGACATAATGTTCATAAACTTGTGCGGGACAATATAGCCGATCAAACCGCCTTCACGAAGCAGCGTCCATGCACGCTCAATGAACAAAAAGTATTTATCAAGAAGGTCTGATTTGGCAGTTTGATATCCGGAAAATTCACTTTTATAAAAGGCATATTCTTCCGGAGAATACCTTACCATATTCTGGACACGGATATATGGAGGATTTCCGACCACAACATCAAAACCTTGCCCTCCAAATTCAGGTTCCCAGTCAAACATCCTAATTGTCTCAAGCCTGGTGTCATCGCTGTACACGTCCGGTGAAAACCTTGCATAGGCAGAATCCACAAGACTGTTCCCGTTTTTTATATTCCCGTCAAGCCTCGGGAGAATCCTGAAGCCGGTTCTTTTGGCATATGCGTCTATTTCCTCTGCCGAAACTTTTTCAAGCAGTTTTAGGAACAGGCTGAATTTTGCGACTTCAACAGCCAGCGGATCTAAGTCCACGCCCCAGATATTGTTCACCAGAATCTTTCGTCGCAGCTCATATGAAAGCTTATATAAATCTGATCCGGGGATTTCACTTATATATCCCTGGCATATTGCATATTCCTTATCATTATTCATGTACCAATCAAGGCAGTAATTGATGGCGAACTCATACGAAGATAACAGAAAATTTCCGGACCCGCAGCAAATATCCGCAATGCGGAGATGCAAAGCCTCCTCCACGGTTTTCCCTGAAAATATCTCTGACAAGGTTTGCTCCACTATAATATCCGTTACATTTTTGGGAGTATTTACAGCCCCCTGAGAATCTATCGCTTCAGGCTTCTTTTCCTGCATTACTGTCCCATCAGATGCCACTGCCAATTTTTCGTCAAGAAAAAGCTCATAAATCTGTCCAATAATATATGGATCTACAACATCAAACGCATAAGAATTATTCGGATAATACAAGTTCTTGAAAATATCAATAAGAACCGTATCAGACAAACGATACCTATCCTCTTCAAGTATTTCAAACAAGCCGGAATCATACTTTTTATCCGCCGCGATGAACAAAGCCTTTAATTCCTCATAATTACGAATATTCTTCAGCAGCTCATATTCTTCAAAGCTACGGTCTTCACATATTCTAAGGAAAATAATCCTGTTAAGTATCCGCTGTACACTGATATTCAAAGTATCCATATCAACACCCGGATTATTATTGGCAATATCTTCTCCAAGCATATACCGCCAGCCTTTTATCTGCTTCAAGAAGTATTCATCGAACGGCTCTCTTCTGAAAGCCCCTTGTACTTTCTCAAACTTTAAGGTGAATTCGCCCGACAAAACTGCTTCTTTTGATAAGAGCCCATAAATCTCATCGAACTTCTCAACATACTCATCATAAGTGTAGTGAGCAATCAGAGCTACTCCGATCTCATCGTCCTTAACAGGCCTTACCGTGCAATCATAAATATAAAGATCATTAAAATTTGTTAAAACCGATATCTTAAGATTTCCACTCCATCCATATCTGCGCAGCTGAAATGCCGGAGAATGGTCTGTGGTAATGTCCACATATGGTTTCTTCGTCTCAAGATAAAACAAAGTTTCCGATCCCACCCTAAAAGAGTAGTCCGGCTTCTTGCTGCGCTTCTTCCCGTTCTCCTCAACCAAAACCGTAGCCTCATGGGTTACTTCCCGTAAATGTTGTGGAAGCCCGGCTTCATTATCAACATCCCACCCCAGCGACCTAAAAAACGGATTTACAAAATCAACTCTTACCTCTGTTTCATTGTATGATTGACGCTTATACTCATTCATATGGGAAGCATACTGCTCTACTCTCTTTGCAGTGCAACGTCTCATTTCCTCCAGCCTGTCAGCAACTTGGCAATCCGTATTAAATTCAAACGGCATACAAACTCCTTCTCATCATTACTGCTCTTTAACACCGTCGCTACATTCCCATCCTCTTCCTTAACAAACCCATGTATTTTGCATACTCTAATGGTACTTTTCCAGTGGATTACAGGAAATTCCAATTTACGGTATCTTCGCTTTCGCATCTTCCATAGCCGAACATCAGTTTACACAAATATTATATGGTGAAATACCAGGAAAGGCAAGAATATTTTGACTACGGGCTGACATTTCTGCCAGATAAAGATGAGACAGCGTACCAGCGCGCTGTCTCACTTATATCTGAAAATTCTTTATCATATTTTTCTGAGAATATACCAACGTTCTGTCTGGCTTGTCAAATGGTTTATTATTCTCTATAACAAGAAATAAATCAACACCACAGCTCCCAAAATAATCCGATAATATCCAAACAGGGCAAAATCATGCCTTCGCACATAATCTAACAGGAAACGGATCGCCGCCACGGACACCAGGAAGGCCACCACGGAGCCCACGATCAAAATCACCAGCTCATTTCCGGTGATCCCTACGCCGCTGGTTACAAACTTAATCGCCTTAATCAGGCTTGCGCCGAACATCACCGGCGCGGAGAGGAAGAAGGAAAATTCTGCGGCCGTGGTACGGGATACGCCCAGAAGCATCGCTCCTAAAATTGTGGCTCCGGAACGGGACGTGCCGGGAATCAGCGCCAGGCACTGAAATACGCCGATGGCAAAAGCCGTGCCATAGGAAAGCTGGTTGAAATTCCGGATACGGAACTCTCTTTTTTTATTGTGATGCTCCAGCAGGATAAAAATCACGCCGTAGACAATCAGCATCACCGCCACCACGGTGGCATTATAAAAATGCTCGTCAAACCAGTCGTTAAACAACACGCCCAGAATCCCGGCAGGAATGCAGCCCACGATCACCTTGATCCACAATTTGAAGGTTTCATTTTTCTGCCTGGGAGATTTTCTCCCATAAAAGGGGTTCAGCTTCTCAAAAAACAGCAGGCAGACCGCCAGGATCGCCCCAAGCTGAATCACCACCAGGAACATCTCATTAAATTCCTGCGTCACGTTCAAAGGAAACCATTCCTCCACCAGAATCATATGGCCGGTACTACTGATGGGCAGCCACTCGGTGATTCCTTCCACAACGCCAAGTAAAATTGCTTTCAGGATTTCTATAATAGACATAAAACCTCCAAATTGTTTTCATGTGCTCCCGAATCCTCTCCGAAAACACGTTTTTATTCTCTAATATTCTCAATCTGCCAATCAATCGGCTCCATCCCGTTCTGTGTAAGGAAGTCATTGGCGGCGCTAAAATGGCCGCAGCCGAAAAATCCCCTGTAAGCCGACAACGGACTGGGATGAGGCGCTTCCAGAATCAGGTGCTTCGGGTTATTCAGCATGGATTTCTTTGACTGGGCCGGGCGCCCCCACAGCATATAGACCACCGGCCGGTCGATCTCATTCACCGCCCGGATTGCCGCATCTGTAAACTCCTCCCAGCCAATTCCACGATGGGAATTCGCCGAGTGGGCACGGACCGTCAGTACCGTATTCAAAAGCAGCACGCCCTGATCCGCCCATTTTTTCAGATATCCGTTATCAGGAATATAGCATCCCAGCTCATCATGAAGCTCCTGATAAATATTCACCAGGGACGGCGGGATCTCCACCTCCGGCTTCACGGAAAAACAGAGTCCGTGAGCCTGGCCGTCATTGTGATAAGGATCCTGCCCCAGAATTACCACCTTCACCTGACCGTAGGGCGTAAAAGCAAAGGCATTGAAAATATCGTCCGCGCTGGGAAAGATCTTCCTGCTGCCATATTCCTCCCTGATCGTCTGGTACAGCTTTGCATAATAAGGTTTCTTAAATTCCGGCTCTAAAGGAGCCAGCCAGTCGTTCGTGATCGCCGCCATGCTATGTACTTATCCTCCTGTTCTCTTCATGTATTCTTAAAATTTCCGATGTCCGTAAATCCTTTCACGGAGCAATTTCCGTATCCTCCGTATCGTTCATGTCCCTCACAACATATCATTCCATAAAACCGGTTGCTGCAAAATTTCTAACTATACATTATATTTCTAACTATTCATTATATAAGTATCCGTCCGCCAGTATTATATCCTGACGGAAATCCCTTTATCCCGCAGATATTTTTTCAGCTCCATAATCTCAAGTTCCTTATAATGAAACAGGGACGCCGCCAGCGCCGCATCCGCCATTCCTTCGGTCAGCGTATCATAGAAATGCTCCGTCGTCCCGGCTCCGCCCGAAGCGATGACCGGCACCGGAACCAGACGTGCCACGGCCGCAGTCAGTTCATTGTCATAGCCCGCCTTCGTACCGTCGCAGTCCATACTGGTCAGGAGAATCTCTCCGGCGCCCAGCTCACATGCTTTTTTTGCCCACTCCAACGCATCCAGTCCGACATCGATACGCCCGCCGTTTTTATAGACGTTCCATCCGCTGCCGTCCGCCCTGCGCTTGGCATCTATGGCTGCCACCACGCACTGACTGCCGAATTTCTCAGCCGCCTCCGATATCAGGGACGGATTCTCCAATGCAGCAGAATTCACAGAAATCTTATCCGCTCCTTCCCGCAAAAGCACTTTAAAATCCTCCACGGTACGGATTCCGCCGCCTACCGTAAAAGGAATAAACACTTTCTCCGCCACCTTGCGCACCATGTCCACCACCGTGTTCCGATGATCGCAGGACGCCGTAATATCCAGAAAAACCAACTCGTCAGCCCCTGCCTTGTCATATGCGGCGGCAATCTCCACCGGATCGCCGGCATCCTTCAAATTCACAAAATTAACACCCTTTACCACCCGGCCGTCATGGACGTCCAGACAAGGAATAATCCGTTTTGTATGCATTTGTTCACTTTCTTCTTTCTTGGATTCACTTTCCGCTTCTTACATTCCCCGCACTGCAGAAATATTCTGCCATTGTTCGTACGTTACTTATTCGCAAAACAGACGGTTTTCTACAAGTACTGCGGAAAATGCCATGTGATACTGAAACCAGATAATATCATTTTGTCAACTCTGCAAAATTTTTAAGAATCTGCAGCCCAATCTCACTGCTTTTTTCCGGATGGAACTGACAGGCGAATAAATTGCCCCGCTCCACAGCGGCATGGATGCAGGTCCCATATTCCGTAGTGGCAGCCACATCTGCTGCATCAGAGGCTTCCAAATAATAGGAATGTACAAAGTACACATATGAGCCCTGGCCGACTCCCTGAAACAATCTCTTTCCATCACTGATATTCAGAGAATTCCATCCCATATGAGGAATTTTCAATCCTGTTCCTCCCGGCAGCTTTTTGATTTTTCCTGGCAGCAGACCCAATCCTTTTACACCGGGACTTTCCTCGCTGCCCTCAAAGAAAAGCTGCAGCCCCAGGCAGATTCCCAAAAAAGGCTTTCCACTGTCAGCAAAGCTGTGAATCACATCCACAAGGCCAAACCGGCTCAGGCTCCCCATAGCGTCTCCAAAAGCGCCCACCCCAGGCAGAATCGCCTGCTCTGCCGCCAAAATCTTTCGGGGGTCTCTAGTTATCACAGTTTCCTTCCCCAGGTAATCCAGGGCTTTTTCAACACTTTTTAAATTTCCGGCATCATAATCAATAATGGCTATCATGATTTCTATTCCCCCGCAATTTCAGACATCCTTTGTAAGCATTCGGTATCCCGGCCAAAGATGCCGTCAGTGTATTTTGCTTAATACTTCATTCATAAAAGCAGAAATTTCTCATATCCACATCCATCCTACAGTGTATCACAATCATTACCATTTCACAACCGCCTGAGATTAAGAATCCGAAATTTCAGTCATCTAATCGTTGCTGTTCACGCATCACTATTCCGCGAGGTGTTTCATGCATGGAATCCCTTCTCCTCCTCAGCAGAAGCAGGCAGCTTGCGTCTCATCTGCTCCACAAACGCCCGCTCCTTCTCCGTCAGGCAGGCGCCTTCCAGCAGATCAGGCCGCCTCTCTGCCGTCCGGATCAGGGACTGCTGCCGCCGCCATGCCTCGATATTCGCATGGTGGCCGGACAGAAGCACCTCCGGCACCTTTCTGCCCAAAAAATCCTCCGGCCTCGTATACTGAGGATATTCCAGCAGGTTATCGGAAAAAGACTCGAACTCGGCGGAAACCTCATTATTCAAAACCCCCGGAACCAACCGGGAAATACAGTCGATCATCACCATGGCCGGCAGCTCCCCGCCGGTCAGCACATAATCTCCGATAGACAGATAATCGGTTACAATCATTTCCAATACCCGCTCGTCGATCCCCTCATAATGGCCGCATAAAAATACCAGATCCTCCTCCTCGGAAAGCTGCTTTGCGATTTTCTGGGTAAACACTGAGCCCTGGGGGGTCATACAGATCACCCGAGGCTTTTTCCCGATTTGCTCCGCAAGCGCTTGCCAGGCACGGTAGATCGGCCCCGGCTGCATCACCATGCCTGCGCCGCCGCCATAGGGCGCGTCGTCCACATGAAGGTGCTTATCCTGGGAATAATCCCGGATATTGACCGCTTCCACATGAATCAAGCCTTTCTCCATCGCCCGTCCTGTGATACTGGTGCCAAGCCCATTCATAATCATATCCGGAAACAGGGTCATCACATGAAAATTCATCAGTCCAGCAATCCTTTCAATATATGCACTGTCACGGTTCCGCCTTCGATGTCCACATCCAGAACGCATTCCCTGGTCACGGGCAGCAGCACCTCCTGTCCTTGATGTTCCGCCACATACACGTCATTCGCCCCTGTCTGCAGCACGTCCGTCAGCACGCCGAAATCTTCCCCGGCATCCGTCACCACCTTCAGACCGATCAGATCCGCGATAAAATACTCCCCTTCCTCCAAAGGCACCGCATTTTCCCTGGTGACCAGCAAGGGGCATTTCAAATAAGCCTCCACATCATTGATATGGTCGATGCCCTTGAATTTCAATATGACAAACTGTTTGAAAAACTTCACGCCCTCCACCGTCAGGTTCAGCCGCTCCCGTCTTCCGTCCAGAATTACTTCTTTTAATTGTTTAAACCGCATCGGGTCATCCGTGGTGGGAAATACCTTCACTTCCCCTTTCAAGCCATGGGTGGACGTGATGACTCCCACCTGCAAAAATTGTTCCATCTGCGCACCTTTCATCTTTATATTAAATCCGGCAAAAATTCCAATACTAACGCTCTCTGCCGGATAACTCGTAATAATTGAATAAGAATCCTGCAAAGCAGGATTCTGCGCCGCAAACGCGTCGCTTTTAAGCGACAATTTCCTCTGCGTTTGCGTACCCTCGCTTCGCTGGGGCAGACCCTGTGCATCCTCGCGGAGCGTTTTTGTATCATAGGATTCGGGTGTCAAAAGGTCCATTTTCATTGCAGAGCAAATTTTTTCAAGA
>CAJUPT010000013.1 GCA_910588405.1 uncultured Lachnospiraceae bacterium | reverse complement strand
CTACAATAAAAAAGCAACATTTATTCATTATTATTTAAGCAATGTTGTACTAGGGAGGATTGCGACATCGTGGAAAACCGCATCAGCCGGAATTTCACCACCGGCAGGCAGCGCACCGGCGTCCAGTATCATGTGAACAGTGTGATTTGTGAAGCGCCGTGATATCAAAGTGGTACCATAAACAGGCGCAAAAAGAAGAAAAAGTGAAACGGGATGTATTACAAAAAACGCCGCTCATTTTACTGAGCGGCGTTTTTTTTGTGGATCGCGGCATATCCGCCATAACTGAAAAATTAAAAAAAACGCACTTTTCCATCAAATGGATAGGGATGGGGATAGTACCGGGCTGGTATGATAGGTACAGAAAACGAAGAAAGGGTGATGGGGATGGCAGAAGCCGGACGTTATATAGGAACGCCAAACGGAATCGTGCTCTGCGCCGACGAAAATGTCAATGGCATACTCACAGGACGTCTCTATCATGGCTACAGCACGGAACCAATCCCTTTCCGGGGATATGAAGGCGTGATCAGAACCGCCGAAGCACTGTTCGATGCATTAGGGTTCCCCCACAAAGGAACCAGCGACCGGAACCTACACGGGCAGGCGCACAGCGACAAAAAAAAAGAAGGGATGACGAAAGTAATGGAAGATGACAGATTACTGGAACAGCATGGGGACATGGGAACGTTTGTCATCCGTGTACAGCACAGGCAGCACAGCAGCTGGCAGGGCATGGTCACATATTTGGACAGAGACAAGACGGTATATTTCCGGTCAGCATTGGAGCTGATCAAAATCATAGACAGCGCACTGGATGAAGCAGAACAAAAGGGCGCAAAAGAAACAGGGAACGAGGCATAAAAGGAGGGGATCCTATGGCAGATAAAGAATTACGCAGATTAAGACGCAGGGAGCTTTTGCAGATGCTTCTGATGGAATGTGAGGAAGCCGAGCGGCTGGATCAGGAGTCCGGACGGCTGAGGGAACAGCTGGATGCCATTCAGCAGCAGATGGACACGGTGATGGAAAGCTATGAGCGGTTAAAGAAGAAGCTGGACGTGAAGGACGAACGGCTGAACCAGAAAGACGAACAGATCGCCATGCTGAAGCAGGAAGTGGAAGAATGGAAAGCCCGGGCAGTACCTGTTTACGAGACAGGAACAAAACGGCAGGCGGTGAATGCCGGACGGATCATCCCCATCCATTATGGAAGAACCGGCGTCGCTAAGTGAGAGGCAAAAAAGAAGAACCCTTGAAGATTCCTTCGATCGAAAGCCTCAGGGCGGAGCTTGCCAGGGAAGAAGCCAGGTGCAGCCGGAGAAGAGTACTCTGGAACATGGCGGCAGCCCTTATCATAGCGGCGGCTGTGGCCGGGCTGGTACTCACCAGGATATATGCATTGATCGAGGTAGATGGGAACAGCATGGAGCCGACACTGTCAGACGGCGAGATCCTGTTCCTGCGGCGGACGAAAGAGGTCGGCGCCGGGGATATCGCAGGGTTTTATTATGAGGGAAAGATACTCCTGAAGCGTGTGATCGGCATGCCGGGAGACGAGATAGAGATAGACACGGACGGAAATGTATCTGTAAACGGACAGCCGCTTGAAGAGCCGTACCTGAGGGAAAAAAGCCTGGAAAAATGCCAGCTGGAATTCCCCGTGACGGTACCGGAAGGAACCTTCTTCGTGCTAGGGGACAACAGAGCCGTATCCGTAGACAGCCGGGACTTATCCGTGGGATATGTGAGAAAGGATCAGGTCGTCGGCAGGGCAGTCATAAAAGCGTGGCCTCCGGCCCGTATGAAAATATGGAAATAAGCTTCCGGCAAGGCTTGAAACCACGGCAAAGGCGCCGGGCCGGACGGAAATGGAATCAATGCGTTAGGAAGGTGGAAAAATGCAGAAACTTGCGAGGGAATATTTGGATGAACTGAATAAGCGCCATAAGAAAAACCGGAGGGCGCTTGTGGCCTGGATTCTGATGGCCGTTCTGGTAGTGGGCGGCGTGATGGGGACGCTGGCACAGTACGGCGTCGCCTTCGAGGGAAGCCCTGAATGCGGAAAGGAGGAGCATACCCACGACGACGGATGTTATACGGAGACACGGGAGCTGACCTGTGATCTGGCGGAAGGGGAAGAGCATACCCATGACGATGTCTGTTATACGGTTTCGAAGGAACTGGCCTGTGAGCTGGAAGAGCATAGCCATGAGGCAGGCTGCTACGCAGAAGAGCCGAAGCCTGACGATACCCCCCAGCCTGATAAGACGGCTCCGGCTGAGAGCAATGGGAATACGGAAAATCCGGAGAATCCTCCTGCCGTGACGGATAAAGATACGGAGCCGGAAGACCCGCAGAATCCTCCCGCAGGGACAGATGATGTGACGACACCGGAAGATCCGCAGAATCCTCCCGCAGGGACGGATGATGTGATGACACCGGAAGATCCGCAGAATCCTCCCACGGATACGGATGATGTGACAACGCCGGAAGATACGCAGAACCCCTCCGACGGTACGGAGAATGGCACGGAAGAAGGAACGGTTCCGGATGACAGTGTGGAGACGGGGACAGTGTCGGGGAATGAAGTGGAAGCCGAATTTCCGCCTTTTGAAGAGAAATATAGCGATGATCAGGTTGTGATCACGGTATCTGCAGAGGAAGGCGTAATTCCCGCAGGCGCAGAGCTTAAGGTAGTTCCCGTGGTAAAGCAGGACGTAGAAGAACTGGAAGCAAAGAGGGATGTCGCTGAGGAACAGATCGAGGAAGCAAAAGCGATCAATGAAAAATACGAGGAAGTACAGAAAGAACTGGAAGCCTCAGTAGCCGACGACGACACAAAAGAAATCGCAGGCTTCCTGGCCTATGATATCAGCTTCCTGGTAGAAGATGAGGAAGGCAATCTGATTGAGAAAGAGCCGAATGGAAATGTGTCCGTAACCATGGATTTCATTGAAGCGGCCGTACCCGAGGAAATCAGCGAAGACGTGCAGATCGACAGCGTCGATGTCGTACATATGAAGGAAACCCAGGAAGGGTTAAAAGCAGAAAAGATAGAAGCCGCCGCCGTAGATACCACTGTGACGGATGAAATACAGAAAGCAGAGTTTGTGGTAGATAGTTTTTCGGTGTTTACGATTACGTGGGTGAAGACGGAGGATGGTGTCCTTAAGACGCTTGAAAGCAATGTTTATATTGTAAAAGAGGAAGAGGGTAAATATAAACCTTTAGATGCTTCATTTGGAACTGTTAGTGTGGCATCTGTGGGTACTCCGCCTACCCTGTATATGGATACGATTACGGAAAACGGTGATAATAAAGGCCTGTATAAAATTGAAAGTAATGATGAAACGACATACCATTTTGAACAGGCATTCGTCGTACAGCAAAGCGGAGCTGTAGTAGATAATACAGAATTTGACACGGATACTGCGATCCCGATCACCGCACTGCAGGCCATGATAGAAGCAAATAATGTTGGAAAAATACGTTATAAGCAGGCGGGCAGTGGAGTGTTTGCTGATGTAGCAAGTGATGAATATGTTCTTTTTGTATATTCTTCGCGTGAGGTGACAACGACAGCGAGTTACTGTAAGACAAATGGGGAACCTTTTGAGGAAGAAATAATATATGATTTTAGTAATTTGGAAGTAGATACACCTATAGCAGCAGATGAAAAACCCAGTGGAGCTAAAGATATATTTCGGGAAAAGAAATTTGATTCAGAGGGCTATTTTTATGACGAATATATTGAATATGTTTATTCATATATGGAGATTAGAAAAGCTGGACAAAGAATCATTCCTTTATATCTACGTTATCAAACAAATGCTGATGGGAGCCTGAATTTGCAGTATCGTGTTACAGAGATGGCCGATACAATGGCAGATGAAAAGGGGTGGCTGAATGTAGGGACAGCAGAAGTACGCCTGATTTATAGGTCAAATGAAACAATAGATACAGTGGATACGGCAGGGCTTGTAGATATTGAACTGTTTGACTATAAAAGAAACGATAAGAGTCCAGATCCAACTATGAGAATGTCGGATAATTGGGTAATGAAGGAAGGCTTGGTATTTTTTCTAGAAGGTTCCCGTGACACTAATAATGAGTGGAATAAAGTTCATAAAGATGGAGAGGTCGGCATAGCGACTCAAGGTATAGTAGACTCTAAACTCTATAAAGATGATATTCCATCAGGGGCTGAAGATAATTATGCTGGTTATCCTAAAACGAGACAGATAAAGGGTATAGGTCTTGAAGAAGACTTACAGGGAAAAAGCTTGTCTGCATTATTTGAGGATAGTTATATGACAAAGGCAGTAGATGGTAAAGCAGACACGTATACGGGATTAAATCATTTATTCCACAAAGATAGCAACGGATACTATATTTATAACAGCGAAAAAAATTATGCCTATTATGACAATACGGAGGGTAATAAAAATTTTGTTGTATATGATGAATCGGTATTAGATTACGAGGATAAAAATTCTAAACCGTGTCAATTTTATCCATTTGAAAAACTTGATGATTTTTTAGTGTTTCCTGATTGGTATATGTCGCATGGGCAAGGTATGAGTCATAACTTTAAGAATCATAGCACACGATATCATTTTGGTATGCATATTGGATTTAATTTCACGCAGCCTGAGGGAGGAAAAATTGGCAATGATGATATGATCTTCGAATTCTCAGGAGATGATGATGTTTGGGTGTATATTGATGGAAGATTAGTGTTAGATTTAGGCGGTGTTCATAGCAAAGTAAATGGAAAAATTAATTTTGCTACAGGTGAAGTTGAGATACCTAATGAGGTTTTGGTGTTAAATGAAAATGGGGGCATTACGTCGAAAAATAATGGTAATACAACCTTAAAAGAACTCTTCAACTGGCAAGATGGCAAAACGACTTTTGCCGATAATTCTGTACACAGACTTGAGTTTTTCTATTTAGAGAGAGGCGGATGGGCATCAAACTGTTCTTTGAAATTTAACCTCCAACCTCAAAAGGCACAAACTCTTGAGGTTGCCAAAGAAATCACAAATACAGAAAATGCTAAGTATTCGAACGTTGATTTCGACTTTAAATTGTATATTGAGAACGAAGTAGGATCTGGTCAATATGATCTAATGCCTGAGAATACAAAGTATACAATTAAAAAGGATGGAGAAGCCGTTGGATATGGAACGGTTGGCGAAAATGGAATATTCACTTTGAAACACGGAGAGTCAGCGGTTTTTGAGGGTATTGATGCCGGAATCCGATATTATGTACAGGAGATTGGCATTTCAGGAGCGGAATATAATGATGTTCTTGTAGACGGTACTACAATAAAAAAATTAGACGCATCGGGAAACGAGATAGATGCCGGAACACTTATTTCAGATAAGACTTTTATCGCTCAGACAGAAAAGATGTATGTAGGCGAGGCTGGTAAAGTAATATTTAAAAATGAGTGTTCCGAAGCCAATCGGAATGAGCTGATTATTACAAAAGCGATACAGGGATCAGCTGCAGATGCGATAAAAGGTGACAGATACACTTTTAAAGTGTATTTAGAAGAACAGTCGGATCAGGATGTATCCACGCTGACAGAATATAAAAGCGGCCCGTACTATTTGATGGATTCGGAGCTGAATTACTGTAAAAATAATAGTAATAGTCCAGTTTCGACAAATGTAACAAATATAAATGATGCTG
Source organism: uncultured Lachnospiraceae bacterium (assembly GCA_910588405.1). Classification (GTDB taxonomy): domain Bacteria; phylum Bacillota; class Clostridia; order Lachnospirales; family Lachnospiraceae; genus Paralachnospira_A. Next base: position 53,732 of record CAJUPT010000013.1, on the reverse strand, counting down.
AAGTATACGGCTATTCAACTGCAAATGGAGAAATAAGTAATATTCCTGCAGGCTATAGCGTGGTGATTCCGCGGCTGTTATCTGATACGGACTTCTATGTAGAGGAAATTGGATTAGATACTTTACTAGATGCGGAGAAAAATCCTAAATATAATGAGTATCAAAAAACAGTTAATCAAGATACATGTTCACCAGGTGTGGCTGTAATTGCTGGAAGCGAGACAATAGCTGATGGTGCCATTAAATTAAATACTGATGCAAAAGTAACAATCACCAATATTCCTGTTGGCGCTCAAACAATAGAATATCAGTGGGGAATTGTAAAGCGAAGCAGTTCTACACACGATTTATTAGAAGGAGCAAAGTTTAAACTGGAAAAAGAGGGAACAACATATTATGGTCTCTCAAGAAGGGATGATCCTAATACTCCCGGTGTGAATGAGGCAGGGCGTGTAGAATGGTATTCGGATGAGGACTGTAGTGTGTTGGATGAACTTGTAATTCAGCCAGGAGATGAGTATACCTTATCAGAGATTACAGCTCCAAATGATTATGTGCTTAGTGATGTGAAGTGGAAGATTATATTTGATGCTGAGAAGAACGTACCCACAATTACGGAAGTGGGAACTAATAATGCAATATCTGCCGATGATTCGGGGATTTTCTACTTCGAAAACGATCTTCTCTACGAACTCCCTTCCACCGGCGGCTCCGGAATCTACCGGTATATGATCAGCGGTGTACTGCTTATGTTGGCAGGTGTGCTGATTTTATATAACAACAAACGTGCAAGGAGGTGTGCAGGAGTTTAAGGAACATCTTTACTTTCCGGCAGACTCCCTGCCGTGAATCAAATGTGGCAACTATTAACCAATGCAACGTTCAGAAGGATCTGAATCGAAAAGGGAACTGAAAAAAATTATGGGTAAAGCCCAAAAAAGAAAGGATGAGAACATGAAAAAGATGAAAAGATTTTTTGCCTTGTTTTTAGCAATGGCGATGGTACTGGGAATGTCGATGACGACGATGGCAGCACCGGGGGATGCAACAGCTAAGATTACAATTAATGTTAAAGAGGCAACGGGAGCAACTATCAAATATGCGAAAATTGCGGAAGCAGCTCCGACAACACCGCTTGGATGGTCATTGGTTGAGGGCGTAACGTTATCAAATGGCGTGACAATCGAGCAGTTAGCAAATGTTGCTCAAGGTAAATCTAATGAAGAAGCTGTTAAAGATGCTGCAGATGGCACAATCAATAGTAATGAATTAGTTGCAAAGGCGATTAAAGACATTATTTTAGATACTACATTGGATGCAGGTGTTACTGAAATAACAGGCGTAACCCCAGGTTTATATGTAATCGAAGTTCAGAAAAATGGGTGGACATTTACACGTATGTTAGCATATGTCGCTTGGAATAATGATAATACCGCTGCAGTACCTGTTACGAGTGTTACAGCAAAAGGTGCGCCGGATCAGGTAGCTAAAGAGATCTCTGCTGAAGGAAACACATCTGTTTCAGAGGGCGATGTAGTTCCATTTGAAGTAACAGCAACATATCCTTATCTTGCACAGACAATTGAGAATCCGAGATTTGAAATTAAGGATGAAGTAAAAGGAGGAGAAATTCAGGGAACTCCTGTAGTAACAATAGATGGTGCTAATGCATCTGCTAATGATGTTACCGTTACAGTTGCAGAGGATAAAAAAAGTTTTACAGCTGTATTCAACTATAAGATTGCAAATGCTTCAGATGCTGTAGTGATCAGGTATAACGTTGAAGTGAAATTAGGAGCAAATGAAACACAGTTAGAAAATAATGTAAGTTCCACTATTAGTTCTTTGACAGGTGGGGATCCCACAACAACGGACGCAAAAGTAATTAGCCCGACTGTTGATGCGACAGTTAAAAAGACTGCTGAGACTGCAGATGGAACAGCATTAGCAGGAGCAAAATTTGCATTATATGTTGAATCAAATGAAGGTGCGACTGCATATAAAAACGCTGAAGATGCGATTATAGTATTAGAAGAAGGTGCTTCTGTTCCTGCGGGTATGACAGCTCTTAAATATGTTGATGAGCAGATTACAGGTGATGGTGAAGATGGTACAACATTAGGTATTGCAACATTTACTAAACTGGATGCTGATAAAAAATACTGGGTTGTAGAGACTGAAGCTCCTACGGGTTATAGCTTGAATACAAGAGCTGAAGCACTGACTGGTGCAGTAATTACTCCTGGCACTGCAGAGCCCAAAGAGATAGACGGAAAAACTGTTATGGTGACAGAGAACAAAAAAGAGTCCGATTTTACACAGGTTACGATTGTAGATACTACTCTTTCTGCCCTTCCTTCCACCGGTGGTATCGGTACCACGATCTTCACCGTTGGCGGTTGCGCAATCATGATTCTGGCAGCTGGTATGTTCTTCGTAAGCCGCAGAAGAGCAGCGAAATAAGAACAGCGAACAGTTTAACGAATCGATCATTTGATCAAAAGGCGAATGCCGAAGCTGCTGGACACAGCAGAAGGAATACATAAGATACACACAGTTTTACGCTGGGGGCGGGCTTCCTGCCCCCAGGTAAAACAATATCAAATCATAATTTCCGCAAACACATTTACAGCCATAAGGAGAGCCCGGATGAAAAAAAATCTTACTACAATCTTGTTCAGTATCGTGTTTTTAGCTGGTTTGTCCTTATTGCTGTATCCATTGGTGGCCAATGAGTGGAATACTTACCGGCAGAGCAAATTGCTTTCCAGCTATTCCGATGCCATAGCCGGAGCGGCGGATGGGGACACCATTGATTTCGAGCAGGAATTACAGACGGCCTATGCCTATAATGACGCCCTGCTTCCCAGCATTCTCCCCGATTCCTTTGCAGTGGCGGATGTCAGGGGGGAGGAAAGCGAGGCTTTTAAAGAGTATATGGCCTGCCTGAATCCTCTGGGGGACGGCATGATGGGGAGTGTGGAGATTCCGAAGATCAATGTCTCCCTTCCTATTTACCATACTACCTCTGATGATGTGCTGCAGCATTCCGCAGGGCATCTGGAAGGAAGCTCCCTACCCGTCGGCGGGGAGAGCACCCATTCAGTGATCTCGGCCCACAGGGGGCTGCCCAGTGCGTCGCTGTTTACTGACCTTGATAAATTAGAGGTGGGAGACCATTTCCTCTTTCATATATTAGACGAGACCCTCAGTTACGAGGTGGATCAGATCCTGGTTGTGGAGCCGAATGAGGTGGACAGTCTGGGTGTGGTAGATGGGGAAGACCTGGCCACATTGTTTACCTGTACGCCTTACGGCGTGAATTCCCAGCGGCTCATGGTCAGGGGACACAGGGTGCCTTATGTGGAGGCGGAGCTGTCAGATGAGAAGCTGCCCCTTAGCAATATGAGCCTTCACACCAATTACCTGCTGTGGGTGGTCGTAGGCCTTAGCGTTACGGGGGTATTTATATTGTTGCTGGTATACCGCGACCGGAAGCTGCAAAAGGCGGCGGCGGCTCAAAAGGCTGCTGTGGCACAGGAAGCGGATGCGGATGGCGGGGAAACCGAGATGCCGGAACAGGCAAAGGAATCGGAAGCTACGGAAGAAGCGGAAGCTGTGGAGAGGTTGGATGCCGTGGGAGAACCTGAAATTGCCGATGAACCGGGAACCGGACAGGAGGACGAAGTTTGAAAGTAAACTTTCAAATCTACCTTGATGACGCGGCAAGCGCGTCAAGAAGGAGGAAAGCATGAAACGGAAGCTTATGAACCTGTTCTTCGGGCTGGTGTTCCTTGCAGGGTTCGGAATCCTTACTTACCCGACCATATCGGATCAATGGAACACTTACCGGCAGAGCAAGCTGATTTCTTCCTATGAGGATGCGGTGTCCACCCTGGAGCCGGAGGATTATACGAGAGAATGGGCGGCGGCCAGATCCTTTGACGACAGCCTGACCCGCAATAATATATACGGGGACGCCTTCGGCGACCTGGAGGAGGATCTGACAGGCACAGAATACTGGAAGGTGCTGAATATCGCCGGGGACGGCGTGATGGGGTATCTGTCCATTCCGAAAATAAATATTAAGCTTTCGATTTACCACGGGACTGCGGAGGATGTGCTGCAGACCGGGGTCGGCCACTTAAACGGCACGAAGCTGCCCATCGGCGGCGAGGGAACCCACAGCGTGCTGTCAGCCCACAGAGGATTGCCCAGTGCCCGTCTGTTTACCGATATCGACCAGATGGGGCGGGGGGATAAGTTCTATATTCATATCCTGGATGAGACGCTGGCCTATGAGGTAGACCAGGTGCTGAACATGGTGGATAAGGACGACATGGACACGTTGCAGAGTGCTTTGCAGATCGAGGAGGGGAAAGACCAGGTGACATTATTTACCTGCACCCCCTACGGCGTAAACTCCCACCGTCTCCTGGTGCGGGGGACGCGGGTTCCCTACAACGGGGAAGAGGAAGTCGAGAGCACGCCTGTGGATACGATGTTAAAGACGGTGCAGAATTACTATATGCTGTATCTGCTTCTGGGGCTGTCGGTGACGGCGCTGGTGATCCTGGTGATGCGGGCGGTGTTAAAACCGAAGAAGAAAACCGAGGAAGCAAATCAGGAAGACGATGTAATAGGAGGGTAGGATGTGGAGATGAAAAAAAGGATTATAAAGGGGTGCGCATGGGCGCTGGCATTGGTAACTGCCGTGTCATTGCTGGCGATCAGGCAGAATGTGGCGTACGGGGCGACGGGAGTAAATGAAAATGCGGATTTGACACTTACTTTTAGCCTTGCGGTGAATGATGTATGGGACGAATATAGTGAATTAAAGGAACTTAATATTCCTGTTCATTATTATAAAGTTGCTGATATGAAGACGCCGGCAGGCACATACGAAGGTTCTCTGGACGGGGGAGAATGGGAAGCGCTAAAAAGCGTCGAATATAAAGTAGTCCAAAACACGCGGGATCAGAGCATTGAGATAAAAGTAAAAGATGTAGATGAGGATTATGCTCAGTGTGCTGACATGGATGGCAGGACCAGAACCGCTAATTTAGAAAGGGTTGATCGAGACGATCCGGATCATATTTATGCATGGGAAGCATTGGCGAGAATGGCAAAGAAGCTTTCAGAGCAAAAGAACGCTCTTGGAACAACAACGATAGAAGCTGCCGATATGGCGAGACGATATTATGCGGAGAATATAGCGGATCATCCGGCTATGTACCTGATTCTTGCCGACTCCGTAGATTCTGCTAATTATACCTACAGCTTTAAACCATATCTGATCTCAGTTCCCACTAATCTGTATGCGGACGGAACCCCGGACAGCGATGACAGCTGGGTGTACGACGTAGAGGTGGGTCTGAAGCCTCAGATGGAAGAACGCTATGGCAGGCTGCGGATCACAAAAAATCTGTCTGATTTCAATGCCAGCCTGGGCGACAAAGCTTCCTTTATCTTTGAGGTGAGAGCAGAGAAAGATGGTGATCTGGTATACAGCGACGTGGTTCAGCTGGATTTCACGGACGCCGGTCAGAATACGGTTACGATCGGTCCTGAAAAGGCTGACGGAGTCGATGTGGTCGGGAAGATCCCGGCAGGCTCCACAGTAACGGTGACTGAGGTTTACAGCGGTGCCAGCTATACGGCAGCTGCCGGTACGGTAACGCTGGATCATCCAATGCAGGCGTATGATGAGGAAAATGGCGTGGTGGAGAATGTTTCCTTCACTAACATCTACAACGGCGGCGTTAACGGTGGTTCCAGTGTGGTAAACCATTTTGCCTATACGGAAAGCGAAAACGGAACCGGCGGTAACTGGCAGTATGTGCCTTCCCAGTCAGCAGAAGGAGGTAATACGCAATGAGAAAGAACAGGATGAAAAAAACGATTTGCTTATCCGCTGCGGCCTGCCTGCTGGTGGGCGGCCTGGCGGTGGGCAGGGCAATGGCTTATTTTACCGCTTACGCGGAAACCAGCGGCGGCGTTGTTATGGATATGGGATTTACCACGATCGAGCCGGTCGAACCGGTGGAGCCGGTGGAAGGCGGCTGGATTAAACATATCACCGTAAGCAATACCGGCAATTACCCCTGTTTTGTGCGGGTAAGGCTGTTGTATGGCGGAGAATATTCGGTTATCCCCACATTGGGAGCCGGCTGGATAGACGGCGGAGATGATTACTACTATTATGAGTCTCAGGTTCTGGCCGGAGGGAAAACTGAAAGCGAAATAAGCGCAATGGTCGAAGCGCCGAAGGATGAGCTGACAGACGGCATGAACTTCAACGTTATCGTAGTCGCAGAATGCACCCCGGTTCTCTATGATGAGAACGGCAATCCATATGCTGACTGGACGAATGATGGCATCACGATCCAGGAATCCCAGAACACTCTGCCGGATCAGCCCCAGGAATCCCAGCCGGAGAATAAGGAGGGTGAATGATGAAGAAGAAAAACTCCTTTTTTACGAAGACAGTCCTGCTGTTTGGCATGGCCGCGGTTCTGTTGGTGCTGAGTACGGTGGGCAGCACCAGGGCGGCTTTGATTTATAACGACGGCAATGCTTACAGGATACAGATTGCCGCCTCCTATATCGGCGTCGGGCTGATTGAGAACGAGGATGTGGTCAGTTACCGGTCTTATGACAGGAACAACCAGGCAGTGGAGGAGTCGAAGCCGCTGCTTTCAGGAATCATAAAACAGGTTGAGGAAGAGGGCTTTAAACCGGGCAATCCCTATCCGGAAGCGCTTTCCGTGACCAATGCGGGCGAGATCGACAGCTATGTGCGTGTCATTGTCTATAAAAGCTGGAAAGACGACGCAGGAAACAGCAATACGGTTCTGTCCCCGGAGCTGATCAAGCTGGATGGGGAAGAGGGGATGAATGGCTGGGTGAAGGATGAAAAGGCTTCCGGCAGCGGCGCGGACGGCGATTACAGAGAGCGTCTGGTGCTTTACTATACGAAGCCCATTGCCAGTGAGGAGGAGACGCCTTTGTTTAATACGACATTGACCATCGACCCTGATGTCATGAAGGTATTCTCCCAGACGAGGGACGGCAACAAGATTACCACCTCCTATGCCTATGACGGCTACAGCTTTAACCTGGAAGTGGAGGTGGATGCGGTTCAGACCCACAATGCCGTGGACGCCATCAAAAGCGCCTGGGGCGTGGATGTGAATATCGCCCAGGACGGGACGCTGAGCCTTGTGCGGTAGGCCGGTCAGGGGGTGAGGGTCGCCGTGGAAAAACGGAACGGAAAAAAGAAGCGGGAAGGAAAAGGAGTGGTGTCAGCCTGCCTTAGCGCGGTGAGCATGGTTTTACTCATAGCGCTGGTGCTTGGATGCCTGCCTTTAACGGTTCCCAGAATTTTCGGGCTCCACATTTACACGGTGGTCAGCGGCAGTATGGAACCGGCGATCCCTACCGGGAGTCTGGTTTATGTCCGGGAAACGTCGCCTGAGCAGGTGGGGGCAGAGGAAGTGATTGCCTTTTACGGAGCCAGGGACAGCGCTTCCATCATCACCCACAGGGTTGTGGAGAACCGGGTGGTTATGGGGGAGTTTATCACAAAAGGGGACGCCAACCAAACGGAGGATATGAACCCCATCCCTTATGAGAATTTTATTGGCAGTGTCGTATACAGCATCCCCGCCTTGGGAAGGGCTGCGGAGCTGCTTACCAGCCATGACGGGAAGCTGGTCGCCGGAGCGGTGATTGTAGCGGCGCTTCTTTTGCAGGGGCTGGCAGTATTGACAGAGAGGAAAGAGAAGCGGCCGGGAGAGTGACCGGAACTGTATTTGGAGGTATGTTTTTATGATGAAGAAGAAACCGTGGCGTTTCGCCATCCTGGCGCTGGCGCTTTTAGGCAGCATGGCAAGCGTCCATGCGGAGGAGCTGACCGGCAGGGACGGCTGGGCGGCCAGGTTCACAGGGGATAAAATTGAGAGTAATTTTTCAAACACCCAGCTGGCGGAGGATATTTCGGGGCTCCAGCCGGGAGACAGTATCACGATCAATGTGGCTTTGGAGAACGGGGCCGACAAGGCGGCCAGCTTTTACCTGACCAACGAGGTATTATCGAGCCTTGAGGACAGCCGCGACTCGGCAGCAGGCGGCGCCTACGGTTACAGGCTGAATTATACCGGCCCCGGTTCGGCAGCGGGCGGAACCGACCTCTATAACAGCGACACGGTGGGCGGCGAGAGCACCCAGTCCGGAGAAGGTCTCCATAAGGCGGCTACGGGCCTGGGCGAGTATATTTACCTGGATTCTTTACAGCCAGGACAGAAAGGAACAGTTTCCCTGACGGTTTCCCTGGACGGCGAGACCCAGGGCAATGGGTACCAGAATACATTTGCGGATCTGCAGCTTCGGTTTGCGGCCGAGCTTGCCGAGGGAACCGGCGATAATGGCGGAAACGGCGGCTCCGGCGGTAATGGCGGAGGAAACGGGCAGAATGGAGGAAACGGACAGAACGGAGGAAACGGACAGAACGGCGCAAACGGTGCGAATGGCACTGCCAATGCAGGAAATCAGGCAGCAGGCAGCGGTTCCAATCTGTATACCCAGGATCGGGTATATACCGGCGACGCGAACAGGATTATGGCCTGGTCGGCGGTGGCTCTGGTCAGCGGGTTAGGGCTGTTAATCTATGCCGTTATATTTTATCGGAAGGAAAAGAGGAGGGAAAGGCTATGAAAAAGTGGGGGAAGATCCTGACGGGGCTTGTGTCCCTGTGCCTGGCCTGGTCCGTAGCCGGTACTGACTGCCGGGCGGCGCAGAATCCGGTGACGCCTGAGCCCTATACGTATACGGTTACTATCCATCTGGGAAATCCCGATAACGGCGGCAGCTTTACGGGCGGGCCGGCTATAGACGGTTCCAGCAGTGCGAATACGACCGTAAACAGTGATACTGTCGTGATCAAAGGCCTGAAGGCGGGCGAAAGGGTGAACCTGACGGCCCAGGATTTTGTGTCAGTTCCTGATGGCGGAAAATATTATGCAAAGGCGATACGCCAGAGCGGCAGGGACAGCGCGGAGGGCTCCTACGCGGTGAAAGGCGACATGGATTTCGTAGTGGCCTACGGCATCCGGGGCGATATGGTGGCTTACACGGTAAATTATCAGGACGCTGCGGGAAATGCCCTGGCGCAGAGCAGTACCTATTATGGAAATGTAGGGGATAAGCCGGTGGTGTCTTACCGGTATATCGAAGGCTATGAGCCCCAGGCATATAATCTGACCGGAACCCTGACGGAGAATGCGGCTGACAATGTATTTACCTTTGTGTATACACCCATAGAAGAAGGAAATGAAGGCGGAGGCGAAGGAGATGGCAATCAGCCTTCTGCATCTCCCGGCCAGAGTCAGGGTCAGGGGGCGGCTCCTCAGGCACCGGCGGAAGCACCGGCGAATCCCGCAGCACCCGCACCGGCCACCCCGGCTCCCGGAACTCCGGCTCCAGCAGCGCCGGCCCCAGCAGGCCCGGCGGCGCCTGATGACGGCCCGGCTGCTCCGGCCGTACCTGACGGCGGCCCGGCTGCACCTGACGCTCCTGATACGCCGGTGGTAGACATCCCGGACGACGACGTACCTCAGGACGACGGCCCGGAGGAGCTTGTGGATTTGGACGATGAAAACGTGCCTCTGGCTGACACCATTCCTGACGATGAAGTGCCTCTTGCCCAGGGAAAACGCCTGGGCGCAGTAGCCATAGCGGCAGGCGTTGTAGGCGCGGCAGCGCTGATCGGCGTGTTGATCTGGCTGTGGATGCAGAAGAAAAAGAAGAAAGAGGAAGAAGCGTAGGCAGGGAAGCGCATACGAACAGGAGAATGCGAATAAGCAAGTATGGACGCGGCGGGGAAGCTGCGGAAGGAAATACGGGAAGGTTAAAGGGAACCGGCGTAAGCCGGTTCCCTTTGGTATGCGGTATGGATTATGTAATTCATGATTCTCCTTGAAATCCTTCCGTGATAATAGTATACTAAATCCAGCGCCGCAGGTCGGCGGCGCGCGACAATTTTCTTAAAGGTTTGGAAGGACGGATGACGAAAAGACTGCTTGGATTTATGAAAACGAACGGCGCCGTGATTTTGTTTTTTGCGGTGTTTTTATTGTATGGGCTGCTGACGGTCAAGGATTACGGCATTTCCACCGACGAGCTGATTGAGCGGGAGAGCAGTCTGATTACCTATCGTTATATGGTGTCTTCCGTGGCGGATGTGGTGACGGAGACGGTGAATTTTCCGGAACTGACGCCGCTTTTGGAGTATAAGGACCGTTATTACGGCATGGCGGTGCAAATACCGGCGGTGGTTGTAGAGCATTTGTTTGGATTTCATCTGGATATCCGAAAAGTATTTCTGATGCGGCACCTGTACAATTTTCTGATGTTCTTTGCGGCAACGATATTTTTTCACAGGCTGTGCAGGAAACTGGGTCATGGAAAGTGGATGTCCCTTCTGGGGGTGTCCATATTGATTTTAACCCCCAGGATTCTGGCTCATGCCTACTATAATATCAAAGACATGATGTTTTTGTCCGTGTTTGTGATTACCCTCTATTTTGGATTTTTATGTATAGAAGCCTTTTCCTGGAAGAGGCTGGTTCCTTTTGCTTTTTTCGGGGCCCTCTGTACCAATATCAGGGTGGTGGGGGCCATGGTGATAGCAGTCTGCCTGGTAATAGCTTTTGTGAAAAGCCTGTTCGGGGTAGCGTGGGAGTCCGGGGAAAATCGGAAGCTTAGGGCAAATCGGAAAGTCAGAGCGGAGAGAAAGTCCGAAAAGGAGCGAACGTCCAAAAGGGAGCGGAAACCTTTAATCGGCTGGAAACGAAGTTTTTGTTACTGTTTGGCGACGGCGGCGCTCTGTTTCGGATTTTATTATATAATGACGCCGATTATCTGGCATGATACCTGGCGGCAGATCATGAACCTGATGGATACGTTTTCCAATTATGTGGTCTGGTATACCCATACCTATTTTATGGGGGAGTATATCCTGTCCACGGAGCTGCCCTGGTACTATCTGTTTGTGAATATCGGGATTACTACGCCGGTGTTTTATCTGGCGATGTTTGTGTGCGGCGGGGCGGCGCTTACAGTGCGTGCCGGTAAAGGACTGACGGCAGGACGGAAGCCGGAGGGAACGGACTGGTATTATATCGGTCTGGCGGTGAATCTGATTGTTCCTTTTGTCTATGTGCTAATCAGCAGGCCGGTGCTGTATAACGGCTGGCGGCATTTTTATTTCGTTTATCCGATGATGGTGCTGGTGATGCTGTATGGGATCGCTGTGTTGGGAAAGCTGGCATGGAATCTGCAGAGGAAAAGTGCTCAAAGTCAAAATGTATCGGAGGAAGCCGGGCCGGGACAGCGCGGACAGGAGAGCGGCGCGTCCCCTCAAGCTGCAATGGAGAAGATGGAAATCGCGGAGGAAGAAAATCGAAAAGGACAAGTATATGGAAGAACTGTCATATTAAAGCATCCTGCGGCGCTGGCTTATGGCGGCGCAGTGGCGGCCGCGGTGTTGTCCGTGGGGATATGGATTTGTCGGAATCATCCTCATGAATATGCCTTTTTTAACCGGATTGCCCTGCCCTATGTGACGGAATATTTTCAGAAGGATTACTGGAATGTAAGCCAGTATGAGCTGCTCCGGTCTGCCTGTGAGCAGGATGGACGGGAACAGATAAAGGTGTGGGTTCTGCCGGAGAATGCCATCGTGTTTCAGCCGCCGGAGCACAGGAACCGGATTAAGCAGGTGGTGAATCAGGATGACGCAGACTATATCGTAACGGCTTACACGGCCTCCTGTGAGGAAGAACGGCTGGCACAGTATTACTTATACGACGAGCAGAAGGCCGTCTGGGTGGACGGCATTAAGATCAGTTCTCTGTTTCGCCGTGCCTATGACCCGGCGCTGCGGTCAGTGCTGGAGGAAAACGGGGATGTTCTTCGGTATAATGTGAACGGCGTAACATGGGAAATGAGCTGCGAGGGGGGCGAGACAGTTCTGCATGGCAGCAGTCAGGCAGAACTGGTCATGGATAAATTATTTATTCAGGGAACCCGGGGAACGGATGAGCGGCTGATGGAGACGCTTCAGGTTCTGGTGTCGGAGGACGGGGAGCACTATACCCCGCTGGAGCTCAAACAGGAATTTGCCTCGGCGGAAAACGAAAGGACCGCAGTTTATCAGGGACAGTCGGTCACGGACGTAATGATCCGGCACAAAACTGTGGAGGATGCGGCATTTTCCATCAGTCTGCTGACGGGAAGGCTGCCGGGGGAGGAAGCAGCGGCTTCGCTGTCGGTGATCGATTCGGCTTCTGCTTCGCTCCGGGAGGATCAGACGCAGTATGCCTATGACGGCAATCCGGAAAGCCGCTGGACCAGCGGAACGGCCCAGACAGAAGGGATGTTTTATCAGGTTCGGCTGAAAGACACAATTACATTTGACAGTCTCGTTCTGGATTCTTATACAAGCACCGGGGACGAGGGAAAAAATCTGGTGATTTCCTGTTCCGATGACGGAAAGCAATGGACGACTATAGACGCGATCACCCAAGACGGGATTCATTATACCTTTGCACCGGTTTCCTGCCGGCATCTTCGTTTGGAAGTCGGAGCGGTGGATGCGGAGAACTTTAATAATTGGTCGATTCATGAGATCGGGTTTATGACAGAGGTGAAGGCGCGGTAAGTGGGGAGCGGAAAACAGAAAACGGAAAACGTCCTGGGACGGTTAAAAAAATCGTTTGGAGAAAGGTTCTGACTGTAAGCAGGAGCGGAAAAAACAGGATAACAGGAGGTGTGTTCGGGTTGGGTACGGAAGAAAGGGAAGCGGTAAAAGCGACGGGGAGTGAAACGGAAAGGAAAGCGGGGAAAGAAACAGGGAAAGAGACACACGGGAAAGCAGAGAGAAAAAAGGTATCGCTCTGTGTGCTGATATTTTTTGCCGCGCTGTTCATATACGGCTGTTTGGCTTTCGACGATTACGGCATCTCGGTGGATGAGAATGTGGAGCGGAATACCTGTCTGGTGACTTACAAGCATCTGGTGCCCTCTGTGGCGGAAATCGTGACGGATTCTGTGGATTTTCCGTCGGTTGAGGCGCTGGATACCTATACCGATCGGTATTATGGGGTAGCGGTGCAGCTGCCGACGGTAGTGGCGGAGCATTTGTTTGGATTTCAGCTGCCCCTTAGAACAGTGTATCTGATTCGTCATTTTTACACCTTTTTACTGTTTTACGGGGCGGTGATCGCGCTTTATTTCCTCGGAAAACGGATTACCGGGAATCGGTGGGGAGCGCTGCTCGGAGCAGTAATGCTGGTGCTTTCGCCCAGGATGCTGGCGGAATCCTTCTATAATATTAAGGATATTGTGTTTCTCTCTTTGGTGATTGATAACCTGTATGCGGGCATTTGTTTTTTGGACAAGCCTACGGTGAAAAAAGGCATCGTGTTGGCCGTAGTGTCGGCTCTCTGTATTAATGTGAGGGTGGTGGGAGCTGTGGTGCTGGCTTCCTGTCTGGCTGTGGGGTTTCTTAAAGGGCTTGTGAGCCTGATGGAACATCCGGAGACAAAAGAAAGCATAGAGACAGGGAAGCATACGGAATCGAAAGGAAAGCGATTTGTCAGCCTGTGTCTGCTTCTGCTCATGGTTCTGGCAGTCAGTATCGGCGTATATATCCTGTCCCTGCCGGTTCTGTGGAAAAATCCCGCAGCAGAGCTGGCAAATACGGTGAAAACCTTCTCTGATTTTACCAATTGGGATGATATTTTCCGGTATCGCGGCTTTGCCGTCCGGGGGAATAACCTGCCGAGAAGCTATCTGTTTGTATGGATTTTTATTTCTACGCCGATTTTGTATTTGGTTTTATTCGGACTGGGTATAGCAGAACAGCTGATCCTATGGGTCAGGAAACTGACAGTTCTGGTTCGGGGTAGAAAAAAACCGGAGGAATGTCCGGAGCTGTGGTGGCATATTTTCTTTGGTATGGTGCTGGTGATTCCCCTTTGCTATGTGGTGCTGCGCAGACCCACGCTGTATAATGGCTGGAGGCATTTTTATTTTCTGTATGCGGTGATGATGATTTATGCTGTGTACGGAGCAATGTTTTTATGGCAGCTGGCGGTGGGCTGGGACGAGAGACGCAGGCGGCATGTAGAGGAGAGCAAAGGGCAGGATGAGAACGGGAGCATGACGCGGAATGGAGCAAGGGATGTTATGCAGCCCGGAAAAGGGCTTCGCGGTCGTTGGGGGCAGATCGTATGCACCACGTTGCTGTTGTTCTGCATGCTGCCAACTCTTGGATGGATGGTGAGAAATCACCCATATGAATACATGTATTTTAATCCGTTCGTGCGGAATTATGCCCTTCAAAGCTTCGAATTAGATTACTGGGCGGTGTCGGAGGCAGATATGTTCCGCTATATCTGTGATCATGACGACAGGAAGGAAATCAAGGTCTGGTGTACGTTCAGTGATTTTTACAAGTCTTTAATGATGCTCACTGAGGAGGATCGTGTGCGGCTTGTGTATGCGGATACGCCTATGGAGGCAGATTACGCAGTGTGCCGGGATTTGATGAAAACCAGCGCCGAGCAGATGGAGCGGCAGTTTGCTTTTGAGGAAGTCTATTCTGCTGTTGTGGACGGCAGGACGATTAATTCCGTATTCCGTCGTACTGATGATGCCGTGATGAGAAGCATGGTTGCCTGGGATGGAGAGGAACTGTTCAGCAACGGAAACGGCGTTGTCTGGAATCTGGTACAAGGGCCGGACAGGGCAGAGCCGATCACAGATGGAGCAGAGCCAATCGTAGACGGAGCAGGGCCAATCGCAGGCGGAGCAGAGCCGGCGACAGATGGAATGGAGCTGGAATCCGGCACGGAGCAGAATTTGGAAGGCGTGGCGCTTGTGTCAGATTTGGGCAGGAAGATGAACCTGACGAAGATTTCTCTGCGTCACGAAAACCAGTTATATCTGGAAGGGCTCAGGTGTTATAAATCTGCGGATGGAGAAAACTGGACGGAGCTGCAGCCGGTGGAGCGCAATGGGGATTATATTGTCTGTAATGAGAGAACCGTGTTCCGGTGCAACGGTCCGGCGCGTTATCTGAAGCTGATCCATCGAGAGAAATTGATCCCAGAGGATGGGGCGGCGCTGGCATTGGAAGCAGAGGTATATGCGGATAGAGGAACGCAGACGGAGCAGTTTTTCCCTCAGATGATCGAGCGGGTGACAGGGCATGAGAATTCGGTGGCGTCGGAACAGGCGGTGGACGGAAGCATGATGAGTCGATGGCAGTCAGAGGATGTGCAGAGGCAGGGAATTGCTTTTGATATTGTACTGAATGATGTCTATCTTCTTTCGGGAATCCGTCTGGATACCGGGGATGCGCCCAATGAATATCCAAGGGCATTGCGTATTTTTGTCTCGAAGGATGATGTGGAATGGGAAGAGCTTTCGGTGGAGAGCAGGGATCAGGTGCTGTTTACCTTTCCCGATACCGAAGCCAGAACCATCCGGCTGATTACCGGAAATATGGACGGTTTGGACGTGAGGGAACGTTGGTCTATCTATGAAATTACGCTGATGCAGAGAACAGAGGGTAAATGACAGGACGATTGCTCCGCCTGATTAGGTAACGGATACGCCGGCAATTAGAAAATCCTGTAGTATTTGGAAGGGATATGTCGCTGCCGGCGACGTTTTTGCGGTGCGGAATTTCGCAGAGCGAAATTCTTAATCATAAATTTTATATACAATATGAGGTGAAATAAAATGATCAAGGAACGATTAAATCAGCTGAGAAAGCTGATGGCAGAGAAGGAAATCGACGCCTATCTGATTCCGTCGGGAGATTATCATGGCTCCGAGTATGTGGGAGAGTATTTCCGGCTCAGGGCCTATATGTCCGGTTTTAAAGGCTCCGCCGGAACTCTTCTGGTGACTGACGGCTGGGCCGGGCTGTGGACGGACGGCCGGTATTTTATCCAGGCGGCAAAGGAGCTTGCGGGCAGCGGCATCGAGCTGATGAAGATGGGAGAGCCGGATGTGCCCACGGTGGAGGAATACCTGGCGGAACAGATCCGGGAAGGCGGCTGTCTGGGCTTTGACGGCCGGGTGGTCAGTGTGTCGGAAGTGCGGGAAATGGAAAAAGCGCTGAAGAAAAAACAGATTCGTTTTTACGGCGCCGAGGACCTGGCGGGAAGTCTGTGGACGGATCGTCCCCAGATGCCGAAAGAGCCGGCATTTTTCCTGAAAGAGCAGTACAGCGGCAAAAGCGTGGCCGAAAAATTGAAGGAGCTGCGGGAGACGATGGAGGAAAAGGAAGCGGATTACCATATCCTGACCGCTCTGGACGAGATCGCCTGGCTGTTCAATATGCGGGGAAATGATATCAGATGTACGCCGGTGGCGCTGGCCTATGCCGTGATCGGCAGAGAGCAGGCGTGGCTGTATGTTCATGAGGAGATACTGAACGATGAGCTGCGGCAGCAGCTTGACGCCGTGAACGTATCCATCCGGCCTTATGACGGTCTGATCGGCGATGTGGAGGCGCTGAAAGGAAAGGGAAAAGTCCTGATCGATCCCTATCGGCTGAACGACGCGATCTATGAGAAGCTTGACCCGGAGCAGACCATCGAGGAACAGAACCCCTGCCTGCTGAAAAAAGCGGTAAAGAATCCTGTGGAAATGGAAAATGCCCGTCTTGCTCATCTGAAGGACGGGGCGGCTATGACGAAGTTCCTGTGCTGGGTGAAAACCAATGTGGGAAAAATCCCGATGACGGAAGTTTCGGCGGAGCAGTATGTGGATCAGTGCCGGGCGGAGCAGGAGGGCTTTCTGGAGCAGAGCTTTGACACGATTTCCGCTTACGGCAGTAACGGAGCTATGTGTCACTATAAAGCGACGGAGGAAAACTGCGCCACGGTGGAACCGAAGGGCTTTTTATTGGTGGATTCCGGCGGACAGTATATGGAGGGGACCACGGATATCACCAGAACCATAGCGGTGGGGCCGGTGACAGATGAAGAACGGCTTCATTATACGCTGGTGTTAAAAGGCATGATCGGCCTGGCGCGGGCTAAGTTCCTGAATGGCGTCCGGGGCATCGGTCTCGATTATCTGGCCAGGGAGCCGCTGTGGCAGCGGGGACTTGACTATAATCACGGCACGGGGCACGGCGTGGGCCACCTGTTAAGCGTCCATGAAAGTCCCAACAGCTTCCGTTGGAAATGGCAGCCGGGTCTGGAAAGCGCAGTTCTGGAAGAAGGGATGATCACCTCCGACGAGCCGGGATACTATGAGGAAAATTCCCACGGCATTCGGACGGAAAACCTGCTGCTCTGCGTAAAGGATGAGAAGAACCAGTATGGCCAGTTTATGCGGTTTGAGACGCTGACCATGGTGCCTATCGATTTGGAGCCGGCGGATCTTTCGCTGCTGACGGAAGAGGAGATTCAATGGATCAACGATTATCATCAGGAAGTTTATGAAAAGATTTCTCCCCGGGTGACGGAGGATGTGGCACAGTGGCTGAAAGAAGCTACGAAGCCTGTGGCGAAATAGATAAGCAATGAAACCTCTCTGTGCCTGTTTTTGTGTCTGCCGGAAAAGCGTCTCACAAGATCAGGCACTGAGATTTTGCGAATATAAAAAGATAAACAAAAGGGTTTGTGTTTCTTTGTCTGAATGGTTTCAGATATGGTCATAAAACGCATAAGGAGAGGCTATGAATACGGAAGAAGACAAGAATCCGCTCTCTGATTTTTTCCGGGAATTAAAATACAGGGAGGACCCCACGCATCCACTGACGGAGGAGGAACGGCTGTCAGGCGCGGTGAAGCCGCTGCTTTGCTGGTACGGCGAGAATGCCAGAGATCTTCCATGGCGCAGGCAGCCGTCTCCTTACCGGGTCTGGGTGTCCGAGATTATGCTGCAGCAGACCAGGGTGGAGGCGGTGAAGCCATATTTTACCCGTTTTATGGAAGCCTATCCTGAGATTTCAGACCTGGCCCGGGCCGAAGAAGAACAGCTTTTGAAGCTGTGGGAAGGGCTGGGCTATTACAGCAGAGCCAGAAACATGAAAAAAGCGGCGCAGGCGGCTGTGGAGCAGTACGACGGCTGTCTGCCGGCAGATTTTGAGAAGCTGAAAAAACTGCCGGGAATCGGACCTTACACGGCGGGAGCCATCGCCTCCATCGCCTATCAGATTGCCGTGCCGGCGGTGGACGGGAATGTGCTGCGGGTCATTACGCGTCTGCTGGCGGACGCCGCGGATATTGCCCGGCCGGATGTGAAAAAGCAGGTGGAGCAAAAGCTGAAAAAGGTGATCCCGGAAGACTGCCCCGGAGCGTTTAACCAGGCGCTGATGGAGCTGGGCGCTCTGGTCTGCGTGCCAAACGGCAGTCCCAGATGCGGGGACTGCCCCTGGGAAGGTCTGTGTCTGGCGAACCAGAAGGGCCTGACCGGGGAGATTCCTTTTAAATCTCCAAAAAAAGCCAGAAGGATTGAAGAAAGAACTGTTTTTTTGATTCAGTCGGAGGGGAAGACCGGTGTGCGCAAGAGGGGGGAACAGGGGCTTCTGGCCGGGCTGTATGAATTTCCGTCGCTGGAGGGAAAGCTGGAGGAAGACCAGGTCAGGGAGCGGCTGGAAGAATGCCTGGGGGTAAATGGGACCGGAAAAAAAGACGGGAATGTTGTGAATGGCGCATATGACCGGAACCGCGCAATCGGCGGGAAGGATGAGGATAGCGAAAAACAGATCGTTGAGCGGCTGCCGGAGGCGAAACATGTCTTCACCCATGTGGAATGGCATATGACCGGCTGGCGGTTAAGCGTCCCTGTTTCCGGCTGGGAGCGGCTTAAGCCGCTGTTCGGCCCGCTGATTCCGGCGGACCGGCGGCAGCTGGAGACAGTTTATGCCATTCCATCGGCGTATAAAAAGTATTTTGAATTGGTTTACTGATTGACCCGATTTTTCATCTTTTTAAGGCAGACAGGGCAGCGGTCCGGCTTCCCCGTACAGACTGATCTCATAAATGCTCCAGTTTGCTTCGGCTCCTTCGCAGCCGGGACCCAGGATGAATTTCAGATACCTGCAGTCTGTCGGCGCGAAAAAGTAATTTTCTCCATCCTCCGTCGTGACATCCAATTGTTCCCAGGTCTCTCCGTCAGGGGAATTCCAGATTTCCATATCTGCGGGGCGGTCCCAGGGGCTGTCGCCCAGAGAAAGGGTGACATGGGACAAAGAGCAGCTTCGGCGTAAGACAAGCCGGTATTCCATTCCCGGCCGCTGAGGTTCCTGGGAACTCCAGTGAGTCAGCTCCGTGCCGTCCACAGCCAGAACCACCTGATCGGGATTCAGGTCGGAGGAAACGCCTTCGATCACGGCGGGAATCTCCGTCTGTCCGCCGTCCCTTTGCTGATAAACGCAGACCTCCAGCCGGGCGCTGTTCTGATCCGGGCAGGTGACGCGGATAAAGCGCAGGTCGATACTGTCAAAATGAAAGTCCCATCCCGATACCGTGTCGGCGGCAGTCCAGCGGTTTCCGTCTTCGGATACCTCCACCCGTAAGGATTCCGGAGAAACCGGGCCTTCCTCATCGGGATAAACCATAATCAGGTCGGTGGGTACTGCCTGGGCCAGCTGTCCGGTCCAGACGACGAAGCTGCCGGAGGTTATGGCAGTCTGCTCTGTCGAAAAAGGAGGGTGATCGGAAGCCCCGGAAATATCGCAGTACCAGTCGATATTACCCGCCGTGTATGTTCCTTCCGCCTGTTCCTGTATCAGAAAGCTCTGGAGAGTCTGATCGTAAACCCTCCGGTAGGCGGTGCTCAGCGCCACGCCGTCCACTGTGATCGTGTGAAGAGGCTGATACATGTGCTCCAGTTTAAAATAAGAGCTATCCGGATTGCCCACATGGCGGTCAACCAGGTAATCGGCCCGGGCGGCATTGTCGGTGACGAGAATCCGGTTCTGGCTTGCCGTATCCAGCAGATAGCGGCAGGACTGGGTGCCGTCGTTCATCCATACGGAGAACGGACCTTCGGGCACGGCGCCGCACAGATAGATCAGCTGGTCCCGCTGGGAAACGGCCCAGTAATCCTTCTCAAAATTGTCCTCTATATGTCCTCTGGCCAGCAGGTTAAAGTATGCGTATTCATAAGGGTGGTTGGACAGGACCCAGATACCGGTGAGACAGAGACAGCCGAAAACCGCCGCAAAGAAAAGCTGGCCTGCATGGATTCCCGTTTTCGCAAATTTTTCCGTGCCATGAGAATGGTCGTTAAAAGGCGCAGGAAAAGGGCCGGCAGGTATCGCAAAGCGTTTTAGTTTTTGACATAAGAAGCTCAGTCCGGCTACCGCGCTTAACGCGATAAAAGGGTAGATAAAATAAAAATGTCTCCATCCGTTGTAAAGCGACGGTCTTAAAAGCAGAGCGTAAAGGAGCGGAACGGCGGCCGACAGGAATAAAAACAGTCTGGCGGCGCCCTGACCCTTTATGGAGGGGCTGACGGTATTTTTTGAGTGATTTTTTATGAATGCCGCTATCGCATACAGCCGGGACAGCCAGCCCGTAAAAGCCAGCGCCAGAATGGCAGGAGGCGTGGTGATGCAGATCCATAAAGGCAGGTAGAACCAGGGAAGCCGGTCCGGCCTGTAGGTCTGTCCCAGGAAAGGCACAGTGCCCTCATAACCGCCGTAGCTGGAAAAGGTTTTGACGGTATTGATCATCTCCCCTATGGGATTATGCCAGGTGACCGGCGACAGCAGGATATAAAATCCCAGAGACAGCAGGTCGGTGACAGACAGAATGCTCAGCTGCCGTTTCCAGGTATGGTCGGCCATGCTTTTTAAGAAAGCCGCGGTAAAACAACATACCGGTATAATGGCTCCTACGATCCGGGCATTGGTACACAGAGCTCCGAAAAAGGACAGGAGCAGAATATTTTTAGCAGTGGGCTTTTCAATAAAGCAGACGCCCCGCCAGGCGGCGATCAGGTACAGAGACAGCGTCAGAGAGTCTTTGATATTATAAAAGGAATCCGCCAGAATTCTGGGCGTCAGGATGAAAAAAAGTACGCCCATAAAAGCCAGCCAGTCATTTTTTGTCAGGCAGCGGCACAGCCGGTAAAAACAGAAAGCGGCGCAGAAAAACAGCAGGAAAACATACAGATGTCTCATCAGATAGACATCGTGAAGGCTCATGGTAAAATCCGTCAGGCTTTCCGCCAGTACCAGAGGAAGCTGTGCCGCCGTGCCGTAATAGCGGTAATGATAATCGTGAAGCTCCGGGAGCATATTAAAATTAACCGAGTCCGTTACCAGCGTGCCGTCCTCCGGATGGAGGTATTTCCAGGTCACCAGACTGCTTTCGCGCTCGATGGGTTCGTCCCAGGAAAGGCCGTAGTCATTGTAAGCCTTGAAACCGTAGAATAAAAACAGTATAAATAAGAATAAAGCGGCGATACGTGCCGGATTGTGTTTCATGAAAGCTACCTGTCCTTCTTATGAAAGTTTGAATGAACTGCTGATACCGCCCGCAGGCTAAAGCCGTTTTTCGTCCATGCGTCTGCGCCACTTCCCTTTGTTGTAATAAATCACATACATAACCGTAGTCAGAATCCAGCTGGTGGGATAGGTCAGGATAATCGCCCGCAGCCCTTTATGGAGAGGCAATATGGCGGTGATCCACAGTACCCGGAACACACAGATGCCCACAAAGGTAATGATTAGCGGTTTTACCGTCTCGCCGGTTCCCCGGATGGCCCCGGAAAGAATTTCAATGCAGATGTATGTAATATAGGATGGCACCATAAAGCGCATCATAAACACGCCGGTCTCAATTACCTGGCTGTCCTCCACAAAAAAGCAGTAGAGGGGCTGGCTGAATGTAATGAGCAGGAAGCTGCTGACCAGAGTGATGCCAAAAGAAATTCCCAGACAGACCCGAACGCTTTTTTTCACCCGCTCATATTTTCCGGCTCCATAATTTTGTCCTACAAATGTGGTGATGGCGATGCCAAGAGAATTCTGAATCATCCAGAAAATGCCGTCGATCTTCCCGAATACGGTCCAGGCCGCGATGGTGGCGGTGCCCAGCTCGTTGACGTTGGTCTGTAGAAGCACGTTGGCGAAGTTATACATCACTGACTGAAGACCTACGGGAATGCCGACCCAGAGGATGCTTTTCAGCAGCTTTCCGGAGAAATGAAGCTGCCGGAGGTCCATTCGGTATTCCTCCGTTGTTCTGAATAATGCCGTGATCACCAGCGCCGCGCTGACTGTCTGGGACAGGGTGGTGGCCAGAGCCGCGCCGAACACGCCCCAGCGAAGCACCGGTACGAACAGGATGTCAAGGGCAATGTTCAGCAGGCAACAGATAATCAGCAGATACATGGGCATCCTGGAATTGCCCGCCGCCCGGAAAATGCCGGCGCCCATATTGTAAACCAGAACAGGGATCATGCCGGCAAAGTAGACCCGCATATAGATGAGGGACTGGCCGATAATTTCCCCCGGCGTTCCCATAATCCGTAAAGCCCAGGGAGCGGCGGCGATGCCGATCAGGGTAAACAGCGCGCCGCCGATAACCGCCACCAGTAAAGCGGTGCCGACAGCCTGTCTTGTACCCTCCATCTTTCTTGCGCCGTAATACTGGGAGATAATGACGCCGGCCCCGGAAGAAATACCGATAAAAAATCCGATCACCAGCTTGACCAGAAGCTCTGCAGAACCGCCCACCGCCGCCAGCGCCTGGGTGCCAAGATATTTGCCCACGATAACGGAGTCTGCCGTATTGTAAAGCTGCTGAAAAAAGGTTCCCAGTAAAATAGGGAAAAAGAATAATAAAAGCTGTTTCCAGATTACGCCCTCGGTAATCTGGTTTGTCTTTAATGTCATTTGATTTTCCACAGTCTGTCCCGTCCTTTTTATCTGAATGTATCTGCGGCATACTATACAAACCGATATACCGCATCCGAAAAAAATCTTTGTGATATGAATAGATCTGCAAAGGCTCTCGGAACCATGAGGCTCTGAAAGGCCACGTTCATATTCATATCATATTTTTTTCGGTTTGTACAGACGGATTTATGTGAAAACGGGAATATTTTGCCTGTCTGCCGCTTAGAATGAAACAACGGACAATTTATGGGGGAATCTATGAGAAAATTATTGTCAGTCCTGTGTCTGACTGTGGTTTTGATACAGGGCGTTCTGATGCCGGTAAATGCCCGGGAAGCGAAAGCGGCGGGGAAAATCTGGTTTGAGGGGGCCGGGGACGCGCAGGAGGTCCGGTCGGGGGCAGGAGAGTCCGGTCAGGCAGAGGCGGTCAGCCAGGTGAACTCTTCCGGGCAGCCGGAGGCACAAAACCAGCAGGAAGTGCAGAACCAGTCCGGTGGACAGGATCTGTCCGGGGCGCAGGATCAGACGAATGCACAGAGCCAGTCCGGAGCGCAGGATCAGACGAATGGGCAGAGCCAGCGGGAAGCTGCAGGGCAGCCTTCTGCCGGAAATCAGCCGGAGGCTGAGAATCCGTCTGCCGGTACTGATCCGGCGGGCACAAACGGTCAGACAGATGCCGCAGGACAGACCGGTACGCCGTCCGCGGATCAGGTAGATCTCGGCGTGACGGCAGAATCGGCAATTTTGATGGAGGCGTCCACAGGAACCATTATCTATGAAAAAGACTGTGACAAACAGCTGCGTCCCGCCAGCATTACCAAGATTATGACGCTGATCCTGATTTTCGACGCCCTGGACGCAGGGAAAATCCGTCTGGACGACGAGGTGACTACCAGCGCTTACGCGAAATCCATGGGCGGCTCTCAGGTATTTCTGGAGGAGGGCGAAAAGCAGACGGTGGAAACACTGATCAAATGTATTGTGGTGGCCAGCGGCAATGATGCCAGCGTAACCATGGCGGAGCATCTGGCAGGCAGCGAGGCGGAATTTGTCAAGATGATGAACGCCAGAGCCGCCTCCCTGAATATGACCAACACCCATTTTGAGGACTGCTGCGGCCTGACGGAATCGGCTACCCATCTGACCTCGGCCAGAGACGTGGCGATTATGAGCCGGGAGCTGATCACGAAATATCCCCAGATCAGCCAGTATTCCACGATCTGGATGGAAAATATCACCCATGTCACGAAACAGGGCACCACGGAATTTGGCCTGGCCAATACCAATAAGCTGCTGAAAATGAGCAATACCTTTACAGTGACCGGCCTGAAAACCGGTTCTACTTCCCTGGCAAAGTATTGTCTGTCTGCTACGGCAGAAAAGGACGGAATCAAGCTGATCGCGGTGGTCATGGCCGCGCCGGATTATAAGATTCGTTTTTCCCAGGCCCAGACCATGCTGAATTACGGATATGCCAACTGTTCGCTGTATCAGGATGACGACTCGAAGCGGGAGGAGCTGCCCGCTGTTCCTGTGGTGAACGGTCAGGAGGACAGTGTGGAGGTGGTTTACGAAAAGGAATTTTCTTATCTGAGCACCACCGGGGAGAAACTGGATCAGGTGGAACGGAGCCTGCAATTGGAGGAATCCCTGGAAGCGCCTGTAACTATGGGGCAGTATGCCGGTAAACTGGTGTATACGTTAGACGGAAGGGAGATCGGCTCCGTGGACGTACTGACGGCGAATGAGGTGGAGGCGGCGAAGTATTCGGATTATCTGGGGAAGCTGTTTGAAGCCTTTGTACTAAAAGGAGGCGGAACGGCGCCGGATACGGAACAGGGGCATGACGATGAGACGGCGGCGGACGGCCAGAGCGGCGGAAGAAGCGGCGCGCAGACAGAAACCGGAACCGGAGAGAGCCGGACAGAAGGGGTGGGCGAAGGAACGTCGTCAGCCGAAAACGAGACTCCGGCCGCCGGAACCTGGGTCAGCGACGCCGCCTCGATGACCGGAAAGGCAGAAAAGCTGGCTGCATAAACGGCCTTGAAAAAATGTTGTCCATCTACTATAATGAGTTTCAGTGATATGTATATGGAACGACGGATATTGCAGTGTAATACATATGGCAGCTGACGGATGGATACGATGAAAAAGCAATCGGAAAGAGAAGGAACATGATGTCACAATATATGGAACTGCGGGAGAAATGGCCTGCGTTTATCTATGAAGACTATGAAATAGAAGAAACAGAAGAAGAAATTCAGGTCCGGTATCGATTTCGGATACCCGGATTGTCGGCCTTTGCGCCGGAATGGAAGTTTCCAAAGAATCCTTCCGTATGTGGGGGATTACGGGGCGTTCGGGAGGACCCCGTGTTCCGGAATCTGATTTTTTCCCTGGGAATGGTGGAGCTTATAAGCTACTGGAAGATCTGCTGCCCGCCCACGGTATGGGTGGAAGCGGGGCGTCTGGACCGGGAGCAGATTGTCTGGTGGAAAAATCTGTATTACAACGGCCTCGGCGAATTTTTCTACACCAATCGGATACAGGAGGCAGATCCGGAGACGTTTATGGAGATCCGGTGCCGGATGTCCGGGTTTTCTGAGACAGCGTGTGAAAGGAAGGAAGACAGAGCACTTCAATCAGAGTTATCAGCAGGTGGAGCTTCCCGGCATGAAGCGGAAACGCTGCCGCCTCTTAACGGTTGTCTGATCCCTGTGGGCGGCGGCAAGGATTCGGTGGTGACTATGGAGCTGGTGAAAAAGGCCGGGATGGATTCCATGGTTTACGTGATCAACCCGAGAGGGGCTACGGTCAGCTGCAGCCGGGCCGGGGGATACGGACCGGACCGGCAGGCCATGGTTTCCCGGACGCTGGATCAGAATATGCTGTGTCTGAACCGGGAGGGATATCTGAACGGCCACACGCCTTTCTCCGCGATTGTGGCCTTTTCCGCCGTGGCGGCCGCCTATCTGTACCGGTTAAAATATGTGGTTCTGTCCAACGAATCCAGCGCCAATGAGAGCACGGTGCCAGGCAGCACGGTGAACCACCAGTATTCCAAAAGCTTTCAGTTTGAGGCGGACTTTAACAGCTATGAACGGAACTATCTGCACAGCGGTGTATACTATTTCAGTCTGCTGCGGCCTTTGAGCGAATTTCAGATCGCCCGGTATTTCGCGAAATTAAAACAGTATCATCCGGTATTCAGAAGCTGCAATGTGGGCAGCAAGCAGGATGTGTGGTGCGGCCATTGTCCCAAGTGCCTGTTTGTGTATCTGATTCTTTCGCCTTTTCTGTCTCAGGAGGAATTACGGCAGATGTTCGGCGCGGATATGCTGAATGATTCGTCGCTGACCGGTACGCTGGAGCAGCTGGTGGGAATACAGGAGGAAAAGCCCTTTGAGTGCGTGGGCAGCAGGAGTGAGATCAATGCGGCCATTGTCATGACCATCGGGCGAATGGAGCGGGATGGGGAGGAACTGCCTGCCCTGCTTCGCTATTACAGGCAGAGCAGTCTGTATGAGGTCCATGCCCGCAGAGATCACGGGTATTTTACCTATTATGATAACGAGAATCTGCTGCCGGAGGAATTTGAGAAGGTATTGCGCCGGGAGTGTCTGTAAGCGGATGGCGGCATGATCGGGAAATATGGGAAAGACGCATTTGGCCGGATTTTTACAAATGACTGAAAAATACGGTTAGGAAAAGCAGGGGAAGCGAGGAAAAAGATTGTGATTCAGACGTTGAGAAATCGTATCGTCGGTAAAAGGGTATTGATTCTGGGCTTTGGCCGGGAGGGAAGATCCACGTATCAGGCGCTTAAAGCAGCGGGAGGGTATGCCGGTCTGGCGGTGGCTGACCAGAGTCCCAGGGATTCCTCTCTGGAGCCGGAGATTCCATGGTTTGCCGGGGCGGACCACCAGAAAGCGGCTGCGGATTTTGATCTGATATTCAAAAGCCCGGGCGTGGTGCTGGACAAAGGGGTTGAGGAAGCCTTGAGAAAAAGGCTGGGGGATATCTCTTTGTATCTCACTTCCCAGACACAGGAGTTTTTCAGCCGTTACCGGGATCAGATCATCGGCATTACCGGAACCAAGGGAAAAAGCACCACCACGACCCTGCTGTTTCATATATTAAAGGAAAACGGATTCCCCTGTCTGCTGGCGGGCAATATCGGGATTCCGGTATTTGATGTGGCCGGACAGATGAACGAGGATACGCTGGTGGTCTGCGAGCTGTCCTGTCATCAGCTGGAATATATGACGGTGTCTCCCCGGACGGCGATTCTGACCAATATCCATGAGGAGCATCTGGACCATTACGGGTCCATGGAAAAATATGTGGCGTCAAAGAAGCAGGTTTATCTCCACCAGCGGCCCGAAGATGTTTTTTTCTGCAACAGCGAAGATCTTCCGGCGGCGGGAGAAGCCTGCGGGAAGCTGATTCCGGTGTACGGGATGTGGTTTGATAAGAAACCTGCCGGAGATGATGCCAGCGGAGAAAATGCCATAAAAATATGGCATAAGACAATATTTTATGACAGCGGTATCTACCGGATTCCCCTGGAACAGACCAGGCTGGTGGGAGAGCACAACTGCTTTGACATCGGTATCGCTTACGCTGTCTGCCGTAAGCAGGGAATTTCCGATCAGGATTTTACCCGGGCTTTATGTACCTATGAGCCCCTGCCGCATCGGCTGCAGTATGTGGGCTGCTTCGGCGGGATTAAATATTATGACGATTCTATCTCCACGATTTGCGATACCGCCATCCAGGCCCTTCACAGCGTGGAGGACGCAGACACGATTCTGATCGGCGGCATGGACAGAGGAATCGATTATGAGGAACTGATCCGGGCGCTGTACCGGTATCCAAAGCTGCATGTGATTCTGATGGAGGCCACCGGCAGGCGGATCGATCAGGAGATCCGGGCAGATTATCAGGATTTTCCGAATCCCGGGCGGCTGTATCTGACGGAGCACCTGGAAGACGCGGTAAAGCTGGCGGCGGAAAAAACCCGTCCGGGAAGAAGCTGCGTCCTTTCTCCGGCGGCGGCCAGCTACGGCATTTTTAAAAATTTCGAGGAGCGGGGAGAGGCGTTTCAGGAGCTGGTGAAAAACGGCGTATGAGCAGGCGCGGTTCGAAGCCGTGTAATTTTTTCAAATGTATCTTTAAACGTACATAACCTGAAACCTCCTTCACTCACTTGCTTTTTTTCCTTCCAGGTTTTATAATATATGTATATGAAGACCGTGGTTCGCACAGGGGATTGAGGGAATTTGCACAAAGTCGGCGGATGCCCGAAAAAGGTGGCGGCCAGAAAAATGAGGGAGGATAAATGGATGTATCAGAAATTATACGATGAGGCGACACAGGCGCCGGTGTTATCCAGACAAATAATCGACACTCTGCTGAATTCCATGGAGTACAGCAGCATTTCTTTTATTAATTGGAGCGTTGAAGTGCTGCAGGTGATTAAGATCCGTCTGGACAGAGGGGATAAGATTACGGACGAGGTCAGCAAGGAAGTTTACACCGTAAAGTCATTCCAGGAATTTGTGAAGAAAAACTTTTCTTCCTATATCTACAGCCAGGTATACGCGCCGGCGAAGGATAAGGAGAAGATTTATTTCCGCCTTTCACCCTGTGAGGGCGGCTATAACCTGGTGATGGCGAAGTCCAACGACGAAAAGGTTTACGAGTGGATATCCAGTCTGAACACCCGTTTCGCGCTGGTTAGAATGATCGCTACCGGCGTGGTTTATGTAAAAGATACGAAAAGCTGCACCTATCGCCCTTTTATCTCGGAAAACGGAAAGTACTGCCGTTATGAGATGAATGAAGGGAAGATTACGGAAATTAATTAATTGAGAGCAGGTAGGTATTCGTACAAATGAACGATTCTTAAGTGAATTTGCCGATCCTATGGAAAGTGCTGACGGGCGGGATGGCGGCTTGTGGATGGTCAGACAAGAGGTTGCAGCTTGAAAAAAATGGCTGCCGGCCAGGAGAACGGCGGAAACAGCGGCGTGCCGGACGATGAAGT
Organism: uncultured Lachnospiraceae bacterium; assembly: GCA_910588405.1. Taxonomy (GTDB): domain Bacteria; phylum Bacillota; class Clostridia; order Lachnospirales; family Lachnospiraceae; genus Paralachnospira_A. Next base: position 24,741 of record CAJUPT010000013.1, on the reverse strand, counting down.
GAACAGGAATTCTTTTACAAGAATTGTGGAAAATAACTGAATATAAGCCGACTGGTCTTATGGAAAATGCCGACAAGCGGGGAATCGAAAAATTCCTCGCTTGTATTTTTTTTAGTACAATTTTACTGAATTAGCGGATAAAACTCTTTGATTGCGCCAGAAGGTATTCTATGTTATAATTGCAGAATGATTTCTATTTCTAAATTTGCGGTTTCTGCGGCGGCTGTGACTGCAGTGGCGCTGACACGCTCTCAGTACGAAAGAAAACATTTTGAGACGAAGATCTATACGGTGGAATTTTCCGCACTCCCCAAGGTTTTTGACGGTTTTGGCATTGTTTTTCTGACAGATCTCCACAATAATTCCTTTGGGCAGGATAACGAGCTGCTGCTTCGGGCCATAGACGGGCTCTATCCGGATATCGTGGCCATAGGCGGCGATATGATGGTGGCGAAGGGGCAGAGAAGTCTGGAAGTGCCGCTTCATTTGGCTAAAGCGCTGTCGGAAAAGTATCCGGTTTATTATGGCCTGGGCAATCATGAGCACAGGATGGACCGGGAGCGCAGGGTTTACGGGGAACAGTATGATCTGTATATGGACCAGATCGAAAGAATGGGGATTCCTATTTTAAGGAATCGCAGCGAATATGTGGAACGCAAGGGACAGCGGATTCGGATTACCGGTCTTGATTTATCTAGGAAATATTATAAAAAAGTCGGAAAAAGGCCCATGGATCAGGCGTATTTGCGACGGACACTGGGAGAGGGGCACGGACCGGAGATTCATATATTATTGGCCCATTCGCCCCTTTATTTTAAGGAGTATGTCCGATGGGGTGCAGATCTGGTGCTGGCCGGACATTTTCACGGCGGAACTATTTGCCTGCCGAGGCTGGGCGGCGTGATGACGCCCAATTATATGTTTTTTCCGGAATATGACCGTGGGCTGTTCGATGAGGGAGAAAGCCGGATGGTTTTAAGCGCCGGATTGGGGACGCATTCTGTGAATATCCGGCTGAACAATCGGCCCCAGCTGATTTTGATAAAGTTAAGACGAAAGGTTTCCGCAAATGCTTTTTGAGTGAGGCCGCGGCGGAATTTTGATAAGAAAGCGGGTCTGAATGGAACTGGCAGTAAAACTGAAGGTGTTTGAGGGTCCGCTGGACCTCTTGCTTCATTTGATTGAAAAGGATAAATTAGATATTTATGATATCCCCATCGCCGAGATTACCGATCAGTATATGGAATATATGGCTGTCATGGATATGGCGGATCTGGATCTGGCCAGCGAGTTTCTGGTGATGGCGGCCACCCTTCTGGATATTAAGTCCCGGATGCTGCTTCCGGTCGATGAAGAGGAGGAAGAGGAGGTCCGGGACCCCAGGGAGGAGCTGACCAGACGGCTTTTGGAATATAAGATGTTCAGGGAAATTTCCGTCACGCTGCAGGAGCGGGAGCAGTCGGCCGGCTTTATTTTTTACCGGCAGGAGGATATTCCGGAGGAGGTGTCCCGTTATCGTCCGCCGGTGGATCTGGATCAACTGTTAGAGGGGCTTTCTCTGATCCGTCTGAATGAGATTTTTCAGATGGTCATCAGAAAGCAGGAGGAGAAAATCGACCCTGTCCGCAGCCGGTTCGGCCGTATCGAGAAGGAACCGGTTCGAGTGGAGGATAAGATTACGGGAATCCTTTCTCTTTGCAGGGAGAAAAAACAGTTTTCTTTTATCTCTCTTTTTCCGGAAGAGGGAGCGGAAAAATTTGAGGTGGTGGTTACGTTTCTGGCCGTGCTGGAGCTGATGAAGGTGGGAGCCGTACAGCTTTTGCAGGAAGAATTGTTCGGCGATATTGTGATCCGGGCGGCAGAAACAGACGACGCGCTGGAACGGCTGGAGCTGGAATTTCAGTAAAAACGTCTGAGATAGGAGCCGCAAAGCCTAAATAAAGATAGCAACGAACCGGGAGGAAGGTTGCGGAATGATTATATAGAGGATGTTGGGATGAAAATACGGGAAATAGAAGCGGCATTGGAAGCAGTGTTGTTTACCATGGGGCAGGCGGTGCCTTTGGCCTCACTGGCCCGATCCGTGGAGCAGGACCAGGAGAAGACGGAAAAGCTGCTTCACGAGATGATGGACCGGTATGAGGAGGAAGACCGGGGAATCCGGCTTTTAGAGCTTTCCGGCAGTTTTCAGCTCTGTACCAAAAAAGAATATTATGAAAATCTGATCCGGGTGGCCAGCGAGCCCAAAAAACAGGAGCTGTCAGAAGCAGCGCTGGAAACGCTGTCCATTATTGCATATAAACAGCCGGTGACTAAAGCTGAGATTCAGAGAATCCGGGGCGTGGCCTCCGACCATGCGGTGAATCGTCTGGTGGAGTTTGGCCTGGTATGCGAGGTGGGACGGTTGGATGCGCCGGGGCGTCCGATTTTATTTGCCACTACAGAAGAATTCTTACGCCGCTTCGGCGTGGGAAGCCTGGAGGAGCTGCCCAGGCTGGATGATGAAAAGATCAGAACATTCGAGCGAGAGGCTGCCGAGGAAGTGGAAGGGCAGCTGACGCTGGGTGTATGATATATTAACAACTTTTAAATTTTGTCTTGACGGCGCGGCGTATGCACGGGCGTTGATTCGCAGGTATGCAAAACCGTGCCAAAAAGGCGGGAGAATGAATGAGGGGAGGAACTCATAAAATGAAAAAAATAGGTTTTATTGGCAGTGGAAACATGGCGAGGGCCATCATGGGGGGCATTATCAAAAAAGGACTGTTTCGTCCGGAGGAGATTATGGCTTCCGACATATGGGAACCTGCCAGGGAACGGACCCAGAAGGAGCTGGGCGTGGAGGTCGTGGAGAATGACAGAAGAGTGGCGGATGAATCCGAGATGCTGGTTTTGGCCATCAAGCCTCAGTTTTATATGGCGGTGATCGACCAGATTAACGACAGGGTGCGGGCAGACCAGATTGTGATCAGCCTGGCGCCCGGCTGGACAAAGCGGAGAATCACCGACACCTTCGGAAGAAAGCTGAAGCTGGTGCGCACGATGCCCAATACGCCGGCGCTGGCGCTGGAAGGGATCACGGCTGTCAGTTCAAGCAGGCTGGTTACCAAAGAAGAACTGGACCGTGTGCTCCAGGTGATCAACAGCTTTGGCAAGGCAGTGATGGTAGATGAGCGTCTGTTTGACGCGGTAGTGGCGGTCAGCGGCAGCTCTCCTGCCTATGTATTCATTATGATCGAGGCCATGGCCGACGCGGCGGTGCTGGAAGGGATGCCCAGGGCCCAGGCTTATGAGTTTGCGGCTCAGGCCGTCTATGGCAGCGCGAAGATGGTTCTGGAAACCGGAAAGCATCCGGCGGAGCTGAAGGATATGGTATGCTCTCCGGCAGGAACCACCATTGAGGCCGTGCGTGCGCTGGAAGAAAAAGGATTCCGCAGCAGTATTATAGAGGCCATGAAAGCCTGCGCGAAAAAGAGCAGAGAGCTGTAAAAGGGGCGCGCCTGTGCGGGGGAAAATCAACAGGGGAATATTGTGGAAAATAGACAAAAATGTTGTTTTTTTTTTGAAACATTCGATAACTGGCGCAATAAGGGTTTTTAATTTGGAGAATTTGTGATAAAATGGGGAAAAAGGACGGGGATATAGGGAAGAATAGACAAAAACCTCGGGGAGAGATTCTCCTGGCAGGGACTGTTCTTCTGGCAGCCCTTTTTTGCGGGCTGGGCTGGCAGCTGCTTCACCGGGAACCGGGCGCGTGGGCCGTGGTGGAGGTGGAGGGCCGGGAGACGGCCAGGTATCCCCTGGCGGAAGACCGTACGGTTGTCATTGAAGGATATGACGGCGGCAGGAATACGCTGGTGATCGAGGAAGGTTCCGCTCATGTGACGAATGCCAGCTGTCCTGACCGGCTCTGTGAGAAACAGGGGCGGATCAGCGCAACCGGAGAGGCGATTGTCTGCCTTCCAAACCGGGTGGTGGTTACGGTCCGGGGCGGCGCAGGCGAGGCGCTTGACGGTCTGGCGGAGTGAGGAGTGATTACATGACAAAGTCTGTCGTGAAGGATCAGAATAAACATGTGGCGAAGAAAGTCGCTCTGTACGGCGTGCTGATTGCCCTGGCCTTTGTGTTCAGCTATGTGGAGGCGCTGATTCCTTTTTCCTTTGCCATACCCGGCATGAAGGTGGGGCTGGCCAATCTGGTGGTGGTGGCGGCGCTGTATCTTCTGGGAACCCGGACAGCCTTCGGCGTTTCCGTGGTCAGGATCGTGCTGGTAGGGTTTACCTTCGGAAATTTATCCACCATGATGTTCAGCTTATCTGGCGGTCTTCTCAGCTTTGCTGTGATGGCGGTCTGTAAGAATAAAACTTTGCTTCACGTTGAGGGGGTGAGCATGGCCGGCGGCATCGCTCATAATATCGGGCAGCTGCTGATGGCCGCAGCGGTGGTTGAGTCAGCCGCATTGTTTTACTATGTGCCTGTTCTGCTGGTGTTCGGGTTAATCACCGGAGGACTGATCGGCCTTACGGCAGGGCAGCTCATAAAACGTATCCGGGTCTGTGTTCCGCAGTGAGGCGGCGGGAAACAGCCGGGGAACAAAAGTATGGTAAACGACAAAATAGCTTGTTGTTTCCTGCATTGATTTAAAAAGAAGGAGACGGATAACAGATGGAAAAAGCTACATTTCAGGGTGGCACACATCCTTATGACGGGAAAGAACTTTCCAAGTCCCTCCCAATTAAGGCGGTGCTTCCAAAAGGCGATTTGGTGTATCCCATGTCACAGCACATCGGTGCGCCGGCAAAGCCTGTGGTATCTGTGGGAGACCACGTGCTGGTAGGCCAGAGAATCGCAGAAGCCGGCGGATTCGTGTCTGCAAATATCTGCAGTTCGGTGTCCGGCACGGTAAAGGCCATTGAACCCAGGCTTCTGGTTTCGGGCGCGATGTGCCCGGCGATCGTGGTGGAAAACGACCATGAATATAAAACTGTGGAAGGCTTCGGGCAACAAAGGGATTATACAAAGCTGTCAAAAGAGGAAATCCGTAAGTATGTCCAGGATGCAGGCGTGGTCGGTATGGGCGGCGCAGGCTTCCCCAACCATGTGAAGATTACCCCTCAGGACGACAGTAAGATCGATTATGTGCTGGTAAACGGTGCGGAGTGCGAGCCTTATCTGACTTCTGACTATCGGGTGATGTTAGAAGAACCGGAGCGTGTAATCGGCGGCTTAAAAGTTCTGTTGCGGCTGTTTGAGAATGCAAAGGGTGTTATCGGAATCGAGGACAACAAGCCGGACTGCATTGAGAAGCTGACTGAGCTTGTGAAGGATGAACCAAGGATTATTGTACAGCCTCTGCGCACCAAATACCCTCAGGGCGCCGAGCGTACATTAATCTTTGCATGTACCGGCAGAAAAATCAATTCCTCCATGCTTCCTGCCGATGCCGGCGTTGTGGTGGACAATATCGATACGGTAGTGGCCATTTATAAAGCGGTATGCGAGAATACGCCTCTGATCCGCCGGATTGTCACCATAACCGGGGATGCCATCAAGGAACCCAGAAACTTTGAGGTGAAAACCGGAACCAACTATGCGGAGCTGATCGACGAGGCCGGCGGCTTTACCTGTGAGCCGGAGAAGATTGTATCCGGCGGCCCGATGATGGGCATGGCCCTGCATTCCCTTGATGTGCCGGTGACGAAAACCTCCTCTGCTCTTTTATGCATGTCCAAGGATGAAGTAGCGGCCATGGCGCCTACCGCCTGTATCCGCTGCGGGCGCTGTGTGGAGGCCTGTCCCAGCAACCTGGTTCCCCAGATTATGGTGGAATATGCCGAGCGCTTCGACGACGAGGGCTTTGAGCGGGTCGGCGGCATGGAATGCTACGAGTGCGGCAGCTGTACCTTTGTATGTCCTGCTAAGAGACGTCTGACCCAGGCTTTCAAGCAGGCCAGAAAGAGCGTGATGGACAAGAGAAGGAGTGCAAAGAAATAGATAACCGTATTTCCGTTCATGAAAGACAGTTCATGAAACGGACGGTTATACTCACGAGTATACTTATTTGCCAAATGATTTGCTGTTTCTTTTGGAATAACAGGAACATGTTGGCAAATCATTTGACTCACGGGTATATGTAAAAGCATAAGAAAGAGGTGAGTGAGAGTGAACAAACTCTTAAATGTTTCCACATCGCCCCATGTCAGAAGCAGCGCGACTACTTCTTCCATCATGTGTGATGTGTTGATTGCCATGGCCCCGGCGGCCCTGTTTGGCATCTATCAGTTTGGGTTCAGGGCATTTCTGATTATTGTGGTTTGTGTGGCCTCGGCCGTGCTGACCGAGTACATATATGAGAAGGCGATGAAAAAGCCCATAACAATCATGGATTACAGCGCGGCGGTGACGGGCCTGATCCTGGCGCTGAATATGCCGGCTTATATCGATCTGTGGATTCCCGCCCTGGGCAGCATTTTCGCGATTCTGATCGTAAAACAGCTGTACGGCGGCCTGGGACAGAACTTTATGAACCCTGCTCTGGCGGGCAGATGTTTCCTGCTGATTTCCTTTGCGGGCAAGATGACTCAGTTTTTCCCCGACGGCGTTACGGGGGCTACCCCGCTGGCGGCGTTAAAGGCAGGGGAGAGCGTGAACCTGCTGAATATGTTTATCGGTACGATTCCGGGAACCATCGGCGAGACTTCTGTGATCGCCCTGTTAATCGGCGCGGCTTATATGCTGGCGAAGAAGGTTATTAACTGGAAAATTCCTTTTACCTATATCGCAACCGTTGCGGTGTTTGCACTGATTTTCGGCGGCCATGGCTTTGACCTGACTTACGTGGCGGCCCAGATCTGCGGCGGCGGCCTGATCTTCGGCGCGTTTTTCATGGCTACGGATTACGTGACCAGCCCGATTACGCCTAACGGACAGATTATTTACGGCGTGTGCTTAGGCCTTCTGACCGGCATCTTCCGTATCTTCGGCCCGTCGGCTGAGGGCGTGTCCTATGCGATTATTTTCTGTAATCTGTTAGTTCCGCTGATTGAGAAAGTAACGATGCCTACGCCATTCGGAAGGGAGGCAAAGAAATAAATGGGAAAGAATACGATTGTTAAAGATGCCATTATCCTTTTTGCCATTACACTGATTTCCGGCCTCTGCCTGGGCTTTGTATATAATATGACAAAGGCGCCCATCGAGGCGGCACAGGAAAAAGCAAAACAGGAAGCGTATCAGAAGGTGTTTGCCGACGCAGCATCCTTCCAGGAGAATGAGGAGATCAAAACGGCCCTTGCGTCTTATACGGCGGACGGTGCGGAAGTGACCGAGGTGCTGGAGGCTGTGGACGGCTCCGGAGCCGTGATCGGCCATGTGGTTGCGGTAACGGCCAAGGAAGGTTACGGCGGCGATATCTCCATCACGATGGGAATCGATCTGGCAGGGACCATCACCGGCTTTGAGGTGCTTTCCATGAGTGAGACCGCAGGCCTCGGCGCAAAGTGTACCAATGACGATTTCAAGGGACAGTTTGCGGGAATCCAGGCTCCGGCGGAGATGGTTATGAACCAGGATTTCGACCAGATCAGCGGCGCCACCATTACCTCAAAGGCGATCACCAAGGCGCTGAACGCTTCCGTGAAATTTGTCAGTGAAGTTCGGTAAAACAAAGAGGAGGATAAGATGAATAAATACATAGAACGTTTATATAACGGCATCATCAAAGAGAATCCGACTTTTGTTTTGATGCTGGGTATGTGTCCGACGCTGGCGGTAACTGTGTCCGCTATGAACGGCCTTGGCATGGGCTTGTCCACCACGGCGGTGCTGGTGGTATCCAATGCCCTGATCTCACTGCTTCGTAAGATCATCCCTGATAAAGTGCGTATTCCTGCCTTTATCGTAATTGTCGCATCCGTGGTAACGGTGGTGCAGCTTTTGCTTCAGGCTTATGTGCCCGCGGTTTACGACGCGCTGGGTATCTATATCCCCCTGATCGTGGTAAACTGTATTATCTTAGGCCGTGCGGAGTCCTATGCGTCAAAAAACGGTATTGTGGAATCTGCCTGTGACGGTATCGGCATGGGTCTTGGTTTCACCATCGCCCTGACCTGCATCGGCTTTGTCCGTGAGCTCCTGGGCGGCGGCGCGGTATTTGGCCATGTGATTATTCCGGAGGATTTCCATATCTCTATTCTGGTTATGGCTCCCGGCGCTTTCTTTGTTCTGGCCTGTCTGACAGCTCTGCAGAACAAGTTTAAGATGCCCTCCGCTACCAATGTGGCCGGCGGAAGCTCTCTCGTGTGCGGCGGCAACTGCGCAAGCTGTTCCGAGACGGTCTGTGCCGAAAACCATAAAAAGATCGCGGCGGTGAAAGCTGAGGAAGAAAAGAAAGCCGCTGCCGAAAAGGCAGCCAAGGCGGAGGCCGCAAAGGCGAAAAAGGCTGCGGAGGCTGCGGAGGCTGCCGCCAAGGAAAAGAAACCGGAAGGAAATGAATAGGAGGTTGGCTTATAAATGAAAGAATTGTTATTGCTTATTGTGGCATCAGCCCTGGTTAACAACGTTGTATTAAGCCAGTTCCTGGGTCTGTGTCCGTTCCTGGGCGTGTCAAAAAAGATCGAGACTGCAGCCGGCATGGGCGCCGCGGTTATCTTCGTTATCACCATCGCATCCGCAGTGGCCAGTCTGATCCAGAATTTTGTTTTGATTCCGCTGCATCTGGAATTTTTGCAGACTATCGTGTTTATTCTGGTTATCGCAGCTCTGGTGCAGTTCGTGGAGATGGTGCTGAAAAAGGTGATGCCCGCTTTGTATAATGCGCTGGGCGTATATCTTCCCCTGATCACCACCAACTGTGCCGTGCTCGGTATCGCCGTGATCAACGCGCAGAAAAATTATGGGCTGCTGAACAGTATCGTAAACGGATTCGGTACCGCGGTAGGCTTTACCATCGCCATCGTGCTGCTGGCCGGCGTCCGTGAGCGGATTGAATTTAATGATTTTAATCCCTCCTGGAAGGGATCTCCGATGGTACTGATTACGTCCGGCCTGATGGCGATCGCGTTCTGCGGTTTCGCCGGACTGATTTAAAGAGGAGGAGGTAAAGGGATGTACATTGTTGGAATTGCTGCTGCGCTGGTAGGCGTGGTAGGTATTGTCATCGGCCTGCTTCTCGGCGTGGCCGGTGAGGTGTTCAAGGTAGAGGAAGATCCCAGGGAAGTGGAAATCTGCGGCCTTTTGCCGGGAAATAACTGCGGCGGCTGTGGCTATGCCGGCTGTTCCGCCCTGGCAAAGGCGATTGTGGCCGGAGAAGCGCCTGTAAACGGCTGCCCTGTCTGTAAAGCCAACACGGAGACCATCGGCAAGATCAGCGACGTGATGGGCGTGGAAGCGGTGGAGAGTGCCCGGACGGCTGCTTTCGTCAAGTGTTCCGGCACCTGTGACAAGGCGGAGATCAAGTTTAACTATTATGGCATCGAAGACTGCAAGAAGGCCATGACGGTGCCGGGCGCCGGAAATAAAATGTGCGCTTCCGGCTGCCTGGGCCTGGGAACCTGTGTGAAGGCCTGTGCTTTTGACGCGATCCACATTATAGACGGCGTATCCGTGGTTGACAGGGACAAATGCGCCGCCTGCGGCAAATGCGTCGAAGTGTGCCCGAAAAATATTATCGAGCTTCTGCCCTATGACGCCCGGAACAAGGTGGCCTGCAGTAACCATGACAAGGGCAAAGCGGTGAAAACCGTATGTTCCGCCGGATGTATCGCCTGCGGCGTCTGCGTGAAGCAGTGCGAGGCCGAGGCCATCAAGCTGGAGAATAACCTGCCTGTAATCGATTATGAGAAATGTACCGGCTGCGGCAAGTGCGCGGCGAAGTGTCCGTCTCATGTGATTGTGTAAGGTAAGCCTGAAGGAAACGCAGGGGCATGGCTTCTGCGTTTCCTGGCGCGTTATTTGCCGGAAATGGAAAGGCAAGTGTCTTGTTTCATATACAGGATTGTTTAGGAGGTTTATTATATGGATTACAGTGCAATGATTCAGAACAGAAAGTCAGTCAGAGGCTTTTTGGATAAAAAAGTCTCCGCGGCCACATTAGCGGAGGTTGAGGCATATTATCAGAAGGAATGCCAGCGCCTGGTGCCTTCACTGGAAACGGAGCTGCGTATTTTCGGAAGTGAGGCCAGAGAGGCCCTGGAGGGTTCGGCCGGTTATGAGAATTTCCTGATCGGCGCTCCGCAGTATCTGGTTCTTCTTTCTGCCGAAGGCGAATATGCGGAAGAGAATGCCGGATTTATGATGGAGGACATGATTTTAAAACTGACGGAGATGGATCTCGGAAGCTGCTGGGTTACATTTGCCGATGCGGATAAGGTGAAGGAAGCCCTTAAGATCGATTCTTCCATGAAAGTCGCAGCTATCGCGGCATTTGGTTATGCCAAAAAGCAGGCAAAGCGCCTGCGCCTGAATATTCTCAGTATGTCCAATGTGGATATACAGGCAAAGCGTCATTATTATGATCCCAAAGTTGGCATTGACGATATGGTGTTTATGAATGAATGGGGCAACAGCGACGGAGTGGATGATCAGATCGGTTTTTACGATGACATGCTTTGGGAAGCATTTTACGCGGCAACCCTTACTCCCAGCTACCTGAACAGACAGCCCTATGGGTTTGTCATCCGCGACCACAGGATTTTCCTCGTACGGAAGCCCGATGATTATACGGATGAGGTAAGCGCGAAGCTTGGGCTCGGCATCGTCATGCTGCATTTTTCCGGCGCCGCTTCCAAGTGGTCCGGCAAGATGAAATGGGAATTAGGCCAGGCGGGGGAGCTCTCTCTTCCGGAAGGCCATACCGTGGCCGCGGCCTGCAATCTGTAAACGGTCGATTCGGAAACATATACTTTTCCGCTCCGTGCGCGGAATGAATAAGAATCCTGCTTTGCAGGATTCGGCGCCGCAAACGCGTCGCTTTCAAGCGACAATTTCCTCTACGTTTGCGTGTGCATCCTTGCGGAGCGTTTTTGTATCATAGGGAAGTTCGGAGAACTTTCCTATGATACAAAAAAATGACAGGCCATGCGGCCTGTCATTTTTTTGAAAAAGAGGGTTAAAAGGAATAAGGCTAAATCCTGCAAAGAGGTCCCATCCTTTTCTTTAATATATGTAAAGAAATTGAATGGCTGTTTTGTGTAATACAACCGGTATTTCACTGACCTCGGCAGGATGCCCGTTTATATGATATCAATCGTATGAAGAAGAAGCTTGCCAATCATCTTCCCATACCGGTACAAAAAAAGCAGCTGCACGGCTGCTCAGTACCAGATTGATATACCACCAATCAGACTGTACCCTATACACCGTAGGTCATATCCGTTAACCAAGCAGGTCTCCTGACTTAAGCTCATCGCCTGACGCGCCTTCCCAATAATCTCAGTGGCATCTGCGCAGACTCCCTATCACAGTGACGGGATCGTTCCGGAATCTCACCGAATTCCCTTTTAATCTCTTTCGAGAGCTTGATTTCTTGTATTTATTTCTGTACAAAGGATAGCATAGGATGCATGAGATGTCAACCGTTTTCTGGTGAAATTTTGTTTAAAAATCCGGGCGAAAGATTGTAGCATATTTCATAAAAAATTTTGTTGAAAAAAATCAGAAAATATGAGAGAATAGACAGAGTTAGTTATTCTTTTAACATTTATCCGGATTGGTAAGAAATTGGTTATATTTTTTAGGGTTGGACAATATTTTTTATACTAATTTATGTATTAGTTTGTCTGCGTCTCTTGACTTCACTACCAAATAATGATAAATTATAGATAATGAATAATTAACAAGTCTGCTGCTCCGGAACCTTTTGTGGGGATTAGTGGTTTTCAGATGGAAAACAGCCTCATTTTAAGCAATCTTTACTAAAAACAAAGGGAGCGGAGCATTACCCAAATAGGAGCGTTTTTCTGGAAAAGACCGGAAAACGCCGTATAGCCAATCATATAAGGAGGAGGTCCTATTATGACGCATACGATTGCTGTTGCAGGCAAAGGCGGTACCGGCAAGACCACCACATGCGGATTAATAATCGACTATCTGTGCAAGCAGAAAAAAGGCCCGATTCTGGCCGTGGACGCGGATGCGAACTCAAATCTGAACGAGGTGCTGGGCGTGGAAGTACAGCTGACGTTAGGCGCCCTTCGGGAAGAGATTGCACAGGCGGAGCTGAAGGTTGACAACCCGATTCCCTTGGGGATGTCAAAGAAGGATTATACGGACTGGAAGTTTAATTCCGCAATTGTGGAAGAGGACGATTACGACATGCTGGTCATGGGGCGTTCCCCGGGGCAGGGCTGTTATTGTTTTGTGAATGATCTGCTGAGAGCGCAGATCATGCAGTGTGCTCAGAACTACAGATATGTAGTTGTTGATAATGAAGCCGGCTTGGAGCATATCAGCAGAGGCACCTTGCCAAAAATGGATACGCTGCTTTTAGTCAGCGATTGTTCCAGGAGAGGTATTCAGGCAGTGGCAAGGGTGGATGAGATGGTGAAAGAGATGAATCTGAAGCCGTCCACAGTAAAATTGATCGTAAATCGGGCGCCTGACGGAAAGCTGAATGAAGGCGTGATGGAAGAGATAGAGAAACACGGCCTTGACCTGGTGGGAGTGATTCCTCAGGACGAAACGATTTATGATTATGACTGCTTTGGCAAAGCTACATCAAAGGTGCCGGATGATAACCCGGTCAAGCTGGCTGTGCAGGAGATTATGAAGAAGCTGGGCTTCTAGTAGTCGAGATGCCGTATGTAACCCATTAACCCAAAGTAAAGAAGAAAAAGGAGTATTGAATGGAAACGAATGCATTACTTTACACACACGAAGAGTTAGAAGTCGAGTACGCGAAACTGCAGGAAGTGGCTGAGAAGAAAGGCGCCAGCACATGGCAGATGAGAGTAAAACAGCAGACACCTCACTGTAAGTTTGGTGAGCAGGGTATCTGCTGCCGTATCTGTTCCATGGGTCCCTGCCGTATCACCGCGAAAGCTCCCAGAGGTATCTGCGGATGTGATGCTCACGGTATCGTAGCAAGAAATTATCTGCGTTTCACCCTCGGCGGAACTGCCGCTCACTCTGACCATGGTCGTGAAATCTGCCATACGCTCCATGAAACTTCCGCTGACGGAAACTACAAGGTAAAAGATCCCGAGAAGCTGTTAAAGCTTGCTAAGGAGTGGGAAGTTGAGACAGAAGGCAGAGATATCTACGATGTGGCCCATGATGTAGCTTATGTTGGCCTGATGGAATATGGTAAGCCTTTCGGTACTCAGAGATTCTTAAAGAGAGCAACGAAGGAAAGACAGGAGACCTGGGAGAAGGCTGAAATTGCACCCCGCGCGATCGATCGTGAAGTTGCTACCGGTATGCACATGACTCATATGGGATGTTCCTCTCTTCCCGAGGCGCTGATCAGACAGGCATTCCGTTCCGGTTTGTCAGATGGATGGGGCGGTTCCATGATGGGTACCGAGTTCTCCGATATCTTATTCGGAACTCCTATGCCGATGGATACCGAGGCTAACCTTGGCTGTATCGACAAAGATTATGTAAATATCGTGGTTCATGGCCATGACCCGTCACTGTCCGAGATGATCGTTGAGTATTCCCAGGATAAAGAGATGGTTGAACTGGCAAAGGCTGCCGGTGCAAAGGGTATCAACATCGTAGGCGTTTGCTGTACCTCCAACGAAGTAGCTATGCGTCATGGTATTCCTATGGCCGGTAACTTCTTACAGCAGGAGAACTGCGTGCTGACAGGCGCAATCGAAGCCGTAGTAGTAGATATCCAGTGTATCTTCCCCGCATTAGGGCCGCTGAGCAAGTGCTTCCATACCAAGTTCATCACGACTTCCCTGATTGCGCAGATGCCTGAGTCCAACTTCATCCATTTCAACGTGGAGAACGCCGGCGAGAACGCTAAGGCGATCGTAAAAGAAGCTGTTGAGAACTTCAAGAACAGAGATCAGGAAGCTGTTTATATTCCTCAGCTGAAGAAGAAAGCAACCGTTGGTTATTCCTGCGAAGGTATTATCAGCCGTCTGGATACCGTTACCAACTCTCAGGTAGACGAGATCGGTACATGGCAGCCGCTGGTTGACTGTATCACCTCCGGCGTACTTCGTGGCGCAGTTGCTATGGTAGGCTGCAACAACCCTAAGGTTCGTGCTGACTACGCTCACGTAGAGCTGATGAAGAAGCTGCTGAAGAACGATATCATTCTGGTTCTGTCCGGATGCTCCGCGCAGGCTGCCGCAAAGGCCGGTCTGATGTGCAAAGAAGCAAAAGAGCTCTGCGGCGACGGCCTGAAGAGAGTTTGCGAGCTGGCAGACATTCCTCCCGTATTACATATGGGTTCCTGCGTAGATATCAGCCGTATGATGCTGCTGGTAAATGAAGTTGCAAAACAGTGGGGTGTTGATGTTCCTCAGCTGCCCGTAGTTGGCTGTGCTCCCGAGTGGATGTCCGAGAAAGCCGTATCCATCGGTAACTACGTAGTATCTACCGGTATCGATACCTTCTTAGGCGTTATTCCTTACACCGAGGGTTCCGATGTGGTAACCGACCTGCTGACAAACGGCGTTAAGGATTGGGTAGGCGCTTCCTTCACCTTCGAGACTGACATCGAGAAATTAGGCGATGCCATGATCGACAGAATTGAAGAAAAGAGAACTGCACTGGGAATCTAATATATTAAATTAGAAACAGAGGTCATGTATCATGAAAATTGCGGTAACTGGAAAAGGCGGCGTAGGTAAGACAACATTTTCCTCAATTTTAGCCAGGCTTTATGCCGAGGAAGGAAAGAGTGTGCTGGCGGCGGACGTAGATCCGGATGCGAATCTGGGATTGGCGCTTGGATTTACCGAGGAAGAAGTGGAAAGCATCACTCCGATCTCCGAGATGAAGAATCTGGTACAGGAGCGTACGAATGCGTCTCCCGACGGGCGGTTCTTTAAGATCAACCCGAAGGTGGACGATATTCCGGACAAATACGCGAAGACATGCAACGGCGTGAAACTTCTGGTGCTGGGTACGGTGGATACCGCCGGCGCAGGCTGCGTATGTCCTGAGCATGTGATTCTCAAACGTCTGATTTCCCATCTGGTACTCCACAGCGACGATGTGGTGATTATGGACATGGAAGCCGGCCTGGAACATCTGGGACGGGGGACGGCTCAGGATATGGAGCAGTTCGTGGTCGTGATCGAGCCGGGAGCCAGGAGCATTCAGACCTACAAAAACGTGAAGCGTCTCGCTACCCAGCTTGGCATCAAGCGTGTCAGGGTGGTTGCGAACAAGGTGAGGAACACAGAGGATGAGGCGTATATTAAGGAGCGTATCCCTGAGGAGGATCTGTTGGGCTTTATGCATTACAATCAGGATGTGATCGACGCCGACCGGAAGGGTCAGTCACCCTATGATTTCAGTGAGACCGCGATTAATGAGGTGCGTGCCATCAAAGAACGTCTTGAAAAATAATACGAACCATCCGGCGGCGTAAAGCCGGATGGCGGAAATAAATCCGAAGAATAAGTTGGAGGTAAAATCGTGACATTAATTAGTAGAGTATTCAGCGGTGCTGATCAGTGGTATGAGCAGGCAACGAAAAGCGTAGAGGACGCAATCGCAAAATATGGCGCAGAACAGGCAGTGTCACTTCCCGATACGGCATACAGCTTACCTTGTATTTATGCTATGCTGGGTCTGAAAGTTGGTACGCTGGCTGAGTTAAAGGCAGTTCTGGAAGGACAGATCAAAGATCTGATGACCAGGAATCTTCGTGTAAAGGATGTTTTCACATCAGGTATCGGCTCAGCTCTTTGCTGTGAAGTAATCGAGACATGTAAATATATCGAAGGAAAGCCTTACGAAGAGCCCATTCACGGACATCTGTCCGATGCTGAGATCCGTGAGATCGGTCTTCCTCTGGTAGTTGATGATATCCCGGGTGTGGCTGTTATCATCGGCGGCGCTCCTTCCGCAGAAGAAGCAAAAGAACTGGTAAAAGGTTATCAGGGCAAAGGTATCATGGTATTCATGGTTGGCGACATCATCGATCAGTGTGTTGCTCAGGAAGTGAACATGAACTTCAAGATTCGTATCATCCCTTGCGGATACGATCTGTCTTCCGTAATCCATGTAGTATCCGTTGCTCTGAGAGCAGCCCTGATCTTCGGCGCAATCGAGCCCGGCGACTGGGATGGAATGTGGCAGTACACGATGAAACGTGTACATGCGTTTGTAAACGCATTCGAGCCTGTTGACGATCAGACCGTAGCCTGCGGCGCCGGCGCGATCCAGTTAGGCTTCCCTGTAATCACCAACCAGGAAGACAATATCTGGAATATTCCGAAGTCCCTGATCATCCAGAAGGATACGAAGAAATTCGACGCTACCTCTCTGGAAGCAAGAGACATCAAGATCAAATTCGTTCAGATGGATATTCCCGTATCCTTCGCTCCTGCATTCGAGGGTGAGATCATCCGTAGAAAAGAAATGCAGATCGAGTTTGACGGTTCCGATCCGAACCAGAACGGTTTCGAGTTGGTTCGTACCCTGCCTATGGCTGACGTAGAAGATCACAAGATCGAGCTGATCGGACCTGACTTCGACGAGATGGAAGTTGGCAGCAAGCAGTCCATCTGCTACGTAGTAGAGGTGGCCGGCAAGAACATGCAGAGCGATTTTGAGCCCGTGTTCGAGCGTAAATTCCATAACTTCATCAACTGTCTGGAAGGTATCATGCATACTGGACAGCGTGACCTGATCCGTATCCGTATCAGCAAGACCGCTTATGAGGCAGGCTTCCGTGCAAAACACATCGGTGAAGTATTATACGCCAAGGTTAAGAGCGAGTACGCTTCGGTAGTAGATAAATGCCAGGTTAAGATCATCACTGATCATGACATGGTAGAGCAGCACAGAAAAGACTGGGCACAGGCCGCTTATGACAAGCGTGACGAGAGACTTCTGTCCCTGACTGACGAGAGCGTAGACGTATACTACACCTGCACCCTCTGTCAGGCTTTCTCTCCTTCCCACGTATGCGTGGTTACTCCCGAAAGACTTGGTCTGTGCGGCGCCGTTTCATGGCTGGATGCAAAGGCTACCAACGAGCTGGAGCCTACCGGAGCCTGCCAGATCATCGAGAAGAAGGGTGTGATCGATGAGAGACTGGGCGCTTACGAAACCGTAAATGAAGCGGTGAATAAGTACTCCAGAGGCGCTCTGGAAAGAGTAACGCTGTACTCCATCATGGAAGATCCTATGACCAGCTGCGGCTGCTTCGAGTGTATCTGTGGTATCGAGCCTATGTCCAACGGCGTAGTAATCGTAAACAGAGAGCATGTAGGCGTTACTCCTCTGGGCATGACCTTCGCGGATCTGGCTTCCATGACCGGCGGCGGTGTACAGACTCCTGGTTTCATGGGTCATGGCAAGAGCTTCATCGGTTCCAAGAAGTTCATGGCTGCTGAAGGCGGTATCGAGAGAATCGTATGGCTGCCCAAGGCGCTGAAGGAGCAGGTAGCTGACAAGCTGAACGCTTCCGCAAAAGAGCTGTACGGCGTAGATAACTTTGCTGATATGATCGCTGACGAGACCGTTTGCGAGGAAGATCCTGAAGCATTGTTCGCGTTCTTAACAGAAAAAGGTCATCCTGTACTGAACCTTGAGCCGTTGATGTAATATAATCTTACATAGGCACCAAGGGAAAAAAGAGGTTAAATTAATAACATCTGCTGGCGGAGGAGTCACCTCCTCCGTGAGCAGATAAATATATGAAAAGGAGGCAAATGAGGAATGCCGTTTAAATTAACACCACAACCTTTCAAAGCCGCAATCAAAGAAGTTGAAGTTGGATGCGGCGCAAAAGCCATTAAACTGGGAGGAGAAAAAACATTTCCTTTCTATGCATTTGATGCTGAGATGCCCAACGCTCCTAAGGTAGGCGTGGAAATCTCTGACTTGGGTTTTGAAAATGAAGTAGCTGGTATCAAAGACTTTTACGGGGATGTTACCAATGTTGTCGAGATGGCAAAGAAAGCAGCAGCTATGGAAGGTGCTGATTTTGTCGTTTTAAGATTAGAAGGTGCAGATCCCAACGGCGTAAACAAGTCTGTTGACGAGTGCGCAGAGCTGGCAAAAGCTGTTGCCGACGCAATCGATGCTCCTCTGGCAATCATGGGCTGCAAGAATGACGAAAAGGATGGAGAACTGCTTGTAAAGGTTTCCGAAGTACTGGAAGGCAAGAACGCTATGATCCTGTCCGCCAAGGAAGCAAACTACAAGACCATCGGCGCATCCGCAGGCATGGCTTACGGCCAGAAGGTTGGTGCAGAGTCTGCAGTAGATATCAACCTTGCAAAACAGCTGAACGTACTGCTGACCCAGCTGGGCGTTAAGGCTGAGTCCGTTGTGATGAACTGTGGTACTGCCGCTGCAGGTTACGGCTATGAGTATGTTGCTTCTACTCTGGACAGAACCAAAGCTGCTGCCCTGGGCCAGAACGACGATATGCTGCAGATGCCTATCATTACTCCTATTTCTACTGAGACCTTCGGCGTAAAAGAAGCCATTGCTTCTGAAGATGATATGCCTGAATGGGGAAGCCAGGAAACAAGAGCAATCGATATGGAAGTTGTAACAGCAGCTGCTTGTCTTGCCTCAGGATCAAATGCTGTAATCCTCAGACATCCTGCATCCGTTGCAACTGTATCAACGATGATTAAAGAATTGATGTAATTGAATACGGAAGGAGATTAAAAGATTATGGCGCTTACAGGTATCCAAATTTTCAAATTAACACCCAAGAAAAACTGCAAAGAATGTGGTAGCCCTACATGTATGGCTTTTTCTATGAAGGTTGCTCAGGGTGCGGTAACGATCGATAAATGCCCTCATATGTCCGAGGAAGCTCTGGCTCAGTTATCTGAGGCTACTGCTCCGCCGATGAAGACCATCACCATCGGTGCAGGCGATGAAGAGCATAAGCTGGGCGGCGAGACTGTTCTGTTCAGACATGAGAAAACCCTTGTTAGCAAAAACCTGTATGCCGTTAACTTAACGGCAGCAGACGATGCCGATGCGAAATTAGCCGCTATGACTAAGGTTGATTATGACCGTATCGGCGAGAGAATGTATGTTGAGTTAGTAAACGTTAAATACACTGGCGAAGGCGCTGACGCTTATGCTGCTCTGGTTCAGAAGGCTGCCGCTACCGGCAGAACCCTGGTTCTGGAGTGTGCTGATGCTGACGCTGCCAAGGCTGCTCTGGCTGTTTGCAAGGACAAAGGCCCGGTATTAAACGGTGCAAATCCTTCCAATTACGAGGCTATGAGCGCAATCGCTACGGAGGCCGGTGTGGCTCTGGGCGTTACGGCCGATACTCTGGATGCACTGTATGACACAGTTGCAGCTTTAGAGAAGGCTGGAAACAAGAACCTGGTACTGGATGTTGGAACCGCTTCCATCAAGGATGCGTTCGGTAAAGCCGTTCTGATCAGAAGAGCTGCCCTGAAGGATGAGGACAGAACCTTTGGTTATCCTTCCATCGTGAACATCGGCGCTCTGGCTGCCGGCAAGCCCGAATTACAGGCTGCTCTGGCTGCCGTATTCACGCTGAAATACGGCTCCATCCTGGTTATGGAAGACATGAGCTATGCACAGGCTCTGGCTCTGTATGGCTTAAGACAGAACATCTACACCGATCCTCAGAAGCCTATGAAGGTTGAGCCGGGCATCTACCCGATCAATGGCGCTGATGAGAACTCCGTATGTGTAACGACCGTTGACTTCGCTCTGACCTACTTCGTAGTATCCGGCGAGCTGGAGCGTTCCGGCGTACCTTGTAACCTGCTGATCTCCGATGCAGGCGGTATGTCCGTACTGACTGCCTGGGCTGCCGGTAAGCTGAGCGCAGGCACGATTGCTAAATTCATCGAAGAGCACGAGATCGCTAGCAAGATCAAGAACAGAACGCTGATCATCCCCGGTAAGGTTGCTGTCCTGAAAGGTGAGATGGAGGCGAAGCTTCCTGACTGGAACATCGTTGTTGGTACCACCGAGGCTGTTCAGTTAGTGAAGTTCATGAAGGATTATAAATAATTTATTATGAAAGTAAGCCAAGTGGGCATAGATGCGGCATGCTTGCATGAGAGCATCTATGGATATTTGGCGCACCCGGGTATGAGCAAGTAGTGCGGTAGCACGAATTGCGAATGCCAGGGGTAGATTGCGAGAGTGCGTAAGCACGGAGCAATCTACTTTCGTACATATCAGATTGTTTATGATCTGCCCGGGATGTGTATTTTCGGGGTTATGGTATTGGGGGCGTAATGGCCCCCGGTACTGAAATTACATAATTACTTAGTAAAAGGAGAGAAAGTATGGGAAGATTTATTATCATTGGGGAGAGAATTCACTGCATCTCACCTGTAATCCGTGAGGCTATGAATACCATGAATCCGGAGCCGATCCTGGCACGTGCGAAAGAGCAGCTGGATGCGGGCGCTACCTACATCGACGTAAACATCGGACCTGCTGAGAGCAACGGACCTGAGCTGATGAGCTGGGCTGTTAAGCTTCTTCAGGAGAACTTCGACAATGTTCCGCTGGCTCTGGATACGGCTAACAAGGCTGCAATCGAGGCTGGTATCGCTGTTTACAATCGTGACAAGGGCAAACCCATCGTTAACTCCGCTGACGCTGGCGACAGACTCAGCTATGTTGACCTGGCTGCTGCCAACGATGCAATCGTTATCGCTCTGTGCTCCAAGGGCGCTGTTCCCGGAAGCTTAGACGAGATCATGGGATTCTGCCAGGAGCTGTTAGAGCATGGTATGATGCTGGGCATGGAGCCTACGGATATGTGGTTTGACCCGTTATTCCTGGTTGCAAAGGGAATGCAGGACAAACAGCAGCAGATTTTGGATGCAATCAAAGGATTCACTGAGATGGGCCTGAATTCCACAGGTGGTCTGTCCAACGTATCCAATGGTATGCCTAAGGAGTTAAGACACATCATGGATGCCGCTATGCTGGCTATGTCCATGGCAAACGGTCTGACCTCCGCTATCGTAAATCCTTGCGACAGAAGACTGATCGAGACGATGAAATCCTGCGATATCCTGAAAGACAACTATATGTATGCAGATTCCTACCTGGATCTGTAAGATATATTGTGTCTCAACAGATAGAGCGCATATGGTGCCTGTCCTGCTTTACAGGGCAGGCACTCTCTATATAAACACAGAAAATATGAATATACCCTCGTTTAGGATGAAGTAGAGACTGCTGTAAAGAGGGTTTTCTGTAAAAAGTAGAAAGTATTCAGGTAGGATTGCGCACCTGCTGCGCAGTCCGTATAGCGCCAAGCTGCGTCAGCAGCTTGTGTGCATCCGCCGGAGGCTCACAGGAAACCCGATTTCAAAATATCAGCTGCGAAAACTGACCAGAGGGTTTCCTGTGAAGATACTGACCAGGTAATACAAATCGCATGTAATATTACCTGATTCCTTAGTACTTAGAAGATTCCTGGTTCGGCGCATAAGATCGAATGAAATCGAAAAGAATAATGAAAAGAATTGTGAAAAAAATCACGAATAAAAATATAAATAACCGCTGTGCCGGACATTGACTGAGAATTGAAATCTGCCTGGCTTTGTACATGATGAGGACCGGTATTTCCATTACACAGTGTGCGAAAAGTATACGAAAATTTGAAAAGAAAGGTTTAGGACGTAGATTATGTTTCAAATAACTTTCAAATTTGAAAATGGAGATGATGTGATTGTTCATGCCCTGCAGGGAGAAAATCTTCTGGAAGTGGCAAGAAAAGCAAATGTGGCCATCGATGCCCCCTGTTCTGGCAATGCTTCCTGCGGTAAATGTCGGGTGAAGCTTCTTACCGGCGAGCTGGAGTCCCAGCAGACACGCCATATAACGGATGAAGAATATGCATCCGGATACAGGCTGGCCTGTGTCAGCAAGATTGTGGGAGACGTGTCGGTGGAGGTGCCGGATATCGCGTCTGCTTATAAGAGCCGTATGAAGGTGGCCGATTTAAGTTCTCCGGAAGAAATCGCGATTTTTGAGAAGACGAAAAGTCAGATTGTTGGTTCCGGCATTCAGATGGCGAATGATCTGTCCGTGGTAGAGATCCGGATGGATGAGCCTACTCTGGACGATACGATGCCGGACAATGAAAGACTGACCAGAGCCCTTCAGGAGGCGGGAGGCGTGGAGAATGTGAGACTTCCCTATTTTGTGATCAAAAAGCTTCCTGACGTGCTGCGTGACAGTCATTTTCATGTAAAATGTGTGGTTAAGAAAAATAAACATGGTTTTTATGTATATGATATAAGGGATGCCGCCGAGGATGTGAAGGTATACGGTTTGGCAGTGGATATCGGAACAACTACAGTTTCAGCCGTGCTGATGAATATGGAAAACGGCGAGATTATCGCTAAGGCATCCGCAGGCAACGGTCAGATCCGGTTTGGCGCAGATGTTATCAACCGGATTATCGAGTCCTGTAAGCCCGGCGGACGGGAAAAAATGCAGAAGGCCATCATTGAGGAGACGCTGAATCCGCTGACTTTAAGCATGTGCCAGAGCGCGAAGATTGGTTCTGACCAGATTTACCGGATGTGTGTGGCCTCCAACAGTACGATGAACCATCTGTTTGCCGGCGTGAATGCAGATCCTTTAAGATGTGAGCCTTATATTCCTGCATTCTTCGAGATGAACGGCTTTAAAGGGGCTGATCTGGGATTGGAGATTAACCCCAACGCCAGAATTATTATCGCGCCCAATATCGGCAGCTATGTGGGCGGCGACATTACCGCCGGGACTCTGGCCAGCATGATCTGGGATAAGCCGGAATTCTCCGTATTTATCGACCTGGGAACCAACGGTGAGATAGTGTTCGGCAATTCCGACTTTATGATGAGCTGCGCCTGTTCCGCAGGCCCTGCTTTTGAGGGCGGAGATATCAGCTGCGGCATGAGAGCCACCGACGGCGCCATCGAGGCCTGTACCATCGACGCCGAGACGATGGAGCCTTCCTACAGTGTGATCGGCGACGAGGGCGAAAAGCCGGTGGGTCTGTGCGGTTCCGGCATCATCGACGTGATCAGCGAACTGTTCCGCTGCGGCATTATCAATGCCAAGGGTCTGTTTGTCAGAGAAGGAAAACGGGTGCGTCATGACGAGTTCGGCATGGGCAGCTATGTTCTGGCCTTTAAAGAAGACGCTGGTTCCGTGAAGGATGTGGAGATCACCGAGGTGGATATCGATAACTTTGTCCGGGCCAAGGGCGCGATTTTCTCCGGAATTAACGTGATGTTAGAGTCTCTTGGCTTTGACGTATCTGTTCTGGAGCATGTGTACGTGGCCGGCGGAATCGGAAGCGGCATCAATATGAAGAATGCCATCAGCATTGGTATGCTGCCGGATATTCCGCTGGAGAAGTACGAGTATATCGGAAATTCTTCTCTGTCCGGTGCTTATACGATTCTTCTGTCAAGAGAAGCGGAAGAAAAAGTACATGAGCTGGGCAGAAATATGACCTATATGGAACTGAGCACTCATCCGGGATATATGGATGCTTTTGTGGCAGCCTGCTTTATCCCTCATACGGATGCGTCCCTGTTCCCGTCGCTGGCAAATAAGTAATAAGAGGTAACGATGAATTTAGAATACGAAAAAGACAACCTGGAACGAGTTCCCTTTGAATACTATCTGGCCGAGTACCAGAAATTAGACCCGAAAGAGGTGGAAGAACGGTGCGGTTTTCCCTATGACGAGGAGAAGCAGGAGTTTACCGTACGGTTTCTGATGAAACCTTACACAGTTAGTTTTCCCGCCTATGAGATTCATCCGGTAAATGCTTCCGAGGGAGAGTATCTG
The DNA here is from genome assembly GCA_910588405.1 of uncultured Lachnospiraceae bacterium. GTDB lineage: Bacteria > Bacillota > Clostridia > Lachnospirales > Lachnospiraceae > Paralachnospira_A. Next base: position 780 of record CAJUPT010000013.1, on the reverse strand, counting down.
GCGCTTTTGGAAACCATGGGAGCCAAAATTCTGCTGCTGCATCACATGGTATCCGGTCGTCTGACCCCTGCCGGCGGCCAGTTTCTGTCCTACAGGGATCTGCCGTCAGGGGAGACCTATTTCCGCCAGTTCCATGGCAGATGTATTCTTCGGCTGACCTACGGCTTTGGGTTTAAACCGGATGCCTTCCGCAAGGGAATGGAAGCCATGGGCGCAAAAGAAGTGAAGATGGGAGACCATGCCTATCAGTTCGAGATTTTGGACCAGTTAAGCGTGATCTTTATTCTCTGGGAGGGAGACGAGGAATTCCAGCCCTCCGTCCAGATTTTGTTTTCCGATAACTTCCCTCAGGCCTTTGAAGCGGAGGATGTGGCTCATATCGGGGATATTTCGATTGGTGCGCTGAAAGAACTGGCGAAGCGGGTGTAAGAGAGTAAACAAAAGGCGGCTTTTAGCTACATTTATGTCAGGTATGCCGGTGTTATTCCGTATGGTATGGTAACACCGGCATATCGCAGGCAGCATTGACGGTATTTTTGAATTGACAATTGACCGAAATTTAGGCAATTTTTAATGGCAAGATAAAACTTTTGCTCCGCCGGGATGCACAGGGGCTGCCCCGGCGAAGCGAAGGTACGCAAATGCGTTATCAGTTCAGTGAAACAGCCTGTAAGTTTCAGGCCATATATTTATCATAAAAATCAAGTAAATGAGCAACTATCCCTGCAAAACAAAGCATTTCCCCGCATTTCTTGAGGATTGCAACCCCTATTTACTACT
>CAJUPT010000012.1 GCA_910588405.1 uncultured Lachnospiraceae bacterium | reverse complement strand
ATGTTATTGATTAAGATCAATCGCCGCATTTGCCCATACATGATCTCTGCATGTAAAAGAAATGGCCGATATCTTCGGCAATGCCTAAATCATACCACATAACCTCCCAAAAGTCATTCCAAAATTTATATTCCATCTCCATTTGTATTTCGATTCCTTCTCTATTTCATCAATCCGGATTTGACCATGCTTCTATTCAATTTCATTATATTTTCTGATTATTTCATCAATTATTCTTTCTGAACCTATTGTTTTGTGCTATAATTCTAATATATCATCCATAAAATTACGATGTTCTCTCAGAAAATCAAACCGCATAACCGGCTACTGCAAAGCGCTGAGAGTACATAGAACAAAAAAGGAGTTATCATGATCAACAGCGCAATTCAGCCGCATCTTACCCCAGGCGGCGTTTCCTTTGATCCGCAGGATAATCAGGCTGTTTCAGGGCAGACCGCTGATTTCCTTGCGATGGCACTTCGAACCAGACAGAGCCAGGGCAGTACTCTGTTTTCCGAAACCAGCGTAACAGCAGCCGCCCAGGCTCAGCCAGCCTCCCTGGAGGATATGCTGCGAGCCAACTATCCGGGGCTGATCTACCATGTATTTGATGCCAGCAGCAGCTGCTGGCGGACGAGAAACGATTACCCCCATTATCTCATTTACCAGGAAAATGCCAATACGGAATTTCTGGAAAACTGGACCCCTGACGGCCCGAATCCGGACTATTCAGCCTCAGCTGCTATCCGCGCCTTAAGCCGGATTCCAGCCGGAAAAACAGCGGTGGTTATTCACCCGAAGGTTCAGGAGCAGATGACGGAAGATCCGGAGTATGCCAAAGAGATTATGGCCCGGATTGAGGCCTGGTTCCGCTTTGACATGCTTCGAAATGAGGCTTTGATGCCTGGCATCACCGCCAGAAGCTCCCGCTGCGTGGCCATCGGGGAGGACGGCAATATCGTCAACGCCCAGTCCTTCAGCCACCCGGAGATCACTTTTTCCAAGAGCAGCTCTGAATTCATAGACTGGTGGCAGGTCCGCATAGAACGGAACCGCTACTTCAGGGAGCTGAGTGCGAAAAAGCGCAGGGAAGAGGAATGGAAGGAATATGGCCACGAGATGTACCGGCAGCATTCTGACTGGATTACGGCCTCCGCCAGGGCAAAGGCCATGCTTGAAGAAATGCTGGAAGGTGACTGGCTGTCCGGCGTTCTTGGGGAAAGAATCGCGGATGTGCCAACTCAAAACCTGTTCGATTTGACACGGATGCTGCTCCATGGATAATGAAGGGAGACCTGCAAGATGAAACTAAATGAATTACCGGTAGGAAAAGAAGCGACGATCACCGCCGTCGGCGGCGAGGGCGCTTTACGACAGCATTTTCTTGATATGGGTGTCATACCAGGCTCTGACATCATGCTGGTAAAATACGCGCCTCTGGGAGATCCTATGGAGCTTCGGATTCATGGCTATGAGCTGACGCTGCGCATCGCCGACGCGGAAAAGGTAGAAATCAAGGATGTCCGGGACTATGCACCGGAATTATCCGTCGAAACGGACACCGCATCTTCCTCCTCCTACCATCCAGGTTTGGGAGAGGGCGGCAAATACCATCAGAAATCCGATGAGCATCCATTGCCGGAAGGGACGGTCCTGACCTTTGCCCTGGCCGGCAACCAGAACTGTGGAAAAACCACTCTGTTTAACCAATTAACCGGTTCCAACCAGCATGTGGGAAATTTTCCCGGCGTTACCGTAGACCGGAAGGACGGCGCAATCAGAGGACACGACGACACCCTGATCACCGACCTCCCCGGCATCTATTCCATGTCCCCCTATTCCAGTGAGGAAATGGTCACTCGCAGCTTTGTGCTGGACGAGCATCCCAAGGGAATCATCAACATTGTAGATGCCTCAAATATTGAGAGAAACCTATACCTTACCTTACAGCTGATGGAATTGAACATTCCGATGGTCCTGGCGCTGAACATGATGGACGAGGTACGGGGAAACGGCGGCTCCATCCATATCAATGAGATGGAACGGATGTTAGGCATCCCCGTAGTCCCTATCTCCGCAGTCAACAACGAGGGCATTGACGAGCTGGTCAGCCATGCGCTGCATGTGGCCAAATATCAGGAGAGTCCGGGTCGGGTCGATTTTTGCAGCGGTATTAAAAATGGTGCCGTACATAGATGCCTTCATGCTATCATGCACCTAATCGAGGATCATGCGGCCCAGGCCGGCATTCCGATCCGGTTTGCCGCCAGCAAGCTGGCCGAGGGGGACACCCAGATTTTAGAAATCCTCCGTCTGGACCGGAATGAGCAGGAGGCTTTGGAGCATATTATCTGCCAGATGGAAAAGGAGGGCGGACTGGATCGGTCAGCAGCCATCGCGAACATGCGGTTTTCCTTTATTCAGGACCTGTGCCACAGAACGGTGGTCAAGCCCAGGGAGAGTAAGGAGCATATCCGCAGCGCCAGGATCGACAGAATCCTAACCGGAAAATATACTGCTATCCCCGCCTTTATCGGCATTATGGGCCTGGTATTCTGGCTCACCTTCAATGTCATCGGCGCATGGCTCCAGGGACTTTTAGAGACGATGATCACATGGCTCTCCAACGCGGCGGATGCCGCCATGTCAGCCGCCCATGTCAACAGTGCCCTCCATGCTCTGGTGATCGACGGTATTTTCAACGGCGTGGGCAGCGTCTTAAGCTTCCTGCCCATTATCGTGACACTGTTTTTCTTCCTGTCGCTGATGGAGGACAGCGGCTATATCGCCCGGGTGGCCTTTGTCATGGATAAGCTGCTCCGGAAAATCGGCCTGTCCGGCCGGAGCATCGTGCCGATGCTGATCGGCTTTGGCTGTACGGTTCCCGGCGTTATGGCCACCAGAACACTTCCTTCCGAGCGGGACAGAAAGATGACCATCCTGCTGACGCCCTTTATGAGCTGTTCTGCCAAGCTGCCAATCTACGGTTTTTTTACGGCGGTATTTTTCCCAGGACAGGGGGCGGTAATTATGATCGGCCTCTATCTGCTGGGAATTTTGTTCGGCATTTTAAGCGCCTTGGTTATGAAAGGGACCGCATTCAAAGGAGAGGCCGTTCCTTTCGTCCTAGAGCTGCCCAACTACAGAATGCCGGGCGCGAAAAATGTAGGACTGCTGCTCTGGGATAAGGCAAAGGATTTCCTTCAAAGAGCCTTTACGATTATTTTTGTCGCCACCATTGCCATCTGGTTTTTACAGACCTTTGACTTCGGATTAAACATGGTTGCAAATTCCCATGACAGCATCCTGGCCACGGTGGCCGGCGTAATCTCACCTATCCTGACACCTCTGGGATTGGGCGATTGGCGAATTTCCACGGCTTTGATCAGCGGCTTTATGGCAAAGGAGAGCGTGGTCTCCACCCTATCTATTCTGTTTGGAACCACGGAAGCCCTGCTGGCAGCGATCTCGCCTCTATCTGCGGCCTGCCTGCTGGTATTCTGTCTTTTGTACACGCCCTGCGTGGCAGCCATCGCATCTGTCAAGCAGGAGCTGGGGGGCAAATGGGCCTTCGCTGTCGTTATAATCCAGTGTGCAGTTGCCTATGCGGCGGCGTTTATTGTGCGGTTGGTTGGCATGCTGCTGTAAATACCAATGATATAAAAACAGGAGACAATCCTTTTTCTTCCGGACCGCCTCCTGTTTTTATATGTGTATTTTTAACATTTTTATTTTCTGGCTTGTATCTTTTTACCGGCTGATCACTTACTCCACTTTACCGCCTAGCGTCACGCTGATCTTATGCTCCACGTAATCGCCATTTTCCAGCCTCTGTACCGTCAGCTCCACGGTATCGCCCTTGCGGTAAGCGGATAACAGCTGAATCAGGGCGTCCTGATCCTTCACCCGCTGTCCGTCCAAAGCCGTGATAATATCCTTCTCGGCCAGGTCTGTGGACGCGGCCGCGCCATTTTCATAGATTGAGTAAACATAAGCACCCTTCGGCATGCTTAAGTTGGTGGCCGTCGTGTCGTCTACGGACGTGGTACGGATGCCCAGATAACCTCTTTCCTCCTGTGGCACCTCCACGATGGTCTTTCTTCCCATCAGATCGTCGATAATCTCCTTGACCGCCGAAACCGGAATCGCATAGCCGATTCCCTCCACGTCGGTGTCGCTGTACTTCGCAGAATTGATGCCGATCACCTCTCCGCTAGTGTTCACCAGCGCGCCGCCGCTGTTGCCGGGATTGATGGCCGCATCTGTCTGAAGCAGCGTACGGGTCACTCTATCGCTGGTAGTCACCTCTCTGTTCAGCGCGCTGATATAGCCTACCGTAACAGACTGTCCGAAGCCCAGCGCATTTCCGATGGCGATCACGCCCTGACCAGCTTTCAGCTCACCGGAATCTCCCAGAGACGCCACCTTAAGCGCAGCCTTCGTCTCGTCGGACAGATCGCTTTTCGCCACGGCCACCACGGCCAGGTCCGCCTCGGCATCGCTGCCCTTCAGATTCGCCTTCGCCGTATTCGTATCATTAAAGGTAATGGTCAGGGAATCAGCGCCCTCGATCACATGCTGGTTGGTGACGATCAGATATTCCTCGTCATTCTCTCCCACGATAATGCCTGAACCACTGCCCGCCGTATATTCCTGGGGATCTCCGTCCTCCTGCCCGCCGTCAGGTCTTGGACCGCCGCCGAAGAAATATTGGAAATACCTGTAATAGTTGTCATAGTTCTCATAAATCTGGGTGTTGGTAATCGCCACCACCGAGGGCATCACCTGCTCCACTACGCCGCTGACATCCATGAGCATTGCCTGGCCGGAATAATTATAAGCATTTTGTACGCCCGCCTCTTGATTCTGCTGATCCTGCCCCTCCGTCTTCTGGGTCTCAGGCTCGTTTTTTGCCGTTCGCGCCTCTGTCTCAGGCTGATTCTTTGCCGTATCTTCCCCGGCGATCACACCGTTTTTCTGGGCCACATAGGTAATCCCCACGAAAACGCCTCCTGCCGCGCCGCCGAACAGAACGCCTGCCAGTAAAAGGGCTGCGGCCCGCTTCAACAATCCATCCTTTTTTCCGGACCCTCTAGGTTTTTTCTCTTTCTTCACCGGGTCCTTGGGGATCGCTCCGTTATCCACCCGTTTGTAGCGATAAATGGTTTCGGAAACAGGCTGCTCCTCATCCTGTGTCACAGGCGCCAATTCATTCTTATGTTCCGGTTCCTGTCCGTAAGGGTAATATTGTTCGTTCATATCCAGACTTCCTTTCTGCAGTAAACGCTCCCACATCGCAAAACATTCGTTTCACAATGCAAAAATGCTTTCGCGGGATATTTATATGGTTTTATTGACTGATCCCCCGTTACAATACTGAGTTTACCAGCGGAATGTGTTTAATCTGTGTTTAATCTTTTAAAAAAATTTGAAATTTACGCCTTTTCAGGTTCCAGACTTCTGCCGGATGATGGCGCTGATCTCCTGCACCGTAGAGGACGGCACATAAGTTTCATTGCCATACAAAAACCTGTGCAGCTCCTCCGCCGTATCCGCCAGCGTCACCGGCACCACCATAGCGCCGCCGTCAATCGTGGCATTGGCCCGCATCTGCTCGGAGGGGAAGCCGCTCTGGTCTCCCACGTAATAAGACCCTACTTTCGGCAGCAATTTAGCAATATCCTTCAACTCCATATTGGTAGCCAGGTTCGGAAACGCATCATTTATAATCTTTGTCAATGTGCCGATATCCGCCTTCTTCGCCTTCTCCAGTACCTTTTCCACCACTTCTCGCTGACGGCTGGTTCTGCCAAAATCATCGCCTGTGATATATCGAATCCGGCAGTAAGCCACCGCCTGGATACCGTCCAGGTTCTGCATACCCGGCTCATAGGTCAGACGGGAGTTGATACCGGTGGCCTCTGCAGTCAGCGTCGTGTAGCCGTTCAGCATCTGGTCCACCATCATGGACTCCGGCACATCCACGTCCACGCCGCCCAGATCGTTGATCACGATGGCGACGGCCGCCCAGTTAAAGGTGACATAGGCGGAGATATCCAGGTCAAAATTTTTATTTAACATATTGATAGCGTTTAAGGCGCCGCCCTCAAAATAAGCACCTGTCAGCTTTCCATAGTCTCCGTCCTCATTGATCTGGACATAGGTGTCGCGGTAAATCGACGCCAGCCGCACCTCTCCGGTGGCATTGTTCACACTAGCCACCATCACCACATCACCGTGGGTTCCCTTATCAAGAGTCGCATTATCCCTGGCATCCACGCCGAACAGGGCATAAGTGGTAAAGCCGGTCATGGCCTCCTCCACCTCTTGGTCCAGGTCATTGGTCTTTACATCCTTCAATGTAAATTCCGGTTTCTGCAGCTTTTCATAGGCCGACACAAAATAGATCCCCAGCAGCACTACAATGAGAAGCACAGCCTCCACCGCAAAGATAAAAATCCGTCTCCTGCGCTTTTTTGCTTTTCGCTGTCTGATCATCTTTCTGCGTCGCAGCTCTCTCTCATACTCTTCCTGCCGTCCCCTACTCCGTCTTGTGTCTCTTCCCATAGTAGATCCCCTTTCTGCCAGCGCAAGGCAGTGCGCATTAGTAAGCATTCCGGTTGATAAAGCCTTTAAAAAATGTGAGAAACAATATTTTAAAATCGAACCCTACGGTCCAGTTTTCTATATAATACAGATCGTGCTCGATCCGCTTTCTGATAGAAGTATCCCCCCGGTATCCGTTGATCTGGGCCCATCCGGTCATGCCTGGGCGGACCTGATGCTTCACCATATAACGGGGAATTTCCTCTTTAAACTGCTCTACAAAGAAGGGGCGCTCCGGTCTGGGCCCCACCAGACTCATATCCCCTCTTAATACGTTAATCAGCTGTGGCAGCTCGTCGATACTCATCCTGCGGATCAGCCGGCCCACGCCGGTAATCCGGGGATCGCTCTGCACGGTCCACTCCTTCTTCTCCTCCTCCGGCGGCTGCAGCTCCATGGAACGGAACTTGTACATCTTAAAGGGTTTGTTATGACGGCCAATCCGCTCCTGGCTAAAAATAATTGGCCCGGGCGAGGTCAGACGAATCGCAATCGCCGTCAAAAGCATGATCGGGCTAAACAGAATCAGCGCCACAACAGCACCAAACAGGTCAATTACTCTTTTTAAGGCCGCATTAAAGGAATCCGTCAGCGGTACATAACGGATATGAATCACCGGCAGCCCCATAAGGTCCTCCGTATAAGGCTTGGTAGGTATGATATTGTTGTAATCAGGGATGAATTTTGTGTGAACACCGGATTTTTCGCAGGCCGCCACGATATGCTCTAACTTGTCATACTCTTTGATTCCCAGCGTTATGGCGATCTCATCCAGACGGTTCAAAGGAAGGATAAATTCCAGACCGCTTAAGGAGCCGATGACTCGGACGCCCTTATACTCGGTGCCCCGCTCCGTATTGTCATCCAGGATACCCCGGATTTTATAGCCCCACTCAGGATTCGCAGTTACCAGGTCGATATACTTCTGGGCGGTACGGCTGTAGCCCAGCAGCAGGATATGCTTCTGATTATAGCCCTTTGAGCGCATGGAGCGCAGGCCGATCCGCAGGATATTCCGGTAGCCCACCTCCAGCACGATATTCAGCACACAGAACAGGAACAACAGGATACGGGAAAAGTCCACCATCTCATACTTGCCGACAAGAAAGAGACAGGTAATGAAGAGAACAATACCCATCAGGTTGGCCTTTACCACATTTCCGACCTCTACTCTGCGCCCCTGCACCCGCTTTGGCGTATACAAATGCATCATCCAGTAAAGAATCAGATATCCCGGTACGATGGCATAAAGGAAAGCAAGATAGATCTCCCGCTCATAGGCGGACTCACCGCTGCCTAGCCCCTTTGAAAATACCAAATAATAGGCGACCAGATAGGAAATCACGATAACGATTCCGTCCAGTATCACATGAAACTGGTTCAGCCGCCGCTGATTATCTTTAATCACACCAATTCACCTGCCATATTCGGTTTACCTGCCTTTGCGAAGCCTGCGCCTAAAAAATTCCCAGGCATAAATTCCGCTGTTTTTCAGCAGTTCCCCTTCTATCAGCACATAAGTCAAAAGCCTGTCCCGACGGAAAGGCACCTTTTTACACCGGTTCAGTGTCTGAAGCCCTTCCTTTAGTCCCGACAGATACTCTCTCTCAAACCCCAGCCGCTTAAAAAACAGGTATTTCAGCACATGGCCGGCAGCAATGGCCGGGGCATTGAAGGCCAGCATCGCTGCCGGCATGTTTTTATAGTTCAGATAAACGCTGTTTCTCGCTGCCAGTCTGACCTTAAAGGAGTTATACCGAGAACCGCTGGTTCCACTCCCCACATGATACACGACGGCCTCCGGACAATACTCATTGCGGTATCCGGACAGCTTGGCCCGAAATCCCACGTCCAGATCTTCCAGATAGGCAAAGTGCAGCTCGTCAAAACAGCCGATTTTTTCAAAGACGGACCTGCGATAGATGGCCGCCCCTGCACAGGCCGAGAAAATCCGGCAGGGCCTGTCATACTCCTCCACAGGCTGTCCAACGCCTCGCTGAGCGGCCCAGCCTACAATCGTATACAGATCTCCGGCATCGTCGATCAGTCCTCTGTCATGAAGCTGAATCATCTTCGGACTCACGGAAAAAATCCGTTTTGACCTGCCGATGCTTTTGACCAACGCCTCCACATAGCCTGGCTCCGGCTCCGTATCATTGTTCAGAAGAATCACGTAGGGCGACCGAGATACCCGGAGCCCGGCATTTACGGCCCGGCTGAAGCCCTGATTTTTTTCGAGAGAAATCACCCGAACTTCCGGATAAAATTCCCGTAAAAGCGCAAGGCTTCCGTCCTCGGAGCCATTGTCCACCACCAGCGTCTCAAAGTCCTGAAAGGTCTGCTTTTTCAGCTTCTCCAAACAGGGCTTCAAGAAATGAGCGCCGTTATAGTTTGGTATAATAATCGTAACTTTCATTTATTTTCCTTTTCGTAACCTCGTATCATTATACTCAATTTAACCGGATTGCGCAACCAGATTTTCACCGAGCCTCCTTTTACAGGGACTTTTTATACTATTTTTTTCCGGTTTTTCTGCTGTTTTACTGATATCCCCGACGGTTTTTCCGCAAATTTTCCTCAAATTTTTTGCTCTTTCATGCCGGGCGGCAGCAGTCCAAAACCTTCTCATGCCTTCTGATAAAAAGCAGTATAAGCTTTCAGCGCCTCATACAGATCGGCCTTGCTAACCACTTCCCAGGGCGCGTGCATACTCAAAACTGGCACGCCGCAGTCCACGGATTCCATGCCATATTCCGCCAGTATGTAAGAGATGGTGCCACCGCCGCCGTGGTCCACCTTGCCGTATTCCGCCGCCTGGTAGGTTACGCCGCTGCTGTCGAACATCGACATGACTGCTGCCAGATACTCGGCATTGGCATCGTTGGCCCCGGCCTTCCCCCGGGAACCGGAATATTTGTTAAAGGCAATGCCGTTTCCCAGAAATGCCGCATTATTTTTATCAAATTCCGCCGCAAAGGTGGGATCAAAAGCAGAGCTGACATCGGCGGATAAAAACCGGGAATGACTTAGGCACCGGCGAAGGGCCAGCTCTGAATATTGACCGCAGCGGTCCATCAGCTCCGCCACTGCATTCTCAAAAAACCGAGACTGCATACTGGTAGCGCCCACGCTTCCGATTTCTTCCTTGTCCACCAGCAGGCAAACGCAGGTACGATCAGGCGTTCCCATTTCGGACAGCGCCCGGAAGGCCGGATAGGAGCAGACACGGTCGTCCTGTCCATAAGCCATTATCATACTCTGGTCCAGTCCATATTCTCTGGCCTGTCCGGCAGGCACCGCCTCCAGCTCTGCCGCCATCAAATCTTCCTCGTCGATTCCGTATTTTTCTTTTAAAATATCCAAAATCGCCGCCCGCACCGGATTTTTCTTTCTGGATTTTCTTTTTTCCGCTGCTTTCTTTGCTTCTTTGCTGTCAGACTGAAGCACTTCTGCCGCTTGTGCTGTTTCGGCTGCTCGCGCGGTCCCTTTTTCTGTCTCCTCCTCATCACAGTCCTGAATCGGACGGCTGCCGATCATCAGATCCAGCTCCTCGCCCTCGATGACCACATTTGCCTTTTTCATCATCTGGTTCTGGGCGATATGGGGTAGCAGGTCGGTGACGCCAAACACCGGCTCCTCCTCCTTCTCGCCGATGGAGACGGTGATCACGCTGCCGTCTCGTTTTGCTACCGTACCGTGAAGGGCCAGAGGCAGGGCCACCCACTGATATTTTTTGATGCCGCCGTAATAGTGGGTGTCTAGATAGGCCAGTCCCGCCTCCTCGTACAGCGGATTCTGTTTCAGATCAAGACGGGGGGAATCGATATGGGCGCCAATGATTTTCAGCCCCTCTTCCATGGGACGCTGGCCCAAAACAGCAAGAAACAGCGTCTTTCCCATATTCGAATAATATACGCGTTCTCCCGCTTGCAGCTTCCGGTTCTCCCGAATGGCCTGGGCTAAGTCGATAAAGCCTTCTTTTTCCGCCTCGCCTGCCACGAAGGTCACACACTCTCGCTCTGTCTTCCCCTGATTCAAAAATTCCTTGTAGGCCGCCGCCAGCTGTTCCAGCTTTGACAGATCGTCCTCATCATAAGTATTCCACGCATTTTTTCCATTCATGTACTCATCTCCTAATTTAGTTCCGCTACAGTCCTCCCAAGCCCCCTCGATCTGGAAGCATTTTCAGCCACTGAAGTGTCTGGAAATCCTTCCGGGGCTTGTTCGGACTTTCGCTGTTTTTAGTTCCACTTTATTTAGTTCCGCTACAGTCCTTCCAAGCCCCCTCGATCTGGAAGCATTTTCAGCCACTGAAGTGTCTGAAAATCCTTCCGGGGCTTGTACGAACTTTCGCTGTTTTTAGTTCCGCTACAGTCCTCCCAAGCCCCCTCGATCCGGAAGCATTTCTAGATTAATCTCTTTTTCTAGTCCAAAGGAATAAATCACGCATTCCTTCACTGGCATCTGCTCGGATTGTTCCAATGCCATCCTATAATAATACAATTGTTTTCCGTAACGGTCAATCAAGTTTTTTTCTTCGGCTACCCGGTCTGTTTTATAATCCACGATGACAATCTCCCCCTCCTCTATAAACCAGGCGTCCACAATACCCTGTACGACCACCAGCTCGTCGCTGTCCCATTCCGGGCGTAAATGTCCGGCCGGCACACCCATAATAAACTGCCGTTCCCGGTACAGGCAGCCCGCTTCCTGGGCCTTTGCCAGACGTCGTCCCAGGGCAGAGGACAGCAGATGGTGCCATTTTTTTTCGGAAATCCGCTTTCGCTCCTCCGTGGAGAGAAGTTTCCGGTCCACCAGAGCGGACAGATATTCCCTGACCTCCTTCACACTTTTTGTCCTGGCAAAATCCATATGCTCCGCCACCCGATGATAGAGCGTACCGAGAGCGGTGCCGGTCTGTGCCCGCCGTTCCTGCATAAAGCCGGGTAGGGCTTCTTCCAAATATTCCTCCCGAATGCCCTGTTCTGTTGTCGGGTACAGCGCCGCTCCGTCCTCCTCCTGCCGTTCTTTCAGTTCGGAAACAGACAGTTTACTATAAATTTCCGTCTCGTTTCTGCCAGGATAACAGAAGGTCAGCTGCTGCCACAGGGCATCCTCCGCCTCCTGCTCCTCTGCCTCCGGCTCCTGCTCCAACATCCGAAGCAATGACTTTTTCTCCATCTGCTCCTTGGACAAGCGAAGGATTTCATGGCCAAGCACCTGAGATACGTCCTCACAGACGATTCGAATACCGGTGTCCGCTCCTCTTTTCTCCCCCATTAAAAACCAGTCCAGATACGAAATGCCCTGGGAGAGAACGGAAACCGGCAGCAGACGACGTTCCCATCCCTTTAAGCCCTCCCATTTTTTCAGCTTGGACTCCATATGATTGTCTCCTGCCGTGACAATCAGCTTCTCCTTTGCCCGGGTCATGGCCACATAGAGAATCCGCAGCTCCTCGCCCTGCTGCTCCAACGTCAGCTGTCTTTGCAGCACCTTTTTCATCAGCGCCGGAATCTTCAGCCGCAGCTCTAAATCAATCAGATCTGCCGCCGCCCCATACTGCGGATGGAGCAAAATCTTTTGCCGGCTGTCCTGAAAATTAAATCGTTTTCCGGCGCCTGCCAGAATCACCACAGGATATTCCAGCCCTTTGCTTTTATGAATCGTGGTGATCTTCACAATATCATCCTGTTCGCTGAACACAGAGGCTGCTCCGAAATCCACCTCATATTTCTGCAAATGCTCGATATAACGGACAAACTGAAACAGCCCGTGATAACTGGTTTTCTCAAAATTAATGGCATAGGATACCAGCATATTCAAATTCGCCTTTCTGGCATCCCCGCCCGGCATTGTGGCGGCAAAATCCCCGTAGCCACTGTCCTCCAATATATACTGGAGAATCTGATGGACGCTCATATAAAAGGAGGCTTCCCGGTATCGATTGAGTTTCTGCAGGAAATTAGAAACCTTCGTTTTTAATGTATTCTCCGGACCGTCACAGGTTGAACGCTCCTGTCCGCCATAAGCTTTTAGCTTTTCATACAGACTGAGATTCTCCTTGTTCTTTTTATGTTCCCCCACCAAAGCTGCCATTTCCTCCTGGCTGAACCTTCCTATGGGGCTCATCATCACCCCGGCTAACGGAATATCCTGCCTGGGATTGTCAATGATTTTCAGCAGATTCAGCAGGGTTTGTACCTCCGGCGCACTGAAATATCCGGTGGAGGACTCGGTATAGGCCGGAATCCCCGCATCCTCTAGCTGCGCTGTTAGAATCTGCGCCCAGCCCGTCATACTGCGCAGCAAAATCACGATATCTCGGTAGCAGACCGGGCGGTATCGGCCGGTATCGGCATCCACAATCCGCATTCCCCGCGCCGGATCTGTCAATTCTCGGATTCTTTTGGCCACCACCCTTCCTTCCAGCTCCCGGATATGGTACTCCTCATCCTGTACATCAGAATAGACCGCCTGCTGCCCATCCACCAGAATCAGTTCTGTTTCAAAATCCGCCAGTCTATCCACATGCGCTGATTTATTTGAATCCTCCATTCTTTCCGCATTTTCCGGTCTTATCACACTTTCCGGCTGCGTCGTATCTTTCGGTTTCTTCACAATTTCCGATTTTTTTTCATCCTCCGCATCCGGAAACGCCGCCGCCGGATACAGCGCCGCCGCCTCGTCATAGACGACCGCGCCCAAATCCGCCCCCATAATCTGATAAAACAGCTGGTTGGCGCTTTCTAACACCTGGGGGCGGCTGCGGAAGTTGGCGTGGAGGTCGATTTTCAGATCCTTTCCCGGCTGCTCCCTGCCGGATAACTCCGCCTGCCGATACCCACAGTATTTCCTGATAAACAGTTCTGGCCTGGCCTTGCGAAAGCTGTAAATACTCTGCTTCACATCCCCCACCATAAACTGGTTTGGCCGCCCTTCTTCCTCTCTAGAAATACTGTTCAGAATATATTCCTGCAAAAGACTGCTGTCCTGATATTCATCAATCATAATTTCCTGAAAATAAGCGGAAAGCTCCTTTGCAGCCTCTGTCCGCACGGTACGTCCTTCTTCCTTTACAAGTAAAATATCCAAGGCACAGTGCTCCAGATCGTTGAAATCCAATATATTCTTTTCAGCCTTGGCCCCGGCAAAGCGCCGGCCATACTCCCTGACCAGACCCACCAGCGTCTCCACCGGCTTTTTCAGAAGTGTCAGAGATTCCCGGATTTCCTCCGGCGGCTGGACAAAATACTGTTTTTTGATATCCTGAAGCGCCTTTTTTCCTTGGTCCCTAAGCCCCGCCGCCAATGTTTTTTTCTCCTCGCTGACGGCGGCATCCTTTTTCGACGACCGCCGGACAAATTTCATCTGATCCAGAATCCTGAAAATTTCTGCAAAGCCTTCCCCTTCTAAAAGCGCCTCCACGATCTCCAAATCGCTCTGAAACATTTCCTCATACATATAAGGGCCGTCCGGCTCCTGACTTAACAAAAGTCCCTTTGACAAAAGCTCTCTGACCTCCCCGGCCAGCCGCTTCACATCCCTTAACACGCATTGCACCCAGGGTAGACTGTCAATCGGTTCCTCCGGCGACAGCGTAAGCTCTCTGACACACCGCTTAAGCCATTCTTCCGGCCACGGATCGCTGTGGGAAAATTCAAACATTCTTCCGATATATTCTTCCAGCTCCTGATCCCCTCTGGCCCCGCCATAGCACTCCACGAAACGCAGGAAATCCTCGTCGGCCTCCTGATATTTTTCTTCCAAAAGAGCCTGCATTACATCTGCTTTTAACAGCGCCAGCTCCCCTGCATCGCCAATCCGGAAATCCGGGTCCATATCCAAACTGTGACAATAATTCCGTGTCACATAAGCACAAAAGCTGTCGATGGTCATAATAAAGCTGTGGGGAAGCAGAGCCGCCTGCCGTTTCAGCCGCCCCATCCTGTCTTCGCGTTCCCGGTGTCCTTTGCACCCTTCCCCTTCCTCGCCGGCCTCTGCCAGCTTTTCCTCGATAGCCCTCTGAATACGCTCCCGCATCTCGGAGGCTGCCGCTCTGGTAAAGGTAACGATCAGAATCCGGTCCAAATCCACCGGGGCCTCGTCCCTTGTCACCATCCGCACCACACGCTCCACCAGCACAGCAGTCTTTCCACTCCCTGCCGCAGCAGCCACCAAAAGATTACAGCCATGGAGATCGATGGCTGCCTGCTGCTCACTTGTCCATTTTCTGTCCATTGCCTCTCCTATTACAAATTCCGCAATTCTTCCTCTTCCTCCAACAGCTCCCATATTTCTTCCGGTTTCCACTCTTTTAGTCTGTGGTATCGGTAGCCGGGCACCTTCAAGTCAAACCCGCACACTGTCCGGAACTGGCAGTAATCACAGGCCGTCCGCTGCCCTTTCTTATAAGGAAGGGGGGCTGTCTCTCCCCGGACAATCTCATTGCCCAAACGGACCGCCTCACCCATCACATGGGCCTGCAACGTTTGAAACTGCTTCTGGGAGACTGGCCGCACCTTTTTGGGCAGTTCATTGACCGCCGGATACATCAGGCCGTTCAT
This sequence comes from uncultured Lachnospiraceae bacterium, assembly GCA_910588405.1. Classification (GTDB taxonomy): domain Bacteria; phylum Bacillota; class Clostridia; order Lachnospirales; family Lachnospiraceae; genus Paralachnospira_A. The sequence goes on along the minus strand of CAJUPT010000012.1, from coordinate 48,168 downwards.
CTGCAGCTGCTCTAACATCCGCTCTCTGACCATCTCCTCACTCATCTCCCCGGTTTTCTCCACCACCGGGTCCTTGATATTATAATAGAGCACGCCTCCCGGCAAAACCTCCTGGTCCGGATACTGCTTTTTCACCGTTTCCAGTGCCGCCTCCATATAAAAAATCAACTGAATCTGCAAGCCGTAATAAGCAGAGGTCAAGTCCAGCGCCATGCTGCCAGACTTATAATCGATGATATTAATATAAATCCGATCCTCCTCTTCTTTTAAATCAACCCGGTCAATTTTTCCGTTCAGGTACATGGTCTCGCCGCTTGTAAGAGGCAGCTTAAGGCTGTCCGTATCCGCCGCACGAAATTCCACCTCAAACCCAACCGGAACAAAGCCGCTCTGCTTGATCTGCTCCCCCAGCGCCCAGACCGTCCTATCTGTAATCCGCAGAATCCGCTGCACCATATAGGCATTTCTGGCATTGCTCTTTAAAACATTGCTGCCGTACTGTTCTGTCGCCTCCTCCACGCAGAGACTAGTCAGCTCCTTCCGCTCCTCCTCCGTGATCGTTCCAAAATCCATCTGCCGCTCGCCCATCTTTCGGAAAAACAGCTCAATGGCCCTGTGAAATACCGTCCCCAGATCCACCATGGCAAAGGTAAATTCCTTTCGCTCTCTAAGCTCCAATCCATAGGCCAGAAACTGGGCACAGGCACAGGCCGCCTGCTGCTCCAGCCTGGTAACGCTGGCACCCACGTCCCCGCCATAGAGCGCCTTCGCTGCAGCCGCCCCGATGCCGCCGTCATTGTGATGGTAGTAAGCTGCCTCCACCATGGCCCTGGCCCGGTCCGAAAACTCCGCATTCTTTAATAAGATGCGCCCCACGGACCGCCAGATTGGTTCTGTTCGATACTTTTGCTGGGCTTTCAACCCTTTAGAAAGATAGGAAAATGCCATATTAGAAGATAGAATCCTATCCTCCTTCTGGCGATAATCCACGGTCCGAAGCCCAGGAAACAGTCGAAACAGCTCATGGAATATAACAGAGGGCTTCATGGCCTTTCCCGACGCATCGGTCTTCGCATAGGACAAAAACAGCCTCCCTTCCGCCCTGGTCAACGCCAGATATAAGTAAAATTTCTGAATAAATCCATTTTCCCTGGCAGTCGGGGCCAATTCCAGCTGATACTCCTTCAAAATCTCTCTGTCATAATCGGAAAACAGACCGCCCGAATCCGAAGCCTTCGGAACGGCGCCCTCGTTTACGCCCAGGAGAAACAGCGCCTTCACGCCATCCAGCCGGGTTCGTTCCAGATCTCCCGCCACCATCCGATCCAGGCAGGCCGGAATCACGCCCACCCGGATTTCCGCCAGGCCGCTGTCAAGGATTTGGGCAAATTCCCGTAAGGTCAGCGTTTCCTCCCCCAGCAACGCAACAATCTCGTCAAATACATTCATCACCAGGCCATAAGCCTGCTCATACTCTTTTTTCAACACCGGCTCATCGATTTCCTCAAACCGGCCGCAGATCTCCTGAAGCTTCTCATAAATATGCTGGGAAAGCAGAAATTCAGTGAGGGCGGTCACATACCCCGTTACATTCTGCCTGGCCTCCTTCATCTGCTGCCATAGGGTCAGAAGGGGCCTTACAGCCTCCATACGAATCTCGTTGAGCTCCTCTAAATTCCCCAGCGCCGCTTTCTGATCCTCCCGCTCCCACGGCTTCTCCCACTGGCTTTTCCCCCGAATACCAAAGGCAATCACATAATTCTCCAAAAGATCGATCTGCTCCCGGTCAAGGCTTGCCAGACCGCATTTTAAATGACGGAATACCGGCTCATAGGCAAAATTCCGCTCAAGGGCCTCCAAAGCACTGCGAATAAACTCCGTCAGCGGATTGTCCAGCAGCCCCTTTTTCCGGTCAAAGAAGCAGGGCATCCCCTCCATAGCCAAACGACGCCTTAGCAGAGGACCGTAATCCTCCATATTTCCGGTCAAAACAGCGATCTGGCGGTAGCGCAGCCCCTCTTCCTTCACCAGACGAAGAATCTCCCCTGCGGCCATGGCCACTTCCTCTTCCGGATTCTGGCAGGCTGTCACGGAAATTGGAAATTCTGAAGATACCCGCTGTTCGGCTGCTTTTCCATCCTTCAACGGATCATGTGCACCTGCCTCGCCAAAAGCTTCCTGTGCAAAAGGATACCCATACTTCTGCGTATACCTCCCATAGTGCGCCTCCAAAAAAGTCAGCGCCGGCGCATTCTGAAAGCGGGGAGGGACATCAGGCGTCAGCATCAGTTCCTTTTCTACCGGCGTTCTTCCTTTTTCCGCCAGACTGATCAGCGTCTCGACAGTCTTATGACTGAGATAAAACAGATCATGGGACTCCGCCTTTTTCCGCCCCCATTCTGCGGGGCTCACCGTCACTGTCACCAGCATCCGCTCCACACAGCCCATCAAAATTGACAAGAGTCTGTACTGAATCGGCGTAAATCCGGTGAAGCCGTCCAGTGCCATAATACTGCCCTTTAACAGCCTGGAGCCCTCCGCCATCTCACAGAGTCGAATCAGCACCTCCTCCGCCGTGATGGCGTCCGCCCCCAGCTTTTCGGCAAACCCCTCATAGGCAACGGATAAGTCCTCCAGCTTATATTTCAGCAGCGGACGGCCTTCCATTTGCCCGGAAACCATTTTCAACTGCTCTAACCCCACACCGTACTGGTAAAATTCCGACAGCATGGATTTCAGCTGGGTGATAAAGCCCGGCTTCTTCAGATTTTTTCGGAACAGATGGAACTCCTGCTCCCGCTCCTGGGCCACCTTGCGCAGAATCATGCTCTTCCCCATGTCGTCAAGAAGCGTATAATTCCGGAACCCCAGCTCCTGGAACACCCGGTACGCCAGACGATCAAAGCTGACGATATCAATGCTTGTCGTGCTGTGTCTAGGATGCATTTCCGTGATGGTTCTCTGGGTCTGCATCGTGAATTGCTCCGGCACCAGAAGAAAATGCCTTTTATCCGGCTCTTCTATGGAATGTCGGATCATATACTGATATAAATCATAAGATTTGCCGCTCCCGGCGCTGCCGAGAATAAGCTGAAGCGACATAACTGACCTCCCTTTTGATCGATTATGGTCTGCCTGGCTAAAAACCAGCCGCAAAGACAGAGGATTAAAGTCCCGAACAACATATATGGCTTTCCCCCCGCATATAATGATAAAAAATGGCTGAAAATCATTTATGGAGGATTTATGAGTTCTCAGACAAAAATTTTTGTGCTCCGTATGAAAGAGCTGATTTACACCTTTATATTTATCGGCCTGGGACTTCTGCTGGTAGTTCTGTTTCTGTTTATGTTTTCCGGCAATAAAAAGAAGGCCCCCGCGGCCTCAGAATCCACATCCTACATACCCGGTGTTTACAGCGCCTCCATCGTGCTGAACGGCGCTCCGGTAGATGTCACGGTCACTGTGGACGCCGACCGGATCAATGGAATCCAGTTCGTTTCTCTGGATGAGACGATCAGCGCTATGTATCCGCTGATGGAACCGGCTTTAGAGGACCTGACCGACCAGATCATAGCCTCCCAGTCCCTGGACAGCGTCGTGATCTCCGACCAGATGAAATACACCCAGACCATACTGGTTCAGGCCATCCAGACGGCGCTTCAAAAGGCGGCGGCCCGGTAAACCGGGACGCTGCCTTACACACTTCACCCACATCAATACGCTTAACATTTGATTGCACAATTACTATTTGTCATAATTCTTCCAGCTCTTCCAGCCAGAGCCGGCTGCTTGCGTCGCTTGGCATCCGCAGGTCCCCCCTCGGGGATAAGGCCACGGAACCCACTTTCGGGCCATCGGGCAGACAGGAGCGCTTAAACTGCTGGCTGAAAAATCTGCGGTAGAAAACCTTCAGCCACTTTCCGATCGTCTCCCCGTCATAGGTTCCCGAAAAGGCCAGCTTCGCTATCCGATAGATTTTCCTGGGGCGGTATCCAAACCGCATCATATAATAAAGAAAGAAATCATGAAGCTCGTAAGGACCCACCAGATCCTCCGTCTTCTGGGCGATCACGCCATTTTCCGGCGGCAGAAGCTCCGGGCTGACCGGCGTATCCAGAATATCCAGAAGCACATCCGCCAGCGTCCGGTCGCCGCAGGTATCCGCATAATACCGCACCAGATGCCGCACCAGCGTCTTCGGCACCGAGGCGTTCACCCCGTACATGGACATGTGATCCCCGTTGTAGGTGGCCCATCCCAGGGCCAGCTCTGACAGGTCGCCGGTGCCTATCACCATACCGCCATACTGATTGGCTACATCCATCAGAATCTGGGTCCGCTCTCTGGCCTGACTATTCTCATAGGTTACGTCATGAACCTCCGAGTCCTGCCCGATATCTCTGAAATGCATAGTCACTGCTTCCTGGATTCTGATCTCTTTTAATGTAGCACCCAGCTGTTTCACCAGCGCACAGGCATTTCCGTAGGTTCTGTCTGTGGTTCCAAAGCAGGGCATAGTCACCGCCTGGATATTCTGTCTGGAAATCCCAAGCAGATCAAAGGCCCGTACAGTCACCAGCAGCGCCAGCGTGGAATCCAAACCGCCGGAAATCCCCACCACCGCCGAAGAACAGCACGTATGCTCCAGCCTTTTTTTCAATCCCATCACCTGAATGGCCAGAATCTCCTCACACCGCTTTTCCCGATCCTGCTGATTGTCCGGCACAAACGGCGCAGGATCGATCTGCCGTTCCAGTCTCAGATACTCCGGCGTCAGATCAAAATGCACCTCCCGGTATCCGGGATCCGGGCTGACCTCAAAGCAGGTCATCCGTCTGCGCTCGCTGTGAATCCGCTCCAGGTCCGCATCCGCATAGGTGGTCTCGTTCCGGAACCGCGTGGACTGGGCCAGCAGGTTTCCATTTTCCACAATCAGGTTGTGGCCGCTGAATACAAGGTCCGTAGTGGACTCCCCTTCTCCGGCGCTGGCATAGAGATAGACACAGACCAGCTTGGCGGACTGGCTCTCCACCAAACTCTGTCGGTACTGATCCTTTCCGGTGGTCTCGTCGCTGGCGGAGGCGTTCACAATCACCGTAGCCCCTGCCAGCGCATGGCGGATGCTGGGGGAATCCGGCATCCACACATCCTCGCACACCTCGCCGCCGATGACCAGCCCGGGCAGCTGACGGCAGCGGAACAAAAGCTCTGTCCCGAAAGGCACAGTCTGTTCTTCCCCGTCCATACCCTGCACCGATATCTCCACAGCCTTCCTGTGGCCCGGCATAAAATGTCTCGCCTCATAAAATTCCGAATAATTAGGGATAAAGGTTTTGGGAATCAGCCCCAGTACCCTTCCCCGGCTGATGGCCGCCATCACATTGTACAGCTTTCCATTGTGCTCCCAGGGAAGCCCCACAAAGCAGATCAGGTCCATATGCCTGGTTTCATGGGCCAGCACCATAAGCTGCGTCTTAGCCTCCTCCAAAAGTGATGTCTGTAAAAACAGATCGCCGCAGGTATAGCCGGTCAGACACAGCTCCGGAAATACGATCACCTTCGCCTTTCTGCCTGCCGCCTCCGCCATGATTCCGGCGATCTGCTCCCGGTTACGGACCGGGTCCGCCACACTGATCTTCGGCGTCGCCGCCGCCATTCTGATAAATCCCTGTTCCATATTTTACCCTTTCCATTTATAGTTCCGCAACTTCCCTTCCAAGCCCCTTTGAACTGGGAGAATGTCCAGCCACTAAAGTGTCTGTATATCCTCCCGGGGCTTGTACGGTCCGTTGCTGTTTTTTATAGTTCCGCAGCTTCCCGTTGCTGTTTTTATTCTCCCTCATAATAAGCGATCAATTCAAATACCGGATACTCGTCCAAAAACTGCTGTAGATTTGTCCGCCCTGTCGTCAGCGGATCGTTGATCACGAAATCCTCCGGCTTAAATTCTGAAGCGTCTCCCCGATAACCGGTAATCAGCACCCAGTGCGGGCTGCCATTCTTCCGCTCTGCGCCGATCAGTACCGGCACATCCCTGTGGAGCTGTTCAAAAGCAATCTCCATATAATGATCACTGTCCGCGGTTCTGGCATAGGTTTTGGGCCATCCCATATCCCCGTTTTCATTGTACCAGAGCATGTCCTCCATGGCATCAGGGAGGATCTCGGTCTGAGTCAGGTAAGACTTCGCCATCGCCATACAGGTCGTGGTGCAGCCAATCGCTTCCATCGTTTTTTTCGTATCGCCGACAGTATTGGCCGCCCAGCGGGGATCTGCCTGAAAGTATGCGGGCACATTCAACTGTACCCGGGGATCTCCCGGCCTTTCAAAAGTGATATAATCTCCAAAACAATAACCCGTAATCCGCTCTCCCGTATAGGAATCCACTCCTGATGAGAAATAAAATCCGTTCTCCGCCTTCCCGTCCACGGTGATCTCCTGCCGATATAAGAAAAATCCCAGAATCTCTGCTTCTCGATCCGGCGACTGACGCACATTCAGCTTATTATAGCTGGTGATCCACCCCGGCCTTTCCCCCGTATACTCCTCAGTTTCCTCAATATCTTCCCCATGATTCCTCGCCGCCTCTCTCAGTACCTTCTCGGCCCCCCAGCCGTCCAAGGATTCCTGCTGCTCCGGCAATGCCGCCAAAACTGCGCCTTCTTCATGCTGTTCCGAAGAAAGCCGCGGCGACTTCATCAAGGCCACAGAAAGAAGCAGCGCCATAATCAGCGCAAGCACTGCCCCGCTCATTATTTTTTCATCCGGTTTCATCATCAGATAATTGCCTCCAAGGTCATACTGCCATCTATGCTGATCTCTTTCACACCAATCATTTTCTTCCTCGTTCCATCCTTTTCCCTTTATCAATCTGTTTCATTCACCTATTACATCATTATATTCTCTGTCCATTTATGTGTCAATCTTTACCGGCTGAAACAAATCTCAAAAAAGCTTTTCGCACCATACAAAAAGAACCCGGACAGGCAAACCTCTCTGCCTGATCCGGGTCCTTTTCTATTACTGAAACCTGACAATTTCCTTTTTCAGCCTCTTAATAATCTTCTTTTCCAATCTTGATATGTATGACTGCGAAATTCCCAGCAAATCTGCCACCTCTTTCTGGGTCATCTCGCCGCCGTCGTCCCGGTTCAGTCCGAACCGCAGCTCCACGATGGTTTTCTCCCGATCGCTTAAAGTGTCAATGGCGGAATTCAGCAGGTTCCGTTCCACCTCATCCTCAATATCTTTGTAGATCACATCCTCATCAGTTCCCAGAATATCCGAGAGCAGCAGCTCATTTCCGTCCCAGTCCACATTCAGCGGTTCGTCGATGGATACCTCCATCCTGGTCTTGCTGTTTTTTCGCAGGTACATCAGAATCTCATTTTCAATGCACCGGGAGGCATAGGTGGCCAGCTTAATATTTTTCGAGCTGTTAAAGGTATTGATCGCTTTGATCAAACCGATAGTTCCTATGGAGATTAAGTCCTCCACGCCGATTCCCGTATTGTCAAATTTCTTCGCGATGTAAACCACCAGCCGCAGGTTATGCTCGATCAGCATGGATTTCGCCTCCTGATCCCAGTCAGTCCCAAGCCGGCCAATCTCATAGGCTTCCTGCCGCGTATCCAAAGGAGCCGGCAAAATATCGCTCCCACCTATGTAGTGAACCTCGTTCCGTCCAGCCAGAAATACATTCCGAAAAGAGGGAACCATCTTAAACTGGAAACGCTTTGGTACGGATACTTTGATAATCATATGAAAAACCCCCTGTTATAAGTTGCAAATGTAAATTTTCTGTTCCATTTCCTAATTTTCATCGTTCCGTACGGCTGCCAAAGTCTGAACCTCCCTCATGAGGCTGGCAGACATGCCTTTTGTCAGATCTGTGACCCTGGACAAACAAATCCGGATGAAGAATCATCTGATAACGTCCCTGGCGGTTCAGTGGTTCCGGTGAAAGAGCCACGAAGGGCTTTTGCTGTCGAAAGAGCTGTTCCGAACGGGCAATCACTATTTCATCCGCCGTAAACCCCTTTAACAGCCCATCCGGCTTTCCCACACTGTGATAGGGCACATACAAAAATTTCTGATCCTTGGGAAGAAACTCTTTCAGACTTTCCTCCCAAGCAATCTGTACCGGTCTGCCCTGATACGGATCATATAACTGATTGCCCGTATCCACAAGCCCAGTAAGCCCAATATGCTTTCCCTGGTGACTAAGAGTTACCTGACAGAGCTGTCGCTGCACACCCTGATATCGCCAGAACTGCTTTGCGCCTTTTTGTATGGCGACGCTGCCAATTCCGATCACCGGGAATAATAGATAAGAAGGAACCCCTCCCTTCTGCATGTAATAACCCGCCCCGGTATGGTAATAGACCAGATTCACCAGCCCCGACAGAAAAAAAGACAGCCCCAGCAGAGAAAAGCTCATAAAAAAAATGGCCGTTATGTTTCGCTCTCGAAACGCCAGGGCCGTCATCCCCAGGGCTGCCGCCATACTGCCGAAAAACTCCATCCACCCCGGCAACACCGCGACTACGGCCAAACAGGCCCACACCGCTCCCGCCAGCGCTCCGGCGCACAGCCCGCGCCATCTGCCCTCCCTTCTCAAAATTCCCGCAAGAAGGGATAAAAGCAGCAGGTCCATCATAAAATTCACCAGAAACACCATATCTATGTATACTGTCTCATAAAACATATGTGCTGCCTCTGCCCGGCACACCCGCTTCCCTTCTACCGATTCGGTAAGACTGAACTGATACGCCAGGCTTTTTCTCTTCGCAAGCTATCGGTCACTGGCACTATTATAAAGAGATATACCTAATTTTTTTGTCAAAAGCAGGAAGCAAAATACCACTTTTCATCTTTAAAATCTGATATCTTCTTCGTCCTTTTCTATCATTTTGTCCTTTCATGATATTCCTCAGCGGCAACAAGCATTTCATGACAGCAACGGGAATAAAAAAAAACCAGAATCAAAAAGAATTTTCATAAAAAGAAAGGAACCGACCGTTTTTCTTTCCGACGACAGCAGAAAAATACGGCGTTGTCATATTTCAGACAAAAGCCGCTTCCACATGGCACAAATAATACCGTAAACGACGATCGCTCCGATATAACCGCAAAATGCGCGCTTCGACAATGCGACAATTTTCTCTGCATTTACGTACTCTCGCTTCGCTGGGGCAAGACCCTGTACATCCTCGCAGAGCGTTTTTGTATCATAGGGGAGTTCGTAGAACTTTCCTATGGTACAAAAAACAGCCTCTCCTTCTTAAGGAAAAGCTGTTTTTCAACTTGCAATGCTTATTTTACTCTCGAAATGATATCCTCCACGCTCCTGCTATCTTCTCGACAAAAACGTAGGAATCTTAATGGTTTTCTCCTCCACCGTCGACTGAGGTGCCTTCACCGGAGTCGGATTATATGTAGGGTTCGTGCCAAAAGGAGTCTGTTGCTGCTGCCCGGCTTGACCACCCATCATGTCGGCTTGACCACCCATTACGCCTGCCTGTCCGCCCATCGTACCAGTCTGTCCGCCTGCCGGCTGCTGCTTGGGAATCCGGAAGTCTGCCATCGCCTTCGCCACCGGTAAATTTTCACCGTAGGTCTCGATGCCTGTAGCAATCACGGTGATAGTGACCTCGTCATTATAAGACTCGTCGAATCTGGCACCGAAGATAATATTCGCACCGTCACCGGCCAGATCCTGCACATAACTGGCAGCGTCGTTCGCCTCCATCAGAGAAACCTCACCGGTAATATTGATAATCACATGACTTGCGCCCTCAATCGTCGTCTCCAACAGCGGGCTTGCCACCGCCTGCTTCACTGCGTCAAGCGCTTTCTCGTCGCCCTTGCCATGGCCAATACCGATATGGGCTACACCCTTGTCCGTCATAACTGTCTGAATATCAGCAAAATCCAGATTGATCAGGGAAGGCACATTGATCAGATCCGTGATACCCTGTACGGCCTGCTGCAACACCTCGTCCGCCTTTTTCAGCGCTTCTGGCATCGTCGTACGCCTGTCCACAATCTCCAGCAGCTTATCGTTGGGAATCACAATCAACGTATCCACACTATCCTTTAACTTATCGATTCCGTTCAGAGCGTTGGTCATACGCGTTCTGGCCTCAAACCGGAAAGGCTTGGTCACAACGCCCACCGTCAGGATACCCATGCTCTTCGCCAGCTTGGCCACCACCGGTGCGGCCCCGGTACCTGTGCCGCCGCCCATGCCCGCGGTGACAAATACCATATCTGCCCCCTTCATAGCCGCTTCCAAATCCTCAATGCTTTCCTCCGCTGCCTTTTCGCCCACCTCAGGCTTGGCTCCTGCGCCCAATCCCTTCGTCAGCTTCTCACCAATCTGGATCGCCGTGGGCGCTTTACAGCGTTTCAACACCTGATAGTCCGTATTAACACCGATAAACTCCACGCCCATGATGTTCTCATCCACCATCCGGTTTACCGCGTTATTCCCTGCTCCGCCTACGCCGATTACAATAATTTTCGCCGCGTTTTCTGATTCGTTTATCTTAATTTCGAGCACAAGAAGCCTCCTTTTTTTCCTTCATTAAAAATACATTCTCCCTATAAATCTTCATTATATAATAATATGCGATTTTTTTAAATTAATCAACCGATATTTTCGTTTTTTCTTTCCATTTCCTGCACTTCAAGCAATTCGCAGAACATATGTTTTATTGCAAAATTATATCACTATTACTTTACCACAGCACATTTAAAAATTCAATAACAATTCATCCGTAAAGAAAAATTTAACAAAAAGATACTAAAAAATCTGATAGAAAAGAAAACGATCAGGCATAGACAAAAATTCAAAATCCCTTTATAATAAATACAAAATTCGGACGGAAGGAGTTTTTACATATGGAAATAATCGAATGGAATGATAAATTTAAAATCGGCGTGGAAGTCGTGGACAAAGCACATGCCAAGCTTTTCCGAATTACAAAGAAGCTGTTGGAGCTGTCTGAGGATGCCAGTTCCAACCAGAGCACCTTCAGAGAAGGGGTCAAATATCTTGAAGCATATTCCATGATGCATTTTTCAGAAGAAGAAACATATATGCGTTCTATCCGCTACAGCGGATACGCGCAGCACAAACGGGTTCATGACAATTTCAGAGATAGCACGCTGGTTTCGCTCAAAAAAGACCTGGAACTGTCACACTATTCCCCCGCAGCCATCCAGCGCTTTGTAGCCACTATGAACAGCTGGCTGAAAACCCATATTATGCAGGAGGATCAGGCAATCGTCGGAAAGGCACCTGTTAAAAAGGGCTATGATTTTTCATCACAGATTCCCATTATAACAAAAACCATAAACCGAGCCACCCAGGAACTGTTCCAAGCGGAAGCGAAGCTTTCCAACCCTAACTATAAAGGGCAGAATATCGGAAATGCCCTTTATTGCCATCAGTATTATGACACAGAGGGCGGGGTCAGGCTGATGATGCTTTTAGGCGTGGAGGACTCCCTGTTTGTCCGAGGCGTCAACCAGCTGCCGGGAATGCAGGGCATACAAAAAAATGAGATCAAGCCCGAAGCCGCCCTACTCATTTTTGAAAAGCTATTTGAGCATATCAGCAAATTGTTCCGGATTGAGACATCCTATGAATTCACCAAAGAAAATCTTCTGAGCAAAGACCAGTTCCGCAAGGATTTTATGAAAGGGTATCCCTGCAGCCTTTTATACAATGCCAAGGTCGGATATCTGACCTTCTGCTACCGCAGTCAACGGATTAAAAAGTAAACCTCCATCCTGCATCCATACTAAGGAAACACCCATGCCGGCTATACTGGCTCCACCATATATGAAAGGGTGTTTCCTTTGTGCATCAGGCGGATGCACAGGGTCTGCCCCAGCGAGACGAAGGCACAGGCTGCTGACATTACCGTGAATTTTACCGACATGCTAAGGCTGAAACCACCCATCAGTCTTCTTCCACTTCTCCTTCCTTTGTCCTCTCCCTCATCCGGCTCTGCAGCTCTTTTAATGCCCAGCCAAATTTTGCAGAGCTGGCGCTCGGATTGCCCCGCAGCAGGCTTTCTCTGAAAAAGCTGTGTTTACCGGCAATACGATTATATTCCAGCGCTTTCTCACGCAGCTTGTCCAGCAAAGGGGAATCGTCTGGCCAGAGTGCTTTCAGTTCATCCAACTGCGCCCTGGTAGGAATATGAAGCTTTTCCAGTCGCTCCATAAACTTTCTTTTTGCTTCCCTGTATCTGCGCCTGCGTTCCTCGATGTTCTCCCAAAGCTCCTCCACCTGATCTCTTGTCTCCATTTTTGCCAGGCTGAGCTGCACCTGCATAGCCTCTACCTCGACACGCACCCTGGTCATACCTTCCAGCATCTTTCGCAAATCCAGAGCCGCTTTCACTGACACGACCGTATCTGACACAAATATGGTACTGACAGAACCCAGAAAAATGCCCAGGACAAAATCCGGCATCCCCAGCACCCAGCTCTCAATGGGTTTATGAATCACTTCCGTCAAAAGCAGCGTAAGAAATCCCCAGGCAATGGAAGAGGACAGACAGATCACCCCCTGAAAATGAAATCTTTGATCACTGTAATCCCAGTATTTCACTTTAAAAAGGGCTTCCATCCCGATGCCTACCACATATTCCAGTGCAGTCGCCCCAATCACGCCTGCAAGATAAGTCAAAACCAGATTTCCCCGCACTGGTATGGATACCCACAGCATCACCACGGCGCCCGTCCCATATAGCGGGAGCATCGGCGCCCGTAAAAAACCTCTGTTGACAAAATGCTTTGTCCGCAAAGTCACATAGGCAGATTCAAAAATCCAGCCCGCAAAACAATATATATAGAAAAACATCAGCCATTGCGGCAATCCATAAACGTACATTTGATAAATCCTCCGTTTCCGGCGCCGTTTTACCTTTTATCTATTTGCCGTATTTGTTTTAATCGTTTACATTTTTAATAAGATTCGGGTGTCAAAAGGTCCATTTTCATTGCAGAGCAAATTTTTTCAAGATTGTGCCACAATATCTTCAGGCGATGCGGCGCATCGTTGATAGATATTGTTGTGCAAAATTGGAGAAATTGGCCTGCAAGGGAAATTCAGACCTTTTGACACCCGAATCTTAATAATGTATACCTCTAAAATGTCATAATTGTCAAGTCTCATCCGAAATTTGCGGCCACGCGGAGCCCTAATCGTTACTGGTCACGTGCCACTATTCTGCAATCACTGCTCCACAGAAGCCGACATACAAAAAGCTGCCCAAACAGCCTCCGTCAGCCATCTGAGCAGTTTTTATTTTCCCGTTAATGCTGTTCCAAATGCAGATACTTTTCCCGCGTCGCCATGCCGCCCCGTATATGCCGCTCCGATTTATTCACATCCAAAACAATACGGGCCTGCGCCGCCAGACCTGGGTTGATCTGTGCCAGACGTTCTGTTACGTCTTTATGTACCGTACTCTTACTGATCCCAAACCGTTTCGCCGTCTGGCGAACCGTCGCATTCTCCTCTATAATATAATTCGCAATCTCCACAGCCCTTTCTTCAATATAATCTTTCAAAGGGAATCCCCCGGAATACGTTGTTTTTACAGTCTATGCGCAGGGAGGGAAAATTAGTCCGTGAAAGGAGGCATTCTCCAATTTTTTATAAGGTCTATTTCACAATCAATTTTCCCCGTCATTGCATCGATTGAGAACAGGCCGCAGGGCAACCCCCAGCGGTACGACGACGATCACTGCTGCAACCGCGTTTACGCAAGATACGGCTCCTTTCTGCGCCGTCATAAGCCAGACGGCTTCCGACGGCATACCTAACACATAGCGGTTCTCAATAAAATTTTTTCCGATATACAACAGCACATAACTGAATGCTCCCGCCGCGGCTGCGACTAAAAGCCGGGATCTTTCCGAGCATATCTTCATCAAAAACTTTTCCGAATGCCGCCCCGTACTCAGGGCGCCGCACAGCCATGCCATAACAAATTTAAAGGCGAACGTAAAGGGCGCCGACGCAATATACACCGGATTCGAAAAATCAAAAAGCATAGAACCGATTCCCGCCGCCAGCCCGCCGGGCACCGCGCCAAGCAGCATTCCTGACAACAGGCACATCACATTTCCCATATGCAGTCTTGTGGTTCCTATGGCAGTGGGAATTGAAATCTGCAGAAAAGCAGACGCCATATATACGGCTGCCGCCATAATTCCGATCATTGTGATTTGCCGAATTCTTATTTTTTTCATGATTCATCTTCTCCTTAAAATCTGTAAAATATTACTGCTCATCATACGCCGCAACACGAAAGTCTTTGCAGACAATGACATCTGAGCAGTCACCTGTAAATGCTATACGCCCGATTATAATATTGAAAACAGATACATACAATGTTAAAATTGTCATGCATACAATTTTCCAAATCTCTGTCCGATACTTTACTGTGCCTGTTCTTATATGATCGGCTTCTGTTTCGCCTGTGAAAAAACAGCCAATCAAGCAAGGGCTGAAAAATGCCAAAAGTAAATTTTAAAACTAGGGAGGATAAACCATGCCTGTCAATTCCTTTGAAAACTATCCGATGTCCTGGAAGCCCCGAAAAGAGGAACTGAAAAGACCATATTACATATCCATAGCAAACCGCTTGGAACAGGACATTGTATCGGGAAACCTGCCCGAAAATACGAAGCTTCCGCCTCAACGGGAGCTGGCTGATTTCCTAGACCTGAATTTAAGCACGATCACAAAAGCATACAAAATGTGCGAGCTCAAAGGACTCCTGTATGCCGTTACCGGAAAAGGTACCTTCGTCTCCCCGGGAATCGACGCTCAGGATACCTTTCTGGAACGGAACAGCTCCGTGATCGAACTGGGAATCATCAAACCCTTTTATGAATACAACCAACAGGTACTTTCCGCAGCCCGGCTTGTCACAGCCAGACCCGGCGCCGAAAAACTGCTGGAATATGGAGACCCGCTCGGCACGAAACGCCAGCGCAGAGCCGCTTCCGGATGGCTGCGGCATCTGGGGATTGAAGCCGCCTGGGAAAACATTCTGGTTACCGCAGGCGCGCAAAACGCATTATCCATCATTCTGATTTCACTGTTTCAGACAGGAGACAACATCGCGGTAGACCATTTCACCTATACGAATTTCAAAGGTCTGGCGAATTTTCTGCGCATCCGGCTGATCGCCGTGGATACGGACGACTGCGGCATGTCTCCGTCTTCTCTTTTACAGCTTTGTAAAAATACGGAAGTCAAAGCCGTGTATCTCATGCCTTCCTGCAGCAACCCTACCGGAATTATCATGCCTTCTTTGCGCCGGCAGGAAATCGCCGGGATCGCGCGGGAGTTTCAATTACTGATCATCGAGGATGACATTTATTCTTTTTTAGCGCCCGGTGAAGAAAAGCCGTTCTTTTCCATCGCGCCCGAACAAACCTTTCACATCTGCAGTACCTCAAAATCCATATGCGCCGGCCTGCGGGTGGCTTTTTTCGCGTTTCCGCCGCAATACCGCCAGACGCTGATCTCCGGCCTGCTGAATATGAACCTGAAAACCGTTTCTTTAAACGCTGAGATTATCGCGGAGCTGATTAACAGCGGAGAGGCCGCGAAAATCGCCGAACAAAAACTCACGCTTGCCCGCAAAAGAAACCAGATTTTTCAGTCCATATTTCCCGGAACCTCACCGGACGGCGGCAGGCAGGCGTGCTTTTTTCGCTGGCTGCCTCTTCCCGGTCATCTGACAAGCGAAGAGGCCGAAATACTGGCACTGCAAAACGGGATACATATTCTGGGTTCTCACAGATTCGCTATGCGGAGCGAGCAGAAATCCTCTTTCGTAAGAGTATCTCTGGCCTCTCCGGGCACGGAGGAGGAATTGCGGACAGGATTGCTGATTTTGAAACGAATCACGGAGGAAAGTCCTGCTGACTTTTTTGTGTAAAGGTTACGGTGTGTTTCCTTTTTTTTACAGCTTTTTTCCGGGTTTTCATTCAAGAAAGTATTGAAAAAACATGCCTCATTGTGTTATACTAGGAATACTGCGAACTACAAATATTTTAGAGAAGGAAGAGGATTAAGGTTATGCGCAAAAGCATTAAAACAATGATCGGAATCCGGGTGGCGGCGGCGGTAGTTTCCATATTATTGTTTAGTATTGTAACTACCGTAAGCATCATCCGCATCAAAAACACGCAGACCTCCAATGTGGAGGCAAACGCGCTGCTTGACAGAATTGAAAAAGCAGAAGTTGCCCATTACAAATGGTCGGCTAATTTAAGCAATGCATTATACGCCGGCACTGAATTTACCGGCAGCATGGACCCCACCGGCTGCGTTCTGGGACAGTGGGTCTATGGAGAAACAAACACTGACAACGCGAAAATCCTGTCGCTCCGGGATCAGGTAGAACCTTTACATAAAGAGCTTCATGAATCGGCTTCTTATGTTTTGGAACTTCTGAAAACTGACCCGGAACAGGCTCAGGCCTATTATCAGGAAACCATTCAGGGCAACCTTACAACCCTGGTCGGCCTGCTGGATCAGATTGTGACCGAGGTCTCCCAGATCAGCGAGGAAAACAGCACGCAGATGCATACGCTGATCCTGGTTGTGGAAGTTATTTCCAACATCTTCTTTGTCATCGCCCTGGCCTGCCTGATCAGTCTGGTACTATACGTACTTCACAAGGTTGTGCGTCCGATCCTGCAGATTACGTCAAACAGCAAGCCTTTAAGCGAAGGTCGGCTTGATCTGCATCTGGATTACCATTCAAAGGATGAATTGGGTGATTTGGCCATCACGCTGGAGGAATCCATGAAGCGAATCCATAATTATGTGGCGGATATCAATCGCATTATGAGCGAGCTTTCCAATGGCAACTTTAATGTCCATACCTCAACGCCTTTCATCGGCGACTTCCGTTCCATCGAGGAGTCTATTGACAGCTTTACTTCTACGATCTCCTCTGCGATGGCGCAGATCAGCCAGGCGGAACAGCAGGTATCCGGTCATGCCAATCATCTGTCTACCGGCGCTCAGTCGCTGGCCCAGGGAGCAGTGGAACAGGCCAGCGCGGTGGAAGAACTGTATGCCACCCTGGAAGAACTCTCCAAAACAGCGGAGCAGAACGTCAAAATGGCCGCCAGCGCCCAAGAAAATGCCCGCCTAACCGGAGAGCAGGTTACCCAGAGCAGCCAGCATATGGACCAGATGGTAACAGCCATGTCCGATATTACCGCCGCATCTCAGCAGATCGGTAAGGTCATCGCCACTATCGAGAATATTGCGTCCCAGACCAATATTCTGTCCATCAATGCAGGCGTGGAAGCGGCAAGAGCCGGCGAAGCCGGCAAAGGCTTCTCTGTTGTGGCCAACGAAGTACGCGGGCTGGCAACCCAGTCTGACGAAGCGGCCAAGGCCACTAAAGAATTGATTGAGAACTCTATGGAGGCTACGGAACGGGGCCGTCAGATCGTGGAAGAAGTTTCCGCCGTATTGCAGAAAACACTGAAGCTGGTCGTACAGTCCAACGACAATATCAGCACGATCGCAAAAGCCATCGAAGGCGAGGCAAGCTCTATCGCCCAGGTAACAGAGGGAATCAGCCAGATTTCCGTAGTTGTTCAGAGCAACTCCGCCAGCAGCGAAGAGTCTGCCGCAGTCAGCTCCGAGCTTTTCGACCAGGTACGTCTGCTTCAGGAACAGGTTAAGAAATTTCAGCTTAAGAAATCATAAAACTGCTATTCAGAATATAAGAAATGATCGAAAAGTCACTTGGATTATACAAAGCGATCAAAGAGCTGCTTAGATTTTATAAATTGCAGGTATAAACTGTTTGAAAAACGGCGATGGCGGAGATTTAATCTCCGCCATCTTTGTGTATCTGCCGTCAGGAACCTTTCGAACTTCCTGCTCTCCAATTCCCTTCA
Organism: uncultured Lachnospiraceae bacterium; assembly: GCA_910588405.1. GTDB lineage: Bacteria > Bacillota > Clostridia > Lachnospirales > Lachnospiraceae > Paralachnospira_A. The sequence goes on along the minus strand of CAJUPT010000012.1, from coordinate 30,198 downwards.
AGCTTCCGCTGCTGATTAAGCCAACGTGTTCAGCAATGAACCAACCATATAGTAGTTGCTTAAGCTATATGGACTGCTCTGTGCGAATCTGGCAAAATACATAAAGGAATCGGACATTGCGGAACCATTGGAAGATAACAGGGATGTAGATCCAAGCCCTTCCTTAGTAGCACTGTCATTAGTTCCTTTCGTACCAGTGGTACCAGTAGTCGTTCCGACGATCTTGTCAACGGACATATCCAACACGGAAGTTGCCTTTGAGCCTGCTCGTTCAGCCATACCGTATTGACCACCCAATACATCCTTTACCAGGCCATAATCCTTCTCAAGCGCCTCGCCCAGCTTTTTCTGATCCACAGACAGCTTTCCGTCAGCATCGATCTTCATGCCCGCAACTTTCAGCGCTTTGTCATTCGGGATCGCCCGCTCAAACGCTGAGAGCTGAGAAGCCAGAGAATTGCTGCGTCCAGCATTGTTTTTCAACAGAGAAACCGTGCTGTTGTACTTGTCTACGAAATCCTGCGTTGCAGCCATGATATCGTCCGAAGCCTTTTTAATTGCAGACTCGTCTCCTGATTTAACCGCACTTTCATATTTTGAAAATACATTATCTGCATTGCTGGTCTGAAGGCTGGCCGACGCCTTCTCCAGATCCTCCAAAGCTGACTGATACTGCATCAGGAATGTGGACGTACTGCTGGTGCTGGTTTTTGTACTGCTGGTGCTGCTGGTGGTACTGTCGGTCTTCGTACTGTTGCTCGTATCAATATTCAGAGAGTCCTTCAACTGATCCGATGCGGAATTCGCCTTATTGTACCAATCGTCAACCATCGTTGAGTTTGAGTAGCCAAAGGAGCTGCCATAACCAAGACCTGAGATTCCACTAACTGACATACAATCATCTCCTTTCCGGTAATCATACCTTTTTACAGGGCAGATTATCCCGCCTGTATGAAATAAACAGACTGTCAGATTATCAAACCCTCTATTATATTTATCGGCATTTATATGGTTTTTCTCCACAACAGGCGAAACAACCGGATATTTTTTTCTTTCAATCAAACGCATATGATATAAATCCTCTTACAAACCAGTCAATACCGTCGTTGCATTTTCATCTCTAGCTGTTTGCTCAGCCCGAAAAACAATATCCGCAAATTTAAGCTCGCTGCCCGAAAGAAGAACCCGCGTTTCCTCTCGTCCTAACCGTTCTCCATTCAAATATGTTCCATTTGTGGAACCGCAGTCTCTAACTGTACAGATACCGCTTTCTATTTGAAAAACCGCATGGTGTCTGCTAACCGTAGGCCAATTCAAAGCGATATCAGGCGCTTTTAATCTTTTGCCTACCATAATTTGACCTTCTCTGCTATTTAAGAAAAAATCTTTTATATTCTTCTCTGCTCCCTGATAACGAAGCCACCATCCCATTACAGGGGGATGGAAGCTTCCAGTCAATATACATGTCGCCTCCGGGAAATCATTTTCTGTCAGCTTAAGTCCCTGTTCTGGTATAGACTTTTGATCAGATATAATCCCCTGATTAGATATAACGCTTTGTTCCAGTATAGCCTCATGTTCAAGCATATGTTTCCGTCCGCTCCTCTGTTCCGATGTCGGACGTTCTTCAAAAAAAGCGCCCTCTCTCCGGTTAAATCCCTGCGCCTGCTCCCAATCGGCGGTTTCCTCTGGTGATTCCCACACAACAGCAGGCACCTCTGCTTTTGCCATCAATTTATATATGGCGATTCCGGACACAACAACAATTACGCAAACCAGACCGATATGAATAATTGTCTCCTTTTCACTTATCACCTCACGCCTGCCGTACCAGAGAACCCCTAGCCTTAAAACAGCAGCCAATGCCAATGCAGCAACCGAAAACGCCAGCCCATAATCTACAAGTCGGCGTTGCCCCCGGACCTTTCGTTGTTTTTGACCCTGTTTTCCCTCCTGATCATGATTCTGTTTTTTCCTTTGCCTCTGCCCCTTTCCGCTTCCTTTATCAATCCTTTCATAATCCGTCATTTTATATGCATCGTACCCATTGTCCCCCCTTTGCTCCATATCCTCCTGTAAGGTCGAATACAAACCTTCTTCTCCCCCAGACATATCACTTTTTTCTGTTCCATAAAACAAAAACTGCATAAGCTCCTGCATACGGAAGGTCTCTTTCATGCTGATCTGATACAGGTTATATGCAACATCAACAGCATCAGAATCTTTATGACTGATTTTATTCAACAGATACCGAAGCAGCGTCCGCACATGTTCGCGAAAACTTTTTTCCGGAACCTCCTCCGGGTAATAACAGAACTCCGGCTGTCCGTCCCCATCCTCCTTCCAGTAAATCCATTCTGGCTCCAACCGCAAGCTGTCAATATTCAACAAAAATTCTTCCAGTCGTCCTGCAGTTTTATTCAACGCGGCCATCAACTTTTTTATCTCATCTACATTGATACAAATGTTTTCATATTTTTGAACCATGGACTGCCTTCCGGAAATCGTATAGCAAAATTCGGCCTGCTGGTTGATCTGCTGCAGTTGAACCTTTAGCAAGCCATCAATTCTGTTATTTTCCAACATCCGAAGCTGATAATGGTCAGCGTTGATTTCTCCTGCGTCCACCAGCATATAACATTCATTCCGCTCCCAGCGGTATTTTATTTCCATCTGTACCGTCGCCTCCTTCAAACGGATCGATCAGAACCTGACAACACCAAATCAGCTTCACCGGACTGGACCTGACATATTCCGATGCCCCCTGTACGCAAAGATGATTGTTCTCATCATAACCACCGGTCAAAGCGCCGGTCAGCCGCCCGATCAGATCATTTTCCTCAGTCCGATATCGAACCTGATATCGATACCCGCCCTGCATCAGTGCACCGATTTTTTCGCTTTCTTTCTCCCATGTATAGTCCCTGTAATATAGCAAACTCTCCCGGCCAGTTTCCTTTTTCTGCAAAAATCCGCCAGTCACTGTCTCAGCGGCAGCTGCTTTTAAAACGGTATAATCATGAAGGCTGAAAGCCATTAAAATAATAAACAGCAAACATCCAATCACTACAGGAACAACCAACGCTGCCTCCACCGTAAAAACGCCTTCCAGTTCAAATCCAGCCACTGTCGCACAGCGATTCAAAAAGGATTTTTTTCTCAATTCCACAATGCTACCCCCATGTACGCAGCCCATAAAAAAGGGACAAACGGAATCTGCTTTTTCCGTCCCCATTTTCCGGCGATCATCATTATACAGCCAATTATCGCAGCCGCAGACAGTGCCCAGAACAGCGATAACAGACTATTCCCAAACCCTCCAAAAATTCCCATAACCGTCACAATCACACCATCTCCCATCCCGACTGCTCCCCTTGTCGCCCAGGATATACCCAGAATCGCCAAACCCGGCAGACATCCGATCAGAACAGACATAAGCTGTCCTCCTGCTATGTGCAGCATACCACCCGCACATCCCCAGATCACTGGGTATATCAGCCTGATTTTTTTATGCCTGATATCCTCTAAGCTGCAAAAGGTAAGCAGACTGCTACCTAATATAAAATCCAACGCATCCATCATTTCTCCTCCTACAGATACACAATGGTAGTTCCACAGTTCACATTCCAAGCTCTTTTAAACCAGAGGAAGCTCCATGCTCATCACCCATATTGTCCCACACCAAGCAGATCCGTAAAAACAAAACCATTTTCCGGCAGGCGAGAGGGCTTACTGCTCCTTCTGCTGCCTTGCTTTGCATCTGCTGCACAGGCGCATTCCTGTTTCCGCCTCATTCTTCGGAACTTTCTTTACCTGTCGTTTCAGACCGCTGCATCCCAGCGTGCTGTGATACCGGTCCCCATCCTTTGCAATATATACGCTTGCTCCTGTTTTTCCGTCGCGACAGCACTTCTCGCAGGGCTTATATTTTCCTCCGTTTTCATTGCGGCACTGGTCCACCTGATTGTAGTCCACACCCTGAACCGACAGCCTGATATGGGTACAGTCCTCATACAGATGATAAACTGTACCTGTTTCCGTCACATACGTCCATTCTTGTGTTTCCTCCTTTTCTTCCTCCCCGGCCTGCTTTTTCTGCCTGCCGACCCATCCTCGCTTTCTGCTTCTCTGAACAAACCGGAACCTGGTCATACCCGGAAATCCGATGGGAATCTCCACATCATAACGCATCACCACATCCACGATCCCATCCTCTTCCAGAATACTACTCTCCCAAAATCGGATACCTCCGTTTCCCCCTTCAATACAGGAGCCGTCAGGATAGTCTTCTGAGACTGTGTCAATAATACTTTGTCGCAGAATTCCCATCTGAATCCCCCACTGCAATACATCCCCCACTGATTCTACCCATTCCTGCTCCGGCTTTATACCTGCAGTCAGACATTCCTCTGCATAGGCATACCTGGCCGCAGTCTGCGCCGCCTGCTCTGCCGCCTCCTGAAGCGCCACCTGTATGTGGAACACTAGAAACAGATAGAGAAAGCCATACACAGAAAGAATAAAAATGGTCATAACCAACGAGGCTTCCACTGTGAAGCTCCCCTGAACAAAAGAGGTGAATACAGATGCCCTTTCTTCTGCACCCGAACCGTACTCTTGTGTCAGGATATTGCTTCTTTGTGTTTGGAGATTTATATGGCTTTCTGCTTTTGGTTTGTCCTTTTTAACAATACGGGAGATGTTGTGTTTACAGGACATATGGTATCTGGCATCAGCTAGAAAAGGCATCTGTATTCACCCCTTTCTTTTTCGATTATACATCTTTTTATGCATCTGCTATTTTTTGTTCTTTTGGTTCTTTGAGCATTGGCATACTCTCCAAATTTGTTGTAAGTCGCCTCTTCAGCTTTCCCCCTCCGGTTGCGAAAATTCCTCTCCATAGCTTCGTTCCTCTGCCGTCTCAAAATGATATGCACCATCTGCTCCTGTCCGCACCCCAATCAACGGCAACGTCACAAATAACTGCTCTGCCCTAACCTTCATATGAAATGATGTCTGATATAAACAGTTCCTCAAATAAAAGCCTGATTCCTCCCTTTGTATATTCCACTGTATCATGTCCATACTCCGATACAGCTTTTTCTCCTTTGAGGTCAAACAGAGAAGCAAACGAAGATAGTCTTGATAGCGCATTCCTTTTTTACCATTTTCGCCAGAAAGACTCCCTCCTGCAGCCGAACCAGACTGACCACTCCCAATCATGGCTGGGGCCTGCTCCAATGTGGTTTTCCAGTCGCCGGACTGTTTCAAAAACGGAACCCTTCCTCCGTCAGCCAGTGCTCTCACATCCATCACCGATTCCGCAAATGCCCAGGCCGCCAAAATCATCAGCTTCACCAACCCTGCTAACGGTGTCAGACCTAATACACCCGTCAATGCCATAGCCAACGTCTGCGCTTCTGCAGATTTCGTCTGATCACCCAGCAGATAAATAAAATTCATTCCTTCCCGAATCAAAAGCAGCTTTTCCATAACCTGCGAAAGATTTTCTTGATCTGCCCTGCTCTTTCCCAAAATATATTCCAAGTCATAAAAGCCGTCTTTCTCTTTACCATTAGAATCTGTTCCCCGATCCACATAAGAAGGCATCGTTTTCAACGCATATTCGCTTAGACACAGATTTTCATACAAATCCCCAGTTACTCCTGAGATCATATCCCATAAACTGTCCCTTTCCCGACCACCGCCTGAAACCACCTCACTAAGCGAACCCGTCTGTTCGGATAACCCTGATTGCCCTAATTGTTCCGATGGCAGACCCTTTGACTCTATCTGTCGTGAGGATAGACTTTCTCCTCCGCCGATCACCAGCGACAAAATTCCTTTCTCTTTCAGCCCTTTTATCTGTTCCAGCAAATCACTGCACATCGGTTCTTCTGCCTCCTGCAGCTCCTTTGCTCCTGCCAATTCCGTATGAAAGCTGACATACTCCCCACGTTTGTCCAACAAAGTCTCCGCATCGCCTGGCTCCATCTGCAAAATTTTTTCAATTTCTGGCTGCCGATCCAAAAAATCCTTTAATTCTTCAACATGGTCCCCAATTTTAATTGCCAGAGCCTTTCTTGTTCCATTATCCTTTGTATATGCCTCCACTGCCTCTGTCTGCTGATTTGCAGCCTGTAAAAATTCATCGGACAATTGCGGCTTTAGCTGCTCTAATTTAGACAATGGTGGTTCCAGCTGTACCATTAGCCGCTCTGTGGATTGCTGAATCTGTTCCAAACAGGAATCGGAAGTCTTCGTCAGCTCTCCCATGGTCTTTTCCTTTCCCCTGACCTGCCCGACCGCCTGATCGAGACGTTTACATACCTCCGAAAGTTCTTTTCTGGCTTTCCTCAGCTCTGTACGCAGGGATGCAGCTATCTCCTCATCTCCTTCATCGCTTTCCTTCTCCAATGCCTCCACCCGTTGTTCCAGATCACTTTTCGCCCTAATCAATGGCTTCAGTTCCTGATAGGCATCGACTGCCTCATTTGCAGCAAACTGCAAATCCTCCGCCGTTTCCTTCAACATGACATACTGATTCTCCAAATCCAGCACATCGCCTGCGGATGCGGTGATCTGATCCACCGCATCCATCATTTCCTGACATTGCTGCCCCATTTGCAACTTATCCTTCACCTGATCCACCAGCGTTTCCACCATGCCGAATTTCATGTACTCCATGATTTCATCTTCCACCGGAGAAGCGCCCTGATCCAGGGCATAGACAGACTCCTCCATCCACAGCTCATCTGTCTCAAAAGGATAAAAATGCATTCCTCCCACCATAAGTTCCTTGGAAGGCTGTTCATAATAAGTCAGATATTCCCTGGCCGACTGTTCCAAACTGCCGTCATCCTCCAGGAAAAACAGATGATAACGATCCAAAAGCTCCCTGTGATATTCGGAAAATACGGAAAACACGGAGGATTCCGCCGCGGTTCTGATATAATACCGCAAAACAGATACTCTGGCAGATTCCAATGATGTGCAAAGAAGTGTTAAAATCACCACAAGCGCCATGCTGACAAACACGGTAATCTGGGCCGGCTGTCTTGTCTGTAACTTCCTCATAACCGGTCCTGTCCGTAATCTTTTCATAACCATCCCTAATAGATTGTTCCAGCTTTGTCACGGATACTTGAGAAAATGTTATTGACCAGCTGGGTCAGCTGCTCCTGGAAAATAATAACCAGCGCAATCAACACCACCAAAATCAGAATCACCTCCACAACGCCTACTGCGTCCAGTTCGGTATTCGTGATCTTTTTCACTATTTGATTCCATACGCTCCATATGTTCCATACATTTTTTTCCGCATTTCTTTTCATTTCTTTCACGATCCTTTCCTTTTACCTATTTTTTATCTTCCTTTATTCAATACTTCCTTTATTTTTAACTATCCTTATTTGATACTTCTTTCTTTTCATTTCTTTGGCCTTTTAACGACATATCACTTCATCATTACCCCATTTATCGAAATTTTCACCCCGTCCGTTATCCTTTCCTGTTCATCCCCCCTATCCGCCAATTTTAAAACGCCATAGCCGCCGGAACCATAATCAAAATCAGCACCAGAATAAACATCAAAAACATGGGAATCATCAGCTTTGTTCCGGCCTTTTCACCATCTCTTTTCGCCTGGTGAAGTCTGGCGGAAAATGCCTCGTCTGTCTCTGCGCGAAGCCGTGTTGTCAGATCTCTTCCTCCTTTTTTCAAATTTTGTTCCAAAAGCATGGTCAGCTTTCGGTAGGGCTGCAGCGCACACCTTTTGCCAAAGCTTTTATATGCCTGTAGCTCCGACTGACCTCCCTGCATTCCACGGCAGGCATAGAGCATTTCTTCATAAGCATACCGCTTCTTTCCGATCCCTGCTTCCACCTGCCTGCCGTAATTCAGGGCTATCTTTTCCCAGGCGCCCTTTACTGTGAAGCCTGCCCCAATCAAAACAGTCAGCTTCGAAAGAATATCCGGATAATCTGCCATCATCTGCTGATTTCTCTCTTCCTCTCGCTCCTTTAGCTTTTGCGTGTGACTGCAGCAGTACAATACTGCGACTAGCAACCCCATTCCCGCAATCAGCAATCCATTTTGCCTTTTTCCAACCAGATAAAAGGACAGCGGCTTACCGTCATAGGAACCGGGCAAGGCAATTCTTTCACCGAAAGGATCTTCCGCCTCCTTTTCCTTTAGTACTGTTTCCAATTCCTTTTCCAGCAGATCGTTTTCCGTCACAGAAGGAGGTATAATACGGCAAGGAATCTGATATTCCATTTTCTGCTCTCCGTAAGACAGCTCCAAAGTTATATAGGTAATGATGCCATCCTTCGGAATATCTTCAGCTACAACCATACCGCTGTGATCAATATATTCCCACCGTTCCGGCGTCCATCTGCACTGGATTCCCGGCGGACCAGATTCCAGGAAATCAAGCTGTCCCTCCACCTGATCCAAAGACTCATTCTCCCCCGGCAGCTGCTTAAATGCCTGCGCATATGTTTCCTCGAAAAGCTGTTCAAGCTGTTCTTTCGTATATTTCTGAGGACTTACGGAAAATTCCGCTGTCTTTCTCCCTTCCCACGCGCCCTCTGCTTCTAACTGATATATCTTGCTGCTTTCTCCCGCCCCAGGACGGTCCAGATTCGTAATCTCCTGACCTGAACGATACAGCTGAGCTGTCTCCACAGCCAGTCCCACAATCAGACCTGCCACAGCCAGTATCCAAACGATGGTAAAACGTTTCACCTGAAAGCACTGATATGCTTCCTCCACATCATCCCTGACAAAAAGCCTGCGCAGCCTTTGCCGGATTTCCCTTTGCGGACCATTTTGCCGCCGCCGTACTGCTTTCTCATACCAGCTCCAAAGCAGAATTCCCGCCGGATAAAAAAGCCGAAGAAACCTTTCATTCCGATCCCCCGCAGCATTCTGAAGTATCGCCCTTCCCTTGATCAAACCAATCAGGTAAATGACTCCAAGGGCCGCCAGCCCCGCTCCCATACCTATCATCGCAAACATCCACACCTCCTAGCGCCCTGTAGAATAGGTTTAAAACCAATCGTATTCCGATATGCTATAAGCAGTGTCATAAATTTCCCTTTATATTCCTGTGAGCTAAATGATTTGGCAAACCCCTGTCCCCTATGGGGATAAGTATGCTTATGATTTTATAGCAAACGGCAAATTTGTTCATGGTCTGTTGAAAATGCTTTTCAGAGTTCTATATCCATCAATTTCCCTGAATACCAACAAATTCCCAGATAAGCTATCAGACTGACAGCCATCACAATTCGGCCTGCTACAGTATGATACATAGGATAGAAAAAATGAGGAGAACTGAGATTAATATAGGCAAGTATCCCTAAAGGCACCACATTCATAATTTTCCCTTCCAGGCGCACTGCTGTCATCATCGTAATGATTTCCTCCTTCACCTCCACCCTGGACGCAATGACTTCCCCTGTCTCCGAAATAATTCTGACCAAATCCGCCCCGGATCGCTTGGAAATTCCAAAAATATCTGAAAAGCTTCTCACCTCATCCAGCCCGCTTCGATCCGCAAAATCCTGAAGCGCCCTCTCAATCGGTACATTCATGCCAATCTGATGGACCATATATCCAAATTCTCGGGATATTGCCTGGTCTTCCCCAAAACGCTGGCACAAATCCTTCCAGGTCTGTGCAAACGCATTTTCCACTGAATATCCCGCGCTTAAGGATACACTGATCGAAATAATTGCCTCCTTCCATTGCAGCAGTAGTTTTTCTAGTTGTTTCTTCGCCAGTTTTTTTCTTATCAAAAACGGATAGAATGCTCCTATGGGAGACAGTACGAAAAAAACAAGGGCATTTTGAAAAAACAAGCTGGTAAACACTGCTGCACATCCAATACCGGTCAGTGCATATCGCAGAAATTCCTGAACGCTTAGCTGATACCTATCATACCTGGGCAATGCCAGCATGGCGAAGCTTTTCCCTGTTTCCGAGGGCTCTGCCCGTGGCTTTAAGCCTTCCTCTGACATTCCCTTCTTTGTCCCCACCTGGTTCCTCCTCATACTGGTAGAGGGGTTCCAATGTAATTTCTCCATTTGTAAAACCAGTCACCTCCATAATGCTGACCACCTTCCTGCTGCCGTCCCGAAATCTTGATAAATGCACCATAATATCAATGGCCGACGCAATCTGCCCCCTCACCGCCATAAGCGGTATCTCCGTCCCTGTCAGCACCATGGTCTCAAGACGGCTCAGCATATCCTTGGTCGAATTTGCATGCCCCGTAGATAATGAGCCATCGTGGCCCGTATTCATCGCTTGAAGCATGTCCAGAGCCTCAGCCGAACGCACCTCTCCCACGACGATCCTGTCCGGACGCATTCTCAAAGCCTCTCGGATCAGATCTCTAATCCTAATCTCATTCCTACCCTCCAAGTTTTTATTCCGTGCTTCCAGACGCACCAGATTCGGAATATGGTCAAGCTTCAGCTCTGCGGAATCCTCAATCGTAATCACCCGCTCCCTTTCAGGAATAAATCCTGACAGCGCATTCAGCATCGTGGTCTTTCCGCTTCCCGTACCGCCGCTGATAAAAATGTTATACCTGGCCTGCACCAAAAGCCTTAGAAAATCTGCCGCCTCTGACGTAATACTGCCCCAGGCAATTAATTGTTCCATAGTCACTGGCTGAGATGAAAACTTTCTGATGGTCAGAATCGGGCCGTTGATAGCCACGGGTGCCAGCACCACATGAACTCTTGAGCCGTCGGCAAGCCGGGCGTTCGTCATGGGAACAGTGTCATTGACCACCCGATTTACCTTTGCCACAATTTGCTGAATCACATCTTCCAGCTTTTCACCGGAGGTAAAAGCCGCAGGCCAGCGCTCCACCTTTCCATCCCTCTCCACAAAAATATGCTCCGGGCCGTTTACCATAATCTCCGTGATGCTTTCATCCTCCAATAAATCCTGAAGCACATCCAGTCCCCGCAGACTGTTCAGCAGATATTTCCTCAGTTTTTCTTTATTATTCAAATCCAGGCAGTGCTCTCTGCCCTGCTCCACCACAAACCGGTCGATCTCGGCGGCCAGTTCCTCATCTGACATTTCACGGGTCTTGTCCAGCTGCTCCATAAAGTGATCTTGAAAATAGATAAATTTTTCTTTTCCAATTTCAGTCATAATGTTCTTATTATCCCTTTGAAATACCAGTCATACAGCCAAACGGAAATCCTCATTCGTCTACTCCGGCAAGCTTTCTTGAAAACTTTTCCATAGGGCTCCACAAAAGGCTTTCCGCTCCTGCGGTTTTTGTCTCCAGCTTCACTGCCGGAAGACTAACCTTCTCAATCTTGTCCAATATCTGCTGCTGCCCGGACACCTTCATATAATTCTCAAAAGAATGGATTTTCTCTTGAGATACTGGGTCCTCCTGCTCCGGCATATACACCTGTCTGCATACATCCAACAACTCCAAGGGACTGTCGCCTCCTTCTCCGACATCCAGAACAACCTTTTCATACCCGCCTTCCGTTACCGCCCATCTTACCAGCCTGGCCAGCTCCTCTGTCCTGATTTGACGCAAGTCCCAGGGAAAAGAAACCGGTGGGATGTATTCCAGGCCATGAAGCCTGCTGAACACATTCATCTCTCGAAATGCCTCCATAGAATTCTGGCGGTACAGGAACATCACATCTGCCAGATCCTTTTCCTGATCTTTCGGACGCAGCTCGTCGATGATACAAAACTCATCCAAACTGATCAGAAGACATTTACACTGCTCCGCAAACACGGAAGCCAGCACAAAAGAAAAGATCGTTTTCCCGCATCGTTTTACCGGGGAGTAGACGCCGATAATCTCTCCGCTTTTCCCATTTTCCGGAAGCACGTCCTGATCGCCGCTTTGTTTTGCATAACAGTCCATCACCTCCCGTAAAAGGCCGTCCGACGCCTGAAATTTATATACGGAGCGGCTGTCCGCTTCCTTCGGATGCAGCTCCTCGCTGAGTACAATCAGCTGCCCCACACTTTTCCAGTCTTTCATAGCATCATCTGCCATAGACTGTCCTACGAGAAGGATATCCAGTCTCTCATTCTCTAAATGAGAAGAAACCTCCTGCTCATTGTCAAAAGTAAACATACGGAGTCTGCAGCCCTCCTTTGATGTTATGTACTCTGCCAGCCGTCTTACATATCCTGGCTCCCGGTCCAAAATCCCCATACTTTTATCCTTCATAAAAATCCCCTTTCTTAATTTAGTTCCGCTACAGCCCGCTCAGGCCCCCTAGCTCCGGAAGGATTTCCGGCCGCCTTCTGCGTTCGTAAATCCTTCCGGGACCTTCACGGGTTCCGCTGTTAATTTAGTTCCGCAACTCCCCTCCCAATCCCCCTGAATCTGGGAGCATTTCCTGCCACTGAAGTGTCTGTTAGTCCTCCTGGGGCTTGTACGGGTTTGTTGCTGTTTTTATTTAGTTCCAATCATCTGATTTGGGGTATTCGTCGGAATACGACATTTACAGATTTGCTTTGCAGATCTACAAAGGGATGGACAGTCCGCCGTACTTGGCGTTTGCTGTGTGATTGTATTATCCCAGCATTTCCCAGATTCGTCAAGTGCTTTTTTTCGTGGCACAAATTTGCACTTTTATATTCTTTAACCAAATACGCATACATTCATATCCTGTAAAATACTTACATTTTCACAAATACCCTTCTATTACATGGCACAAAAATGTCATTTTCAAAACATGAACCAAATCAGACTTCCAAATTTTGTGAACCATCACGAATCTTTCCCGGAACGCCGCCGCCCCATTGACTCCATAGAAAAATCGTTGTATTATTTGCATAGAATCTTTTTCCCCTGACTATACTTAGTAATAAATAACAAATATGGGAGAGATTTCTATGATTTTTCAGTCGAAAGTTCAGAAACAAAATCACAGCACTGCCGGCGAATTTGTGCAGCTAATGGAGGATCTGCGCGTTACCAAAGGAGCGCTGGACCGGGCACAGTCCAACTTTGAACAGGTGAACGATCCGGCGCTGGTAGACTGCTATATTTATGAACTGAAGGCCGCCCAGATGCGGTATCAGTTTCTCTTAAGAAGAGTCAAGCAGTACGGGGTATAGACACAAACGCCATATTCGCAAACCAAAGAAAATTCACCACCCCATCAATACTGTCCGGCTGTGGGATAAGGAGAATACCATGAGAAAAGCAAAGAACAAAAAAATCACAGAAGTTGACCGATATCTGTTCGGAAATGGAACCCATTATGAAATCTATGAAAAACTGGGCGCTCATCCTATGACAATCAATGGAAAGAAGGGCGTTTATTTTGCAGTATGGGCGCCCCATGCCGCGTCTGTCAGCCTGGTCGGGGATTTTAACGGATGGAATCCGGACGCTAACCATATGACCCCGCTGGAGGATTCTGGCATCTATGAAATCTTTTCGACACAGATCAGAGAAAACGAACTATATAAATATGCCATCACAACCCACTCTGGCAAAGTACTGTTTAAAGCCGACCCTTATGCAAATTATGCGGAATTTCGACCTGGCACGGCATCGGTTGTCACCGACCTGTCCCGGCTGAAATGGACCGATCAGAAATGGATTGAACGCCGCGCAGCCACGGATCTTGGTCAGGCACCTATGGCCATTTATGAGGTCCATCTCGGCTCATGGAAACGGCATGAGGATACAAACGGTGAAGGGTATTACAATTACCGGGAAGCTGCCAAAGAACTGGGAGAGTACGTAAAGAAAATGGGTTACACCCATGTGGAACTGATCGGGATTGCTGAGCACCCTTACGATGGTTCCTGGGGCTATCAGGTCACTGGCTATTATGCCCCTACCTCACGGTATGGTTCGCCGGAGGATTTTGCCTGGTTTGTCAACCATCTGCACAGCAAAGGCATCGGCGTGATTCTGGACTGGGTTCCCGCCCATTTTCCCAGAGACGCGCATGGGCTGGCTGATTTTGACGGCGAAGCTTTATACGAGTATACGGACCCCCGTAAAGGAGAACACCCTGACTGGGGCACCAAAATTTTTGACTATTCCAAATATGAAGTGTTAAATTTTCTTATTGCCAACGCTTTATTCTGGGTAGAGAAATTCCACGTGGACGGACTGCGGGTAGACGCTGTCGCTTCTATGCTCTATCTGGATTACGGAAAACAGGACGGGCAGTGGGTGCCTAATATTTACGGCGGCAATGAAAATCTGGAGGCCATCGAATTTTTCAAGCATCTGAACAGCATTATGAACCAGCGCAACCCCGGCGTGGCCGTGATTGCCGAGGAATCCACCGCCTGGCCGAAGGTGACTGATACCGCCGAAAACGGCGGACTGGGTTTTTCCTTTAAGTGGAATATGGGCTGGATGCACGATTTTCTGGAATACATGAAACTGGACCCCTATTTCCGGAAATACAATCACAATAAAATGACATTCTCCATGACCTACTCCACCAGCGAGCGATTTGTCCTGGTGCTGTCCCATGATGAGGTGGTTCACTTAAAATGCTCCATGATCAACAAAATGCCCGGTCTCTACGACGACAAATTCGCTAACCTGAAAGTCGCCTATACATATATGCTGGGCCATCCCGGCAAAAAACTATTGTTTATGGGACAGGATTTCGGCCAGTGGAGCGAATGGAATGAAGAGACGCAGCTGGACTGGTATCTGCTGAACGAGGACAAACATCAGGAGCTGCATAAGTTTGTAGGCGGTCTCTTAAAATTGTACAAGAACAACAACGCACTGTATTCCCACGACTATGACTGGGACGGCTTCGAATGGATTAACTGCGACGACGCGGACCGCAGCATCTTCAGTTTTGTCCGCAAAAACGAGAAGGGAGGAAACTTTTTGTTCGTCTGCAATTTCACGCCAGTGGCCAGAGAGGATTACCGGGTAGGTGTCATCAGCAAGCGGAAACACCTGCGGCTTGTGGACGAACAAAATGGACTTGTGAAGAAAATGAGCGACGCGCCAGCATTTAAACCGGAGGCAGCCCCTTGTGACGGAAAGCCGTATTCCATCTCGTTTCCACTGAATGCGTATGGGATCGCCATATTCCGATTCTGACGATTACAAAATTCGATAAAGCACAGCTATTTGACTCGTTGCCCTGTGCATCTGCACGAAGCGCCAAATACCCACCGGATATTTGGCGCCTTCTTTCCGGTAATATTCTTACCCCGCCGCCAGCAGCACGCTGACCACGATTCCCACCGCTGAGGCAAAAAGCGCCCCTGCCAAAGTATATCTGGTCTTTTTAATATGTACGGACATAAAATAAACGGACATCGTATAAAAAATCGTTTCGGTACAACTCATTAAAATGGACGTAATCCAGCCGATTCGGGAATCTGGGCCGTATTCCTTGAAAATGTCCAACACCAGTCCCGTAGCGGCTGAGGAAGAGAACATCTTCACAAAAGACAATGGCACAATAGGCGCAGGCAGCCCGATCGCTGCGGCTGCAGGCGCCAGCAGCGCAGACAGATCATCGAGAAAGCCTGAGGCCCGCAGCACACTGACCCCCACCATCAGACCGCACAGCGTCGGAAGAATATCCGCCGTAATTTTCAGTCCTTTTTTCGCCCCTCGTATAAAGTCGTCATATACCGGGCGGCCTGCCAGCACACCGAAGCCTACAATATAAAAAATCATCAGCGGCATAATAAAATCCGAGAGAAACACCAAAAAGTTCATCATTATGCGCCCCTCCCCGATTTCCCTGAAGCATCTCTTTGTGCCGACTCTTTTTTCCCTGATATTTCTATTTTTTCCGTTCGTATCTTTTCTGCTATGTTTCTTTCCCCTGACCGATTTCTCCGGTCAGACAGAGCCCTGGGAGCAATGACCCGATCTGCCGCTTTTATTTCCGCAGCCTTCATCGGCGACGCGCTTTTTCTCCCCATAAACTTCGCGAATAAAATGCCACATATGGTGGTGGTTGTCGTTGCGATCAAGGCCGGCATGATAACGGCAGCCGGATTTGCCGAGCCGTACTGACTTCGGTAGGCAATCATATTCACCGGAATCAGCTGCAGCGACGAGATATTCACAATCAGGAACATACACATAGCATCGGTAGCCACTCCCGGTTTATTGTTCAGTGTTTCCAGACTGCTCATCGCCCTGATTCCCGCAGGTGTGGCTGCCCATCCCAACCCCAGAAAATTGGCGATCATATTCGCGGAGATATCCGCCTGTGCCGGATGACCGTCAGGAACCTGGGGAAACAAAAAGCGAATCAACGGCTTTAGACCTCTTGCCGCTTTATCAAGCAGCCCCGATCCCTCCGCAATTTCCATCAACCCCGTCCACAGCGCCGTCACCCCTGCCATAGTCAGACATAAGTTTACTGCATCCTTTGCCCCTGTCAGCGCCCCTTCCGTAATCTCAGGCATCCGTCCCCTGACCGCCCCGTAAAAAATACCGACCAGAATCATCGCCGCCCATAAACCGTTCAGCATATATGATCTCTCCGCAAACGTTTTTATTAAATGTTTATGCAGAAACAGAACGGGAAAACACAAAAATTATGTCATTCGATTATATTGCCAACAATAAATTCCTTTATTTCTGTCCGTCAGTCTGACTCTGCCCAGCCCGATCCGCACTTTTACCCGCACCTACCCGGAAGATACCTGAAAAAGCAAACTTTCTCTCATACGTACAGAAGGTAAACTTAAGCCCATTCCACTCCATTTCCTCACTTTTCTCCGCCAGCTCCCACTCCGGGTCTTGGTCTAAATCAGGAAACCAGGTATCCGCCGGAAATGTCTGCCGCATCCTAGTCACATAAGCTTTCGTACAGTCCTTCAAAAAAGCCCTGTAAATCTGTTCTCCACCGATGATAAACACCTGGTCTTCCCCATAATCCTTCACCAGTTTTCTGACCTCGTCCGGACTGTGGGCAATGATGGCACCCTCCCGCTCAAAATCTTCATTTCTGGTCAGCACGATATTTACTCGGTTTTTCAAAGGGGTTCCCCCAGGGAAGGATTCCAGGGTTTTCCGCCCCATAATCACCACTTTTCCCATGGTGGTCTCCCGGAAAAACTTCATATCCACAGGATTTTCCACCAGCAGACCTCCGTCCTTGCCGATGGCCCAGTCTTTTCCCGTTGCTACGATTAAATACATCTCAAACCTTTCCTTTCCACTTGCCACACAATCTAATCTGTGTTATGATAAAAGCCGTGCGGAACAATGCGAATTTTATTCGCATCAGCATCGCAGAATCCTGCTTCACAGGATTCCGGTCTATTATACTATAGATTAAAGCAGATGTAAATTCGCGGTACTCATACAAAAATACATTTCGTTACTGTTCAGGTATCTGTTTTACAAGGTGTTTCATGCATATTAATAAATGCCCTGATCATACAAATGTAAAATTATGCATTCCGCGTAATTTCCGTGCATCATGAAGCTTACTGCTGATCACGAACTGAACACTAACGATACATCCCGGCTGCCGGAATAAAGGGCGGCTGACTTCAAACGGAGGATTCCATGAGCTGTGCAGATCAGATTTTTGTAGACATGTGTAAGGATGTGCTGGAAAACGGCACGGATACAAAAGGAGAAAAGGTCCGACCCATCTGGGAGGACGACGGCAGCCCTGCTTACACCATCAAGCGATTCGGCGTCATAAACCGCTATGACCTGTCGAAGGAATTTCCCGCGCTGACCCTGCGGAAAACCAATCTGAAAAACTGCGTGGATGAGCTTTTGTGGATCTGGCAGAAAAAATCCAACAACATCCATGAGCTGAACAGCCATATCTGGGACAGCTGGGCCGACGAGACCGGCTCCATCGGCAAGGCCTACGGCTATCAGCTGGGGGTAAAGCATCAGTATAAGGAAGGTCTGTTTGACCAGGTGGACCGGGTGATCTATGATCTGAAAAACAACCCGTTCAGCCGACGGATCATCACAAATATTTATGTACACCAGGACCTTCACGAAATGGGGTTATACCCCTGCGCCTACAGCATGACCTTTAATGTGACGCAGAAGCCGGGCCACGACAGGATGACCCTGAACGCTCTGTTAAACCAGCGTTCCAACGACATCCTGACCGCAAATAACTGGAATGTGTGTCAATACGCCGTTCTGGTTCATATGATGGCTCAGGTGTGTAATTTTGAAGTAGGTGAGTTCGTCCATATGATTGCCGACGCCCATATTTATGACCGGCATGTACCGGCGATTAAGGAACTGATTTCCCGGGAACCTCTTCCCGCCCCGGACTTCCGGATGAATCCGGAAGTGAAGGATTTCTATGAATTTACCGTGGATGATTTCCGCCTGGACAATTACCAGACCCATCCGCAGATTAAAAATATTCCCGTGGCCGTGTAAAATCAACATAATAGGCCGTTACGCAAGGTATGCCGTCAGCATATCACAGGCACACTTCGCGGCGGCGCGTTTTACCTGATGCTTCATAACCAAAATTTCTCAAATAACAGGAGAATCAATGCGCAAAAAATCACATATCAGACTGGCACGTTTTATTGTGGCACATACCGTTTACCGTGAATTTATCCGATACAGGAAGTCATATTACCTGGGCAGCATCCTTCCGGACTGCACCCCTTCCTTTATCACTACGAAACATAATATTGACGAAACCTTTCCGATGCTTAAAGGGGAAATTCGCAGCCTGACCCGGCACCAAAACCAGGAGGAATTTTCCGACCGGTATTTCACCCGGCATCTGGGAGAAGTGCTCCACTATCTGGCAGATTATTTTACTTATCCCCATAACAGCATTTTCACGGGAAATTTGAAAGTACATTGCTCCTATGAAAAACAGCTCAAACACCGGCTCAGGGAATTTTTAAACAGCCCGGATGCGGTAAAGACCATTTCCAACCAAATCCGTCCGCTGAACAATACGGAGGAAATCATTGAATACATCGTGTGCAGGCACAGAGATTATCTGAAATGTGAACCCTCGGTGGAAAACGACTGCCGGTATATACTGGAAACCTGCTTTACCGTATCAGAAGCCATCGCAAGACTGTACAGCAGACAGCCGCAGCTGGCCTTTGCCGCATAGGAAGCCAGGTTTTCCTTACCGATTTGCATACTGACACATTTTGCTAAATATGGCAAAACAGGCCGGTAAGCTGCAACAGCTTCCGGCCTGTTCTTTATGTCTTTATTCCCATGGTTATATACCAACCACCAGGTAACTTTTCCATGATAAAACAGACATGTAGCAAACGCGGCCATCGCCATACACAAAAGTCAGTTGCTTCGTGGCCGCCCATAACTTTCCTGATACGATCTGTCCCCTTACTCATACCGAAGCGCTTCAATCGGGTCCATCTTTGCCGCCTTATTGGCCGGATAATACCCGAAGAACACGCCGATAGACATGGAGAATACCAGCGCGATAATGATGCTGGAAACCGACGCCCTGGCAGGATAGCCAAGGGCATTTGCCGCCGCCGAGCCGCCGCCCACGCCCACGGCCACGCCGATGGCGCCGCCGATCAGGCAGATGATCATGGCTTCGATGATAAACTGCATCCGGATCGACTGGTTGGTGGCCCCCAGCGCCTTCCTTGTCCCAATCTCTCTGGTCCGCTCCGTGATGGATACCAGCATAATGTTCATCACGCCGATGCCTCCCACCAACAGGGAGATGCCAGCGATCACAGAGATGGCCACCTGCACCGTGGACAGCATGGAGGAAAAGGCGCTTACCATGGATTCCATACTGAAGGCCATCACCTGAAAATCAGGATTCGCGCGGTAAAATACGTTCAAAAACTGCTGCACGGTTCCGCTCAGCTCCGTGGAATTGACGCCCTGGGCCGTCACCAGCGTCACCATCTGGTAGCCGCCGGAGGAGTGGAGCTGAGACTGGGCTGTCTTAATAGGGATATACAGGGTTGTGTTGATATCCTTTTCCGAAGAAAGGGAAAAATTCATGGAATTTTGTTCGTATTTGTAAACGCCTACGATGGTGTATGTATAGTAATCATTTCCCACCTGGGCCTCTACCGAAGCGCCCACCGCCCGGTCGTTTTTTCCGCCGAACATATTGTTGACCAGCTTGTCGGAGACAAGGGCCACCCGCTTTCCGCCCTCATAATCTCTGGCGGACAGGCTCCTCCCTGCCAGGATCTCCGTATTGCTGGCGAGAAAATAGCCGGGATTCACGCCGGTCACTGTCACATTAGCATAAAGCCGCCCGTCCTTTACCTGGCCGCTGCCCACATTTTCCGACAGGGACACGGCCTGTATGGAATCCTGGTAGGTGCTTTTCAGCTGGTCCAGCATTTCCTCCGTGATATAGTCCTCCTCCGTGGGCTGAGCAATGGAGGTATCGCCGGTAAATGCCATGTCATTTTCTGCGTCAGCCTCCTCGTCGCCGGTTTTCTGCTGCAGGGACACAATAATGTTGTTCGCCCCCATGGACTGCATGGAGTCATTGACCGAGTTGGTCAGGGAATCTCCAACCGTCATAATGGCAATGACGGAGCCGATGCCGATGATAATGCCCAACATCGTCAGGAATGCCCGCATTTTATTGGAAAGAAGGCCGGTTATGGCCATCACGATATTCTCGCCGATCAGCGTAGGTCCTCACTCCCCTTTCTCTCCCCCACGATCATACCGTCGTGAAGGGTCACAATCCGCTGAGTCTCCTCCGCCAGCTCGGTGGAATGGGTAATCAGGACAATCGTCTTTCCCTGCTCCCTGTTCAGCCGATGGAAAATGTCCATAATCAGCCGCCCGGTCTTGGAATCCAGGGCGCCGGTGGGCTCGTCGGCAAGCAAAATCGCCGGATCATTTGCCATGGCTCTGGCGATGGCCACCCGCTGCTTCTGGCCGCCGGACAGTTCATCCGGTTTGTGGTGCATCCGCTCCTCCATCTCCACCACGGCCAGCAGCTCTTTTGCCCTTCTGGCCCGCTCCGATCTTCTGGTTCCCGCGTAAAGCATGGGCAGCTCCACATTTTTCAGGGCGGTTGTCCGGGGAATCAGGTTATAGGTCTGGAACACAAAGCCGATCTTCTCATTGCGGATATGGGACAGCTCCCAGTCATCGGCGCCGCCTATCTCCACACCGTCCAGCACATATTCCCCGGCCGTCGGCCGGTCCAGCACGCCGATAATATTCATCAGCGTGCTCTTCCCGGAGCCGGAAGCGCCCACGATGGAGATAAATTCTCCCTCGTATACCTTTAAATCTATGCCATGGAGGATTTCCAGCTCATTGGGGGTTCCGATATAGAAGCTCTTCACTATTTTTTGCAGGTCTATGATACATTTTCTGTCGTCCATAGCTCTCCCCCTACGGTGTCATCATCAATTCCATCAGATCGACGGCTTCCTCTTTGGGAATCGCCACTTTCATGCCTTCTTCCAGGCCGTCGCCGCTCACTTCCACATAGTAGTCGCCCTCGGTGCCCACAGTCACGGCAACCGGACGCTGCTCCTGGGTGGTTTTGCCTTCGGCGTCCATCGTCTGCTCCAGCACATACACTACCGTGTCTCCGTTTTCATCGGTCTGCACCGCATCGTAGGGAACAGTCAGCACATGCTCCACCTCGTTTAATACGATGTTCATCTTCGCCGTCATACCCAGACGCAGACGGTCGGTAGCCGTGCGGATGGCCACTTTGATCTGATAGGTCGCCTTGCCTCCGCCCGTGGTCAGGGATGTGGCGGAGCCGGAACCCATGGCTGAGGAGGAAGCTGCGGCGGAGGTGGGCACCGGAGATACAAAAGTCACCTCGCCCTCTAACTGTTCCTCTCTGGTGGCGTCAGTCTTAAACAGCACCTTCATTCCCTCTTTAATATCGCTGATATCATACTCGTCGATTTCCGCCTCCACGATAAAGTCCTCGCAGTCCTGAATCGTGACGATCACGCCGCCGCCGTAGGTATCCCCCTCTTTAACATTGACCGCCGTCACCGTTCCGTTGATGGGGGAGGTGAGAATGCCTTTTTCCAGCTGTTTTTCATAGGTTTCCACCTGGTTTTCCTGGGCCTGGCTGCCGATGGTGGCGGAGAGCCGGGAATTAGTCAGGGAATCCTGGCTGCCAGCCACGGCACTGTTCTGCATCCGCACCGTATTGTTAAAGGTGTCAGCTGCCCGGTCATAGGTTCTGTAATTGGCGTCCATGGCCGTCTTTTTCGCATCCACACTTGATTCCAGCGCTTCCCGCTCGGCTTTGGCCTTTTCATAGTCCGCAGCCGCCGCGGAATAATCGGCGGAAGCTGTCTGGTATTCGGCCTGGGCTGCCGTCACCGCGCCGGTGTCAAAGGCTCCGGCGATATTTTCCAGAATCTCATTTCCGCTGACGGTACCCTCATTAATCTGATCCAGCAAATCGGGAGACAGACCGGAACCGGACTGTTCTTTCCAGGCTTTTTCCAGCCGGTCTTTCGCCCGGTCCATATCCTTTTCCCGGTCGTCCCGGTCCCGTTTTCTGTCTTCCTCTTCTTTTCGTTTTTCCTCTAGTTCTTTTACCGTATCATGATAATCCGCTACCGCGTCCTCATAGGTGGTTTTGGAATAATCCAGATCCTTCATGGCTCCGGTAATTTGGTAGTCTCTGGAGCCCACTGCGTCGGCCAAATTCCTCTCGGCGCCTTTCACCGTCAGACCGCTCTGGGCCTGGGACACGTTCAGGCTTTCCCGGGCGTCGGCCAGATTTTCTTCAATATCCTCCGTATCAAAGCTGACCAGAGCCTGTCCAACGCTTACCTTGTCGCCCACCTCCACATTTACGCCCGTAACTTCCAGGTTCATCAGGGTGGTGGTCAGGGAACGGCTGTTATCGCTGCGGACATATCCGGTGGCATTGACCGTGCTGGTGATATCCCGGTAGGAAACCTCCCCGGTCTCGAAAGCCATCTGGCTTAAAGCCTCCGCCATCTCCTGACCGGCCCGCTGCAGCCGGAAATAAATGCCAATGACTACCGCCGCCAGGATCAGAAACACTGTCAGCACCTTGTGCTTTTTGATCCACTTTCTCACTTTTTTAAAGCCGTTTTTCAGTTTTGTTTTCACTTTGTGCCTCCGTTATGTAAGCTTTATTTCTGCGTGCAACAAGCCGAGTGAACATGCTTATATGGGCATATTTTCTATCTTATCAAAATGTCAGGCCGTGTCAATTCCGATCCGGAAGATTTTATGTAAAGTTTATATTTGTTCATACTGTTAACGATTTATTCTTCCGGTTTTAAAACTTCCACTCGAACGTTGCTTTATATTGATATCGTTTTGATATCAATATAATAATGCCATAAATTTGAGTTTTGTCAAGAGGTTTTGTAAAAATTATATGGCCCTAAAAATTGTATGACTTTTAGCGTCTGAGAAAAGATTCGTAAGATACAGATACGGCCAGATGGTAAAGCCACCCGGCCGTATGTATCTACTATCCAGTCAATATTCTTTTATTCGTAATCGGACACCCGCTTTTTTTATGGATTCTGGCTTTCTTCTCCAATCTTTTTCTTTTCCCTTCTCTTTCTCCCAACCCCATCCAATATCAGATAAAACGTCGGCAGCAGCAACAGCGTCAGCACCGTGGAGGCCACCAGCCCGCCGACGATTACCACCGCCATGCCCTGCATGATCTGCCCGTTGTCCCCAAGGCCTAGGCCCATGGGGATCATGGAAAGCACCGTGGTCAGGGAGGTCATCAGGATCGGACGGATTCTGGTGGTTCCGGCCTTTATAAGCGCATCCTCCAACGGCATCGTCTGCCGGTACAGATTGGTAGAATCCACAAACAGGATGCCGTTATTTACCACAATGCCCATCAGCATCAGGAACCCCATCATAGACACCATGCTCAATGTAACTCCGGAGGCCGCCAGCATCAGGAAGGAACCGATAAGGCTGAAAGGAATACAGATCATCACCATAAAGGAGAACTTCGGCGATTCAAACTGCATGGCCATCACCAGAAATACCAGGAACACCGCCACAAAAATGGAATATAAAATAGCGCTCAGTTCCTCCACCATCATCTCCGTCATCATACTGCCCGCCTGCCGGACGCCCTCGCTGTAGGAAAAGGAGGCAGCCAGCTCATCGATCGCCGCCTCCGCTTCAAATCTCTGGCTGGGCGTCAGCGTGGCGTTGATGGCCACCTGGTACTGACCGTCGCTTCTGATAATCGACTCCATCTCATCCGTATATTCAATCCGGGCAATATCCCTGAGCGGCACGTAGGTTCCCATCGGCGTCTGGATATCCAGATTCATCAGGCCGTTCAGATTATCATACATTCCCTGGGGATATTCCACCTTCACTTCATATTCCGTGCCGTTGTTGACAATATCCACGGCTTTCACGCCGCTTAGCACATTGTTCAGCGTCATGCCTACCTGTACCGGCGTCAGCCCGTTGGCCATAGCCTTTAACGGATCTACGTTCACCTTCGCGGCGGTGCTGACATTCTGCACGTCGCTGGTTACGCTGGCCACGCCGGGCAGCTGCCTGATCTGGTCCTGGAGCGCCACCGCGTCGGCTTTCAGCCGCTCTCTGTCCAGGCTCTGCAGGTCGATTTCCTTGCTTCCCGCGGACATCATGCTGGTCATGCCGCCGGAGGAACCGGAGGAAACCACGATCTCCATATTCGTCATGCCTTCCGTCAGCTCCACCCACCGCTCGATCTCTTCATTGGTGGAAAGGCTGCTGTCCTTTGCCAGCGTCAGGCTTAAGGATGCCGCCGAGCCGCTGATGGACATAGAGTAAGCGGACAGGTTCTCATCCTCCGCAGCCATCCGCTCCAGCTTTGCCATTGTCTCATCCATGGCCCCAAGAGAGGTTCCCGGGCGGAAAGACACGCTTACGGACACGATCCCTTCATCGGAAGAAGGCATCAGCTCCACATTCAGGGTGGTTGCCGCCAGCACTGCCGCGGCAAGCATCGCCGCCGTCTCGATGAATACCAGGATTTTCCGGTTCAGCAGCCTGCGCAGCAGCTTCTGGTAAAACACATTGAAGCGGTTTAACAGCCGGTTCATGGGAATCTCTGTCTTTTCCTTCGGCCGGAACCGGGTATAGAACAGCGGCACCAGCGTCAGCGCCATAATCAGGGACGCCATCATGGCAAAGACAATCGTATACCCCAGCTGTCCGAAAATCTGTCCCGACAATCCCTTCATCATGGCCAGCGGCAGGTACACCACGATGGTGGTGATGGTGGAAGCCACGATGGAGGCGGTCACCTCCTGGGTTCCCATCAACGCCGCCTGTTTGATGTCAGGATGCTCCTCCTGGGCGCGGAAACAGCTTTCGATCACCACGATGGAGCTGTCCACCATCATGCCGATGGCGATGACCATAGCGCCCATGGTCACGATATTCAGCGAAAACCCTGCCGCTTCCATCAGAATAAAGGTCAGAAGCAGGGAAATGGGCATGGAACTGCCCACGATCAGGCTGGCCTTGAAATCGCCGAAGAAAAGGAACAGCACCGCCATGGACAGAACCACCGCTACCACCAGCGTCTGCCCCACCGACAGCAGGGAGCTGGTGATACTGCTGCTGGAATCATAAGTGACCATAAATTCGATGGAGGGATATTCCCCTTTCAGCTCCTCCAGCTTTTCCCTGATATCCCGGCAGGCGTTTACCGTACCGTAGCTCTGGTTTTTGGTCATGCTGATGCTGATATTCTCATGGCCGTTATAGCGGCTGACACTGTCCGCCTGTTCACTGGCCATCGAAATATCTGCCACATCCGCCATGGTGATGGTAGCGCCTGTGGAGGTGGCAATGGGCAGGGACTGTAACAGCTGCACCGTATTGTATTCGATGGAGGTTTTCACGCTGATATCCTGGCTGCCCTGAACCACCGAGCCCGCCGGATAGTTAAAGTCCGCAGTTCCCAGATAAGAAACCAGGTTTGACATGGTCAGGCCGTACTGTTTCAACTCGTCAGGCTTTACCTGCACCCGGATATAATCCTCCGCGCCGCCGGAAACCGTAATGTCGGCGATACAGGACAGGGTTTCAAATTCCGGCACGATCTGGTCGTTGATCACGGAGAGCATGTCGATATCCCCCACCTCCGTAGCCGAAACTGAAAGAATCGGCGCGGCGTTCATATTCATCTCGATCACCACCGGGGATTCGCAGCCCTCCGGCAGATCCATGGTGGCCGTATCAAGAGCCGACCGCAGATCGGCGTAACAGTCGTCGATATCCGAGCCGTACTCATACTGGAACATGACCATGGAGTAATTTTCCGACGACTGGGACATCACGGACTCGATGCCGCTCATAATACTACCGGCATCCTCCACCACCTTTGTCACCAGATCCTCCACGCTTTCCGGGTCAGACCCCGGATACACGGTCATGACCAGAAGCACCGGCATCTCCATATCAGGCGTCAGCTCCATGCGGAAGCCAAAAATAGCGGAGATGCCAAACACGATCAGGGACAGAACAATCAGCGCACAGGAAACGGGACGTCTCAGCGCAAGCTTTGTGATATTCATTCAGTCCCCTCCCCTTTTGTATCCGTATTCAGATCCGGAACGGACATCACTTCTTTTCCGGCTTCGCTTCCAGTTCCGGCGCTTTCCGGATTTCCGCTCATATTTCCGCCTGTCTTCACCGGCATACCGTCCGCCAGCTGAGGCGACCAGGTGGTAATCACCTCATCCTCCAATGTCAGGCCGGATACCACCACGATTCTGGTATCGTCAAAAATCCCCGTCTCAATCGGCGTCTTTATCGCTTTTCCGTCCTGGATAATATAGACATAGGCCGCCCCATCGTCATAATAGACAGCGTCATAGGGAATCAGCATCGACTGCTTTGCGCTGTAGGTATCCAGACTCAGCTTTACGGAAACACCGTTGGACAGCTTATCCCCGTCCGCCATCACCGAAGCCTTCACCGAAAACAGGCCGGAGCGCTGGTCTACGGAATGATTGATTTCCGTCAGCACGCCCTCATAATATGTACCATTCCGCTCCACCGACACCTTCTGCCCCAGCCTCAGCGTATTCATGATATCCTCGCTGACATTGAAGGTGGCTACCATGCTTTCTTTGTTGGAAATCACATAGGCAGCGTATCCGTTGGCCGCCGGTTCGTTGACATTCACATTTTTCTGCTCGATCACACCGGAAATCGGCGCAGTTACCGTATAATAGGACAGAGCCAGCTCCGCCGTCTCGATATTCAGCTGGGAGGACTGGCCGGCAATGGCCAGAGAGCCTTTGGTATTCTCTAACAGCTCGCCGTTTTGTATTGCATTGCTTTTTTCTGTCGTCGCCTTGGATTTATTCAGGAAATCCAGCGTATTCTGAGCGCTGTCCAGGCCGTTGTCAATATTTTTGATAGCCGAATCCATGCTGCCCAAGGCCGTGTCCAGATTCCCTTTGGCTGACTCCATCGTGGAAATCGCGGATTGCAGCGCCGTAAGGGCACCGGACACGTCCTCGCTGGTCATATTCGCGATTTTATAAGGCTGATAGGTATATGTATAATAAGACCTATCCCCGATATTCGGGCTGGTCACGCTTAACGCCTGGCTCTTTTCTGTCACGACAAAGGTGAAAGTCGTTCCATTTACATCCATATTAAAGGTTTCCCCCACATTCGGAAGCGCACCGTCTGGCGCTGTCTGGGAATGGGTGTTACTTTGAAACTGTGCCGCCAGCGTCTCCAGATTCTTGATTTTATCTTTGGAATCATTGATCGAATGATTCAAATCCGATTTCTGATCTTCCAGATCCTTCTTCTGATCCTCCTGATCCTGTTTGGAATCCCTGGTCTGATCCATGCCCTGGGCTGCGGAAACAATCTGGTTATTCAGCTGGTCTAACGCCGCCTGCTGGGACAACAGGCTTAACTCCTGCTGGGGCCCTAGCGCCGAGGCCGCCTGGATATCTGCATTGGCCTTCCCCAGCTTCGCCGCCGCCAATTGTAACTGAGCCGTGGAATCGTCAATTTTAAACAGCACGTCTCCGGCATTCACCCTGTCGCCTACCTCAAAATTTGTCTCCGTCACCACGCCTGCTGCCAGCGGCATAACGGAAACCGTGTCCTCCGGCGAAATGGTGCCGATAAAAGAATTTTCCAGGGTCAGGTCGCCCAGCTCCGGCTTCGCGCTCTCCACCGGGATCGTCAGATCTTTGTCCTCCTCCTGGACAGCCTCCTTGCCGCACCCTGAGAAAGCCGCGGATACGGCCAGAACCGCCGCCAGTACCAGTGCCTGTTTCCGATAACAAACCTTCCGTAACATATTCAAGCCATCACTCCTTCTATGTATAAGTATAAGTTTGGGGACTTCCCGATATGAAAGCAAAATGCGCCAAATGTCCCGGATGCCCTCATGCGTACCCATAGGCCATTTGGCATGTCGCATCTATGTCCACTTGGCTTACTTTCAAAATAAATTTTATTATGCAGCCATGCTTACTATGAAAGTCACAGACTTTCATAGTAAATGAAATTTCAGCGGTGATACCGTACTCTGAATCTCCTCAGCTATGGAAATAAACTCCATCAGCCGGTCTTCGCCCACCGTATCGATGATAATCCCGATTTTCCGGTATATATCATCCCAGATTTCTTCAAATACCTGGGTTCCAAAATCCGTCAGCCTGACTATTGTGACACGGGCATCCTTAACGCCCTGCTCTTTTGAAATCAGACCCTTGGACACCATTTTTTTAATCAGTACCGCTACCCTCGCCGTGCTGACCTCAAGCACATCGCTGATTTTTCCGGCCGTCACCGTCTCCTCCGACTTATAGAGCAGGCGTAAAACCGCGCCGATACCAACCTGCACTTCATCCATACATTTGAAAAAATGAGCAGGACGGGCTCTCTCCACTCGTTTCAGCACCGTTTCAATCTGTGCCTCTGTCGCCATCTAACCACCTCCCAACAAACCATAGATGTCTGCCGGCATCGTTGATTCCGTAAAAATCTAACCGGATTAGATTATAGAGCAAAATTCAACTCCCGTCAATCATTTTTGATCTTAATAAATCTGGCAAAATGCTTCGCCGGTGCATTTTGCCGAATGCCCCGCCCATCATAAAATCCGGCAAAATACGCAATCTGCGCATTCTGCCGGATTTTATACAAAATTTCACTGCAAAACATCCCATCAAAGGCGCCAGGCCGAAAGCATGCCTTGCGTCATAACGCATTGTGCCCGATTAAACTGCCCGAATCACGCCGCAGCCGATTCTCGCCCCTGAATTCCCGGAAGGCTGGGAACTGAAATCGTCAGGCATATCATGTATAATTACCGATTTTCCTATGATATCCTCGATCCGGAACCGCTTGTCATAAAAGGAAATCCATGCATAACCGTGATCGCTCATCAGCGGCGGAAAATCCCCCGCATGGCCGGGATGAGGACACCCGCTCGGATTATAATGCCCTCCGGCATCGGCAAAGGACGTACCCGTACGGTCAGAGCATTCTCCATATTCGTGGATATGAAAACCATAAAAATTCGCCGCACAAGGATCGCCGCTGTAGGGCAGGTTAAAAATTTCCGCCTCTACCAGCACGCCGGCATAGGGCGTGCCGTAAAACTTTACCAGACCGCTCAAGGCTGCATGGGCGCTGTCGCCAGTCACCCATGCAAGCGCCTGATAACGGTCGTCCTCTAAAATATCCGTAAAAATCGTTCTGGGTGTAATCTGCTGATCTGTCGCCATTCGCTCAGTCACCAAATCTCTTTTTCTTCAGAATATCATATGCACCCGAAACCAGAAAAGTTCTTCTAATCCTTCAAACGGGACTTCGCCACTAACTCTCCCAGCATGACAGCCTGGCCAGACAGCTCCTCGCCGGCGGCGGCGCTTTGCTCTGAGGTGGCTGCATTGTTCCGGACCACAGTGGAAATTAACTACTATAAAATTTTAAAAAAGGCTTTCTTAATTCTTAGCTCTTAAAATAGCCCCCGTAAAATCTAACTTCTTACTAAATACTAAATATATAAAAGCTGCACGACCAGAACCAACAGTCCTGCCGCTCTCACGGATTAGGTTGAGAGAACCTTGTATGGCAAAGTACACATCTTAATCTTCTTCTCGATCAAAAGACTATAAAATATTCCATTTATTATTTTAATCATCACACATATATGAAACAATACAGTCTCACATTGATTTCGATTATGTACAGTTTTCATAATT
>CAJUPT010000011.1 GCA_910588405.1 uncultured Lachnospiraceae bacterium | reverse complement strand
TCAATTAGAAAGTATTCCACAAACCTTACAGACAAGCAAAGCATGAAGATTATCAGGCATAAATTATTCGGTTTGCATTTTATGTTTCTTTCCATTTTTCCGTACATATTCCCATAAAGCATCATATTTACTCATTGCCCGTTCTTCTCTTTCCACAGTGCGATATTCTCCTGACACTGCGGTATAATCAGCAGCACATGCAGAAGAAATACTTTCCCCTGGGTTTTCACGCTCATCGCGCCATTGTATTTTTCCGCTACCCTTTTTATATTTGACAGACCGGTTCCTTTTTGAAATCCATCCTTTCCCTGATAACTGTTCTCAACCTCCATCATAAGGAAATCGCCCTGAATCCGCCCCGATATGCGGATATATCTTTCCGCGCCGGCCTCCATAGTTTTGCATGCGTGAATCGCATTATCCAGCGCGTTTGACAAAATAATGCCAAGATCAATATCCCGCAGGCCGCAGGGATAGGGCAGAAGGAGGGAACAGCAGACATCGATTCCCATGCTTTTCGCGATGCCCAGCTTGTTTCCCACCAGAACGTCCACCACCGGATTATTGGTAGAGCAGGGAAATAACAGTTCCTCCGCAATATCCTCCAAATCTCCGATATAATGGACTGCCTCCTCTGTTTTTCCGTTTTGCAGAAGCTCTTTTACCACCGCGATATGATTTTTGATGTCGTGGCGGAAGGCTTTTGTCTTTTCATAACGGGATTTCGCCTCTTCCACATACTGATTCAGAGAATGCTCCTTCTGCTCCAACAGGGATAACTCCGTACTGAGGCGAAAGCTCTGCAGCAGCTTTTTATAAGCGAACAGAATACAGAACAGGCTGGCCATTCCAAGAAGCTGCATCGCAAGCATCTGATAATGATTGGTATACAGATCGAGCTCCGTGCCAAAAACATCTGTCACCACCATGCCATAGATAAAAGAATGAATATATTCTTCCATAATAAAAATCATCAGAATCGGGATGAAAACCAGCAGCATATATTGCTTTTCCAAAACGCTATATATGCCATAATGGAAGGAATACATTTCCTCGGTAAAACGCCGTTGCACCATACCGTAAAAAAGCCTGGCCAGAAGAAGCGACATCATCTCACCAGCCAGCATAAATACAAGACCCACCGCCTTCTGGTCAAAGGCAGACAGGCAGGGATACAGAATGCTCAGCAGAGAGTTCACGACGCCATAACAAAGCTGCATAATCTCCACCACCAAAACGGCGCACAGAACAGCGAGCCTCCAGTCCGCACGGCCCGCCCAAATCCCGGCCGCGGCAAGCAACAGGGCAAATACGGCCAACTCAGCCATTGTCCCGCCCGGTACGGAATAAATGACCCATGCGGCACATAGGCTAAAGGGGAGATAGAAACAGAGCTTTATTTTTCTGCGCAAAAACCTGGCAAAAAAATAAGTCCCAAAAAAAATCTGAACGCTTAGTGTCAACCATTGATAAATCAACTCCATATGCTCCGTCATTACGTTCCTTCCCGTATCGAAAACTTCTTATATATTCTTCATATATTGTAAAACGATGCCGGAAAATTCTTTGCTTCGCAGCCTCGATACGGGAATTTCCCTGCCATCTTCCATATAGGCGGCGCTGTTTTTATAACTCTTTAAATAGTTCAGATTAATCAGATAGCTTCTATGGCACCGAAAAAAACGGTTGTCCAGCTTCGCTTCCAGATGTTCAATCCGGTCATAATAATCGACAACCTCTGAGGATGCCAGATGTAGATAGATTTTCCGGTCTATAATCTCGCAGAATACAATATCATCCAGCGAAACAATACGGCTTTCATACCCTTTCTGAACAAGCAAACTGGCTTCGCTGGCATTTTTTATGGAAGAATAAAGACGCTCCATCGTCTTTTCAAAATGCTTTTCTTCGATTGGCTTCACCAGATAATCGTAAGCCTGCACCTCAAAGGATTGAAATACCATTTCCCTGAGCACCGTAATAAAAATCAGAAACCCTTTGAACCGGTCTGCCCGCAGCTTCCTTGCCGTTTCCATGCCGTCTATGTCCTTCATCTGAATATCCAGAAACAGAATATCGATCCGCCTGTCGTATTTCAGCAGTTCCTCTCCGCCGGAAAACTGCAGAATCGTTATATCCATATTTTTTCTGCCGAAAAAGTCAGACGCCATTATCCGGATCTGATTGGACATGGTTTTATCATCATCGCAAATCGCGATATAAATCATGGCATCACCTCCCGGTTATCATGAAGAAGTCGTTAAAATCAGCCGAAATGAATCGCCCTTTCCCGTTATTCTTCCCTTGGTTGTCAAATTGATATTATGACCATCGCAGACAGGATATTATTCATGACATTTTATTATAGCCCGCCCGGTACGGTAAAACAACCCTGTTGCTTCCAAATGACCTTCTAATGCCGCAAACTGTTCCGATGGACTGCTTTGGCGCCTGTATCCGTCCACCCAGAACATACTTTTCCCTGCTCATTATCCTTGGAAATGAACCAGGCCAATCACCCGAATGATTGGCCTGGCAAATATTCAAAAATGAATGATGGTTATATTAGTTAATGGTTACGGTATAACCCTGGTTCTCTAATCTTTCTACAAGTTCTTCTACGGTCAATCCATAATATGGCTGTTTCTCAATCTCATTTGGATTGCTGCCGCCCCAGCCGCCTTTCCCTTCAAAGTCGTCATACTCGGCGCTGGACATCACGCCATCTACATATACAAATTCATGATGTTCCGTTTCGGTCACGCCCACGACCCGGGTCGTGCCGCTGCCATACTCGGTATCTTTCGGGACATTCCCCTCAGTCGTCTGCTCCGACTCGTTACGCTCCTCCGGTTCCGCGAACAAATCCTCCCGGTTAGGACTCAAACCCAATCCCTCAAATATTTCGATATCCATCTCGTCCCATACAAACTCCGGGATCTGCGTAGGGTCAAAGGACTCAGGCCAAATCGAACCGTCGTCTTCACAATAGGCGCACATCATGGCGGTCAGTTCTACCGCTTCCTCTTCCATATCCGTCGAACTGCAGGTCACAACTCCCCTTAAAAGGTATACTGTGTTCGTATCTGCGTCCACCCAGCCACAGGTTCCACGGATACCCACAACCATGGAACTGGTGCGAATTTCAAGAGTCTCATCCTCTTCCAATGGCTCCGTAACGTTGAAATACAGACGGCCGCTGTCTACCAGCAGTTTCAGCTTCTTTCCCTCTTTTTCAATTGAAGCCGCGCTGTTCTCGTCCATTTTGGCCAGCTTTGTGTCGTCCAAATTAAACCAGCTAAAGCTGGCGCTTTGGGTATTGATGCCGTATCCGCTAAATAACGGCAGCTTTTCCCGCGGTTCCTGGGCTTTGCCCTGATCATCAGCCACTTCTACCGTACCTTCCGATTTTTCCAGCCGCATGGTGACAGCCGTATTTTCTTTTCCATTGCCATTGGAAGCGGCTGTGCTTTCTTCCCCATCCGCACCGGCAGCAACCGTACCTTCCTTCTCATCGTCATCAGCGGCGACCGCCCTGCTGTCTTTGGACTCCTTGTTGGCATTGTTCGCATTACCGCCGCATCCGGCACATGCCAGCATAAGCAGCATAAGCAACATAGCCAGCAATCTCATGTTCTTGCTTCTCATAATATTTTCCCTTCCCGAATATGTATGATTGCACATTCTATTGTATTTTATTGTACATGATTTGGAATAAAAAGGCAAGAAGGAAAACCTGTGCTCACGTCTTTTATTAATTCCACCCTTTACACACATCCACCCACGCCGCAAATCCGGAATATTTTTCCAGTTCCGCAATGGTCAATTCAATCGCGCTGTTACTGCTGCCGCAGGCGGGGAAAATCGTCTCAAACCGTTTTAAGGAATCGTCCAAATATATGTCCACCCCCTGGTTGACGGCAAAAGGGCATACGCCGCCCACCGCATGGCCGACCAGCGATTCCGCCTCATCCGGCGTAAGCATTTTCGCCTTTGCACCGAACTGCGCCTTATATTTGGGATTGTCAATTTTGGCATCCCCGGCCATAACGATCAGAATGGCATGGCCGCCTGCCATAAACGAGAGAGTTTTTGCGATCCGACAGGGTTCACAGTTCAAGGCTTTCGCCGCCAGCTCTACGGTAGCGCTGGACACATCAAATTCCCGTACCCGGTCTGCAATGCCATATTGATCAAAATAGGCTTTCACTTTTTCGATTGACATAATCTCCTCCTAATTACAGGCGATTTTACCACGCCCTTTTTATCTTAGTATACCCTCGAAGCCCCGCTGTGCCCGATCCTTCGCGGTTAACTACTCCACACTTTTCAGCGACTCCACCATATCAATTTTCCGCAGCCGGAAAAACATCACCAGGTTCACGAACAGCGAAAACAGTACGGTGATCAGCACGCTGTATCCATAACTCATCACCCGGATATTACGCCCGAACATCATCATGTCGATCTCGCAGGTCAGGATCACATATCGGTGAAGAATGATCCCCAGCACCACGCCCACGCCGATGCCGATCACGGTCAGGTAAATGTTCTCCCGGTACACATAGGCCGCCACCTCGCCGTCATAAAAGCCCAGCACCTTCAGCGTAGCCAGCTCCCGCCTCCGTTCCGTGATATTAATATTGTTCAGGTTATACAGTACCACAAAAGCCAGCAATCCGGCGGAAATAATCAGCACCCAGATCACCATGTCCAGACTTTTCAGCATATCCTGGACCGTGCGCTGCAAAGCGCCTGCCATCTGCACGGATTCCACCATATCATCCTTTAACAGCCGCTCCGACAGCAGTGATTCTTCCGACTCCGTAAACTTTACCCTAACTTCCTCCGCCTGCGACATGGCCCCCCGCGATTCCGCCGTTTTTTGCAGCTCTGCTGCTTCCGCTTCTGACAGTTCCAGCTCTATTGCTGACGCTTTTGCCCCTGCTGCCTTCGTGTCTGTCTCCGCAGGATTACCCAATTTCAGGTACAACTGATTATATTCAGGCATTTCGCCAAACACCTGCTCATACAACGCCGGTGTCAGATACACATAATGGGCCAAATAATTTTCCGAAATCGCCATAACCTTAACCGGATAACGAGTCGTCTCATCCTCCTTCAGATAAATCTCATCCCCCACGCCTGCGCCAAGGAGCTTTGACAGCTTTTCCGAAATTACTACGCCCTCATCCGTCAGTCGGTACCGTTCTCCAGTCAGCCGATCTTTCAGCACTACGAACTGATCCAATCCTTCCGATTCCTGGGGAATAAACAGATTCGCGCTTTTTTCCGTTCCCTCTTTCCCCACATCCATCGCCGTAACCCTGGCAAACATCGTCCTTCCGATCTCCGGAAATTCATCTTCAAGCCGCGAAAGCCCTTCCACCTGCTCTTTTGGCGAAAGCCCGTCGTCAATAGAAAGCTCCACATCATAAATCCACAGGGTCCGATACTGGTTATCTACGATATCCTGAATGGAGTCCCGCAGCCCATATCCCACCATCAAAAGGGCCATACATGCCCCGATTCCAAAAATCGTCATCAAAAACCGTTTTTTATAGCGGAATAGATTTCTGATTGTGGACTTCCCAGTAAAGGTCATCCGCTTCCATATAAAAGGGACATATTCCAGCAGTACCCGTTTCCCCTTTGGCGGAGCCGCCGGCCGCATCAGCTGAGCCGGGGCGGACAAAAGCTCCTTATAACAGGCCGCGAAAGCTGCCAGCGTCGTGCATGCCACCGCAATACCTGTGGCCATTAAGGACAGCTTCAGATTCACAGGCGTTACCATAATCTGCAGATTCTGGTACAGCATCCCATAGGCCGTCATAATCACCCAGGGCAGCAGCCTGCTCCCTATCGCCACGCCAAGCACACTGCCAAAGAGGCTGGCCGAAAGGGCATACAGGATATATTTTGAGGCAATACTCCATTTACCATAGCCAAGTGCCTTCATCGTTCCGATCAGCGTTCGTTCGTCCTCCACCATCCTGGTCATAGTGGTCAGGCTGACCAGCGCGGCTACCAGGAAAAAAATGGCCGGGAATACTTTTCCTATGGCGCCGATCCGCTCTGCATCCATACCATATTCCACATAAGACTGTATGGAATTCCGATCCAGCACATACCACTCCGGCTCCTCCAAATCATCCAGCGTTTTCTGGGCGTCGGCCAGCTCCTCCTCGGCATCCCGGATCTTATCCTCCGCCTCCTTCTTTCCGTCCTCATACTCCTTTTTTCCGTCCGCCAGCTTCTGTTCGCCATCGGCGATATCCTCATATGCTTTGGCGATTTCCGCCTCAGCATCTGGCAGCTCCATCTCTGCATTCAGTAGCTTCCGTTCATTTTCCGCAATTGTTTGCCACCCCTCTGCCAGCTGTCGCTCGCCGTCTTCAATCTCCGCCTTTGCATCCGCCAGCTCTTTTTCTCCATCTGCAAGCTCCTTCTCGCCATCTTCCAGAGCCTTTGCCGCCTCTTCCAGCTTCGTACGCCCTTCTGACAGTTCCGCCTCCGCTTTATCCAGCTCTACCTTTGCATCCGCCAACCTTTCTTTATTGACATTGATTTCCTGCCATCCGGCCTGAAGCTGTTCACGCCCCTGTACCATTTGAACCTTCGCCGCTTCAAGCTGGGTTTTCCCAGCTGCCAACTGTTCCTGGCCGGCGGTAAGCTGAGCCTGTGCCTCATCCAGCTGCGTTCTGGCCGCCGCAAGCTGCTCCGCTTCCGGACTATTTTCCAACTGCTGCAGACCTCCCTCTAACTGCTGTAAACCGGCTTCCAACTCCTGCAAACCGGCTTCCACCTCTACCAAACCGGCTTCCGCTTCTCTCAGCAAATTTTCCAGCTCATCAATACTGGTTTTCACGACCCCAGCCGCCGCCAAAGCCGCTTTCAACTCTTCAATCTGTCTTTCTAACTCTGCCTTTTGTTTCTCCAGCGCTTCCTTCTGTTTTTCTAGCTCCGCCTTCTGTTTTTCCAGCTCTTCCTTAGCCGCTGCAAAAGCTGCCTCTCCCTGCTCCAGCTGCTTCCTCTGACCGTCCAAAACCTCCTGGGATTGTCTCAGCACGGCTTCCTGCTCCATAAGCTGTGTTTCCTGCTCAGCAAGCTGTGCTTCACCCTGGCTCAGCTCCGTCTCTTTTGTTTTCAGCAGCTCTTCCGCCTTTTCCAATTCACTGACACCATTATGATACTCGTCCCAGCCCTCATCGGTCTGCCGCCTTCCGTCTTCCCACTCTGCCAGACCAGCAGCATATTCCTCCCGGCCCTCTTCCAACTCCTTTCGACCGTCGGCCAGCTTCTGCTCCGCCTCCGGCAGCTTTGCCTTCCCATCCTGAAGCTCCTGCGTCTTCTCCGACAGCTCCGTCCTGGCATCTAACAGCTCCCTTTTTCCATCTTCAATCTCTTGCTTCCCGTCGGCCAGCTTCATCTCTGCATCCGCCAGCTTTTCCCGGCCCTCTGCCAGCTCATCCTCCGCTTCCGCAATTTCTTTAGCCGCATCGGACAGTTCCTCATCCGCTTCCTGTTTCGCGTCCTGAAGCTCCTGGGCGCCCTCGTCGATTTTCTCCTGCGCCTCTCCCTTCACCGAAGCAAAATGAATCTCACACTGCTCCCCGGCAATGGACTCAACCTGGTCCCGGATCATATCCACTCGGTCCTGATAGCCGTCCGTATAACTGACCGCCGCCTCCGAGCCGTCTGTCCTGGCATAAGCAACCGTATAATATTCCAGGCAGAAGTCCTCCGGCAGCACGGCGATAAAACCGTCGATGTCGCCATTTCCCACAGAAGACGTGCCTCTGTCCATATTTAAAAACCAGGAATAGGTACCACCTCCGACAATGGTATAGGTGCTCCGGTTCAGGCTGTCTTCTAACGGCTCCTCCGAACCGGATTGCAGGGTGATCTGGTCTCCGACAGACAGTCCCATAGACTGCATCAATGCCAAATCCATAAAGCACTCCCCTGCTTCCCTTGGCAGCCCTCCTTCTTTTACCGTCATCCGGTTCATCTGGTCACAAAGGGAAAATACATTTACGGAATGGACAATTCCTTCGGCCTCTGACAGAAAATCCATGGAATAGCCGCCCTCCGCCTTCGCGATGCCGTCTATGGCCTCTATGGCAGCCACATTTTCCTCCGACAGCCCCAGCGTCCCCAGCACCCTAATATCCATCAGCCGGGTCTGGTCAAAATAGGCGTCAGCCGAAAGCTGCATATCCGGCTCGCTGGAACGGATTCCCGCGTAAAACGCCACTCCCAAAGCGACGATAAACAAAATCGACAGGTAACGATTCAAGCTCTTTTTAATCTCCCGGAAAAAGTCCTTTCTCTGCGCCTGCTTCATCTCACACGTCCGCCCTTCCCACGCTGCTCTCTTATCTTCCTTCACAGCCTGTCACTTGATGACTTCCTCACTGACAGGCTGTTCCCTGCCCGCTCAAAACATATGCATGTGTCCTGCCGCTCGATGGTTCCCCCGCTG
Organism: uncultured Lachnospiraceae bacterium; assembly: GCA_910588405.1. Classification (GTDB taxonomy): domain Bacteria; phylum Bacillota; class Clostridia; order Lachnospirales; family Lachnospiraceae; genus Paralachnospira_A. Next base: position 55,294 of record CAJUPT010000011.1, on the reverse strand, counting down.
ACAGGCTGTTCCCTGCCCGCTCAAAACATATGCATGTGTCCTGCCGCTTGATGGTTCCCCCGCTGACAGGCTGTTTGCCGCCCGCTCAAAAACATATGTATGTGTCCTACCACTCGATGGTCTCCACGCTGACAGGATTCAGATTCACCTTCATATTTTCTACCCTGCCGTTTTTAATTTCGATCACCCGGTCGGCCATTGGGGCAATGGCCGAATTATGGGTGATCACGATCACCGTCACGCCCTTTTCCCGGCAGGTATCCTGCAAAAGCTTTAAAATCGCCTTGCCCGTCTGATAGTCCAAGGCACCCGTCGGCTCATCGCACAGCAGTAATTTAGGATTTTTCGCCAATGCCCTGGCAATGGACACTCTCTGCTGTTCTCCGCCGGACAGCTGAGAAGGAAAATTTTTCATCCGGTCAGCCAGGCCCACCTCCCCTAAAACCTGTTCCGCGTCCAAAGGATGCCTGCAGATTTGCAGCGCCAGCTCCACATTCTCCAAAGCCGTCAGGTTCGGCACCAGGTTATAAAACTGAAACACAAACCCGATATCCTCCCTGCGGTACCGGACCAGCTTTTTTCCCGAAAAGCTGCTGATATCCACCCCGTCCACCAAAAGCCGGCCTGAAGTGGCCGTATCCATACCGCCCAATATATTCAAAACCGTGGTTTTTCCTGCGCCGCTGGGACCCACGATCACGGCAAATTCCCCTTTTTCCACAGAGAAGCTGATTCCGGCCGCAGCATGAATCTCCACCTCCCCCATCCGGTAAATCTTTTTTACATCGGCCAATTCCACAAATGCGCTCATAGCCACCTCATCTTCTCAGACTGGCCGGCAAACATTACGGCAGCTTTGGCTCATCCGCTAAAAATGTTCCCGACCATTTGTCAGTTCTATTATTTCCGGCATTTTTGCAAATATATTATAACTTGCCCCAACCTGAGGTTCAACCTGATTTTCTAAAATAAAATGTAAATAAATATAACACTTAAATTAAAAAACAGAAACAATCCCGGCCGCAAATCCGAGCCGCTGCCAAAACCAGAAAAGCTATTGATTATCCACCCCAAAAATAGTATAATAAACAAATCTAATCAGCGTCCTCTCGCAAAATATTTAATATATGAGAGCGCTCAGACAGACTCCGGAGGTGCGGTATATGAACAGGAATACAATATCTCGTTTTGCATTTATATTGTTAACCCTTTTATGCTGCGCCCTTTTTTCAGGCTGCAGGGAGGACGGCCAGACTTCGGAAGCGAAGAACCAGGCTGTTTCCGGCCGCAATGACCTTTTTTCCTCCGGCCAATCCGGAAGCAAAGGAAATGATTCTGACAAAGGTTCGGGGAAGGACTCCCGGCAAAAGAACCTGCCCCTCCGGGACAACACGCCAAAGGTATTGGAGCCTTCCGCGGACGGAACCGTCACCTACGGCTCCGACCTGGTATCCATCGACGCCTCCAACACCGGCGAGGGCTATGTCATGGTGAAATATACGGGGAATAATCCGAAGGTAAAGCTGCAGATCCAGACGCCGGACGGCAATAAATACACTTATCTGCTGTCACAGGAAAAAATATTTGAAACCTTCCCCCTCCCTAGCGGCGACGGCACTTACACATTGACCGTTTATGAAAATGTGGTGGACGATAAATATTCGGTCGCCTGCAGCCAGGATATTGATGTGACAATCCGGGATGAGTTTCTTCCCTTTTTATACCCTAATCAGTACGTCTCTTTTACCGCCGGCTCCAAAACGGTAGCCTTAGGGGAAGAGGTATCCGAAGGAGCCAGCACTGATCTGGATGTTGTTTCCAATATCTATCATTACGTCACTGAGCATATTGCCTACGATACCGATAAAGCGACCAGCGTCACCTACGGCTACCTGCCCGACATCGACGAAACCATCACTACCGGCAAGGGCATCTGCTTTGACTATGCATCAGTGATGTCCTCCATGCTGCGTTCCCAGCAGATTCCCACCAAGCTTGAGGTGGGATATGCCGGCGAAGCCTATCACGCCTGGATCAGCGTTTATCTGGAAGATACCGGCTGGGTAGACAATCTCATAGAATTTGACGGAGAAAACTGGAGCCTGATGGACCCCACCTTCGCCGCCGGCGGCAGCAACAAGGCGCTTAAAGAATTCATCGGCGACGGAAGCAATTATGTGGTAAAATATTCCTATTAATATATCAATCCCATGATATTCGGCGAAACTCTGCGGAATGATCCCATAAATATTTTACCTGAACGATAGGTAAGAAAGGAGCCACTATGGCTGAACAAGCATTTACGCCTTTATCAAATACGGAGACAGCTGCCTTCTGCTCCCAGATGGCGATGATCCTCCATTCCGGCATCTCCACGCTGGAGGGCGTCTCCCTGATGCTGGAGGATACGAAGGATCAGGAGGAGATCAAATTTTTAACCTGCATCGAGGAAACGCTGCAGAGCACCGGTAATTTCCAGGAGGCCCTCGCATCCACCGGCGCATTTCCGGCCTATATGCTGCATATGGTGCAGATCGGAGAGTACAGCGGAAAGCTGGATGAGGTGATGGAGGCGCTGTCCGTTCATTATGAGAGAGAAGCAGGCATCGCCCAGGCGATCAAGAATGCCGTTACATATCCATTGATTATGGTCTTTATGATGCTCCTGGTCATCCTCGTGCTGGTCACAAAGGTCATGCCCATTTTTAACCAGGTATTCCGCCAGCTTGGCAGTGAGATGACCGGGCTTTCCAAAGCCATCCTGGACTTCGGCACGGCCATCAACCGTTACTCCGTTGTGCTGATCGTTCTTGTTGCCCTGCTGGCCGTACTCATCCTGTATTTCGGCAAGACTAAAAGCGGAAGGGAAAAGCTTTCTTCCTTTACCTCCCGCCTGGGCTGGACCAAAGCCTTCACGGAAAAGCTGGCCGCCTGCCGGTTTGCCAGCGGCATGTCCCTTACCTTAAGCAGCGGCATGAATCCTGAGGAATGCCTGAACCTTGCCTCTAAGCTTACGAATAATGAAGAATTCACAAAAAAACTGGACACCTGCCGGGAGGCTGTCAACAACGGCGAGGATCTCTCCCATTCCCTGCTGGAGGCGGGGATTTTCTCCGGCATCTATGCCCGCATGGTTTCCATTGGCTCCAAGACCGGAAGCCTTGATGAAATCATGCATGAAATCGCCGACAAATACCAGGATGAGATTGACCAGCGCTTCACTAATATGATCTCCATATTGGAGCCCACCCTGGTAATCGTCTTATCCGTGATTGTCGGCATGATCCTGTTATCCGTCATGCTGCCTTTGATGGGCATTATGTCCGGTTTGTAAATGTATCTTGATACCTGATATGCAAAGAGCATCGAAGAAATGTTGCTTTAAAAGCCTCTGATTTCTAAAATATGGATATCCATGAGGATGATTACATGATAAAGATTTACTTGCAAAAGGTTTTCATTTCATATGCAGACTTGTGTGAACCCTTTTGAAGCGCATGGCCTGCGCAGATAGGAGCGGTACTATGAAACATCGCTTTGAAACGCAGAAAAGCAGTTCTGCCTCTAAAAATTTTATAATTTCCATCATTTTTTTCTTCATGGTAATCGCCGTCTTTACGCTGGGAACCACTCTTGTGGCGGACAGAACCGACGCCCAGGAACAAAAAACCCTTGAACAGGCCATCAGCAGAGGGCTCGTCCATTGCTATTCCACCGAGGGCTCTTATCCGGAAAGCCTGCAGTACCTGAAGGAGCATTACGGCCTGTATTACGATGAGGACAGATTTTTTGTGGACTATCAGGTATACGGCAGCAATATTATGCCGGACGTAACGATTATAGACAGGGGGAAGGGCAAATGAGATTTCAAACGCGCGGCAGACATGTCATCGACCTGGTTTTCCCCATCGCCCTCTTTTTTGTTTTTGCCGCATCTGCCCTGATCGTACTGATTCTGGCGGCAGATCTCTACGGCACTACCACCAGCCAGCTTAGGGTGAATGATGAAAACCGGTCTGCGCTGGCTTACATTGAAGAAAAGATACGCCAAAATGACACGAATGGAGCCTTGCGAATCATCAGCATCGAAGACAGAGACTGCCTGGCCATGTCTGCCGATTACAATGGTATTTCCTATACTACATATATCTATGAATACGAAGGCATACTCAAAGAACTGTTTATCCGGGACGACGTCTCTTTCTCCCTGAAAAACGGCAGAGATATCATGGAGATTTCCTCGCTGACGATGACCAGTCCGGAGGATCGCCTGTACAGGTTTACGGTAACTGACAGCGAAGGGCTTGAAAGCTCCCTGATCGCCTCGGAAAGGAGTGCCCCATGAAACAAGCTTCTTCCTCCAGCCGTTCCGGGCTGTTGCTGATGGAGATCATTATCGCCATTCTGTTTTTTTCCCTGGCCAGCGCCATATGCCTTCAGCTATTTGTAAAAGCACATAATCTGGGGCAGGATACACAAGAGCTGGACATGGCCGTAAGGCAGGCTTCCTCTGTGGCAGATGTCTTAAGCCAGTCGGAACGGCCTTTGGAGCTGCTGCGAGAATTATATCCCGACGCCGATATCGATGCCGTGCAGTCCCACATTTACTATGATCAGTCCTTCCGACCCTGCGGCAATGAAGCTTCCAACTACAGGCTGGACATTTCTGCGGCGGCCGATGATGCACAGACTTCTATTTATACAATCGCCGTATACAACGATGAAACCGGCGATGAAATTTATGGTCTGGAGGTTATGTCCTACCAACCTTTTACCCCGGGAGCACCGCTCGCTGAAGCGCCCTGAAAAAATATACCCAATGTATTCCTGGAATGCCCGGTTCTGTGAGATGATTGTTTGCCAGATGTGCACAAATTTATAAGACATACATGGAATAAACTTGTGTGTGACCGGCAGAAAATCAGCCACAAAAGCAGATGCTGAGAGATTCCGAAGAGTGCATCCCTATAGAAAGGAGGCTTTGTCCCATATGAAAAAGCGTTCCTATCCAGTCACCAATATCGGTTCCGTATCGCTTTTGATGACCTTTATTGTTTTGTGCCTGGTCATATTCGCCACACTGGCCTTGTCAGGCGCTCTTGGCGAATATCAGTACAGCCGGAAAATAGCGGATTATAACTCGGATTATTACGAAGCCTCCAATACTGCTATGGAGACATTCAGGGAAATCGACCGGCTTCTCCATGATGCCTACGGCACATCACCGGAACGTTACGGCTCGATTCTCGAAGAGAAGCTATCCGGGCTGGAAGGCGTCACTGCGGATTTCACAGGGACAGAGCCGACCCTCTCCTATCAGGTTCCGGTTAATGACACCCAGAACTTAAATGTAATCCTGACCATCAGTTTATCTCCTGCTGCCGATGAAGGCTACTTGAAAATTACCGCCTGGCAGAAAGTTCCCGCCACTGAGTGGAATGGGGACGAAAGTGTGGATCTGATTACCTTTTAAAACCACCCATAGCAATATCAGGTTTTTAACAGCAACGAACCGAGCAAACCCCTGGAAAATAGCAAGTGGCTAAAGAACTGGCTTTAAATGTTCGTAACGAGAGCGGGTTTACTGACCTTTCGTGGCTACAAATTTTCACAGCCCAAGGGGGATAGCGATGGAAGGAGCGTTGCAACACTGTATATAGAAAGGAAGCAACATGGAATTTTCAAATACAACGGAGCTGCTCCAAAAGGCCCTTGACCACAACGCCTCGGATTTATTTATCGTAGCCGGCCGTCCGGCATCCATGCGGGTAAATAATGCGATCAGCCAGCTGAACGATCAGCGGCTTCTTCCTGCGGACACCCAGGAAATTGTCACGGATATTTATGCGCTGGCCGGCAAACGTTCTATGGACCGCCTGTTAGAAACCGGAGACGATGATTTCTCCTTCGCCATTCCCGGCCTGTCCCGATTTCGTATCAGCGCCTATAAACAAAGGGGCAGTCTCTCAGCGGTAATCAGGATTATCACCTTTTCCCTGCCTGACCCTGCCGCCCTGGGTATCCCGGACAATATTATGGCCCTGGCCAGGTTTAAGAAAGGACTGGTGCTGGTAACCGGCTCTGCCGGAAGCGGAAAGTCCACAACGCTGGCCTGCATGATCGACGATATCAATCAAAATTTCGAGAAGCATATTATCACGTTGGAGGACCCTCTGGAATATTTGCATCAACATAAAAAGAGCATTATCAGCCAGCGGGAAATCAGCGCTGATACCGACAGCTATGTTGCGGCTCTGCGGGCCGCTCTGCGTCAGAGTCCGGACGTGATTCTTTTAGGGGAAATGCGAGACTATGAGACCATACAGGTAGCGATGACCGCCGCCGAGACAGGGCATCTGATTTTCTCCACGCTACACACCATCGGCAGCGCCAATACCATCGACCGGATTATCGACGTGTTCCCGCCAAACCAGCAGCGGCAGATCGCCGTACAGCTCTCCATGGTTCTGCAGGCGGTAATCACCCAGCATCTGGTTCCCACCGTACATGAAACGCTGGTTCCCGTATTTGAGATTATGACGGTAACGCCCGCTATCCGCAATATGATCCGGGATAACAAGATTCCCCAGATCGACGGCATTATTTATTCCTCCTCAAGCCCCGAGATGTGCTCCATGGACTCCAGCCTGGCAAAGCTGTACAACGAAGGAACGATTACCCGGGAAACGGCGCTGACTTTTGCGTCTAATCCGGATATGCTATCTAAGAAAATCCGGTAAGCGACAAGTAAAACGACTGACAGCAGGAAGTAAACCGCAGGCTGCCTGATCATCAATATGTTTGCTGATAGAACCATATAATGAAATCCGGCAAAACACGCCATCACAAAGTATATTTTATGTGTTGGCACGTTTTGCCGGATTCTTTTTCATAAATGACAAGCGTTATCTGTCGTATTTCACAGTCAAATCCTACTCCTCCAGAAAATCTTTCAAATACACCTCCATAGACCGGCTCATCTCTTTTGAAAAATCTGATTCATACTTCCTTTTCCAGAATGCCTCCATCCACGGGTCGTAATCCTTTCCGTCTGTTTTTTGCACAAACATGGCGCGGATCTCATGACTATTTTTGCCCTGATACGCATTTTCGCAGACCATATCGGAAACCGCAAACCGGGACGGCTTTGTCCGTTCCTTCTGATGTTCCGTCGGATAACCGAATACCAGCATACAGGCCGGATATACATAGGGAGGAAGGGCCAGAAGGGCTTTCATCTCTTCCGCCCGCTCCATCACATCGCCTATATAACAGGAACCGATGCCAAGGCTCTCCGCCGCCGTCACTGCGTTCTGGGCCGCAATCGCAGCGTCCTCCACTGCCAGCAGCAGATCGCCCGCACCCGGCTTTCTGGGCGTCAGGCCGGCTTCTCTGTAAAAAGAAAGCCACTTTTCGCAGTCCGCGCAAAACACCAGCACCAGCTTTGCTTTCGCAATAAAGGGCTGATGATCGCAGAGCTCGGCCAGCTTTTCTTTTTTCTGCTGATCCGTGATATCCAGAATCGTATACAGCAGCTGGCAGCCTGCGGACGGCGCCTGGATCGCCGCTTCCAGAATGGCCTCCTTTTCCTCTGCCGAAATTTCCTTTTCCGTGAATACACGTACCGATTTCCTCTTATGGAGGGCTTTGATGATTTCGTTCATATTATATCCTTTCTATGAACAACATATTTACAACCACAATATTTCATTCCATAATTTATCGAATCAAATTAACCACAAAATATTCTTTCCTGTAGATTTCAAACATTACAGGCAGCTTCCCCATTATTTGGCATCCGCCGATTCCGCCCGCTCAAAGACATATTCCTGATCCGTCGTCAAATCCTCCCGGAACACATATCCCAGCCGGTCGAAATTACGGATTTCTTCCGGGGCTTCAATCTGCTTCTCCGCCATAAAGCGTACCATCTCTCCCCGGGCCATTTTCGCGTAGGTTCCCTTTGTCACCAGCTTCCCGCCGGATTCCTCGCAGAATGTAATTGTTATGTAACGATCTCTTTTTGTCAAATACTTTTCCACACATTTTGCGTATTCCTTGGAGGCCAGGTTAATCATGATTCCGTCCTCGTCCCGAACCGCCTCATAGAGCCTCCTGCCCCACAGCTCATAAAGGTTTTTACAGCTCCCCACCGCCGCCTTCGCCTGCATCTCCAGGCGGTAGGGCGTTACGCCGTCCGCAGGCTTCAACACACCGTAAAATGCGGACAAGATCCGCAGATGCTCCTGTACATATTCCAGCTGGCGGTCCTCAAAAACAGAGGGCGCCATATACTGGTAGGCGATTCCCTCATAGGACAAAATCGCCGGCGTCAGATTCCGGTGCAGATCCATATGCCGGAGCCGATCCATATTTTGCTCCGCGATTTTATCATTGCAGCCCCACAGTTTTTTCAATTCCCCATAAGACTTTGTTCTCAGCCAGGCCAGTATTTCCTCTGTCTGGTCAAGAAAGGCCGGCATACCCTGAGGGGCCAGCAGATCGGAAACCACATTCATCTTTTTCGCCGGCGATAAAATAATCTTCATCAGATCTCACCCAGCATCTTTTTCGGATCGTCCGCCGCTTTGACTTTATCGTTTGCTTTCACAATCGTCCCTTCCTCGTCGATCAGGTAAGTGGTGCGAACCACGCCCATGGCTACTTTGCCGTAATTCTTTTTTTCTTTCCACACATCGTACGCTTCGATTACCTTACGCTCGGGGTCAGCCAGCAGCGTAAAGGCAAGTCCATATTTCTCCACAAATTTTTTATGGGAAGCCACCGAATCCTTGCTGATGCCAAGAATCACCGCCCCCTTTTCCATAAACTGAGGCATCCGCTCCGAATAACCGCAGGCCTGCTTCGTACAGCCGGGCGTGTTATCCTTTGGGTAAAAATATAAAATCACCTTTTTGCCTCTGTATTCGCTTAACTTATGCATCTGCCCGTCCTGATCCGGCAGTTCAAAATCCGGCGCTTTGGTTCCTGTTTCTAACATAATCATCTCTCCTTTGTCTGTTTGTTTGTTTTTATTGAAATCTGTTCAGGTTTTCCCTGTTTCCGACTGCATTTTCCTTTTTGACCATGCTTCTGCTTTATTATATGTGATTGCCGGTTATTTTACAAGGGGAGCGCAGAATTCCCCATATGTAAAAAGCCGCGAAAAGCCAAAAAGCCTTCCGCAGCCCCTGCCGGTCAAACCGAACTCCCGGCGCTGTGGTATCCCACATAAGTTTTCTACAGAGCCTATTGAAATAATATTTTGCAGTTTGCCCAAACATTGAACATTAACGAATAATCAATAACCAATAAGCAAACAAACATTAACCATGAACAACAACATAAAATTCAAAGTCCTATAGGTTCCATGCTCCGTACGGAATAAATGCCGCGTAAATGAATGCGCAAACATGCTGCATTAAATATCCACATCAAACAGCACTGTCTGATTGTACTGGTCTAAAGCCATCTGCATCTCCATAATGGCCTCGGACACCCGTTCATATTCCTTTTTGATCAGGTCAAGGTCATAATTGATGTACCGGTATTCCGGAACGGCATTTCTGGACATATAGGAGCGCTGTTCTTCCCGGGACTTCGGCAGCTGCTTGCGCATATAATCCAGTGTCGCTTTCCTCTTGTTTAACTGAGCCATCCGGATCAGGATCGTGTCCACACTCATTTCTTTTTCCCCGACCTTCACCCTTGCCATGGCATTATTCAGATTAACGGCATGCTTGATGACGCAGATTTTTTCATCGATCTCCTCGATTTTTGCAGCCACCTCCGCATAATCATATTCCGGAATCACCGGCTCCTCATTGACCGCCGCCACATATGTATTCGACTCATTTTCCTTATTTGTCCAATAACTTTTATCTTCCTCAAGACTCCTCAGCATCTTATTCGCATAAGCCGACGTCATTTTCCGCATCCCTGGCTCCTCCTTCATCTGTTATTTTCCGTTCGCCTATGGTAACAGTTTACCACACTGTGGAAACATTTTCATTATACTGGCAGTTGAAAAAATTCTTTTCAAAAATACCCCTGACAAAGCAATATCCCCGTCAATGACGAGGATATCTTCAATACTTGTATGTAACAGTCTGCTGAGAATAATAAAATTGTCCAGGCTCGGAAGCGATTTTCCTGATGTCCATTTGTAAACCGCCTGGGGATTCTCAAATCCCATTGCGACCTGGACATCCTTCACCGTATAGCCGCTTTCCGAAAGCAGCTTTTTAATCCGGCTGCCGGTTTCCTTCTGTCGAATTGATAAATACATCGGTTTCATCCCGCACCTCCTGATCTATCCATCCATCCCGAAACATCAACTATTGTAACACCGGCCGCCGGAAAAGTCCAGAAGAATCACGCGCTGATCTGCACATCTCTGTTTCCATCGCATATGATAATCTCATCCATCGGAACCGCCAGCACGGCTGCCAGCACTACCAGATTATCGATGGTAGGCATTGCGGTTCCGTGCTGCCACTTGTAGATGGCCTGGGGCGTGGCGAATCCAAAAATATCCTGCAGCTCTTTCACCGTCAGGCCCGCCGCCTTCCTCAGCCTCATAATATTCCGCCCGGTAGCTTCCATATCGATTGTAGGCATCGCAAACATTTCCTCCTCCATTTCCGCCCTTGCGTACAGACGGAGGAGAGATGCTCCTCCGCCTTAGTCAGAAGCTTTAAAATTATATATGGGTTTCATCACGTCGATCACATCCACGGACTCTTCGATCACTTCGATAATGTCCGCAAGGCTCTTATACGCCATCGGCGCTTCATCCAGTGTCTTTTCATTCACGGAAGTGGTATAAATCCCCTTCATCGTTTCCCTGTATTCATCCATGCTGAGATTTGCTTTCGCTTTCGTCCTGGACATCAGCCTTCCGGCCCCATGGGGTGCGGAATAATTCCATTCCGGATTTCCTTTACCGACCGCCAGCACGCTTCCGTCCCTCATATTAATCGGAATCAGCACCTTTTCTCCGCTATGGGCCGCGATCGCACCCTTCCTTAAAATCATTTCCTCCGTATCGATATAATTATGAATCGTGTGGAAGGCTTCGCCGCCTGCCAGCCCGGTTCTTTCCAGGATAATCTCAGCCATTTTCTCCCGGCTGCGCCTTGCGAATGCCTGGCAGATCTCCACATCATGAAGATAATCCTCCAGATACTTTCCGGATAAATAGCAAAGATCCTCCGGCATACTCGTCTCAGACTCATAGACCTGCCAATGGAGCTGCTTTAACGCTGCCTGTATTTCGCTTTTTCGTCCCTGCTCCTTATAGGTTCTGATAATCTCGTCGCGTTTTTCCAGATAATCGCCGTATCCTCTTTGAAGATTGACTGCCAGTTTCTGATAAAGCTCCGCCACCTGCTTCCCCAGATTCCTTGAACCGGAATGGATAACCAGGTATCTGGCGCCGTCTTTCGCCTCGTCGATTTCAATAAAATGATTGCCGCCGCCCAGAGTGCCAAGGGATCTTTCCAATCTCTTCGTATCCTTAAGTTCTCTGTAGCAGGCAAGCACTGTCAAATCAAAACGCTCCTGCCGCCCCTCCCATACGTTCATTCCGGAAGGAATAAAATGAGCGGCTTCGTCCACCTTTGCAAAATCGATATCCGCTTTGCCAAGCTCCACCGTATACATGCCGCATCCGATATCGACCCCGACGATATTGGGGACAGCCTTATCTGTGATCGTCATTGTAGTCCCGATCGTGCAGCCCTTACCGGCATGTACATCCGGCATAATGCGGATTCGGGCGCCTTCGGTCATCGGATAATCACACATTCGCCTGATCTGCTCGACCGCTTCGTCCTCCACGACTCTTGCGTAGCAGAGAGCCGTATTTACTTTTCCTTTGATTTCAATCATATCCATAGTTTTTCCTCATCCTCATTTCCTGAAAGTCCTGCTAAATGCGTCATTGCAAACCATACTTTTGGGTACTGACACATTTTTCCGGATACTTCGTAATCAGAATCCGCCTCCGAAAGATTCTCTGCCCGCGGTGTGCCGCCCTGGCGACATTTTACCTTTCCGCCGCATAGAATACAAAAATACCGCCTACCCTGCGCATCCACACAAGATAAGCGGTTCAACAATCCATGAATCCGGCTGCCTGCTTCTATCTCCTATTCCGATAGACCTGCTGCCTTCTCCACAGTATCTCTTCCAAGCTTATGCTTATCTGAACACACAAAGCCAACGCCCCGCATACTTTTCTGTTCGAGCGGCGCGTTTTTTATATTTTTCAGACAGAAACAACTTGAATGAATCACTGTGAACATCGCTTTTCCTTTCCCGGAGCCGGTATCAGATCCGTTTTTTCTTCTTTATCATACTATAGCATAGATTTGGGCGGCTGTCATTATACTTCTGGTATAAAGAGGGATATTTAATCCACTTTACTTTTATATATATTCTATACTATAATGTGTATTATGAGCAGAAGATTTATGAAATGGCTGTGAAATATAAATCCAATATCCTCAAATTACCGAACAACAAAGATTACACAGCATATACGCTGCGCAAGAAAATATTTGAGGCAAATCAACCCTGCTGAAAACGAGAACAAAAACTCTTTTATCATAAACCGCCCCATAATCCACAACAGAAAGGAGAAGCATTATGTCACAGGCGTTAGCACGAACAGACTTTTATACCGAAGATGATTATTACAACCTGCCAGAGAATGTCAGGGCAGAATTAATTGACGGACAGTTTTATGATATGGCAGCTCCCAGCAGAATACATCAGGAAATATTATCCTCCCTGCATTTAGAAATCGGAAATTATCTACGCTCAAAAAAAGGCTCCTGCAAAATATACCCTGCGCCCTTTTCTGTCAAACTGTTCGATAACCGGAAAACCGTTGTTGAACCGGACATCAGCGTGATCTGTGACCCCAACAAACTGACTGACCAAGGGTGTACCGGAGCGCCGGACTGGATTATTGAAATTGTTTCCCCCAGCACTTCCAGCCATGATTATGTGCGGAAACTGAATCTTTACATGGATGCCGGTGTCAGGGAATATTGGATTGTTGACCCAGTACAAAGGCATATTGTGGTATACTATCTGGAAAAGACGCAGTTTAAAATGACCACCTATACTTTCCAGGATAAAGTCAAGGTTAATCTCTATGACGATTTGTGGATTAGCCTGCAGGAATTAGAACTATCGGGAACCTGACCGGAAATAACCCGGTTTTATTTGGGTCTTCCGCTGCTGAAAGTCAACATTTTCCGACCCAAAAAGCCGGTCGGAGACAATCACATAGCCGAAAAGCATTGAAATGGCAAAACAAGATCGGCAGCAAATCCGTCTCCGGACTCTCTGCCGATTCTTCGTCTCTCCTGCTTATCCTTATTTCTGTTGTAAGCTTTGCCGTTTGGCGCCGTCCTGGTAACGGGATTCAGTCCGTTCCAGGTACGGCGCTGGCCGGAGTAATATTCCTTCTGCGCCTTCTTGCTCCTCTTATCGACGGATACGTATTGATTCATAACGCCTCCTTACCTTTCGTTGGATTTTTATTGTCTCTGCGATCTCCATCTGCCTGTGATACTATTCTAAACCCAATCAATATCATTGTCATGATACCCGTGGTTTAAAAATTCCGTCACTTCTCCACATCCCCCGTCCAGTCCAGAATACCGCCGCATTCGACAATATTCGTATATCCCAGTTCCGCAAGCTTTGCGGCCGCCTCCTTGCTTCTTCTTCCGCTTCTGCAATATACGTAGATTACCTGATCCTTATCCGGAAGTTCTTCCGGCTCTGTGGAACGGATATCCTCATTCGCCACATTGACCGCCCCCGGAATATGCCCCTCCGCGAATTCATCTGCCCTTCTGACATCAAGGATCAGATAATCTCCCTCCGCTGCGAAAATATCCGCTGCTTCTCCCATAGTAATCGATTGATATTCCGCCACCTGTTTCTCTCCTTCCTGCGTCTTACCGGCTAAAAATACTGATGTCGGCCCATCGGCTCCTCCTATAACGGATACGGAGGAACTCTCCCGATTTACGGATACAAAATGCCCGGCCATAAAAGCGCCTGCGGCAACAACCGCTATCATCGCCCCTGCAATCATCATTTTAGTTGTTTTTTTCATAATTCCTTCTTCAATCCTCCCCTGAAAGATTTTTACTCACAGGCATATATTCATCCTCACCGCTCCTACGAAATTCTGATGATCTGCTCATAAAGCAGGATCTCTTTTGCATTCACATTTCGATTGTCATGATAATGACCGAAAAACCATTTCCTGAACGTTGTCTTTTGCCGGATTTCTTCCAGATAATCTGTCTCAATATCAGACGTATACATCCTGTCGTCCAGCAAAGCCTGGGTGCCGGACGCGCAGCAGTGGGTCACAATAAAATCCACCGTATTATCGCGGGCCGCAAGGTTCCTGCGCCCTTCTTCCATCTCCTCCTCGGTCGGAAGCTCCTGCTGCCACCAGGTCACATGATTAATACGGTATGAACATCGCTCCCGATCCAGTCTCTTCTTCTTCCTTTTAAGGTTCGGGTCTTCCGGCTCCAGAATCCCTCCGTCAATATCATGGCTGCTCGCTCCGCCAAATGTAAATATATGTTTGCCTTCAATCTCAAATACCTGCCCGCGCATCATATGAATGACGGACGGCCTGATTTTATGAACCCTGCCGCCGTGCCATTCCTCTGCCGGATGAGCATAAAGCCTGTCAAAATTCTCATGGTTCCCGTCTACGAACAGCGTGGTAAAGGGCTTGCCCTCCAGCCAATCCAAAAGATATTTTTCTTCCTTATCTTCCTTTCCCTTACTCCATACCCCGCCAAAATCTCCGCAGATGATCACATAATCTTCCTTTATCATTTCCTTCTGCTCAGGAAATATTCTGGTATTGAATCTTTTAAAGTCTCGGTGACAATCTCCGGTAATATAAATCATTCCTCATCACTTCCCTGTAATTTCATTGCAAATCCGTCCGTCTTTTTATGCTGCTTCAGGTATATTTTTACTTCCGATCCTTTTTATCTCGGAAATATTTATATTGGCAGCGAACTGATTTCAGATACATTTTTTCCGGCACATTTTACCCTTCCGACGCAGTGTGATCCTGCCCGAAAGGCTTTTGATCTCATAGAATTCAGCGCAAAAACCGGAAGCTTTATACGTTATAGAAATATTAGCATTTATCAGCACATCTTTCAATACGAAAATCAGGATATGAAAAGGACATTTTCCCAAAATCCTTTCTCAGAAAAATGTCCCTGCAAATATAGCCTTTATGATTAGATGTTGAATATCTGATTGGCGGAAAGACCGTATACATAAAATGCAATAACCAGCCAAAACTTTTTGACTTCTACTCTGCCGCCGGGTTCCTTGCTTTTGATAAACGGAACAGGCAGGGAAGTATTGATGACGTTCTGGTGTTACGCTTACAGCCCATAACATACTGCTGATGCGAACTATTCAGCTTCAAAAATTTTGATCGAATCAGTTCATACGGACAATCCTCCCCGCCTATTTTTACTGTCTGATGCTCTACGCATACGATTTCACAGATTATCCCAAATAATTCCTCATAACCTTACAGGTACAAATATTAGAATATATCCACACAATGATAAACGTACATGGAAGTATTATTCCATATTATTAAGATAATAATTCCGTATGAAGTGTATAACTATATCAAAATAGACCATACAAAGTGCCGGTTCAATTATCATACACAAAATGCATACAATCTATTCCCTGACCTATTATCTTCATGATCCAACAATAATCAGCAAATACCGAGTATCTATAGTCGGTCTTGAATAAACATGAATAAAATCTTTTTTAGGATTTACAAAACCTTTCTTTTACGTTATCATATTATAACAGTAAACTACATGCCGATTCTTACGGCACTATCCATATAGAGAAAAGGATACTTTACACACAACCCAGAAAACCAATCTCATCAATCATTCGGAGGAAAACCATGTACGCATTTGATGAAGTGGCGTTATTCGATCCGGAGCTGGCGCGGTCTATTACGCTGGAGATCGAGCGGCAGAACAGCCACATAGAATTGATCGCATCAGAAAATTTTGTAAGCCGTGCAGTGATGGCGGCCATGGGCAGCCCACTGACCAATAAATACGCGGAAGGCTATCCGGGAAATCGTTACTACGGCGGCTGCCAGTGCGTGGACATCGCGGAAAACCTGGCTATCGAGCGGGCCAAAGAGCTGTTTGGCTGCGACTATGCCAACGTCCAGCCCCATGCCGGCGCCCAGGCCAATATGGCGGCATTTTTCGCCATGCTGGAGCCGGGAGATAAGGTGATGGGCATGAGCCTGGCCCACGGCGGGCATTTAAGCCACGGAAGCCCGGTAAACCTGTCCGGCAAATATTTTAATATCATTCCTTACGGCGTAAAGGACGACGGCTATATCGACTATGACCAGGTGAGGGACATTGCCTTACAGACGAAGCCAAGGCTGATCGTAGCCGGCGCCAGCGCCTACCCCAGAAAAATCGACTTTAAAAAATTCCGGGAAATCGCCGACGAAGCGGGAGCGTACCTGATGGTGGATATGGCCCATATTGCCGGTCTTGTAGCGGCGGGGCAGCATGAGAGCCCGATCCCTTACGCCCATGTCACCACCACCACGACCCACAAAACGCTTCGGGGTCCCAGAGGCGGCATGATTCTTTCCAATGACGAGGCCAATGAACAGTTTAACTTTAACAAGGCTGTCTTCCCCGGCATCCAGGGCGGCCCGCTGATGCATGTGATCGCCGCGAAGGCCGTGGCCCTGAAAGAAGCGCTGCTGCCGGAATTTAAAACCTACCAGGCCCAGATCGTGAAGAATTCCAAGGCGCTTGCAAAAGCGCTGATCGCCAGAGGCTTTGACCTGGTGTCCGGCGGAACAGACAATCACCTGATCCTCGTGGATTTGAGAAGCAAGCAAGTAACCGGCAAGGCGGCGGAAAAGCTGTTAGACCTGGCCAATATCACCTGCAACAAAAACGCCATCCCCAACGACCCGGAAAAGCCTTCCGTCACCAGCGGCATCCGTCTGGGTACCGCTGCCGTTACCACAAGAGGCATGGTGGAAGAAGATATGGACGATATAGCAGAAGCGATTCGTCTGGTCATAGAGGGCGCGCAGCATAACCAGCGGCAGGCCTTTAAGCTGGTGGAACAGCTGACGGAGAAGTATCCGCTGTATGATTAAACGGGAAATTATTTTCCTGTATCTTTGCGAATAAGAATCCTGCTTCGCAGGATTCTGCGCCGCAAACGCGTCGCTTTTAAGCGACAATTTCCTCTGCGTTTGCGTGTGCATCCTCGCGGAGCGTTTTTGTATTATAGGGGAGTACGGAGGACTTTCCTATGATACAAAAAACAGCCAGGACGACATATTCTGTTGCCCTGGCTGTTTTTTGATTCTATTTCTCATCCCTGTAATAATTAATCAAGCACCCGGCCAGAATAATCTTCCGCTCATCATCGGTCAAATCGCCGATCTTTAACGTAAACTCTTTCAGCCCGTCCTTCACCACATAAGCCTTCACCTGACCCTGCTTTTCCTGAATGGCTGTCCGGATTCCCGGTATAAATACAAAATTCTCCAGTTCAAAAGGCAGTTCCTCATCAAGCAGGAAAGGAATCATCCCCCAGTTAATCAGATTGGAACGATACCGCTTCGTGGCATACTCCCTGGCAATATTTGCCCAGCCGCCCAGCACCTTCTGACAGGACGCCGCCTGTTCCCTGGCGGAGCCGTCGCCCGGCTTTACAGCGAAGATCGTGCTGCCGATGCCGGTTTCTCTGGCCTTCAGCTCCGGATAAGCCCCTTTAATTGTCTCAAACGCTTTCTCCACAGCTTCATTTTTGTGCATCGGGCAGGCGCCTGTCCTTCTGATTTCCTCCACGGCCCTCATTTCCTTGGCCCGTCCCACATATTGCGGATCTTTCCGGGACAATGTAAACTCCGCCAGCCCCAGCGGGTTAGACCGGTAAGAGGATGTCTCTCCGGAAGGAATCAGCTCATCGGTAGTGGTCACCGGATCGTGGATCACCGATACCACCCGCAGCAGCAAGTCTTCCGTCAGCCCGGCCATGGAAGGCCAGTCCTTAATATTGGGACCAAACTGAATCTCCACCTCCGGATGTGCCTCTCCCTTACTGTCGTAAATTCTGTTTTCATAGATGGTTTTGTCGAAATAGTATTTCGGATTGCCAAAGCTGGTATCCAGATCGGTAGCCGCCGTCAGGAATCCCCGGTTCGCCGCCGTAGCCGCTATAGAGCGTGCATCCATCAATGCAACCGAAGAAATCTGGCCGCTCTGCAGCTTGGAGCCTTCTCGATTGGGGAAATTTCTCGTGGAATGACGGATGCTGAACCCATTATTGGAAGGCGTATCCCCCGCACCAAAGCAAGGACCGCAGAACGCCGTTTTCAACACTGCTCCGGTAGCCAGCAGCTTCGCCGCCGCTCCGTTTTTAATCAGCTCCATATAGATCGGCGTGCTGGCCGGATATACGCTCAGCGTAAACTTTCCGCTGCCGGTGCTCTTCCCGTCCAGAATATCCGCCGCCGCGCAGATATTCTCAAAGCCTCCGCCGGCACAGCCGGCGATAATGCCCTGCTCCACATACAGGTTTCCATCCACCACCTTATCCTTCAGGCTGAACTCCACCGCATCGCCCAGGCTCACCCTGGCCTTTTTCTCCACATCGTTCAAGATATCGCCCAGATTTGCTTTCAGTTCTTCGATCGTATAAGTATTGCTGGGATGGAACGGCATGGCGATCATCGGTTTCACCTGATCCAGCTCTACCAGGATCATGCCGTCATAGTAAGCTACCTTGCCGGGTTTCAGTTCTTTATAGGCATCTTCCCTGCCATGAATGGACAGATAATCCTTTACGCTCTCATCCGTCGTCCAGATCGAAGACAGGCAGGTGGTCTCCGTGGTCATCACATCGATGCCGATCCTAAAGTCCATGCTCAGATTTGCCACGCCGGGCCCCACAAATTCCATCACCTTATTGTTCACATAGCCGTTAGCAAACACCGCGCCGATTATAGCCAGCGCCACATCCTGCGGCCCTACCCCCGGCTCCGGTTTTCCGGTCAGATAAACGCCCACCACGCCCGGCATATTTACATCATAAGTACGTCCTAAAAGCTGCTTCGCCAGCTCGCCGCCTCCCTCGCCGATGGCCATGGTGCCAAGGGCGCCGTAACGGGTATGGCTGTCGGAACCCAGGATCATCTTCCCGCAGCCCGCCATCATCTCTCTGGCATACTGGTGAATCACTGCCTGATGAGGAGGCACATAAACGCCGCCGTATTTCTGGGCGCAGGTAAGTCCGAACATATGATCGTCCTCATTGATCGTGCCGCCTACGGCGCACAGACTGTTGTGGCAATTGGTCAGCACATAGGGAATCGGGAATTTTTCCAGCCCGCTGGCCCTGGCCGTCTGGATAATGCCCACATAAGTGATATCATGGGAGATCAGGCAGTCGAACTTCACCTTTAACTTCTCCGGATTCCCCGAAGTATTGTGAGCCTGTAAAATCTCATATGCCATCGTAGATTTGGCCGCTTCTTCTTTCGAAGGAACCGCCTGGCCTGTTTTTGAGGAAAGCGTCTCCGCCGCGCCCGGCAGATCTTCGACAATCTCATTGCCAGCCAGATATGCACCGTGTTCTAAAAGTTTTACCATTATAATGCCTCCTGATGTAAGCTTACCGCGTACCCCAAAACATCAGCATACCTTTTTATCCATATTCGCTAAAATAGTCAGACACGCAGTAACACTTGTATATGATATCCTGTTCTATATTATAAAATATTTTTTAATATAATATAGGAAAGAGAGATTGCGCACATTCTCACAACCTCTCCCCATTATGAAATAAAACTTTCTATTCGTCAAGTGCCAATTCTCAGTCTATACGGATATATCTGTCAGCACACTCCCATAGCTTCCTTTATCTTGCATAAATATTAATTGTCTGCAGTGCATGTCTGAAACGTCACGCTCACCTTAAACAGATCCCCATCCAGATACACCTGGAATTCCCCGCCATGCAGCTCCGTCAGGTCTTTCGCAATGGACAGCCCCAGTCCGCTTCCCTCGGTGGTTCGGGCCACGTCCCCTCTGATAAACCGCTCCGTCAGCTCCTGGGCCTCAAAATTCAACGGAGAAGCCGAAATATTTTTCATGACAAAGGAGACCGTATTATTATAGGGAACCACCCCGATATATACCCGGGAGTCCTTCATGGCATACTTCAGCGCATTCTGATACAGATTCTCCAAAATTCTCCACACACGCCGGCCGTCAGCATTGATATAAATACTGTTTTCCGGCACCGTTGTCACCATCTGCAGCCGGCCTTCCTGAAACCGAACCTGGAACTCGCCGTCGATCTGCTTTACCAGCTGACAAAAATCGATCTTTTCCAGTTCCAGCGCCACATTGCCGGAGCTGGCCTTGGAAGCCTCCACCAGATCTTCGATCAGGTTTTTCAGCCGCTGGGATTTCTGATCCAACACATGGATGTAATTATTCACCTTGGGGTCCCGGATATTTTCCCTTTTCAGTAAATCTACATAATTAATAATAGAAGTCAGAGGCGTCTTAATATCGTGAGATACATTGGTAATCAGTTCCGTCTTCATCCGCTCGCTCTTGGTAGCCGTGCTGACCGCGGAGGAAAGACCGTCGCCGATATGATTAATACTGTCCGCCAGAATACGGTCGTCGCCGGTCAGCCCTTCCAGATCGATTTTCTGTTCCAGACGTCCATGACTGATCTGCCCCACCCCGTTCAGCACCTTCTGCCGCTGTACGGCTTTTCTGAAAAGAGCAGTCAAAACCGTTCCGTAAAGAATGATCAGAACAAGTGCCGCAGCAATAATTTGAATCAGATACCGCCCTTCTCTGACCGCGCCGTACGCCTTTAAGCTGGATATCATCCACCACATGGCCAGCACATGAATAATGGTCCCAATCACAAAAGCCACGATCAATCTGGTCACTGGCTTCTGATTTTCGGAAAACAGCCGCAGAGCCTGATTTGCCTGATTCCCGGCCACTTTCAGCAGACTGTTATCCGTCAGTTTTCCAACACGCATTCTCCTGACAAAGCTCAGGCCGCCTGTCAATATAATGAAATAAGTGCCAAGCCAGCCCACAATACGGGAAACAGAGAGTGGATTCCGGCTGCTGTGAATCACCGGCAGCCAGTTCCAGAACAGAACAAAACCGATCACTACAAGCAGCGATACTTCCCAGTACCAGAGATCCATGCCGCTTAAAACATATTTTTCTTCTCCGTCCGTCACCACTTTTCCAGTGTTAAAGATCAGCCAGACCAGAGTCGCCACGGAAAGAATCAATGCGCCAATAAGGGATGCCAGACTGCTGGTAAACAGATTTTTATAGAATGCCTGCTGTTCCTGGTCGATTCCGCTGTTTAAATCCGGGATTGTGGGAAACTTCGACGTTTCCAATGCCCCATGAGCCAGATCTGGTGATTCTGACTTGTCTGCTGGCTTAGATTCATTCGCTTCCCCCGATACATCTGCCGGTTCAGAGGCGCCCGCGCCTGATTGCTGCGCTGCAGCCTCAGATGCCTTTGCGGCCTCCTCGGATTCCTTTAAAGCTGCTGCATTTGCAGCCTCCATTGCCTCGGACAACGCTGCTTTGGAATCTGCCCAGCCCGCTGTAATTGTATAGACGGGCTGTGCACTGATCTTATACATATGCGCCGTATCCGTAATTTCAGGCAAATCATAGAGACTGTACCCGGGTAAATTGGTATCTACCTCAGAATCAGGCATATTCAATACAAAATATGTGTCAAGCTTTGTATAATCGATAGGCTGCTCATGATTTGTCACCACCACGTCTGCAGGTCCATCATTCATATGATAGGCAATGGTGAAAAATAATCCATTATCCTTTTTCGTAAATTTTTCCTTCAGTTCAAGATATCGTTCCATCCGCTCATTAAACACACTGGTAATCCCGACCAATTTGTTTTCATAAGCAACCGGCGCTCCTGGCTTATCTTCTAAATCAAAAGTCAGATCGAAGGAACACCAGCTTACCTTAAGCAGCGTATTCCAGTAATAATCGGCGAATGCATCCCCCGGCGTCTCTATACGGCCCCTGTCGTATGTTCCATAACGTTCCGAATATTGAATCAAATCTCGGATACGGTATTGAAACCCCTGGTCATCCGCATCCTGTCCGGGGCCGCTTACAGCAACCTTATTTACATCGATCTCTCCATCTTCACCCTCAAAAGCTCTCACATACCAGGTATACTCGATGGCTTCCTGGATTTGTTTATAAAATTCCGCACGAAACTCTTCATCCTGATAAGAGAGATCTGTCTGACCGCCCGATATGGTCTTTGTCTCTTTCTCCGTCTCCTGTTTATCTGAAGCTTTTGTCTCTGTTGTCTTTGCAGATGTCTCCTTATTATCTTCCTGATCTCTATCAGTTTCCTCTGGCTTCGCGGACGCATTTGTCTCTCGAAAGATCTCATAAATGCTTCCCCCCGCACCGTCCACGGCATAGATCATTCCGCACAATGACAGCACCAGAAAAATCACCGCTATAATATGTACGGTCGTAAAGACTGCCTTTTTCCCTTTTAAATTTCCATCCTTTTTAGTTTCTTTCCTCATTCTAAAGCCTCCACTTTATATCCGATACCCCATACCACCTTCAAATATTTCGGATCTTTGGGATTGATCTCAATTTTTTCCCGGATATGGCGGATATGGACCGCCACCGTATTATCCACGCCCACGGCATCCTCATTCCATATATTTTCATAAATCTGTTCGATGGAAAATACCTTTCCCTTGTTTTTCAGAAGAAACAGCAAAATATTGTACTCGATCGGCGTCAGTTTGATCGAGTCGTCATCTACCGTCACAATCTTTTTATCATCATCAATAAATAAACCGCCTGTCTGATATGCATTCGAACGTTTCTCTGCCATCGTCCCAAGCTGGGTATAACGTCTCAGCTGTGATTTCACCCTGGCCACCAGTTCCAGCGGATTAAATGGCTTGGTCAGATAATCGTCCGCCCCGATATTCAGTCCCAGAATCTTATCCGCATCCTCCGACTTCGCCGAAAGAATAATAATCGGAATGCTGTTATTCTCTCTGATTTTCAGCGTAGCCCTGATCCCGTTCAGCTTCGGCATCATCACGTCGATAATCAGCAGGTTGACCTCTTCCTTTTTCAAAATATCCAAAGCTTCCATGCCGTCATAGGCTTTCAGCACTTCATACCCTTCCTGGATCAGGTAAATTTCTATGGCTTCCACGATTTCTTTATCATCATCACATACTAAAATTTTAAACATATTCATCACCTCTTTTCCATTATAGCACATCTGTCTCTAAAATGGATCATGTATTACGACATATACCTTTACATATACTTTCCATTTCGAATATCTCTGATACTTTGGATATTATTTATTTTTGATAAACTCAGTTTAACAGGGGAATTTTAAATTGAAGGGGGGAAATTATTAAGGATTCATGAATTTGATAAAATATTTTATATAGAATTTAGAGGAATCTTGATAAAGGTATATTGTTGACATCTCATATTTAAACCGTATAATGAAATTATAAATAACAATTTTTATCCCCTTAATAAAACAGAGAGATCAGCCAGAACAGATATCATCAAATATGAAAGGACATATCATTATGCCGTTACCAAAAATGCAAACTGTTACTCATACTTCCAAACAATACTGGAATCTTCCCGAAGGACAGCGGGCCGAACTGATTGACGGCCACTTATATGCCATGGCTCCGCCCGGCCGAATTCATCAAAAATTAGAAGGCGAACTATACTATATCATAAAAGATTATATTAAATCAAATAATGGCTCTTGTGATATCTATCCCGCCCCTTTTGCCGTCAACCTGGATGCGGAAGATAAAAACTGGGTAGAACCTGATATCAGTGTAATCTGTGATCCGGATAAACTGACAGACAACGAAACATATTCTCTATGCCAACGCCGGTGTACGTGAATACTGGATTGTAGACCCGATGAAGGAACATACCACTATTTATCAATTTGAAAAAGATGACGCGCCTGTAATCATAGATTTTGACCGGACGATTGAAATGGGGTTATGGTATGGTCTGTATATTAATATTGGGGAACTGTTAAAATAGTTTTCATTACATGATATACACGGCAAAGAGTATAATCAGATTTAACAGCGCTTTTTTACTCATATCTTTGCAAACAGTTGAATTTCGTCTATCAGAATATACGCAAAAGGAGTCTTTATGAAACAACGATTAATCTCTTTTTTTCTTCTATGTATTACACTGTTCACTCTCTCTGGCTGCAGCAGAAAAAAAGAGGACGAAACCTTCATTACCAGAACCACCTATATGCTGAACACGATTATCACGATCAATATTTACGATTCCACTGATAAATCTCTGTTAGACGGCTGTCTTGATATCTGTAAGAAATATGAAGAGCTGTTCAGCAGAACCATAGACACTTCCGAGATTGCCCGGCTGAACCGGGGGGAAATCGCGGAGGTTTCTGAGGATACGACGGAGCTGATTGAAAAAGGGCTTTTTTACGGGAAATTAACAGAAGGAGCCTTTGATATTTCTATCGAGCCTGTCTCCTCTCTATGGGATTTTTCTTCAGGAAGCGAACATCCGTTACTGCCAGATTCGGCACTACTGGAAGCCGCATTAAAAAAAGTGGATTACCAAAAAGTGCAGATTCAGGAACACAAGGTTTTATTCATGGAAGAAGGAATGAGCATCGAACTTGGCGCAATCGCAAAAGGATATATTGCGGACAAAATCAAAGCCTATCTCATCGAACAGGGCGTAGGAAGCGCCACAATCAACCTGGGCGGAAACATGCTCTGCGTGGGCACAAAGCCTTCCGGCGCACCCTTTCGGATCGGCATCCAAAAACCCTTTGCGGATCACAGCCAGGTAGTGGGAATTGTAGATATCGACGATTTGTCTGTCGTATCCTCCGGAATCTACGAGCGGTATATCACGGTAGACGGCAAACAGTACCACCATATTCTAAATCCCGCCACCGGCTACCCCTACGAAAACGGCCTGGTCTCCGTCACCATTATCTCCCCAAAATCCGTGGATGGAGACGCCTTATCCACCTCCTGCTTTTGCCTGGGATTGGAAGATGG
The DNA here is from genome assembly GCA_910588405.1 of uncultured Lachnospiraceae bacterium. Lineage (GTDB taxonomy): Bacteria > Bacillota > Clostridia > Lachnospirales > Lachnospiraceae > Paralachnospira_A. The sequence goes on along the minus strand of CAJUPT010000011.1, from coordinate 30,021 downwards.
CATGAAGCTGGTGGAATCACAGCCGGATTGCTATGGAATTTTTATTACGTCGGATGGAGAGCTTCATTATTCGCAGGGGCTGGAGGAACGGTTTAAAATTGAAAAGGTAAATTAAATCAGCGGGAATACACTTCTTTCACCATATCCACCCTGCTCCCCATCCCCATCAGCAGCGCATCCGCCATTGTCAGTGCCGCCATGGCTTCTACCACGACCACTGCCCTGGGGACAATCACCGGGTCGTGTCTTCCTTTGATGCTGATGGAAATCTCTTCGCCGTCTCTGTTCACTGTCTCCTGAACTGCGGAAATGCTGGGAGTCGGTTTGATGGCCGCACGGAATACGATATCGCTGCCATCACTGATTCCGCCCAGAATACCGCCGGCATGATTTGTTTTTTTGATGTTGTTTATACAAAAACTGTCATTATTCTCCGACCCTCTGGCTCTCGCCGCCGCAAACCCGTCCCCGACCTCAAAACCCTTCACAGCCCCGATGGAAAACACCGCCGCCGCCAGCTTCGCATCCAGCTTCTCAAACACCGGATCTCCCAACCCCGCAGGCACATTCCTGATCACGCACTCGATAATCCCGCCTGCGGAATCCTGCTCCTTCATACACTGTTCCAGAAATTCTTCTGCCTTTTTTGCCTCGTCCATATCCGGCATATAGACGGCATTTTCCATAATGACCTCCCTGGAAAACTTTTCAGGATCAGCCTGGATTCCACCGATTTCTTTTGTATAAGCAAACAGATCGATCCCCACAGCTTTTAAAAGCTGCATGGCCACGGCGCCGCCTGCCACCCGGCCGATGGTTTCCCGGCCCGAGGAACGGCCGCCGCCTCTGTAATCCCGGAATCCATATTTCCGGTCAAAGGTATAATCCGCATGGCCTGGCCTGTAATAAGAGGCAATCTCAGAATAATCCCTGGAGCGCTGATCCGTATTGCGCACCATAATCGCAATCGGCGTCCCGGTTGTTTTCCCTTCAAACACGCCGGAAAGAATCTCCGCCTGATCTGCCTCCTTCCTCTGGGTCGTGAATTTACTCTGCCCCGGCTTTCTCCGGTCAAGCCACTGCTGGATATCCGATTCCGACAAAGGAAGTCCCGCCGGGCAGCCGTCCACCGTCACGCCTACTCCTTTTCCATGGGATTCTCCCCATGTAGATATCTGAAAGATTGTTCCGAAAATAGAACCTGCCATAATATAAACCTCCTAATACAGTTCCGCAGCTCAACTCCTAAGCCCCATGAACTGGGAGAATTTCCATTCACTAAAGTGTCTGTAAATCCTCCCGGGGCTTTGCTATGAGCACTTGGGGTCTGTTCTTTGGACCCTTACGTGCGATGCATACGAAATAGTTAGCGGGTGTCCTTTAGCCGCTTGCTATTTTGTTCTGCGGTTCGTTGCTGATTTACAATAAAACCGAATACTTCTTCTTCATCGGATCAATCGTCCTGACAGCCACGCAGATAAAAATCACCGACAGCACAAACTGAATCCCTATACCGATCATCACCCAGTTTTCCAATATAAAATTTTTTTCATACACGCCCATCCTGGCGAGAAACTCATAAAACTCTCTTCCGCTTCCGGTCTGCCCATTCATAAAATAATAAAAGGAAATCGCAGGATTAACCAAAAGAAAATAGATAGATTTTCCTGCGGTCGGGTAAAAAGACGGATCACTTATCTCTATAAATCTTGTATAGGAAATCCTGTAAAACAGATAGGTCGCCGCCCCTGTGCCCGCCGTCAAAAGCAGCAGTACAACATAAGATACCGCTGTGGAAGTGGACGTCTTTTTAAACAGCGCCGAAAGCATGATCCCTAAGCTCCCCGAAAACAACGCCGTAATCACATAATAAGCAAACAAAAATACCAGGTCAAATTCGCTGACGCCGCCGTAAATAAACACCAGCGACAATATAGGAAACCCTGACAGAATCACAATCAGCACAGTCCGAAAGGAAGCCCCCAGCTTTCCCACGATAATATCCCAGCAATTCATCTTTGTACTTAAAAGAAGATCCAGCGTCTGCCGTTCCCGCTCCCCGGACACGGCGCCCGAGGTCAGCGCCGGGACAATCAAAAGAATCAGCGTAAACTCAAAAAACGCAATCATCCGGTAAAGCTGAATAAAGGACTGATAAGGAATCTCCCCCGTATAGCCGGTTTCATGCATAATCGTATAGAGCATAATCAATGCGGTGATCGTGAGAATCAGATTCATTCCGAAGACAATCACCGACATCCTTGCGCTTCTCGAGGATGTCATCTTTTCCATTTTATAAACTGGATTCCATTTCCATCTCATTGCTGGCCACAACCTTCTCTTTCTTCCCTTCCGTGATTTTCATAAACAGATTTTCCAGGCTCCCCGGTTTCCTGATAAATTCATAAACCTTCACGTCATTGATTAGCAGCTTTTTCAACAGCTCGGCCTCATCCTCGTGGCTGCCCGAAAAATTCACCATAATCTTATGATAATCAAAGGTAACTGTCTGCACCCTGGGATGCTCCTTCAAAATTTTTGCCGCCTGTTCCATCCCGTCATAGATGGTGATCTCCAGCGGATTGTTCTGATTTACCTGATCCAGAATATCGATCAGACTTCCCCGAAGAATCATTCTCCCGCTGTCAATGATTCCGATATCCGTACACATCTCCGACAGCTCGGCCAGGATATGGGAGCTGATAATAATGGTCTTCCCGTCCCGGTTCAGATACTTCAGCACTTCCTTTAAATGATAACGGCTCTGGGGGTCCAGCCCCGAGGCCGGCTCATCCAGAATCAGCAGCCTGGGATCATGAATCAATGCCCTTGCCAGGCTGAGCCGCTGCTTCATTCCCCGGGACAGTTCATCCACAAAGCTGCCTGCCTTCCGGCTCAAGCCCACCATCTCCAAAAGCTCATAATACCGCTCTCTTGCCTCAGGCCCCTCAATCCGGTACGCAGAAGCATAAAACTCCATATACTCAAACACCTTCATGTTATCGTAAACCCCGGAAAAATCAGGCATATACCCTACGTTTTCCCTGATGTAAGCCCTGTCCCTCAGAATATTTTTTCCGTCTAAGGTGGCAGTTCCCCCATCCGCTTTTAGAAGCCCCGTCAAAATCTTGAGCGTGGTGGTTTTTCCCGCGCCGTTCGGGCCCACGAAGCCAAACAATTCCCCTCTGTCCACATGAAGGTCAAACTGATCCAGCGCAGTAAAATTTTTATACCGTTTTGTCAATCCTTTTACATCCAGCATCCTATCCCCTCCCTGTCACAGTCAGATAGGGAATGCCTATACTGTACACATTGTCGCCAAAGGCATTATCCACATATTTTACCTGAAGCTGGTTGGAGTCATTCAGATAAGGCTCCAGCATTTCTTTGTTCAGTCGTCCGGGCAGGCTGACCTCCTCATAGCTGCCTGTCTGCCAGTTCATAAAATATGCGGTTCCCGAAAAGCTTTTGCGGTAAGAGATTCCCTCCGCCTCGCAGTTATTTTCATAAAATGTGACATAGTCCACCTGAAGCTCCCTGCCCAGCTCATAATTCACCACGCAGTACCCCGATTCCATCATAAAGCTTTTATACCGATAATTTCCGGATATGACGGCAGGCCGTTCCAGTAATACCGGGTAATAAACCTGGCTGCCCAGCCTGAAATCCACCTGGCAGTTCTGGCTGACCAGCGCCGTCCCGTTAATATAAAATTCATTCTCCCCCAGAAACTCTCCGTCATCCTCTGCAAAGCCCGCAACCTTAAACCGGTTCACCGGCTCGGCAAAGCAGGTAGACAAATGATAGGAAGCCGCCTTCTCATGCCTTTTATCAAACAGTCCGCTAACCGTCTGAAAAAACTGGACGGAATAATTGGTTAAAGGTTCTTCCTTTAATTCCACCGTCTCTCCCTCCTTGATGGCACCGATATAGTAAAACTGGCTGAACCCGGCGATAAATACATCCTCCAGATCCCTGCCGGTCTGATTCGTCACCTGCCCGCTGACGGCATTATCAAAAATATGCAGGCGGGCGTCCAGGCTTCTGTTTTCTTTATTGACACCGTTCCGTTTCAGATGAAACAAAGACAGGTCAAATGCCTCGTTATTTTTGATCTCAATACTGCTTTTGTCAGCTCCCCGCTTCATTTTCAGGTCATAGTCATCCTGCTGGCTTTGATTGGCGTTTACGCCTGACAGGAAAAAATAATCGCTGTAGATGCCGTAGCTGTTATACCCGTTCTGAACGGGAAAAATCTGATAAGACCCGTCCACCGTCATCTCATTCGTCTTGTTATTAGGCGACCGGATTCCCAGATAGGTATCTTCATAGACCTGATCCTGGTTCAGGTTGATAATCTTGCAATAGTTGATAATGGACTGATACACCCTCGTGCGGATACCCGCCACGAGAATAATCAGGGAAAACACACATGCACCAACCACCACAACATAGCTGTAATATGTCGATTTTCTTTTTATCCGAAGAAGGTAAAATACCAGTGGACATATGGTAATCAGGTATAAAACCAATAACCCCATATAGAGATAGAGGGAAGCCGTAAAGCCCTGATTTGACATGCTTACCAGATCATTGATCTCCCAGTAATCAGAATCCGTCCGCATCATCATTTCATTCTGTATGCTGCTCATTCTCTCTTTGTCGATGATCTCCCTGAAAATTTCTTTCAAGGTTTCCTCATCCTGGTCAAAAAGATTTTCGCTGCAGTAACAGATTACGCCGTTCCCCAGCGCTTCATAGCTGTCTTTACCGCTTTCATTGTAGATACAGAGTCCTCCCTGATCCACCCATTGTTCCAATGTTTTTTTCTTATTCTTAGTCAGAATCTTTTCTGCGGATGGATTTACGATAATCACATCCAGAAGATCCAGATCTAAAATGTGTTCAGGGAAATTATCTGTTGTAATATGAAATTCCTTTATACTGATGTCAGAATTGTCGTCAACAATTAAATTGTTCAGCCGGGACTCGTCATTTTCCAGCCGGTCGAGAATCCCGGTAAAAATTTCTCCATAGTCGTCTTGGAGAATCATTGTCTCTTTGTGTGAAAAAACACATTCGCCCTTCTTGTCATAAATATTGATCTGCAGATATTTGGTATCCGCATAGATGGGAATGTAAAAATTGATTTTCTGCGCTCCCCGCTGTTTCAGTAAAATGTCATGCTCATAGATATACTGCTCCTGGTTATTGACGGGTACCTTCAGTTCCAGCACGCCCTCGCTGAAATCTCCCAGTTTTTCCACAGTAATATGAACCGGAACGCATCGTCCCGATTTCACCGCATGGTAAAAGCCAAAATCAACGGTAAGGCCAAGCATGCTTTCCTCGCTGCCCACAGCGTGGGCAGGAAAAAAACATACAAATATTAAGATCAGACTGGCAATAAAAGAAATCACCCTTTTACTCATAGAAATAACCTCTCAGTTTACTCCTGTTCCTTATCAAAATCACGGATTAATTTTACAATAAATTCTGTTCCTTTTAAAGAGCTTTCCGCATAAATTGTTCCGCCGTGCAGCTCCGTGATATCTTTTGCAATGGCCAGGCCCAGCCCGGTTCCGCCCGTCTCCTCGGATCTTGACTGCTCCACCCGGTAAAATTTATCAAAAATCAAGGGAATCTCCTCTTCCGGAATAATTTTTCCAAAATTAATAATACGGACAGTCACAAAATTTTCTTCCCCGACTATGATAACCTGAACCTTTTTTCCATCTTTCCCATATTTGACTGCATTGGAAATAATATTGTCAAACAGCCTGGCCAGAAGGTTCCCGTCTCCGTTAATCACGATTTTTTTCTCATTGGTCTGTATTTCGTATTCCAGATTATTTTCCATAAAGCTGGGATAAGCCTCTTCTAACAGCTGCCCCAACAGCTTTACAATATCAATCTGTTCTATATTCATCGTAATTTTTCCGTAATTAAGCTTCGTCAGGCCAAATAAATCTTCAATCAGGCTTTCCAGCCGCTTCGCCTTTGTCAGCACAATGGTCGTATACTGCTTCCGCTGTTCATCCGTCAGCGTATCATTGGTGTGAAGCAGCTCTACATATCCGATGATGGAGGTAAGAGGGGTTCTCAAATCATGGGCAATATTCGTAATCAGCTCATGCTTCGTCTTCTCCGATTTTCTCTCTTTTTCGATCAGATCCTTGATTTTTTCCCCGAGATGATTGACTTCCAGGGCAATCTCAGAAAATTCATCGTCCCCGACAATCTCCACATGGGCATCCAGATCCCCATCTGCCAGCCTGCGGATTCCGTGATAAACGTCAGAAATAAAATTAATCTTCCAGTTTTCCAAAACGAAAAAGCTGATTGAAAAGATAACAATCCCAATGAACACCAGAACCATGGCGGCAATCAGGCTGGCATATCTGCTTTGCAGCCTGGTATTGTTATAATAATTACGGATCTCCAGAATTCTGCCGATGATGGAAAAATTCATAACGAGAAAAAATTCCGCCACACCCGTAATTACACCGCTGACAAAGATATTTTTCAAAACCTGCTTCTTAAACCTGTCCTGAAAATTACTTTTCAATTTTGTACCCTACCCCCCAGACAGTGGATATAATCTTATCCTTCCGCTGGTCTTCCTTCAGCTTGCTCCGCAGCCTTCTGATATGTACCATAACCGTATTATTGGCTTCATATACCTTTTCATTCCACACTTTTTCAAAAATCTCGTCAGTGCTGAATACCTTGCCCGGATTAGAGGCCAGAAGATAGAGAATGTCAAACTCAATCGGCGTCAGCTTGACCTCCTTATCCTCCACCACAACCATATGGTTTTCCTTGTCAATGTTAATGCCATGGATGCTGATGCATCCGCTGTGGTCTTTAAATTTCTGCCCGCCAGGATTCAGTTCATGGTACCGGCGCAGCTGCGACTTTACCCTGGCTCCCAGCTCTAACGGGCTGAAGGGCTTTGTCACATAATCGTCCGCCCCCATGCCAAGGCCCATGATTTTATCCAGATCCGTGGAGCGGGCGCTTAAAAATATAATCGGAATATTTTTTGTCTTCCTGATCTCCTTGCACATCTCCAGACCATCCATCTCCGGCAGCATAATATCTAAAATAGCCAGATCCACCACATCATTTTCTATACAAGAAAGGCCTGCTTTCGCATCCTCCGCTTTCAAAACCCGAAATCCGTCGCTGACCAGATAGATTTCCACAAGGTCGGCGATTTCTTTTTCATCGTCCACAATCAAAACCGTATTTTGCATATCCGTTTTCCTGCTCCTTCAAGAACTGATATATTAACTGCACTGTGCTTATTTTATCACATTTCTCCTACAATTTCATTAAATAATTCTTACAAATAAACGGATATAAAATCTTAATTATCACCAAAGTAAATTAAAACAAAAGAATCCTACCTATTCTCTGGAGAAGATCCTGTGCATTCCTGCAAAACATTTTTATCGAAGAGAAATGCAAAAGACTATTTACGGTATAGCATAAAAAACAGGAGTGATTTTTTTCACTCCCGTCTTTATATTTTATTTGTTTATTTTTAAGCTACTTTATGACAGCGCTTTCTTTAATGCCTCTTCTTCCTCCTTGCTCAGTGTAATTTCAGATGTTCCACCGACGATTTCCTTTGCGTACAGATAGCAGCCTTCTCTGCTGTGCATCGCATTAATTAAAACGCCGTTATCCTGCTGATCCAGAATGGCAAGGGCGAAGCTGGACTGTCCGCCCATTCCTTTAAAAGCGTCATATCTGACAAGCCCCATCTTCTGGCAGGTTCTCTGCAGCGTCTTGTTAATAGCTTTGATCGCATCTTTATTGCTATGATCCTCCAGATCCAGATTTTTAATATCTTCAATCTGCTCCAAAATTCTGTCCTCTAAGGATTCCGCATTTTTTCCTCTCATAAATGCGTCATACTTTTTATACAGATTTTTCGTCCTCCCAATACAGACAATCACGGCAATCAGCAGAATAAGTGACAGGACACCCAGACCGATAATCAGGTATGCCGGATCAAAAAGTAAATCGTTCAGTATACTGTTTTCCATATTTTTTGTACCTTCCTTTTTTGTTTTACTTATGTATTTATGTTTATATGCAGTTAATATCCCCTATTTGATATGGTCAAATAATTCCATCAGCCGTTCCAATTCATCCAGGGAATAATATTCTATTTCTATTTTTCCTTTATGATTGCTTTTATTTCTGATATTTACCTTCGTGCCCATAATTGTTTTTAACTTATTTTCCGCATTTTCATAAATCAGCTGATACTGTTCTTTCTGGGAAGCTGGCTGCTCTTCCTTTTCTTCTTTAGGGGGCGTATTGATTTTCTTGACCAACCGCTCTACTTCCCGGACACTGAGCCCCTCGTCATATACCTTCATAGCTGTCTCATATTGAAGATCCCCATCCTCAATCCCAAGCAATGCCCGGGCATGGCCGCTGGTAATCAACGATTCCGAAAGCATATTCTGTACCCGGTCATCCAGCTTCAACAGACGCATGGCATTCGTGATAAAGGTTCTGCTCTTCGATACCCTGGCTGCTATATCCTCCTGCTTTAAATGAAATTCCTTGATTAAAAGCTGATAAGCCATAGCTTCTTCGATAGGATTCAGATTTTCTCTCTGAATATTTTCGATCAGAGATATTTCCATAATCTCTTCATCCGTATAATTTCTGATCACCACAGGAACCTCTTTCAGCCCCGCCATTTTTGCAGCCCGCCATCTGCGTTCTCCTGCGATAATCTCATAATAATTTTCTTTTTTTCTCACAATCAAGGGCTGGATAATCCCATATTGCTTTACGGATTCCGTCAGCTCTTCCATGGCGTTCTCATCAAAATTTTTCCGTGGCTGCTTTCTGTTTGGCTCAACCTGGGATATTTTCAAGTAAATATCCGGCTGTTCCGCTTTTTCAATTTCCTGAGGCACTCCATAATCCTCTATTAAAGATTCAATTCCTTTTCCCAATCCTTTTTTTCCTTTTACCATAGTTTCCTCTCTCTAAAATACAAACTCTCCCTATGGGTGTTTCTTATAAAAGTGCTATTCCCAATCCTCCGTCCCTCTTTCAATTACTTCTTTTGCCAGCAGCTGATAAGCCTCCGCCCCGGCTGACTTTGCGTCATACATCTGAATCGGAAGTCCATGGCTGGGTGCCTCCGCCAGACGGACATTTCTTGGAATAATCGTTTTATAAATATTTTGATGGAGATTATTTTTCACATTTTCCACAACCTGCAAAGACAGGTTTGTCCGTGCATCATACATCGTGAAAACCACACCCTCCATCTCCAAATCCGGATTCAGCCGTTTTTTCACCAAATTGATTGTATAAATCAACTGACTCAATCCTTCCAACGCATAATACTCACACTGAATCGGAACCAAAATCGTGTCGGCTGTCGTCATTGAGTTGATTGTAAGCATACTCAGAGACGGCGGACAATCTATAATAATAAAATCATACTTTTCCTTAATCAAATCAATCTGCCTTTTTAGCATAAACTCTTTTCGTTCAATCCCGATCAATTCAATCTCAGCTCCGGACAACTGCACATTCGATGGAAGAATATCAAGATTCTCACAAACATTATTTATGATACAGCTCCCAATATCGGCATGATCAATCAATAAATCATATACTGTACATGTAAGGTTATTTTTATCAACGCCTAATCCGCTGGTGGTATTCCCCTGGGGGTCCATATCAATAGCCAGCACTTTTTTATCCATAAACGCAAGACTTGCAGACAGATTAATTGCCGTGGTTGTTTTCCCCACACCGCCTTTCTGATTTGCGATTGCAATCGTCCTTCCCATTTGTTCCTCCTATTACTCTAATATCATTTCATTCTTTCTCAATGTCTTATTTTGTAAATTTTTAATAGCATACTCTATATTAAACTTACATTTTGTACCACTGCTTCTTCTTATATGTATTTTAACTGTTCATTTATATTCGCATATCAATCATATCATAAAAATGTTTCACGTGAAACATTTTTAAATAAATTTTAAGAAAATAAGAGAATATTTCTAATTCGACTGGAACTTGTCACCAACGCACAATGCTGAAAATCTCATAGATAAATAAGAATCCTGCTTCGCAGGATTCTGCGCCGCACACATATTGCACTTAGCGAGGTTTTTTCGAGCTTAGTGCAATAGCGCACACTGTGAACGCGTCGCTTTCAAGCGACAATTTCCTCTGCGTTTGCGTACCCTCGCTTCGCTGGGGCAGACCCTGTGCATCCTCGCGGAGCGTTTTTATATCATAGGGAAGTTCGTCGAACTTTCCTATGATATAGAAAATGTTTCACGTGAAACATTTTCTATCCCAAATAGTTATCTTTCGTTATTACTCATTTTAATTAACATCATTTTTGCCATATATCGTTTTGGCCGTTCAAATTGCTGACTCTTATTTTTCACCATCCTATTGACGCCGTTTTGATAATGGCATAAAATAAGATTAGTCAATACGTCAAACTAACTGAAAACGGAGGTCTTTATGAAAAATAAAAATTCAGTCAAAAACCTTGTTCTATTCTCCGGTCTTACTGTCGCTGCCATGGCTGGAGTCAATCAATATATCTTTGCATCTGCCGTTTCTAAAAATGCGCTTTCCACTGACCATGATTTCTATTATGACTGGAAACTGGGTAAAATATATTATACAAAAGAAGGAACCGGCAGTCCGCTTTTACTAATCCATGAATTGAACCCGATGTCCTGTGACTTTGAATGGAAAAAGATCAGAAAAAAATTAAGCAAAAATCATACCGTTTATACCATTGACTTACTGGGCTGCGGCCGTTCAGAAAAACCGAATTTTACCTACACCAATTTTCTATATGTACAGTTAATCACTGACTTTATCAGAAATATCATCGGAGAGTCCTGCTCTGTCGTTTCCAATGGCAATGCATCCTCTCTCGTTCTTATGTCTTCTTTGTACCAAAAAGAATTATTTAAAAAAATCCTTCTGATCAACCCGGAAGAACTGGCTGAAACATATCATATTCCGGAAAAACAGGAAAAATTTCAGAAAGGTTTCCTACAGCTTCCGATCCTTGGAACCTTGTTTTATAATTTCATACATTCCCGGTTTGTGATCGGAAGAAAACTGAAACTCAGCCAGTTTTACCAACCCGCACATGTTCAGGATGTTGATATTCAGGCATTCCATGAAGCCTCTCATCTTGGAAACTATAGAGTCAAATATTTATATGGCAGTCTGAAGGCCGGTTATGTACAGATTCCTGTCGTCACCGCCCTTCAAAAACTTTCCTGCCCCATATTCATTCTTGGAGGGACAGGAGAGACAAGAATCGAACAGACCATCGCAGATTATAAAGAGTTAAATCCTGCCATAACATCAAAACTGATTGCCAACACGGTTCACTATCCTCATATGGAAGAACCTGAAAAAACTGCGGCGGCTATAGAAGCATATATACAGTGATTTCCATACCACGCTGTTTCAGGCTCAATTATGAACCCGATCAGATACGTTACTGACACACAATCACGGCGATATCTGTAAGACTGATATAAGAGTTATTGCCTGCCCAACGGCATCTTCCCCGGAGTTCCTGCTTTCCGGGGATATTTTTTTGCGGTTGCTTTTACCTTCTTAATGATAATGAAAGAACGCTGACAGACTTCTTCCGCGCCTGCATGTGAATCCTCGCAAAGCGATTTTGTGTCACAGGAAAGTTTCGAGGACTTCCCTATTTGATATGAAGCTTTTCCTATTTGATATGAAAAGCTTATCACATCAGCTACATGACCGCCCAGCAATTCAATGGCTTTTTTGCTGTGATTCAGCTCCTCCTCCACATCGCCTCCCTTATAAGAAATAAAAGCTCCTCCTGTTTTCACAAAAGGCAGGCAGTATTCGGAAAGCACGGACAAATCCGCCACAGCCCGGGAGACTGCAAAATCAAATTGTTCCCGATATTCCGGATTCCTTCCCAAATCCTCCGCCCGGCTGTGAACTGCCTGAATATCCGACAAGCCCAGTTCTCCGATTACCTCGTTTAAAAAACCCACTCTCTTATTCAAAGAATCCATCAAGGTAATCTTTAGCTCGGGATAACAGATTTTCAACGGGATACCCGGAAAGCCAGCGCCAGTCCCTACGTCAATCACAGAAACATCCGGAAAATGATTGATCGAATGTTCACAGCATATCTTCCCATCCTCGATCAGTCTCCCGCCATAAACACTATCCAGAAAATGCTTATAAACAACCTGCGTAAATTCCGTAATCGCAGTCAAATTCATCACTTCATTTTTCCGGATTAACAATTCATAAAATCGAAACAATAATTCTGCTTTTTCATCGCTGATTTGAAAATTTTCCTTTTGAAATGCCTCGATTAAAAAGGACTTATCCACAATTTTAAAATTTTTTTCCAGGTTATCCACAATTTTATCCCCAATTTGTTTATAATCTTTCATGTAAAACAGATACTATATTAACATTCTGACTGCCTGACAATTCAGCCAAATCCCCCACAATAAGCTACCGAACATTCATTTTCTTCAAGTATCCTATAATCCGCATCCTGTTTCTACTGTTTCAAATATACCAGCAATACAGAAATATCAGCCGGAGAAACACCGGAAATTCTGCTGGCCTGTCCGATTGAAATTGGCTTATAAAGATTCAGCTTCTGAACCGCCTCTTTCCTGAGTCCGCTGACCTTTGCATAGTCAAAGGAAGAATCCAGCCTCTTTTCCTCCAGCTTTTTAAACTGGGCCACCTGCTGTCTCTGCCGCTTAATATATCCCTCGTACTTCAAGTTTATATTCACCTGCTCCCGCACATCCTCCGGAAGCTCCGGCCTGTCAGTATCCAGAAAACGAACCTGTTCATAGTCCAGCTCAGGCCGTTTAATCAGCTCTGCAAGAGAGGTGCCATTTTTTAATTCCGCACTCTGATGATCACGCAAAAACTGCTGTACATTCTCATTGCCGCCAATCTTTGTATCTTCTAACCGCCTGACCTCTTTCTCAATTTCCTTAATTTTCCATCTCACATAGTTAATCCGATTATCGCTGACCAGTCCTACCTGATATCCAATTTCTGACAGCCTTATATCCGCATTATCCTGCCGCAAAAGCAGCCTGTATTCAGACCGGGAAGTCATCATCCGGTAAGGCTCATGGTTTTCCTTTGTCACCAGGTCATCGATCAAAACGCCGATATATGCCTGTGAGCGATCCAAAATCAACGGCTCCTTTTCCTTAATATAAAGAGCCGCATTGATTCCGGCGACCAGCCCCTGGGCTGCCGCCTCCTCATAACCGGAGCTGCCGTTAAACTGACCGCCGCTGAACAATCCCCTGATTGTTTTAAATTCCAGGGTAGGATTTAACTGTCTTGGATTAATACAGTCATACTCGATGGCATAAGCGTTTCTGACGATCTTCACATGCTCCAGTCCCGGCAGCGTCCGATACATGGCATACTGCACATCCTCCGGCAGAGAGCTGGACATGCCTGCTAGGTACATCTCATTCGTATAAAGCCCCTCTGGCTCCACAAAAATCTGATGTCTGTCCTTATCCGCAAATTTCACCACCTTATCCTCAATCGAGGGACAATATCTTGGCCCTGTCCCCTCGATGACGCCGGAAAACAGCGGAGAACGGTCAAGATTCTCCCGGATGATCTGATGGGTTTCCTCATTCGTATAAGTAAGCCAGCAGGAAACCTGCTCCTTCTGCACGGATTCCGGATCTGTGGAAAAGGAAAAGGGCACTACTCTCTCATCGCCAAACTGCTCAGTCATCTTCGAAAAATCGATGCTTCTTCTGTCTACCCTGGCCGGCGTCCCCGTTTTAAACCGGAACATTTCAATTCCCAGAGCTTTTAAAGAATCCGTCAGATGATTGGCAGCCTGCAGGCCGTTAGGCCCGGTGGCATTGCTGACATCGCCGTAGATACATCTCGCTTTCAGGTAAGTTCCGGTACATAATACGGCCGCCTTACACTGATATAGGGCGCCGGAAAAGGTTTTTACCCCTTTGAGAACGCCATCCTCCACCACAAGCTCGGAAACCTCCGCCTGCCGGATCGTCAGATGATCCGTATTTTCCAGCACAAACCGCATCTGCCTCGTATAATCCTGCTTGTCCGCCTGAGCCCTTAAAGAATGCACGGCAGGTCCTTTCGACCGGTTCAGCATTTTCGACTGGATAAAGGTTTTATCGATATTTTTCCCCATCTCACCGCCCAAAGCATCGATTTCCCTTACCAAATGGCCTTTGGAGCTGCCGCCGATATTGGGATTGCAGGGCATCAGCGCGATACTGTCAACGCTTACCGTAAACATAATCGTCTCCATACCCATCCTGGCCGCAGCCAGCGCAGCCTCGCAGCCAGCATGCCCGGCTCCCACCACCACCACATCGTAAATTTCCTCTACACGCTTTTCAAAGCCAGAAGCTGACACCATTCTGTCATTTAATCCATTTTCTAACAATTTATCTTGACACTTCATTTCATCATCACCTATATTTTATACACATCTTCACTCAACACCAGAATCAACTATTCTTGCAAAAAATTATAAAACAGCGCATTTTAAAAATAAATATAACAGCCTTCTAAATATGTGACTATCCTATACTGATACCTATAATCCGAATAATTCGCCAACAAATTCCCGTTATTTCAGCAAAAACAGCAAATCACTTCCCCATGCAAAAATGACTAAATATCTCATCCACCAGATCATCTTCCACTGCTTCTCCCAGAATCAATCCCAGCTTTTCATAAGCATTCATCAAATCAATGGAAAAGAAGTCCTCCGGCATTCCGTCCTCGATACTTTGCTTTACCAGCTTTAAGCTCTCATAAGCCTCCCCCATCGCCTGCTTATGCCGCAGGTTGGTCAGGCACCATTCGTCATTAAAGGTCAATTCACTGTTGATAAACATATCCTTTATGGCGTCCTTCAGCTCGGAAAGCCCAATGCCCTCCTTAGCGGAAAAGGTAATGACCCGCTTATCCGTCAGTTTACACAGCAGCCTGCTGTCCAAAACCCCTTCCAGATCCGATTTATTCATCAAAACGATTCCGCGGCGATCTTTGATCATCTCGATAATCTGCCTGTCGCTCTCATCCAGATTTACCGAAGAATCCACCACATACAGAATCAAATCCGCATTCTCCGCCTGCCCGACTGCTTTTGAGACGCCGATTTTTTCCACCACATCCTCTGTCTCCCGAATTCCGGCCGTATCGATCAGCTTTAACCCGATTCCATCTAATAAAATCTGTTCCTCCAGCGTATCCCTGGTGGTTCCGGCAATCTCCGTCACAATCGCCCGATCCTCCCCCAGCAGCAAATTCAGCAAAGAGGACTTCCCTGCATTGGGCTTTCCTAGAATCACGGTCTTAATTCCTTCCGACAGCATACGGCTGTTTTCCGCATTGGAAATCAAAAGATTCATATCCAAAAGCATGGAATCCAGCTTTCGCGACAACATTTCCCCATACCCGTCCAGCGTTATATGCTCCGGATCGTCAAGAGCCGATTCGATGGTTGCAATCTCAAATAAAATCTGTTCCCTGAGCTGTCTGATTTTCTCCGAAAGCCTGCCTGACAGCTGCCCCACGGCGCTCTTCATCGCAAAATCATTTTTCGAATTAATCAGGTCGATGACAGCCTCCGCCTGGGACAGATCGATCCGCCCGTTTAAAAAAGCCCGTTTGGTAAATTCTCCTGCCTCCGCCGGTCTGGCCCCATGTTTTAAAACCGTTTCCAATATCCGCTTCATCACCAGAACGCCGCCATGGCAGTTAATCTCCACCACATCCTCGGTCGTATAGCTGTGAGGCCCTTTCATAACGGAAACCAAAACCTCGTCGATTATCTGTCCTTCCTCCACGATATAGCCGTAATGAATCGTATGGGTAGCAGCTTGAAAAAGGCTAGTCTCCTTTTTCTTAAAACGAAATATCCGATCTGCCACGGCAATGGCCTCTTCCCCGCTGATCCGCACAATCCCGATCCCAGAATGACTCATAGCCGTACCGATCGCCGCAATCGTATCATGATACATAATGACTCCTCTATTTCAATTCTACAGCCCTTATCTCCAGACGCCTTACAGTGAAATACGTAAGAGCTGACTCTATTTTTCCTATTCATATCTTTATGCGAAAAAGGAGCTGCTGCAAAAATTTAAGCATTGCGTCAGCCCCTTATCTTTCAAAACCCGAAGGTCAAATCAGGATTTATGATACCTTTCTCTTTTCAAAAATACGACCACATGCCTGTAAGGTTCTTCCCCTTCGCTTCTGGTCAGTACATACTTATCATTCTGCAGAACGGCATGGATTACCCGTCTCTCATAGGGATTCATCGGTTCCAAAGATACGGGACGTTTCGTCCGCTTCACCTTGCTGGCAATATTCTTTGCCAGCGTTTCCAGCGTTTCCTTTCTCCGCTCTCTGTAGTTCTCCGTGTCCAGTTTTACCCTGACATAGCTCTCCCTCTTTTTGTTTACAAGAAGGCTGACCAGATACTGAAGAGAATCCAGCGTCTGTCCTCTCTTTCCGATCAGAATACCCATGTCGTCTCCGACCAGATTGATATCCAGCATATTGTTCTTTTCGTCGAACTTGCTTTCAATCTTCACTTCCATATCCATAATCCTGAATATATCATTTAAAAACTTCTCATACTCGTCAGAATCAAAATCAGAACCGGCAGATACGGTCTCCTGATTCTTCTGTTCTTCCCCGGATACGGACTCCATTTCAGATTCCGCAGTTTTTTCCTTCTGATAAACCCCTTTATCAAAATTCTCCGCAGCTTTTTCTGTCTTAGCTGTCTTTTCGACCTTCTCAGCCGCAGCTTTTTCTACTTTAGCGGTCTCTTTTACAGACTCTTTTTCGAATTCTTTAACAGGAGTAATTCCTTCCGTTTCTGCCGCAGCTTCTTCCTTCACCCTCGCTCTGATTACAGCAGGCTTGGAACCAAACAAACCTAATATTCCTGTACTGCCCTTTTCAATTACCTCATACTCAACATGATCGCTGGCCGTTTCCAGTTCAATGGACGCCTTAATCACGGCATCCTCTACCGTTTTTGCGGAAAACTCTTTATACTCCATTCTGATACCCTCCACACTGCGCCATCTTCGCAGCTGTCCGAATAAATTCTATACATACTTTACAGCCATAATTTTTACTTTTTCTGATTTTTCTTATTATATTCTTCCACCATACGGGCTTTCGACGCGATACTTCCCTGTTTCATTCCATGTTCCTCGTAATACTTTGTATTATCCTGCTTTTCGACAGGCCTCGAGGGTTCTTTTTTCTTTCTCGTCTCTTCCTCGATCTGGGCCAGCGTCTTATTATAATTCTTTCTCACATTGATATTCGCATTGTCACGGATCGGAGGCAGACCCTTCTTTTCCCGCTTCTTATTTTGCTTCTCAATGTTTTTCTTCATGATCTCGCTCATATCCAGCTTATTCATATAAGCGTTGATACCAACCTGCATCACAATTCTCACCACGCTGCTGGCCACCCAGTATAAACCCACGCCTGCAGGAAGAGTAATACAGATCACCACGGAGAAAATAGGCATATAAATATTCATGCTCTTGCTTACGGCGGCCATCGGATTATCCTTATCATCCATGGCAGGCTGTACGCTTGACATCAGCTTCGTGCTGTACCACTGGCTTAATCCGGCCAGAATCGGAATCACCCAGGCAATGCTGGGAATAAATCCGGGAGCCTCCGCCAGATTGATGCCGCCTAAGAACAGATTCATGTGGATAATATTATCGATAAACGGCTGCGCTTGATCTGCGATTGCAGGAAAAGCATCCAGAAATTCATTCCAGTTCGACCGGTCGAACTTATACAAAAGGTCTACGATTCTATCTAACGATTCCGCAGTTGCCCCGGTATAATCAAACTTCTCCAGCTTAAAGGTTTCGGCGAAAGTTATCAACTTATCAGTAAATCCATTCTGAGTGACTACCAGATCCACTACGCCCATAAACGCATTTTTTACCCCGGTTACATAACCGGGAATGCTGTAAATTACCCGATACAGCGCAAGAAGAATGGGCATCTGAATCAACAAAGGCAGACAGCCGGCCGTGGGAGACACCCCATATTTCTCATAAACCGCCTGCTGTTCCACCTGCTGCTTCATCATGGAATCCTGATCTTTTTTTCCCTTATACTTCTCTGTAATCGCCTGAAGCTCAGGATTCATAATCGAAGTCATTTTGGAAAACTTCTGCTGATTAATCGTAAGAGGCAGCATCAGAAGATTCACCACGATCGTGAATAAAATAATACAAAGTCCTATATTCTCAATCCCGATACTACTGCATACATTAAAAATAAAGTCCATAATAACGCCCAACAATTTCGCTATCGGGCCTAATATGGAACCGCCATACTGTGTCAAAACAATCGTAGTCAACGAAACATCCTCCTTGCTCCGGTAAATATACTCACAGGCATACGCAGACGCATTTTTTCTTTAAGGAACAGGATCATATCCTCCCTTTGCAAACGGATGACAGCGCAATATTCTTTTTACAGCCAAAAAACTCCCCTTCAGTAACCCATATTTTTCCAATGCCTGAATCGCATACAGCGAACAGGTGGGCACATATCGACAGGAGGGATATCTCTTTAACGGAGAAATATACTTCCGATAAAGCTTAATCAAACCGATCATCAACTGTTTCATGCATCCGTACCTAAAAAACGTCCACTTAATCAGGGACTTTTGTTTCTGCTCCTTCATGGGGCAGCCTGATATGATGCAAGCTCATCAGATGCAGCACCGCACTTTCAATCTCATCATAGCTTCTGCCTGCCGCAGCCCTCCTGGCAATAATCACCAAATCATACCCTTGCTTAAACCTGGCATCATGTAAACGGCAGCTTTCTCTGATCAGACGCTTCACTCTGTGCCTGACCACGCTGTTTCCCACCTTTTTACTCACCGAAATGCCAATTCTCACACTGTCCATTCCATTTTTCATCGCATACATAATCAAATATCTATTGGCATAGGATTTACCGGAATGATAGACGGCCACAAAATCGCTGTTTTTCTTTAACCCTAACATACTTAATGAAAAAGGCCACAAACATGCGGCCTAAGCTGACAATCTTTTTCTTCCTTTTGCCCTTCTGGCCTGCAATACTTTTCTTCCGCCAGCAGTACTCATTCTTGCTCTAAATCCATGCACTTTTGCTCTGGATCTTTTCTTAGGCTGAAATGTCATCTTCATCCCACAACACCTCCTTACTCATTCTTTTGGAAACAGCATTATAATTATATTAGAGTTGCATGGTCACGTCAAGTTTTTTTTCATAAGAAATCAAGAAAAAATAAAGGAAAAATCACTTTTTCCACCTTCCCGCTCCATTTATCAAACAATTTTCTCATCTTATACACATTTCAAAAGTTATCCACAATTTGTTGATAAGTTGTTGATAACTTTCTTCTTTTTCCGTTTTACCTGCCTTCTATTCCTTATTTTTTCTTGATTTTTTTCTGTGTACAACCGTTTTCCACAGGATATCCATAATGTGAATAACTTTCTATCCACAAAAGTTATCCACATTATCCACAATTACGTTCATGCACATTATCCCAAGCCTTTTATACGCACGGGGATCTATCGGCTCACAGCTCATTACAGGCTCATTTATTCTTCTTCACTCTTAATTTTGGAAGCTTTTTCTTCCTAATTAATCCCATATAACTGAAATTTAGAATTGAACTCAAGACTTTTTTGTAGTACAATAAGCATATATGCGTTAAAACCTGCCCTGTCTACAAAGACATTTTCAGGCAAATGACGGCCACATAACCATCTGTCACACAAAAGGCGACGGCCTTTCTTTGTGATACTTAGACTTGGAGCAAATACAATGTTGGATACACTGAAAGAAAACTGGGAAAAAATACTGGAATACATGAAGGAGGAGCATGAAATCACCAATGTCTCCTTTGACACATGGTTAAAGCCCCTCGTTCCTTATTCAATCGAAGACAACAATATTTATGTCTCTTATCCGGGTGAAAAGCACGGCCTGGAATATATTCATAAAAAATACTCCGTATTCCTCCAGGTTGCCATCGAACAGATCACGGGGATACACGGGTCTGTCATTTTTTTTCTGCCGGATGAAGCCAAACCGGAAAAAAAGAAACCGCAAATTGACAGCTCTGTTTACCAAGCTTCTAATTTAAATGCAAAATATACCTTCGACACCTTCGTGGTCGGCGCAAACAACCGTATGGCCCACGCCGCAGCCCTGGCGGTAGCGGAATCTCCCGGCGAGATCTATAACCCACTGTTTATCTATGGTGATGTAGGGCTGGGAAAAACCCACCTGATGCATTCCATCGCCAACTTTATATTAAAAAATGATTCCTCAAAAAAGATTATGTACGTCACCTCGGAAGTATTCACAAACGAGCTGATTGAGGCAATCCGTAAAAACACGAACACCCAGTTCAGAGAAAAATATAGAAATAACGACATTTTACTGATCGACGACATCCAGTTTATCGCCGGAAAGGAGAGTACCCAGGAAGAATTTTTCCATACCTTCAATGCCATGAAGGATGCAAAAAAACAGATCATAATCTCCTCAGACCGGCCGCCAAAAGAGATTGAAACGCTGGAAGAACGGCTCCGTTCCCGCTTTGAATGGGGTCTGACTGCAGATATCCAGCCGCCCGACTACGAGACAAGAATCGCCATTTTACGCAAAAAAGAAGAACTGGAAAACTTTTTCATCGATGAAGAAGTCATCAAATACATAGCGGAAAATATAAAAGCCAACATCAGAGAGTTAGAGGGTGCCCTCACGAAGCTGGCGGCTTTCTCACGCCTTGACCGGAAGGAAATCAATCTGGATATCGCCGTCGAAGTGCTCAGGGACTATATCTCCCCCAACCAGGTACAGGAGGTCACGCCCGAACGTATTATCAAAATCACAGCGGAACACTTTAACATTAACATAGCAGACTTATCCTCATCCAAGCGAAGCCGGGATATCGCTCATCCCCGACAGATCATCATGTTTCTCTGCCGGGATATGATCGACATTCCGCTGCAGCAGATCGGAAAATATCTTGGCAAGGACCATACCACTGTCATGCACGGTTATGAAAAAATAAAAAAAGACCTGGAAACGAACGAAAACCTTCGAAATACGCTGGATGTATTACGGAAAAAGATCAGCACAAACCAGCCTTAGCTTCATCCACAAATTCAGGTTCATTCTCTGTGGATAAAATGTGTACGATTGTGAATAAAATTTTTAATGTGGACAACCTTACCGTTATCCCGAGCTTAAAGTTAGGTTGTCCACAAGGTTATACGTTTCAAAAATACTGATTTTTACTGACAAAACCGGACTTATACACCTATCCACAGCCCCGACTATTACTACTGCTGAAAAAATATAATCATTCCCTCACTGATCGCCGAAAGGAGTTATACACAATCCATGAAAATCATCTTTCAAAAACCTGCACTGTTAAACGGACTCAATATCGTGTTGAAGGCAGTTTCTTCAAAATCAACGATGCCGATTTTAGAATGTATTCTGATTGATGCTGAGGATACGAACATTAAACTGACGGCAAACGATATGGAATTAGGTATTGAAACAACGATAGAAGGGAATATTTTAGGAAAGGGAAAAATTGCCATTAATGCAAAGCTGTTTTCCGAAATTATCAGAAAACTTCCGGATAATGATGTGACGATTGAATCGGATGAAAACTTTTTACTGACAATTTCCTGTGAAAAATCGAAACTCCGCATTCCAGGACAATCAGGAGAAGAATTTTCTTATCTGCCCGATATTGAAAAAGGCAGTTACGTCTGCCTGTCACAGTTTACACTGAAAGAGGTAATCAGACAGACCATCTTTTCCATAGCTGCTAATGATGTGAATAAAATCATGACAGGCGAGCTGTTTGAAATCAATGAAAATACACTGCGGGTAGTGGCTCTGGACGGACATCGTATTTCGATCAGAAATGTAATTTTAAAAGATAACTATCCTGATCAAAAGGTAATTGTGCCCGGAAAAACATTGAACGAGGTCAGTAAGATTCTGTCCGGCGATGTAGATCAGGACGTTTATATCTTTTTTACGGGAAATCATATCTGCTTTGAATTTGATAATACAATTGTTGTATCGAGACTGATTGAGGGAGAATATTTCAGAGTAAATCAGATGTTATCAGATAATTATGAAACAAAGGTAAGAATAAATAAAAAAGAACTGCTTGGCGGTCTGGAACGATCTGTCCTTTTGGTTCGGGAAAATGATAATAAGCCTATTGTTTTGAATTTTGAAGATGAGAAGCTGGAAATCAGTTTAAATTCTTCCCTGGGCTCCATGCGGGAGGATATGCCGGTACAGAAGCAGGGAAAGGATCTGATGATCGGATTTAATCCCAGATATGTGATTGACGCTTTGCGGGTAATTGATGATGAGGAGATTGATCTGTATATGACCAATGCCAAAGCGCCCTGCTTTATTAAAGATGAAAAGGGAAGCTATATTTATCTGATTCTTCCTGTGAATTTCCTTCCGGCGAATTATTCCTAATCTGACGAAATCGGCTGGTATTCTGTCTGGTTCATATCTGGCAAACTTTGCAGGCTATTTTTCTGAAAGTGCCGCTTACAAACACAGACATAATAGTGGCTATGCTTAAGTTTTGGGAGTATATGAGATCATTTATTGGTTCTAACTTAACTGTTGGCTGTTTATTAAAAGATTGAAGAAATGGATGATATGGAAGAACTGATATTAAAAGATGAATTTATCAAACTTGGCCAGGCATTAAAAGCCTGCGGCCTGGTGGAATCCGGAGCGGAGGCCAAACAGGTGATTTTGGACGGCTTAGTTACCGTGAATGGCGAAACACAGTTACAGAGAGGGAAAAAGCTGTATCCTCAGGATGTGGTTTCTTATCAGGGAAAAAGCATTCGGATAAAAGAACATGATCATTAAATCACTGGATATAAGCGATTACAGAAATTATGACAGGATGTGCCTTGCGCTGCATGAGGGAACCAATATCTTTTACGGAGATAACGCTCAGGGAAAGACAAATATCCTGGAGGCAATCTATGTATGCAGCACGACAAAATCTCACCGGGGCAGCAAGGATAAAGAGGTAATCCGGTTTGAGAAAGAAGAATCTCATCTGAAGATGATTCTGAACCGCAGAGGACTGGATTACCGTATCGACATGCATTTAAAGAAAAATAAACCAAAGGGTATCGCGATTAACGGCGTTCCGATTCGCAAAGCCAGCGAGCTTTTGGGAATCGCCCATGTGATTTTTTTTTCTCCGGAGGATCTGGGAATTATCAAAAACGGTCCTGCGGAGCGTCGGCATTTTATTGATATGGAGCTGTGTCAGCTGAATCCGGTCTATACAAGCCGGCTGTCATCTTATAACAAAGTGGTTCTTCAGCGGAATAAGCTGTTGAAGGATTTGTCTTATAAGCCGGAGACCATGGATACGCTGCAGATCTGGGATATGCAGATGGTGCGCTATGGGAGAAATATTATTCAGGAGCGAAGAAGGTTTGTAGATCAGCTCAATGAAATCATTACGGAAGTGCATGACCGGCTGACCGAAG
Source organism: uncultured Lachnospiraceae bacterium (assembly GCA_910588405.1). Lineage (GTDB taxonomy): Bacteria > Bacillota > Clostridia > Lachnospirales > Lachnospiraceae > Paralachnospira_A. The sequence goes on along the minus strand of CAJUPT010000011.1, from coordinate 6,307 downwards.
GAAAAGAGAAACTATTGATTCGGTATGAACCGAATGTGACGGAGGAAGCTTTTGAATCCGTCCTGGAAACGGGCCGTGAAAGAGATCTGAGACAGAAATCTACGCTGAACGGTCCTCACAGGGACGATATCTGTTTTCTGGTAAACGGCATGGATATCAGAAAATTCGGTTCCCAGGGACAGCAGAGAACGGCGGCATTGTCTTTAAAGCTTTCCGAAATCAGGCTGGTAGAGGAGGTGGCGAAGGATGAACCGGTGCTTTTGCTGGACGACGTGTTGTCAGAGCTGGACAGTAAACGGCAAAATCAGTTATTAAACAGTATATCCCATATTCAGACGCTGATTACCTGTACGGGACTGGATGATTTTGTAAATGACAGGTTTCAGATGGATAAAATCTTTCAGGTGGAACATGGAACCGTAGCCTGCAAAAATTAGTGTGTTTTTGATTACAGGCCAAAAAGCACACTGAACACTAGACTTTCAAATCATAATTTAGCAGAGACGGAGGTATTTATGAGCGCAGATTACAATGCGGAACAAATACAGATACTGGAAGGACTCGAGGCGGTGCGAAAAAGACCGGGTATGTACATCGGCAGCACGTCGGCCAGAGGACTGCATCATCTGGTATATGAGATTGTAGATAATTCGGTGGATGAGGCTCTGGCAGGCTTTTGTACGGAAATAGAAGTGACCGTCCATCAGGATCAGTCCGTGACGGTGATCGACAACGGCCGCGGAATGCCTGTAGATATTCATCCGAAGGCCGGCGTTCCGGCCGTGGAAGTGATATTTACCCAGCTTCATGCCGGAGGCAAGTTCGGCGGCGGCGCTTATAAAGTATCCGGCGGCCTTCACGGCGTAGGCGCTTCCGTGGTCAACGCTCTGTCAGACTGGCTGGAAGTGGAGATTTTTACAGGAGGTTATATCTATAAAGAAAAATTTGAACGGGGAAAGGTAGTCAGTTCCCTGAAAAAAACAGGGAGCTGTCCGGAAGATCGGCATGGGTCAAAAGTTACTTTTAAAGCGGACGGCAGCATATTTGAAGAAACGGTGTTCGATTACAATGTGTTAAAGCAGCGTCTGCGGGAAATGGCTTTTCTGACCAAAGGGCTGAAGATCACGCTGATCGATGAGCGGGGAGAGAGACAGGAAAAAACTTTCCATTATGAGGGCGGCATCAAGGAATTTGTCCAGTATCTGAACCGAAGCACTACCCCTCTTTACAATGAGATTATCTATTGTGAGGGGGAAAAGGACAAGATTATTGTAGAAGTGGCCATGCAGCATAATGATTCCTATAATGAGAGCGTCTACAGCTTTGTCAATAATATTACAACCCCCGAGGGCGGTACCCATCTGGCCGGGTTTAAAAGCGCTCTGACCAAAACCTTTAATGATTACGCCAAAAAGAATAAGCTGTTAAAGGAAAGCGAAGGAGGGCTGGCCGGAGAAGATATCCGGGAGGGGCTGACCACCATTATCAGCGTGAAAATCGAGGACCCTCAGTTTGAAGGTCAAACGAAACAGAAGCTGGGCAACAGCGACGCCCGGGGTGCCGTGGACAGTATTGTCAGCGAGCAGCTGACTTATTTTCTGGAACAGAATCCCCAGGTGGCCAGAGCCATCTGTGATAAAGCCATTTTAGCCCAGCGTGCCCGGGCTGCGGCGAGAAAGGCCAGAGACCTGACCAGAAGAAAAACAGCCCTTGACGGCATGGCCCTTCCCGGTAAACTGGCGGACTGCTCCGATAAAAACCCGGAAAACTGCGAGATCTATATCGTGGAGGGAAATTCCGCCGGCGGCTCCGCAAAATCCGCCAGGTCAAGGGCGACCCAGGCCATTCTGCCCTTGCGGGGGAAGATTCTGAACGTGGAGAAGGCAAGGCTGGACAGAATTTATGCCAATGCCGAGATCAAGGCCATGATTACCGCTTTCGGAACCGGTATCCATGAGGATTTTGATATCACAAAGCTGCGGTATCACAAGATTATCATTATGACCGATGCCGATGTGGACGGCGCCCATATCAGTACGTTATTATTAACCTTTTTGTACCGGTTTATGCCGGAGCTGATCAAACAGGGATACGTCTATCTGGCCCAGCCGCCGTTGTATAAGATAGAGAAAAACAAAAATGTCTGGTATGCCTACAGTGATGAGGAGCTGAACGGCATTCTCACCGAAATCGGCCGGGATAATAACAACAAAATTCAGCGGTATAAAGGTCTGGGGGAAATGGATGCCTCTCAGCTGTGGGAAACCACGATGGACCCGGAACGGCGGATTCTGCTTCGCGTAACCATGAACGAGGAGGAATCAACGGATATCGATTTGACCTTTACGACTCTGATGGGCGATAAGGTAGAGCCAAGACGGGAATTTATCGAGGCGAACGCGAAATTTGTGAAGAATCTGGATATTTAAAATAAAATAGCGGAAGTCCTATGCCGGTTCAGGTATCGGAAGGACTGTAGCGGAACTAAAATAAGATAGGAGGATCAATGGATCAGACTATTTTCGATCAGGTTCATGAGGTGGACCTGAAAAAAACGATGGAGACGTCTTACATCGATTATGCCATGAGCGTAATCGCCGCCAGGGCGCTCCCCGATGTGCGGGACGGCTTAAAGCCGGTACAGAGAAGAATTCTTTACTCAATGATCGAGCTGAACAACGGGCCTGATAAGCCCCATCGTAAGTGCGCCCGTATCGTCGGCGATACCATGGGTAAATATCATCCTCACGGCGACAGCTCCATCTATGAGGCGCTGGTAAAGCTGGCCCAGGACTTTAATACCAGGTATCCTCTGGTAGACGGCCACGGCAATTTCGGTTCCGTGGACGGCGACGAGGCCGCCGCCATGCGTTATACCGAGGCAAGGTTAAGCAAGATTTCCATGGAAATGCTGGCGGACATCAATAAAAACACGGTGGATTTCGTCCCCAACTTTGACGAGACGGAAAAGGAGCCCTCCGTGCTCCCGTCCAGATATCCCAATCTGCTGGTCAACGGCACCACCGGCATCGCCGTGGGTATGGCCACCAACATACCGCCCCATAATATGCGGGAAACCATTGAGGCCGTGGTGAAAATCATTGACAATTATGTCAATGAAGACAGGGAAACCGCCATCGAGGAGCTTCTGGAACTGGTAAAAGGCCCTGATTTTCCTACCGGAGCGGAAATTCTGGGCAGGTATGGAATCGATCAGGCTTACAGAACCGGCAGGGGAAAAATCAGAGTCCGTGCCGTGACCAATATCGAGACGATGCCCAACGGCAAAAATAAGATTATCGTCACGGAACTGCCTTATATGGTGAATAAGGCCAGGTTAATTGAGAAGATCGCCGAGCTGGTCAAGGAAAAAAAGGTGGACGGCATCACCGATCTGCGGGATGAGTCCGACCGTTCCGGAATGCGGATCTGCATCGAACTCAGGCGGGATGTAAATCCGAATATTATCCTGAATCAGCTGTACAAGCATACGCAGCTTCAGGATACCTTCGGCGTGATTATGCTGGCGCTGGTGAACAATGAGCCGAAGGTCTTAAATCTGTCCCAGATGCTTCACTACTATCTGGATCACCAAAAAGAAGTTGTTACCAGACGGACAAAATATGAGTTAAATAAAGCGGAAGAACGGGCTCATATTTTGGAAGGTCTGCTGATTGCCCTGGATCATATCGACGAGGTAATCAGTATTGTCAGAAATTCCCGTACCACTGCCGAGGCAAAAGAACGGTTAATGGAACGGTTCTCCCTAAGCGACGTTCAGGCACAGGCCATCGTTGATATGCGAATCCGTGCGCTGACCGGTCTGGAACGGGAAAAACTGGAGGATGAGTACAGGGAGCTGAAAGAAAAAATCGAGTACTTAAAGGCGATTCTGGCAGATGAGAAAAAGCTGCTGGGCGTGATTCGGGAAGAAATCATGTTGATTTCCGATAAATACGGCGACGAGAGAAGAACCAAAATCGGCTATGACGACGGTGATCTGGTGGATGAGGATCTAATTCCCGACGAATCCGTGGTAATTGCCATGACCCGGCTTGGTTATATCAAACGGATGTCCGTGAATAATTTCAAGAGCCAGCACAGAGGCGGAAAAGGCATCAAGGGAATGCAGACGCTGGAGGAAGATTTTATCGAAGATCTGATGATGACTACCACCCACCATTTTGTGATGTTTTTCACAAATACGGGGCGGGTATACCGTCTGAAGACCTATGAAATTCCCGAAGCCGGACGAACGGCCAGAGGAACGGCCATCGTCAACCTGCTTCAGCTTCTGCCGGGAGAGCGGATTACCGCCGTGATTCCCATCAAAGAGTATAAGCAGGGAAGATATCTGTTTATGGCCACGAAAAAGGGAATGGTGAAAAAGACAGATATTACGGACTTTATGAATATCAGAAAGTCCGGTCTGCAGGCCATCACTCTGCGGGACGACGACGAGCTGATCGAGGTGAAATTTACCAACAATGAGAAGGATATATTCCTGGTGACTGCTTTTGGCCAGTGTATCCGTTTCCATGAGTCCTGCGTTCGCCCTACCGGCAGAACCTCCATGGGCGTGATCGGTATGAAGATGGAATATGACGACGAGATTGTGGGCATGCAGTTAAATACCCAGGGCAGCGCTTTGCTGTTCGTGTCTCAGAACGGTATGGGAAAACGGACGCTTCTGGAGGAATTTACCGCCCAGAACAGAGGCGGAAAAGGGATTAAGTGTTATAAGATTAATGAAAAGACCGGAAATATCGTAGGCGTAAAAGCCGTATACGACGACCAGGAGATTATGATTATCAACACAGAAGGCATCGTCATCCGCATGGGCGTATCGGATATCTCCAGCCTGGGCAGAATCACCTCAGGCGTGAAGCTGATTGATATGGATCTGGAGAAAAATGTAACCGTCGCCAGCATCGCCAAGGTAAGGGAAGACGACAAGAAGGATTCCGACGCCGTGGTGCAGGAGCTGGAGGAACAGCTGGAGAGCGAGAATTAGGAAAAAATAAATAAATTAGTTATCATCAGGAAATTTAAAAATTTCAAATAAAGCAGCAAGCAAATTTTTTGCCGGCTGCTTTTCTTACAGTTTTATTTTTACTCGGTTAAAACCGAGTCGGATGGAACCGAGTAAAAATTAATTTTTCGGTTTTGCTGTTAAAGATATTATTTAAAACTCTCTTTTATAAAACAAGAGGTATAGCATATGGCTGATCAAAAATTTTCGGATTTGACAGTTTCACAGATTATTACATTTTTAAATATTGCCGAAACGCTGAATATGTCTCAGTCAGCGGAAAATCTGTTTGTAGGGCAGCCGACAATCAGTAAGCGAATTAATGATTCGGAGAAAAAATAAACGAAGCTATACCGGCTATTGCCGAAGCAATTGAAAAAAGGGATCGGGCTTTGATTCAGAAAAGGGTCATTGATCAGGAAGAAGCGGGGGCCGATTATCTGGACGTGTGCGCCGGTACGTCGCCTGAAATGGAATATGATGCGTTATGCTGGCTGATCGATTGTGTACAGGAAGTGGCCGCAAAACCCATCTGCATCGATTCTCCTAATCCACAGATGCTGGTAAAAGTATTTCCAAAACTGCAAATGACTGGAAGAAAAAGGTAAAAATGCGGAAATATTATTGGAAAAGGCTGCTTCTTATGGCATAGCTCCTGTACGGATGCATATTGATCCTTTGGTGCTGGCTTTGTCCGCCGTAAATGATTCGGCATTAAATTTCTTTGAATCTATCCGACAGATTAAGAAGATATGTCCTGAGGTAAATGTGACGGCGGCGCTTTCCAATATTTCTTACGGAATGACTGTCAGAAAACTGGTTAATGTTAATTTTCTTGCGCTGGCTATGGAGGCCGGACTGGATTCTGTGATAGCAGACCCTTTAAGCAGAGACGTAATAGGGACAATTTATGCGACGGAGGCGCTGCTGGGAAAAGACAGACTGTGCCGCAAATATAATATGGCATACCGCAAAAACAAGATTGGAGCGGTAAAGGCTTAGTGTGTGATTGACAGTACTCTTTTGCGTGGAAGGCAGGGGAGTACTGTTATATATTTAAATATAAGAAGTATTCTTTGTTTATCAGGAAATTTCAGAAAAGGAAAAAATAATTAAAAAAGTTGTTGACAAGAGTTGCCATATCAAGTATAATCGTTAATGCGTCAAATCACGCACCAATTAAATAATGATAAGAAGCGAGTAAAGATCAGGCTTCTTAGAATTCGGAGAAATACTCAAGAGGCCGAAGAGGCGCCCCTGCTAAGGGTGTAGGTC
>CAJUPT010000010.1:60509-65792 GCA_910588405.1 uncultured Lachnospiraceae bacterium | reverse complement strand
TGCGGCGCATCGTTGATAGATATTGTTGTGCAAGATTGGAGAAATCCGCATTTTTCCCGGACACGCTTTGAATTGTCCTACGTAATTTTGCCAGATATAAGTGTGTCAGCACACTAATTTATCCAAAAATATAGGGTTCTGCCCTATGATATTAGTCCGCTAAACATCACAAAACAAAACCCCCTCTGTCATGTATATAGTCATTCATCTCTCTTTTTCCCCGCCACAATCCCGATAAACTTTTTCATAAGCGGAATATAAGTAAGCACAAATACAAACAGCGCTGCCACTCCCACTTTCTTTTTACTTTTCTCCGATATCCGCATCCCTGCCAGAATCCCCATAGAGAACAGACAAAATTTCAGCATGGCCATATCCTTCCAGTCGCTGTTCCGTAAATATTCATCCGCATAACCAAATAATTTTTTCATAATATCAGCCTCCCTGTCATCAACAAATTCATTATAATTTCATGTATAAAAGCGGATACGGATTGCCCTGCTTGTCATGGTCTGTCCGTTAGTAACCATCATTTACGCCCCATCATCCGCCAATCATCTCCATCGCCGCAATCATCCGCAATTTTTCCGGTTCAATCATATCTCTTCCATAAACGTCAATAAAACGATCTGTGTACGCAGCTGTCCCAAGATTATAATTCAGCGTCCAGATCCCCCATAAAACATCGATGTGCCTGTCTCCGATCCCGCCGCAGCCAAGATCAATATAACCTGAAAATTTCCAATTATTCAAAATGATATTGGGCAGACAATAATCGCCATGAAGGAGTACTTCCTTTTTTAACAATGGCAGCCCCTCTTCTGCCACATGTTTCGCATCTGAAAAAGAATCAAATTTCCACATCCCTCTGAACAGATCCGGCTCATAACTGCTCTTATCAAATCCGCCCTTTACCGTCTCCACATATGTCATAATTCTGTCCTGCACAGGACAGTTTTTCCCATCCATCTCATGCAGTTCCCGCAGTAACGAGGCTGTGACGTCACAAAGCCGCCTCGGTTCTGACAGATATGCCGAATCAGTACAATCTTCTCCTTGAATTTTTCTGCTTAACAGATAATCTTTTCCATGCGCCGAGCCATAATACAACACTTCTTCCGATAGCTTCAACGAACACATGTACGCAGTCATCAACGCTTCTGTTTTCAATGTTCCCGCGGCCGCTTCTTTCAGGAAATAGCCTTCATCCCTGTCGATCAAAAACACTCTGGCCTGCGGCGAGCTGCTGCTGTCGTAAAGCATCGAATCCTTCATGTAGCCTGCCACCGCCTCAGGGTATGACTCTAAATTCAGTTTTATTGGCGTACGTTTCATACTTCCACTCACTTCCATAAACCCTCGGCAAGCTTTTTACCTGCCGCAATCCTGACAGACTATATCAACTTCATCCATATTTTAGCCAATTTCAGACCAATAATCAAGGTTTTCACCGAAAAATCTCAAGATAATCTCTAACGCAAAATCAATTCACAGTATTTTGGCCATAAGCTTCTCTAATCATACCATAGCATACTTTCGGCGTCCCGCAGTGCTTGATTTTGAGAAATTCCAGGAATACATCATATAAAAACGGAGGAGATTTCTCTCCTCCGCTCTCACGTCTTATTACAAATATCCGGCGAAATACGCCACATCCTGTCAATGACGTTTCCGATTATTCCGCGTCCAGCTGCTCCATCAGAGCTTCTCTTGCGCGCTCGATATCCTTAGCTTCCAGAATAGCGATCTGGCCGGGCTTCTGTACATCGTAGAACTCGAAGCGGCCCTTGTTGCACAGACGTCCCTTGTTCTCGGACTCGGGATCAGCCACAACGTCCACGATCTTGTTGTCCTTCATCAGCAGTACACGCTTGCAGCCCTTCTTGCAGTTGTAGCAGGTGGACTCGATTCTCTGTACTTCCCAAGGACGGTATTCGCAGCGGTTCTTCGGCCTTAACGCGCCTACCGGGCAGGCCTGGATACAGTTGCCGCAGAACTCGCATTCCATGTTGTTGATCCACAGATCCTGGAACGGAGCGGCGGAAACCTTGGAATTAAATCCTCTCTTTGACAGGGCAATCGCGCTGCGTCCTACCAGATGCTCGCAGGTGTTCACACATCTGTGGCAAAGGATACACAGGTTCGGATTGTATGTAAAGTAAGGGTTGGAATCATCGATCGGCTTCTCAACAAACTCGTTGGGATAAGATGTTTCCTTTACGCCGTACTCATAGCAAAGATTCTGGAACTCGCAGTCGCCGTTACCGGGACATGCGAAGCAGTGATTGGGATGGTTGGAGAGCAGCAGGTCCAGAACGCCTCTTCTGGCTTTGATAACTCTCTCGCTCTTCGTGAGGATCTCATACCCTTCCGCAATGGGGAAAGAGCATGCGGTTACAAGCTTGGGCATACCGACGATCTCAACCATACACATTCTGCATGATGCTTCCGGCGTCATAAATTTCAGATAACACAGGGTGGGGATTTTCACTCCCACGCTCTTTGCTGCTTCTAAGATGGTAGTACCGGCATTTACCTGATACTTTTTGCCATCGAACATTACACGGATTTTATTAACCTGACTCAATGTAGTACCTCCTCCTGTACGAATTTTAATTCCGCAGCTGTCCCGTCGGTCCACAGTCCGATTTCATACGGCCTTTTGCATCCGTCAGTCAAACTGTGGTACCCGGGGACTTTTGCCAATTCTATATTTATGAAAATGATCACGCTTTGTAAACAGCTTCCTTCTTACACTTAGAAATACAAACACCGCACTTCACGCACTTGCTGGTATCGATTGTAAAGGGCTGTTTCTTCTCGCCGCTGATCGCTTCAACAGGACAGTTCTTCGCACAAAGACCGCAGCCGATACATTTATCCGGGTCGATCTGGTAAGAGAACAGATTCTTACATTTGCCGGCCGGACATTTCTTATCTCTCACGTGAGCGATATACTCATCTTTAAAATATTTATATGTAGACAATACCGGGTTCGGCGCCGTCTGTCCCAATGCGCACAGGGAATTTTCCTTGATCAGGTTACACAGGTCAACCATACGGTCCAGATCTTCCATCTCAGCCTTGCCGTCGGTGATCTTGTTCAGCAGCTCAAGCAGACGCTTCGTACCGATACGGCAGGGCGTACACTTACCGCAGGACTCATCCACGGTGAACTCCAGGAAGAACTTGGCGATATCCACCATACAGTCATCCTCGTCCATAACGATCAGTCCGCCGGAACCCATCATGGAGCCAATGGCTACCAGATTGTCATAATCAATCGGTACGTCATAGTTCTCCAGGGAAATACATCCGCCGGAAGGACCGCCGGTCTGTGCAGCCTTGAACTTCTTGCCTCCGGGAATACCGCCGCCGATATTCTCAACAACCTCACGCAGGGTGGTTCCCATGGGAATCTCCACCAGACCTACGTTGTTGATCTTGCCGCCAAGAGCGAATACCTTGGTTCCTCTGGACTTCTCGGTACCCATGGAAGCGAACCAGTCGGCGCCCTGTAAAATGATCTGAGGAATGTTTGCCCAGGTCTCCACGTTATTCAGAATCGTAGGCTGTCCGAACAGACCTTTAACGGCCGGGAACGGAGGACGAGGCTTGGGCTCGCCGCGGTTGCCCTCGATGGAGGTCATCAGAGCGGTTTCCTCGCCGCATACGAATGCGCCTGCGCCAAGACGTAAGTCGATATCGAAATCAAAGTCCGTACCGAAAATATTTTTGCCTAACAGGCCGTAATCTCTGGCCTGCTTTAAAGCGATGTTCAGACGGTCAACAGCGATGGGATACTCCGCACGCACGTAGATATAACCCTGGTTTGCGCCGATTACATAACCGGCAATGGCCATTGCCTCAAATACAACGTGGGGATCGCCCTCTAATACGGAACGGTCCATGAACGCGCCCGGGTCGCCCTCGTCAGCGTTACAGCATACATATTTCTGTACGCCGGGAGCGCCGCCCATAGCGAACTGCCATTTCTTTCCGGTAGGGAATCCGCCGCCCCCACGTCCGCGCAGGCCGGAATCAATCAGGCATTTCACAACATCCTCTCTTGACATGGTGGTAAGCACCTTGGCCAGAGCTTCGTAACCGCCGGTTCCGATATACTCGTCGATATTCTCCGGATTGATCACACCGCAGTTTCTCAGAGCAACACGGTGCTGAGGCTTATAGAAATTGGTCTGGTTCATGGAGATGATGCCGTTCTCGGTAACGGTCTCCTGATACAGATACTTCGTTACCACATTGCCCTTTACCAGATGCTCTTCAACGATCTCATGAACATGCTCCAGCTCCATATTTGAATAGAAAGCGGCTTCCGGATAAATAATCATAACCGGACCCAATGCGCAGAGGCCGTGGCAGCCTGTGCGGATTACGCACACTTCATTTTCCAGTCCGACTGCCTTGATCTCCTGTTCCAGCTTATCGGCGATCTTCTGGCTGCCTGAAGAGGTACATCCGGTACCGGCGCAAACCAGCACATGGGAACGGTACTTTCCTTTTCCCTTGTCTGCGCCTTCGTGTCTGAAATTAACGATGTCCTGGTTTTTTTCTTTTATTTTCTTTAACTGATCAACTGTAATCACTATGCCCATCCTCCTATCTTAGTTCCGCATATGCGTTTTTTCAGTTACCGGCCACGAAGTGAACGGTAACTTTTTCCATTTATTCATGGCATTTATCAGTTGGATTTTCCTATTGATACTGTGCAAGGATATCCTCGACCATGTTTGCGGTCAGACGTCCGTGAACTTCGCCGTTCACCGTCATAACCGGAGCCAGGCCACAGGCGCCTACGCAACGGCAGGCTTCCAGAGAGAACTTACCGTCTGCGGTACACTGTCCGCCGGTAATTCCCAGAACTTCCTGCAGTTTCTCGTAAACCTGGCCGGAGCCCTTTACGTAGCAAGCGGTACCAAGACATACCGAGATATTGTATTTTCCCTTGGGATACAGGGAGAAAAATGAATAAAATGTTACTACGCCGTAAATTTTAGCCAAAGAAATCCGCAATTCCTCAGAGATTGTTTTCAGCACCTTTTCCGGAAGATATCCGAAAATTTCCTGTGCCTGCTCCAGTACAGGAATCAGAGGACTTTTCGTTCCCTTGTAATCGTCAAGCAGCTCGGCCAGCTGACTCTCCTGCTCCGGGGTCCCTTTATAAGGAATGTTGATTCTCTCGTCACTCATTTTAAAATACCTCCTAATTTAGTTCCGTAACTGTCCTTCCAGTACCATCACACCGGCAGAGTATTTCCGGCC